>NZ_FMUC01000006.1:0-357006 GCF_900100935.1 Pseudomonas sp. NFACC25
CGGCCGATTGATATTCGTGTGTCGACCGTGCCCACCGGGCATGGCGAACGGGTGGTGATGCGCTTGCTCGACAAGCAGGCCGGGCGGCTGCAACTGGAGACCCTGGGCATGGAGCCGCAGCTGCTGGCGCGCCTCGACACCTTGATCCGCCAGCCCCATGGCATCGTGCTGGTCACCGGGCCTACGGGCAGCGGCAAGACCACCAGCCTGTACGCCGCGCTGGCGCGGCTGGATGCGAGCACCAGCAATATCCTCACCGTGGAGGACCCGGTGGAATACGACCTGCCGGGCATCAGCCAGATCCAGGTCAACGCCAAGATCGATATGACTTTCGGCCTGGCCCTGCGGGCGATCCTGCGCCAGGACCCGGACATCATCATGATCGGTGAAATCCGCGACCTGGAGACCGCGCAAATCGCGGTGCAGGCCTCGCTCACCGGGCACCTGGTGCTGGCGACCCTGCACACCAACGATGCGGTGTCGGCGGTCAACCGCCTGATCGACATGGGCGTCGAGCCGTTCCTGCTGGCCTCGTCACTGCTGGGGGTCTTGGCGCAACGCCTGGTCCGCCGCCTGTGCCCGCATTGCAAGCAGGAAGACCCGGCCGCGCCCGGCACCTGGCGCCCGGTGGGCTGCGCGCAGTGCAACCAGATCGGCTACAGCGGGCGTACCGGTATCCATGAATTGTTTTGCGTCGACGACGAGGTGCGCAGCCTGATCCACCAGGGCGCCGGCGAGCAGGATCTGCGCGTGGCGGCACGCCGTGCGGGGATGTTCAGCATGCGTGAAGACGGCGAGCGCTGGGTGCGCAGCGGCGCCACCGCGCCGGAAGAAATCCTGCGCGTGACACGGGACGCCTGATGAATCGCTACCGCTATGAAGCCGCCGATGCCAGCGGCAAAGTCGAGGCCGGGCACCTGGAGGCCGACAGCCAGAGCGGGGCGTTTGCCGTGTTGCGCAGCCGTGGCCTGACCGCGCTGCTGGTGCAGGTCGAGGGCGGCCAGCAAAGCGCCGTCGGCAGCAGCCTGTTCAGCGCCAAGCTGTCGGATAACGACCTGGCCTGGGCCACGCGGCAACTGGCGAGCCTGCTCGGCGCCAGCCTGCCCCTGGAGGCGGCATTAAGCGCCACGGTGGAACAGGCGGAGAAAAAACACATCGCCCAGACCCTGGCCGCCGTGCGTGCCGACGTGCGCGGCGGCATGCGTCTGGCGGATGCGCTGGCGGCGCGGCCACGGGACTTTCCGTCGATCTACCGCGCACTGATCGCGGCGGGGGAGGAGTCCGGCGACCTGGCCCAGGTGATGGAACGCCTGGCCGACTACATCGAGGAGCGCAACAACCTGCGCGGCAAGATCCTCACCGCGTTTATCTACCCCGGTGTGGTCGGGCTGGTGTCCATCGGTATCGTGATTTTCCTGCTCAGCTACGTGGTGCCCCAGGTGGTCAGCGCGTTTTCCCAGGCGCGCCAGGACCTGCCCGGGCTGACATTGGCGATGCTCAACGCCAGCGACTTTATCCGCGCGTGGGGCTGGCTGTGTTTCGGCGGGATTGTCGGTGGGTTTTGGGGCTGGCGCCTGTACCTGCGCAACCCGGTGGCGCGCTTGAACTGGCACAGCCGCGTGCTGCGCCTGCCGCTGATCGGGCGTTTTGTGCTGGGCCTGAACACCGCGCGCTTTGCCTCGACCCTGGCGATCCTCGGCGGTGCCGGCGTGCCGCTGTTACGTGCGCTGGAAGCGGCGCGGCAAACCCTGTCCAACGAGCGCCTGAGCCAGTGCGTCAACGATGCCACGGCCAAGGTGCGCGAAGGCGTCAACCTGGCCCCGGCACTGGCGGTGGAAAAAGTCTTCCCGCCGGTGCTGATCCACCTGATCGCCAGCGGCGAAAAAACCGGCTCGCTGCCACCGATGCTGGAGCGGGCGGCGCAGACCTTGTCGCGGGATATTGAACGGCGGGCCATGGGCATGACGGCGTTGCTGGAGCCGCTGATGATTGTGGTGATGGGCGCGGTGGTGCTGGTGATCGTGATGGCGGTGCTGTTGCCGATCATCGAGATCAACCAACTCGTTACCTGAATGCATGCGGTTAAAAAATGTGGGAGGGGCGGTGCGACAATTCGACTTGCTCCCGATAGCGGTGGGTCAGTCACCTCAGTTGTTGCTGACATACCGCAATCGGGGGCAAGCCCCCTCCCACATTGAACCCTGTCTGTTCAGTTGATGTTGGGGTGGGCCGATATCGCCAGACCCCAACCTCGGGTTCCTCATTCCGTCACATCCAGGCCCCGCGTCACAGCCCGCGCCGCCTTGGCGAAACCCACGCTGAAACCTCGCTGTCACCTGCCGCCAAACCGCTCAAAACCATGACCAAAACACCCGAGAATCTTTTTAAAATCAAGCCCTTCCTCCCGAGGTTTTTTCCTTTTGCTGTCATCGGAAGCTGCGAAATTTCCTACCCATGGCCTCACCCCTCGCCACCCCCGAGACACGGCCTGGGACCGAAGCCATGGCGTCATGCAAGAGCCATCTACCCCCAACGTACAAACACGACGAAAGGAGATTCTTCATGTTTAAGCGCAACGTTCTCGCGGTATCCATGACCCTCGCCGCACTGTGCTCGGCACAGGCTGCAATGGCTGACATCAACGGTGGCGGTGCCACCCTGCCACAAGCGCTGTACCAGACCTCCGGCGTGCTGACGGCCGGTTTCGCCCAGTACATCGGTGTCGGCAGCGGCAACGGCAAGGCAGCCTTCCTGAACAACGACTACACCAAGTTCCAGGCGGGCGTGACGAACAAGAACGTGCACTGGGCCGGCAGCGACTCCAAGCTGAGCGCCACTGAGTTGTCGACCTACGCCTCTGCCAAGCAACCGACCTGGGGCAAGTTGATCCAGGTGCCATCGGTGGGGACTTCGGTTGCCATTCCTTTCAATAAAAGCGGTTCCGCCGCTGTAGACCTGAGCGTTCAAGAGTTGTGCGGCGTGTTCTCGGGCCGTATCAATACCTGGGACGGGATTTCCGGTTCTGGCCGTACCGGTCCGATCGTTGTGGTTTATCGCAGCGAAAGCAGTGGTACCACTGAGCTGTTCACCCGTTTCCTGAATGCCAAGTGCAACGCAGAAACAGGCAACTTCGCCGTCACCACCACCTTCGGCACCAGCTTCTCCGGCGGCTTGCCTGCCGGCGCCGTTGCTGCTACTGGCAGCCAAGGCGTAATGACTGCCCTGGCCGCCGGCGATGGCCGCATCACCTACATGAGCCCGGACTTCGCCGCCCCGACATTGGCCGGCCTGGACGACGCCACCAAAGTGGCTCGCGTGGGCAAAAACGTCGCCACCAACACCCAGGGCGTTTCGCCTGCCGCCGCCAACGTGTCTGCCGCCATCGGCGCAGTACCGGTACCGGCTGCCGCTGATCGTTCCAACCCGGACGCCTGGGTTCCAGTCTTCGGTCCGGACAACACCGCCGGTGTACAGCCTTACCCAACCTCGGGCTACCCGATCCTGGGCTTTACCAACCTGATCTTCAGCCAGTGCTACGCCGACGCGACCCAGACCAGCCAAGTGCGTGATTTCTTCACCAAGCACTACGGCGCCTCCAACAACAACGATGCAGCCATCACCGCCAACGCTTTCGTTCCGCTGCCAACCGCCTGGAAAGCCACCGTTCGCGCCAGCTTCCTGACCGCGAGCAACGCCCTGAGCATCGGCAACACCAACGTCTGCAACGGTATCGGTCGTCCGCTGTAACCCTCGCTTTCAACGACCTGCACCACCTGATCAGCAACGGCCTGTGCCGTTGCTGATTTTTGCGTTTGTGCGGTTTTTCGACCCGTTAACAGCCCTCTATGAACTTTGCGTGACAGAAGTTCAGTCCCGTCCCTCGCCAACCGCCTAACCCTCATACGTGAGCCTGTCTTGCTCCCTGCGTGATAACAAAGAAGGAAGATCCCCGATGGTCCGCTGCAAATCGCCGGTTAACCTGAAAGCCCAAGAAACTGTGCTGCGCCTCAAGCCCCTGGCCCAGGCCATCGCCTTGTTGATGGTGGCGGGCAATGCCCATGCGGCCACGGCGTTCAGTTCCAGCTGGTTTGCCGATAAAGGTGCGACCCAGGCGGCGACGGCGGCGCGGATCAGTGCCGGGCAGGTGCAGGGGATTCCTTCGCTGAACCAGCAGGCGCGGGTCAACCAGCAGTTGGCGCGTTCCATCAGCACTTTGAACACCAGTGTGGCGGCGATTGCCGCGCAGCAGGCGGCGCAGGCCGCCGGGCGCCAGGCTGCGTTCGGCCAGATCTCGACCATTCCCGATGGCCTCGGCAAGGGTGGCCTGCAGGTGGATAACAGCCTGACCCAGGGCTGGACCAACGCCAAGGGCCCGGTGCAGACCCAGGCCGGCGGCAAGACCACGGTGACCATCGAACAGACCGCCGACAAGGCCATCCTCAATTGGGAAACCTTCAACGTCGGGCGCAACACCAGCGTCGACTTCCAGCAGCAGTCGAGCTGGGCCGTGCTCAACCGCGTCAACGACCCGAATGCGCGCCCGAGCGAAATCCAGGGCCAGATCAACGGCGCCGGTACGGTGATGATCGTGAACCGCAACGGCGTGGTGTTCAGTGGCACCAGCCAGGTCAACGTGCGCAATCTGGTGGCGGCGGCGGCGAACATCACCGATGAGCAGTTCACCCAGCGCGGTATCTACGTGGACGCCACCGGCACCCAGCCGACCTTCACTGACGCGGCCGGCAAGGTCGAGGTGCAGCGCGGCGCATTGATCCAGACCCACAACCCCGCCACCTCCACCGACGCCGGCGGCTATGCCTTGCTGCTGGGCTCGGAAGTGGAAAACGCCGGTACCCTCACTACCGCCAAGGGCCAGACCACCCTGGCCGCCGGCGACAGCTTTTACATCCGCAAGGGTGTCGGCACCACCGGCAATGACCGCTCCACCACCCGTGGCAATGAAGTGGCCACCAGCCTCAAGGCCGGCAGCAGCGCAGGCAAGGTCAGCAACACGGGCCTGATCATGGCGTCCACCGGTGACATCACCCTGACCGGGCACCAGGTGCAGCAAAATGGCGTGGCCTTGGCCAGCACGTCAGTGGACGCCCGTGGCACCATCCATTTGCTAAATTCCGCTACCGACACCACCAGCAGCGTGATCCTGGGGGAGGGCAGCACCACCGCGATCCTGCTCGACAGCAGCGGCAGCACCGCGCTCAACGGCCAGAAGGACAACGGCCTGATCAAGCTCGACGGCACGCCCGCCAACCTGATCACCGGCCAGTTCAACAACCTCAGCGCCGTGGCCGACCGCACCGACCAATCACGCATCGAGATCGTCAGCGGCGGCACCGTGGACTTCCAGAAAGGCTCGATCACCCTGGCTACCGGTGGGCAGGTCGCGGTCAGTGCCACCGGGCGCAGCCTGGTACGCGACGGGGCGATGATCGATGTCTCCGGGGCGGTCGGTGTCAAGGTGTCGATGGAATCCAACAACATCAAGATCAACGTACAGGGCAACGAGCAGCGCGACGCACCGGTCAACCGTGACGATGGGCAGTTGATCAATAACGATGTGTGGGTCGACCTGCGCGAGCTGGTGTTTGTGCCCGCAGGCACCAACGGCTATGCGACGGATCGCTGGTACACCGCTGGCGGCTTGCTGGAAGTGGGCGGCTACCTGGGCACCCAAGGCCACTCGGTGGGTGAGTGGATGGCCCAGGGCGGTACCGTGACGTTTACCGGCAAGGACGTGGTGACCCAGAAGGACGCGCAGATCAACCTGTCGGGCGGCACCGTGGATGTGCAGGCCGGGTATATCCGGCAGACCTGGCTCAAGGGCCCGGACGGGCGCCTGTATGAACTGTCCAACGCGCCGGGCGACATTCTCTATTCCGGGTTCTACAAGGGGTATGAAGACACCAGCAAGCGCTGGGGCCAGACCGATTACTACTACAACCCGATGATCGCCAAGCAGCGTCGTTATGAGAGCGGTTACACGGTGGGCCGCGATGCCGGCAAGCTGGTGATCGGTACCACCAGCGCGGTGCTCGAGGGCCAGGTGATCAGTGACGTGTTCCAGGGCGATCGCCAGACCCAGGCGCCGAACATCAACCTCGACGGTTACCAGCAGTCGCAGAAGGCCATGGCCCAGCGCGCGCAATTGATCATTGGCGGCTACACGCCTATCTACAACAAGACCACCGGCACCCTGCGCTATGCCCTGGGCGCAAACGCGGACGAGGTATTGATCGAGGGCGGTACGCAAAAAATCGCCGATGGCCTGGACCTCACCACCGCGCTGCCCGCGGACCGCCAGGGCAAGATGGTACTCGACAGCGACCAGCTCAATGGCTATCAGTTGGGCGCGATCAAGGTCGCGGCCAAGCAGCAGGTCACCGTCAACGGAGCGCTCAAGGTGGCCGATGGCGGCGATATCACCCTGTTCGGGCCAAGGGTCGACATCAACGCCAACCTCACGGCCCACGGCGGCAGCCTCAATGCGGGCAATATCCTCAGCCAGGTCGACCCGCTTAAAGGCGGTGCGGTAGGCGACAGCATCCTCAACGGCGGCGGCACGCTGAACGTGGCCAGCGGGGTCACGCTGGATGCCACCGGGCGCTGGAACAATCTGCTGCTGGAACCGGCCAACAGCAGCGGCTTGGCCTATGTGAACGGCGGCAAGGTGTCGCTGCGCAGCACTGGTGGTGTGAACCTGGCGGCCGGCAGCGTGGTGGACACCTCCTCCGGTGGCACCCTCGGCTTGGATGGCAAGCTCAACGGTGGCAAGGGCGGCGACGTGACCTTGGCGTCTCTCGGTACCCTGGGTTTGGACGGCGAGATTCGCGGTTATGGCGTGAGCGGTGGCGGCACCCTGGCGTTACAGGCGCGCAAAGTACAGATCGGCGACAGCGCCACGGCGCCCGATGTTGGCACCGTGCAACTGGCGGGGGATTTTTTCAACAAGGGCTTCTCGGCCTATGACATCACCGGCAATGAAGGGCTGCTGGTCACGGACGGTACCCAGGTCGACGTCACGACGCCGGTCTACCGTATTGGCGAGCGGACCTCGGCCGCTCCCACGGGCAGCGACCCGGCCACCGCCCTTGAACGCTGGACGCCAGCGCTGTACCAGGAAGACGCTGCCAAAGGCGTACTGACCCAGCGCCGTGGCGCCAGCCTGACCTTGACCGCCGGCAATCTAAATTCCACGGCGGCTGAACTGGCCACCACAGCCTTGAGCGTGGGGCAGGGCGCGGTGATCACTGTCGACCCAGGCCAGGCCATTAACCTGCGCAGCGTCGGCCAGTTGACCATGAACGGCCGCCTCAACGCCTGGGGCGGCAGCGTCAGCCTGGGCGGCCTGACGGCGACGGGCTCGGAAGCGGCCAACGCCGCCGGCCATAGCCGTTCGATCTGGGTGGGTGAAAACGCGCTGATCGACGTGGCGTCGCGTGGGGTCACGGCGGTGAGCAACCGTGGCAATGTCTACGGCCAGGTGCGCAATGGGGGCACCATCAGCATCGGCGGCGACATCAACCTGGCCACCGGTATCGCCAAGGCCAGTGACCTGTTTGTGGTGGTGCGCGACGGCGCGCGCCTGGACGCGTCCGGTGCCCAGGCGATGCTGGATGTTCCCGGCCAGGGCCGCGTGCCGGTGGCCAGCAATGGCGGCAGCATCAGCTTTGCGTCGAACAACGGCCTGTACCTGGACGGCAGCTTCGTTGCCCGCGCGGGTGGCGCAGGTGCTGCGGGCGGTAGCCTGGCCCTGGCCCTGGAAAGCCCGTATTACCTCAAGGCCGGCGTCAACGACAGTGTGCTCAAGGTGCGTGAACTGGTGCTCAGCCAGACCCATCAAGCCAGCCCGACTTCCAGCCTCGAGTACGGCCATGGCCGCCTCGGCGTGGACCAGATCAGCGCCGGCGGGTTTGACAACCTGGCGCTGCTCAGCAACGGCTTGCTGAGTTTCGACGGTGACGTGTCGTTGAACATGGGCCAGAGCCTGCGCCTGTACGGTGGCAGCTATAACCTCAGTGAAAACGCGGCGGCCAGTTCGCGGGTCAACCTGTCGGCGCCATACCTGCTGTTGGCCGGCATCCTCGCGCCGGCAGAGTCCGGCAAGGAAGCCTATACCCGCGCGGTGCCGGTGTTGCCCAATCCCTCCGCGCTGGCCACCACGGCGCAGTTCAACGCCAACGCCAACCTGATCGACGTGCGTGGCAATGTGCTGTTCGGCAACAAGAGCTATCTGTTGCGGCCCGACAACAGCCAGGTCAGCCTCGAACGGCGGGGGTTTGATGATGTGCAACTGACCAGCCAGGGCGACTTGCGCTTCCTGGCGGGGGCGGGGGCAGATGTGATTGCCCAGGGCATCAGCACGCAATTAGTGACCAGTGGCGACATGACCCTGCGCGCGGCGCAGTTGTACCCGGCGACTGAAGTCGGCGCCCGGGTACTGGCGGGCTATCTGAATAATGCTGCCAGCAATGACACAGGCTTCAATTACGATCCGACACGCACCCTGACCATCGCACGCACCGCCAATAGCAATGCCGCCATGCCTTACTCGGCCTTTGGTCGTCTGCAATTGGGCGGGCCCACCATCAGGCAGGGCGGCGTGGTGCGTGCGCCACTGGGGCTGATCGAGATTGGCAACCTGGGCTCTACCCACGTGCAACTGCTGCCGGGCAGCCTCACGTCGGTGAGTGGCAAGGGCCTGGTATTGCCTTACGGCGGTACCGTGGATGGCCAGATCTACAAGTACAACGGCAAGACAGTGACGTTTGTCGGCCAGGGTGGCGGCAACAGTGCGGGCAGCCTGAACGTTGGGGTGATTCTCGGTGGCCAGCAGTTGACGGTGCTGCCGCAGGCGACGGTGGATCTGTCCGGCGGTGGCGAACTGCTCGGCGCCGGATTTATTTCCGGGCGCGGGGGCTCTACGGATGCACGTTACAACCCACTGGTACAGTTCGGTGCCAACGGCGGGTTTGTACTGCCGGGTCTGAGCACCAACCCGATCTATGCGATTGTGCCGGGCGTGCAACCGGGCTATGCACCGGTGGCGCCGGAAGGTGGCGCGGTCGATCCGTTGATCGGCCAGCAGATCACAATCGGCGCCGGCGTGCCGGGCCTGGCGGCCGGCACCTATACCCTGATGCCCTCCACCTATGCGTTGATGCCCGGGGCTTTCCGGCTCGAGATCAACGGCCTGGCCGGGTTGGGCACCGACGGTGCGACCCAGGCGTTGCGCAATGGCTCATGGGCCACGGCAGGGCGCTTGTCCGTCGCCAATACCGGGATCAGCAACAGTACGGCCAGCCAGGTGATTCTCACGTCGGCCGATATGTTGCGTCGTTACTCCCAATACAACGAAACCGGCTACGCACAGTTCGCCGTGGCCGACGCCACCAGGCTTGGTGTACCTCGGGCACTGCTGCCGGTGGATGCCAAGACCCTGCAACTGGCCCTGCGGCCAGGCGCAGGTGCGGATGCCTTTTCGTTCCAGGGGATCGGCCGCTTCGAGGCCGCTGACGGCGGTTACGGCGGTACCGTATCGCTGATCAACGAAGAAAAGGGCAGCTTGGGAAGGGGCATCGAAATTGTCGCGGCAGGCAACGCGGCTACCGCCAATTTCAAAGGCATTACGGTGGATGCGGACAGCCTGAATGCAATGGGCGCGGCTCGCCTGCTGATCGGTGGAATGACCTATGTCACGTACGGCCAGGGTGGCAACTACATCAACCTCCCCAGCAGCATCATCAGTTCCATCATCCTGCGCGACGGCGCGAAACTGGCGGCACCGGAGGTATTACTGGTGACCTCCACCGGAAAAATTACGCTCGAACAAGGCGCCTCGATCAACACGATAGGCCAGGGCAAGGCCAGCTACGACGCACGTGACGGTTTTATCTACAACCTGAGCAATGTGCTGGCGGTGTCCAACGGTTTGCTCAACGTAATCGCCGCGCCGTCATTGGGCGAAGTCATCAGTGGGGGCATCCAGTTAGGCGTGTGCAACCGCGCGCCCTGCAGCGGCCAGACAGCCCTGTATTCCGAAGGCAGCATCGTTACCTTGACCGATAGCTCCCTGCAGATGGGCGATGAGGTGCGCTATGGCACCCGCCACCTGAACCTGGGCGTGTCCAGCATCAACGTCGGCAGCCCCGAAGCCCTGGCCGCTGCAGCCGCCAACAATCGCCTGCCGGTGGGTATGACCCTCAACCAGCAAGTGCTGGAACGCCTGCTGCGCGGCGACACCCAATTCGGCGCCCCGGCCCTGGAAACCCTGCAGCTGTCGGCGCGTGACAGCTTTAACTTCTACGGCACCACCACCCTGGACACTTATGACGCCGTGACCGGCAAGTCGTTGCTGAGCAACCTGATGCTGTCCGCGCCGGCGATCTACGGCTCTGGCGGCTTGAACGACGTGGCGACTATCCACACCGCCAACCTGATCTGGCAAGGTGCCGTCGCGCCGCCTGTGGCGGCGGTGACCGGCGGTGCCGGCAGCGGCAGCGGGCGCCTGGACATCAATGCCGAGCGTATCGAATTCGGCTATGGGGATTTTGCCCAGCCGAGCACGACCAATACCTTCGACCGCCTCGCCCTGGGCTTTGCCAACGTCAACCTCAATGCCAGTGAACGCATCACCGCCAACCACAAGGGCAGCCTCTCGGTGTACCAGAGCCAGGGCGCGTTTGATGCGATCAAGGGCTTTGCCTACAGCGGCGGCAACCTGAATATCCTCACGCCGCTGATGACCGGTGAGGCCGGTTCGGTCAACCGTATTACCGCCGGTGGCGCGATTGATGTCAGCGCCTCGGCTGGCGCAGTAGGCAAGGTGGACGGCATCGGCGGCGAATGGTCATTGCAAGGCGATAGCCTTCGCCTGGCCACTGCCGTGGTGCTGCCCAGCGGCAAGGTCACTTTGGGCGCGCGGGGCGACGTGGTGTTGACCGATGCCGCCTCGATTGATGTGTCCGGCCGGGCCATTGCCTTCAATGACTTGACCAAATACAGCGCAGGCGGCGAGGTCTTGCTGGAGAGCCGTGCCGGCAATGTGCAGCAGGCCGCCGGTTCGACCATCGACCTGTCGGCGCAGCACAACCAGGCGGGCAAGTTGCGCGCGGTGGCGGTGGACGGCGCTGCGGGGATCGTCGACCTGGCAGGCAAGATCATCGCCGGCAGCAGCGGTGACTACGATGCCGGTGGCACGCGGGTGCCATACCTCGCGGGTGCGGTGGAGATCCAGGCCCAGCGCCTGGGCGGCAGCGGTACGCTCAGCGACCAGTTCGCAGCGCTCAACCAACGCCTCAACCAAGGCCAGGTCTACGGTGCGCGCAGCTTCCAGCTCAAGCAGGGCGACCTGACCATCGGCAATGACGTCAAGGCCAACAGCGTCAACGTCTCGATCGACAATGGCAGCCTGCGCGTGACCGGCCTGGTAGACGCCAGCGGTGAGCGCGTGGGCAGCATAAACCTGGCTGCCAAGAACGGCCTGAGCCTGGACGGCACGGCGGTGCTCGATGCCCATGGCAGCCAACTGCGGGTGGACAGCTACGGCAAGATCATCGATTCGCCTAACCGCGCCATCGTGGTCCTCGGCTCTGGCCAGGGCCAGTTGACCCTGGCCAACGGCGCGCGCATCGACCTGCGCCATGGCACCGAGGCCGCGACCGGCAATGACGGGCGCAACCGTGGCACGCTGGAACTCAACGCGCCGCGCGTGGGCGGCAATGACATCGCCATTGATGCCAGTGGGCCGTTGACTATCCAGGGCGCGCGTTCGATTGCGCTCAATGGCATGAGAACCTACGACGATGCCCCGACCAACACCGATGAAACGCCCAATGGGCGCCCGTACCAAGTGATTGATCAGGACTACCTCACGAAAGTCGTCGATCCAGCAAATACGAATTTCATCAACGCCGCGCGTGTTAACAGCAACTTGCTGCGCAAGCTCGCCGGCTTGAACAACGCCACGTACGGCGATGTGTTCCACCTGCGCCCCGGCGTAGAGATCATCAGCAAAACCCCGGATGGCGACCTTGTAGTGCAGGGCGATCTGGACCTCTCCGGCTATCGCTACGCCAGCCTCAAATCAACGGCCAAGACCGAGTCCGGCAGCCTGACCCTGCGCGCCGGTGGCGACCTGAATATCTATGGCAGCATCAACGACGGCTTTGCCGCGCCACCGGCCACCGACGATGACAATGGCTGGGTGCTGCGCGCCGGTATCGACTACACCGGCGGCACCGTGGTGGTACCGGGCAGCGGCGTGACCCTGGAGGTGGGCACCGTGTTCCCCGCGGGCGCTGCGCTTAATTTCGATGTACTGACCAACCCCCTGTTTCTGCCGCCGGGCACCCGATTGCCCGTCGCGGCTACGCTCAAACAACCGTTGGTACTCCCGGCGGGTACTGTGTTGGCGGCGGCTGTCCGGGATGCCTCGGGCAATGTGCTGTTCGCGGCGGGCACGTTGCTGACTCAGAGCCAGACCCTCGCCATCGGCAGTGTCCTGGATGCCGGCAGCCTGTTGAGCACGTCAGCCAGTGTCGACGGCTTGATCTGGCCCAAGGGCGTGCCATTGGCCACCAAGGTGACGTTGACCGCCAGCCAAGTGCTGCCCCGGGGCGCCCTGTTGCCGTCGGGAACAGACGTGAAGCTGCCGGGCGGCGTGGAGTCGGTGACGTTGCGTGACGCCGGCCACCCAGGCAAGAACTGGGCAATTGCACCCATGCTGGAGGAGGGTGCGCAGTCGTGGTCGATTCGCCTGGTTGCGGGGGCCGACACCGAGGCAGCCGACAGTCGCCTGCTGCAACCGCATCCGGTAAGCGGCAATCTACGCTTGGCGGACAGTCACTATGGGACGTTCGGGAAAGGAGCCCAGGTCTGGACCGAGGAGGGCTCCATGGGGTGGTTCGGCGATGACAGCATGGTAGGCCAACCGGTTGATTTCGACGCAATACAATACCCAGGCGTATGTGACGACTTCCCGGAATACTGCGTTATCAGTGGTGAGGCCTACACGCTGCTGGTGGGCGGCAGTACTCGCTTCAGCGTAATCCGCACCGGCGCCGCAGACCTTGACCTGCTGGCCGCCGGCAACCTGAGCATGGAGTCGCTGTTCGGCGTATACACGGCAGGCAGCTCGTCCACCGGCACCTCGACCAACGATCCGTATAACCTCAAGCGAGCCCTGGGCAGCAATGGCAAGGTATTGGCTAACGCCGGGGGCAACGAAAAGCTGGTCAACGCAGACACCGGCAGCCTGTACCGCGCCTGGTACCCGGATACGGGCGGCAACTTGCTGCTTAAAGTGGGCGGCAACCTGACGGGCAATATCACCAGCCCGGCGCAGAATGGCGTTGGTCGTCCGGTACCCAGCGACCAGGGTCAGGATTCAGCCAACGTCGGCAACTGGCTGTGGCGTCAGGGCAATGGGCTCAGTGGGAGCCAGGCGCAAGCTACCGCCTGGTGGATCAATTTTGGTTCCTACGTCGCCAGCGACCGTTCGGACCAGATGGTCGGGTTCACCGGGTTTGGCACCCTGGGAGGCGGCAACCTGAATGTTGATGTGGGTGGCGATGCAGGACTCATCAGCCCTGTCTCGTCAACAGCTCTGAACGTCAGTCGCCGCAGCCAAGGCCTGGTACTGGCAGTCGGCAGCACCGGTCGGGTCGGGGCCGATGGCAGTGTGCAACTGACGGGGGGCGGTGATCTGAACCTGCGGGTCGGCGGAGCGGTGAACCCCGCCAGCCAGACCTTCGCAGACCACCTCAATGGTGCGCTGGTGAACCTGCGTGGGCACGTGCAATTGACCGGTGGCGCCCTGGGCAGCCTGACGCTGCGTTATGGCAACCGGTTCACAGACCAGAGCCCCAGCGAAGTGCGCGCCTACGATCCTTTACGTTCCACTTCGGCCATGGCCTCGGGTGGTTTGAGCCTGTTGCCGGGCGATGCCACTTTCAGCCTGTCCACCCGTGGCGACCTGGTGTTGCAGGACGTCGCCGACCCTGGGCGCGCGCCGCAGATGAACGCCTTGACCTTCGTCAATAAGGGGGTCAACGGGATCGGACAAAGCTGGTTCAGCTTGTGGACCGACCGCACAGCAGTGGACCTGTTCTCTGCCGGGGGCAACCTCACGCCGCTGACCCAGACCCTGGAAACCGATATGGCGGCGGTCTATCCCGCGACATTGCGTGCGGTTGCCGCTAACGGCAGTCTCTATTACGGCAGCGCCTCGACCAGTAATCCTGGCGACGTGCAGCCGCTCAGGGCGTTGGTACTCGCACCTTCGTCCAATGGGCAACTGGAATTGCTGGCCGGCGATTCGATCTCCGGCGGCGATCTGACGATCAGCCGCTCCAGTGCGGCACCCAACAGCCTGGCGACTATTCTGCGTCCGGCCTTCGCCGGTTTCCTGACGGATCAAAAAACGGCAATAGTGGGCAGTGGCAATCTTTCCAGCGATGGAAACCTTGCCACCTTGACGGTTTCCCCGCTGTTTGCCTTTGGCCCCAACACCGCCAGCATGGCCTGGGGTGACGCCCTGGAACCTGCGCGTTTCTATGCGCTGAGCGGGGACCTGCTGGGCGTCAATAGTGGGCGCGCCCTCACGATCACGGGGGTGGGTGACGCTCGGTTCGGGCAAACCTTTTACGAAGGCGCAGGCCCGGTATGGATGCAAGCCGGACGCGATATTGTTGGCAGCGGCACGCGCTTGAGCGGTGCCAGCGCAGGTGTCATCGTTACGGGGCAATACACCTTTACCGGCAACCTGTTCGTGCACAACAGCCCCACCGATATCTCCATCGCCAGCGCCGGCCGCGACATCCTCTACAGCAGCTTTAACGTTGCCGGCCCCGGTACGCTGGAACTGACGGCGGGGCGCAACATCCAGATGGAAGACAAAGTCGCGGTGAACAGCCTGGGTGCTGTGGCGGCGGGCGACAGCCGCCCTGGCGCAAGCATCGTCATGCAAGCCGGCATGGGCGCCAATGGCCCGGATTACCGCCGCTTCGTCGATGCCTACCTGAATCCCGCCAACCTGGCTCAAGCGGGTGAGTCGTTGCAGGGCAGCAAAGTCGCCAAGACCTACGAGAATGAACTGGTGTCCTGGCTCACCGAACGCTTCGGCTTTGCCGGCGACAGCGAACAGGCCCGGACCTACTACGCCACACTGCCCGCCGAACAACAACGGATCTTCGCCCGCGACGTGTACTTTGCCGAACTCAAGGCCGCCGGCCGTGAGTACAACCAGGACGGCAGTGTGCGCCAGGGCAGCTATGTGCGTGGTCGTGCCGCGATTGCCCGGTTGTTCCCCGAGACCGACGTGGCCGGCAACCCGATCACCTACAAAGGCGACATCACGATGTTCGGCGGCGCGGGCGTGCACACCAACTTCGGTGGCTCGATCCAGATGCTCACGCCGGGTGGCCGCCAGACGTTCGGTATCGAAGGCGCCGCACCGCCGTCCACGGCTGGGGTGATCACCCAGGGCGCGGGAGATATCCAGCTGTACTCCCTGGGCAGCATCCTGCTCGGCCAGAGCCGCATCATGACCACCTTCGGCGGCTCGATCATGGCCTGGACCAGCGAGGGCGACATCAACGCCGGGCGCGGCTCCAAGACCACCGTGGTGTACACGCCGCCCAAGCGTGTCTATGACAACTGGGGCAACGTGAGCCTGTCGCCATCGGTGCCGAGCACCGGTGCGGGGATCGCCACGCTGAACCCGATCCCGGAAGTGCCGGCGGGGGATATCGACCTGATCGCGCCGCTGGGCACCATCGATGCGGGGGAGGCGGGCATTCGGGTGTCGGGTAACGTCAACATCGCCGCCCTGCGGGTGGTGAACGCGGCGAACATCCAGACCCAGGGCAAGTCGTCCGGGGTGCCGGTGTCGGCCACCGTCAATACCGGCGCCATGAGCTCGGCCAGCGCAGCGGGCGCGGCGGCGTCCCAGGCCGCAGAAGACGCGGCGCGCAGCCAGCAGGCGGCGTCCAGGCAGGGCCGGCCGTCGATCATGACCGTGGAGGTGCTGAGCCTGGGCACCGAGCCGTTGCCGCGTGAACCGGAACCTCGGAAAACCTCGGGCTACAACCCCGACAGCCCGGTGCAGGTGCTGGGCGCGGGGCCGCTGAGTGATCAGGCGCGGGCGCGGTTGACGGATGAGGAGCGTAAGCAGATCAGTTTGTAGAACTTCAGAAGGACCTCTCGATGTACCGTTCGGGGCGATCAGTGATCGCCCCATTTTTTTGCGCAAGCAGAAGGGTGGCGAGCTTCTTATTAGCCGACCGGTATGGTGGGGGAGACTCGGTTAAAACTGTGGGTGCGACGATTCGACTTGCTCCCGATGGCGGCCTTTGGGTCGACCATTTGTTGGAGTTGGAATGAGTACATATCCGTTGCTGCGGTAACGGCTGCCTATGGTTCCGCTCTTACAGCGGGTCACTTTTGGCAAACGCCCCAAAAGTAACCAAAAGGTCTTGCCCCACCACTTGGTGCCTCGCCTAGGCTCGGCATGCCCTCACTCCGGCTTGAATCCGTGGGCCGCCGTCATGGGCCATCCCTGGCCCAGGACGGCTAACCCGGCGTCCTGCCGGGTTACCCACGGATTCAAGCCTGCGTTCGGCCAGCGTGTTTGACGGGGCGCCTAGGATCAAGATCAAAAGCCAGAGCAAAAGCAGAGCAAAAGCAGACCGAGGTCCATCTGATATATGGAGATCCAAATGTGGGAGGGGGCTTGCCCCCGATGAGGGAGTGTCAGTTGATGGATTTGGTACTGACCCACTGCAATCGGGGGCAAGCCCCCTCCCACATTTACCCAGTACACCAGACCCAACTCCGGTCGGCTCCAGGGCCGCACATGCCGACCCGGAAAAATTGCCCCCCTCACAATCCCAAATGAAGCTTTCATGACAAAAGTTCGGTAGCTCATCGCCACTTCCGTCTTGCCTATGTAACGCGCTGGAGGCCGCCACGAGCCGCCTCCCCAGCCGTCAGCGGGACGCCAGGAGTGGGGCAATGGGAACTATGGAACGTTACTCGAAAGTTGGCATGCAGGAGCTCGACCAGCGCCTGTCGAAGATCGTCGAGGCTGCGCGCAAGAAGCCGGTTTCGGTGTACCGCTACGGCGCGCCGTGGGTGTGGATCGTCTCCCAGGACGACTGGCAGGGCGCCTTGAAGGAAGTGTCCAGCTACATCCCGGCGGGGCATTCGCTGGTGTTGTTGCGCCCGCAGATCGACGAGGTGCTCGAGCAGCATCGCGACCTGCTCCAGGCCGCGCCGGGCATGGCGATCGCGCCGCAGACCGTGGTGCAGATCCTGCTGCTGCAACTGCTGTATTCGGTGCCCAGCGAACAGCAGCTGCACGAGCAACTGAACTACAACCTGCTGTTCCGCTGGTTCGTCGGCCTGGAGCTGAACCAGAAGGTGTGGAGCATCCACGCTTTGCAGCGCGACATCGCCAGCCTGTTGAACAACCCGCAGGCCGTGCAGTTGATCCAGACCATCATCGGTGACGTGTTCTGTGGCGCCTTGCTGCACATGCCGGAGTTCTCTCTGAACTTCGCCTTGCTGCACACCTGGCTGGCGCGGCACAGCCATCTTTCGACCAGCAGCAATTGAGCAGGCCAGACGCCGTGCAATCGGCGACGGCGCAAAATCTTAGACAGTTAGGGGGCGGTGTGGAGCATCTGTTCAAATCAACGCTGGCGTTGTGCTGCCTGACGCTGGGCGTCCTGGCGCAAGCGGTGTGGGCCGAGGAGGGCGATGAGGCCCCGGCGCGCAAGGTGGACGTCAACGAGTACTTCGTGCGCGGCAATACCGTGCTCGATGCGGCGACGATCGAGGAGGCGGTGTACCCGTTCCTTGGCCCGCAAAAGACCCTGGACGATATCGAAGGCGCGCGCGATGCGTTGCAGAAGATCTACCAGGCGCGTGGCTACCAGTCGGTGTTTGTCGAGCTGCCGGAACAGAAGGTCGATGACGGCATCGTCTATCTGCAGGTCAGCGAAACCAAGGTCGGCCGCGTGCGTGTGGTCGGCGCCAAGCACTACTCGCCGGTGGAGATCCGCGAGGAAGTGCCGGGGCTCAAGGAAGGCGCGGTGCCGGATTTCACCACGGTGCAAACCCAGCTGGCCGGGCTCAACCGCAGTGCCGGCCGGCAGGTCACGCCACTGGTCCGCGAAGGCCAGCGCCCGGGCACCATGGACGTGGATCTGCAGGTCGAAGACCAGAACCCCTGGCACGCCAGCCTCGGCCTGAACAACGACTACAGCGCCGACACCGAAAAGCTGCGCTCGGTCGCCACCCTGGGCTACGACAACCTCTGGCAACTGGGCCACAGCATTTCCCTGACCTACTTCACCGCGCCCCAGGACACCGAGAATGCCAAGGTCTGGTCGGGCTCCTACAGTGCGCCGCTGAACGAACGCTGGACCTTGCAGTTCTCCGGTTACCAGTCCGACAGCAACATCGCCACCATCGGCGGCAGCAACGTGTTGGGCAAGGGCCATTCCTACGGCGTATCCGCCATCTACAGCTTGCCGGCGGCGGGCAACTGGGCCAATTCGTTTTCGTTCGGTGTGGACTTCAAGGATTTCGACGAGCAGATGAAGTTCGGCGCCAGCAGCGACCAGGTGCCGCTCAAGTACGCGCCGTTCACCCTGGGCTACAACGGCTATCGCTACACCGAGCAATCCCAGCTGGGGCTGGGCTTGAACCTGGTGGTCGGCACCCGTGCATTTTTTGGCTACGGCAGCGACGCCGAGGAGTTCGATTACAAGCGCTACAAGGCCAGTGCCAGTTTCGCCGTGCTCAAGGGCGACCTGAATTACACCTACACCTTCGCCAACGATTGGCAGTCGGCCTCCAAGGGCGCTTTCCAGCTGGCCTCCGGGCCGCTGGTGTCCAACGAGCAGTATTCCGCCGGCGGCGCCACCTCGGTGCGTGGCTACCTGGCGGCCGAGCGCACCGGGGACGAGGGCTATTTGCTCTCCCAGGAACTGCGCACGCCGTCCCTGGCCAAGTTCCTCGGCAGTTATGTGCAGGAGTGGCGCTTCTATGCGTTCGCCGAAGGCGCGCGCATGCGCCTGCACGACCCGCTGCCCGAGCAGGAAGACGAATACAGCCTGGCCAGTGTCGGCCTGGGCACCCGCGCCAGTTTGAGCAAGTGGTTGTCCGGCAGCCTGGATTGGGGTTACCCGCTGCTCGATGGACCGAACACCCAGAAACAGGACTCGCGACTGCACTTCAGTGTGCAGGCGACTTTCTGACTTTTTCTTCCGGAGACTTCACCCATGCAACGCCTATTCCTGAGCCTGTTGATCTGCCTGGGCTTCGCGCTCCCGGCCACTGCCCACGCCTGGTGGCAGGACGATTGGCACTACCGCAAACAGATTTCGGTGGACACCACCGCCCAGGGCGCCGCGATCAGCCAGGCCCTGGGCCGCACCGCGTTGCTGGTGCGCCTGCACACCGGCAACTTCACCTTTGACGGGGTCAAGGACGACGGCGCCGACCTGCGCTTTGTGAGTGCCGATGACAAGACCGTGTTCAATCACCAGATCGAAAGCTTCGACCCGTTGATGGGCATGGCGTTGATCTGGGTCGATGTGCCCAAGGTCGAAGGCGGCCAGCGCCAGGACTTCTGGATGTACTACGGCAACCAGAAGGCCCCGGCCACCGCCAATGGCCAGCTGACGTTCGATCCGAATTACACCGCGCTCTATCACTTCGATGGCGCCAACGCGACGCCGCCACGGGACACCACGGCCTACGCCAACACCGCGTTGAACGCCACCGGCGCGAGCATCGACGGCGTGATCGGCCGCGCCTTGCAGTTCGGCGGCCAGCCGCTGCTGTTGCCGGCCAGCCCGTCGCTGCAACACGCCGCCGGCGCTGCCTTCACGTTCAGCGCCTGGCTGCGCCTGGACCAGGCCAGCGGTGAGCAAATCGTGCTGGCCCGACGTGACGGTGCCCACAGCCTGTTGCTGGGCCTGAATCAGGGCTCGCCGTTTGTGGAGATCGACGGCCAGCGCGCGGTGTCGACCCAACCGCTGAACCCAGGCCAATGGCAGCACCTGGCGTTCACCGCCGAGGGCGACAAGGTCACGCTGTATGTGAATGGCCGTGAAAGCGCCACGCTCGCCGTGGCCATGCCTGGGTTCAACACGCAGCTGGCGGTCGGCGCCGACCTGCCGGAAGCCGGCAGCACGCACCTGCCGTTCGCCGGGGCCATGGATGAGCTGCGCCTGTCCAAGGTGGCGCGCCCGGCTGCGCTGTTGCTGGCTGACGCGAGCGCCCAGGGCGCCGAGTCGAAACTGGTGGCCTACGGCGTGGATGAAGAACAGTCCGGCTTCGGCTTCGGCAGCCTGGGCTTTTTGCTCAACGCCGTACCGGTGGACGCCTGGGTGATCATCCTGGTGCTGGTGGCGATGATGTTCCAGTCGTGGGTCATCATGCTGCGCAAGAACCGTCAGGTCGGCCGCCTCAGCAGTGCCAACGAAGTGTTCCGCGAGCACTTCGCCCAGATCGGCACGCGCCTGGAGATGTATGCCGACGACGCGCAGTTGGCTGAGCGCCTGAGCCACTCTTCGCTGTGGCGCCTGTACCTGGTGGCGGTCAAGGAGATCCGTACCCGGCGTGCCCAGGGCGCCGACACCTCGTCGGTGTCGGCGGCCACCAT
Organism: Pseudomonas sp. NFACC25; assembly: GCF_900100935.1. Lineage (NCBI taxonomy): Bacteria > Pseudomonadati > Pseudomonadota > Gammaproteobacteria > Pseudomonadales > Pseudomonadaceae > Pseudomonas > Pseudomonas sp. NFACC25. The sequence goes on from NZ_FMUC01000006.1 coordinate 20,693, forward strand.
CGAAGCGATCCGCTGCTCCATGGACGGCGTGCGCACCCGTGAGAACCAGGCCCTGAGTTCCAAATTGTCGACCCTGTCCAACGCCATCGCCGGCGGCCCGTATATCGGCCTGCTCGGTACGGTGCTGGGGATCATGGTGGTGTTCCTCGGCACGGCCATGGCCGGCGACGTGAACATCAACGCCATCGCTCCGGGCATGGCGGCGGCCTTGCTGGCCACGGCCATGGGCCTGTTCGTCGCGATCCCCGCGTTGTTTGGCTACAACCGCCTGATCACGCGCAACAAGGAAGTCAGCGCCGACATGCGCGTGTTCGTCGACGAGTTCATCACCCGCCTGGCGGAGATGCACGGCGAGAGCCAGCACAGTGAAACCGCGCACCGCCGCGACCATCACGCATCGGTTCCGGCCTGAGGAGAATCGCCATGGCTTCCGTAAATGCCTCCCACGACGATGACGATGATGCCGCCGTCGACAGCATCAACATCACGCCCCTGGTGGACGTACTGATGGTGGTGCTGGTGATGTTTATCCTCACCGCCACCGCCCAGGTCTCGGGGATCCAGATCCACCTGCCCAAGGCCAGCGCCTCGGTGTCGCTGTCGGAGGCCAAGACCAAGGCCATCTCCGTGAATGACGGAGGCCAGGTGTTCCTCGACGCGTACCCGGTGACCCTCGGCGAACTGGAGGAGCGCCTGCGCATCGAGAAAGCGCTGAACCCGGACTTCCCGGTGATCGTGCGCGGCGATGCGATGGTGCAGTACCAGAAAGTCATCGAGGTGCTCGACCTGCTGCGCCGGCTGGAGCTGTCCCAGGTCGGGCTGGTCACCGGCAAACCGAGCCAGGGCTGAGTGATGACCGCACAGATCCCGATCGCGCCATTGCCGGTGAAGAACAAACCGCCGTTGCGCCCGTTGAAGTGGGGCGCCGGCCTGTTGCTGGGCGCCGTGGCGGCCTGGTTTCTCTGGCAGTGGGCCAATGACATGAGTGGCGTACGCCGTGAAGCGCCGAAGGTGCCGACGATTATTCCGTTGCCGCCACCGCCGCCGCCACCCCCGGAAAAACCCAAGGAACCCGAGCCCCAGGTTGAAGAGAAGGTCCCGGAACCGGTGCCCAGTCCCGAACCCGAAGAGGTCAAGCCGGCCGAGGAAGCACCGCCTTCACCGAATGAAGACCTGGCCAACCCGATGCAGATCGACGGGGATGCGCAGTCCGGTAACGACGGCTTCAACATCGGCGCCGGCAAGGGCGGCGGCATGGCCGGCAGTGGCGGCGGCGGGCTGGGGACCGGCACGTACAAGCAGTACCTGGCCGGTACCTATCAACGGCTGATGCGTGAAGACCCGGAGCTGCGCAAGAAGGCCTTTGCGATACAGATCGACCTGTGGCTGGGCGCCGACGGCCAGGTGACGAAGGCGCTGGTGGCCAAGTCCAGCGGAGATGCCGACACCGACGCGCAGATGCTGGCGCTGATCCGTGCGCCTCGCGCCACCCAGAAACCTCCGGCGTCGCTGACGCTGCCCATGCGCCTGTCCCTCAAGGGCCGGCGCCCGGATTGATTGCACGAAACCTCTTACCTACGGTTTTTTACAGGAGTTGCGTACACATGATTTCCCCCGTGAATCGACTGACCCTGGCGGTTGGCATGGTCATCGCGACCCTGGTCGGGCAGGCGGCGGCCGCCCCGGTTGCGCCTTCGGAAAACGTCACCATCAACCTGATCCGCCTGCTGGTGCAGCAAGGCGTGCTGACCCAGGACACCGCCAATGGGCTGATCGCCCAGGCCGAAAAGGAAGCCCAGCAGGCCCGCCAGGCCAACGCCGCGCCGGTGGTTGCCAGCGGCCCGGCGACCGCGCCTGGGGATGTGCGCGTGCAGTACGTGCCGCAGGCGGTGCGCGACCAGATCCGCGACCAGGTCAAAGCCGAAGTCATGTCCACCGCCAAGCGGGAAAACTGGGCGCAGCCCAATACGTTCCCCGACTGGATCTCGCGCATCAGCTTTGATGGCGATATTCGTCTGCGCGACGAGTCGCGCTACTTCTCGGGCAATAACAGCAACAACATCACCGATTTTGCCAAGCTCAATGACACCGGCCCGTACGACGTCAACAAGAACTCCAACACCAAGTTCCCGCCGCTGCTCAACACCCGCGAGGACCGCGAGAACCTGTTCCGCCTGCGTGCACGCCTGGGCATGAAAGCGGTGATCTCGCCGGAATGGACCGCCGGCATTCGCATCGCCACCGGCTCCGACAATAACCCGGTGTCCACCACCCAGACCCTGGGCGGCGGCTTTGGCAAAAAGGACATCTGGCTCGACCAGGGTTATCTGAGCTGGAAAACCACCGACTACATGACGTTGACCGCCGGGCGCATCGGCAACCCGTTCTATTCCACCGACATGATGTATTCCAACGACCTCAACTTCGACGGCGTGGCGGCGATCTTCAACCATAGCCTCAACAGCGAGTGGGGCCTGTTCGGTACCCTTGGCGCCTTCCCGGTGGAGTACACCTCCGACACCGCCAGCACCAATGGTATCGACAAGGAAGACAGCGACACCAAATGGCTGTTTGGCGGGCAGATCGGCGCGGATTGGAAGATCAACCGCAGCAACCGCCTCAAACTCGCCGCGGCTTATTACCAGTTCCAGGACATCGAAGGCGAGCGCTCCAGCCCTTGCTCCACCTGGCAGGGCGCGGCAGGTTGCGACACCGACGGCACGCGCGTGGCCTTCATGCAGAAAGGCAACACGGTGTTCAACCTGCGCAACAACACCACCAACCCGGCGGATCCTGCGCGCACACCCGACCCGCAGTACGTAGGCCTGGCGTCCAAGTTCGATGTGCTGGACCTCAACCTGGTCTGGGACAGCGAACTGCCCAGCGACTTCAAGCTGCGCAGCCAGGCCAACTTCATTCACAACCTGGCCTACGACAAGGGCGAGATGCTCAAGCGCAGCGAAGGCGAGATCGTCAACAACATCAACAGCAACGGCCAGTTTGAAAGTGGCGGTAATGCGCTGATGGTCTCGTTCACCCTCGGCAGCGCCCTGGAGATGCGCAAGCGCGGCGACTGGAACCTGTTGGCCGGCTACAAGTACATCCAGCCCGACGCCTTGCCCGACGGCTTCAACGACTCGTCGTTCCACCTGGGCGGCACCAACGCCAAGGGCTATTTCATTGGCGGCAACTACGGTATCGACAAGAACATCTACGCCAGTGCGCGTTGGTTGAGCGCCTCCGAAGTGTATGGCCAGCCGTTCGAAGTCGATGTGATGCAACTGGAACTCAACACGCGCTTTTGATGCGCAGGGAGATGCCACATGAACACACGAATCTGCGCGCTGTTACTGCTGCTGGTGAGCACCGGCGCGTCGGCCGAAGGCATGGAGGAGCGCCTGCGTACGCAACTGCGCAGCACCACCCAGCAATTGCAGGCGCTGCAAAGCGAACAGGCCCAGGCCAGTGCCGCACGGCTGGCCGCCGAAAACCAGGCCAAACAGGCCCAGGCGCAAATCAAGCAATTGACCGCTGAGCTGGAAAAGGCCCGTGGCACCGCCGAGCAACTGGCCGGCCAGCAACAGAGCCTGCACAGCCAGGCGCAGGCCCAGGTGGCGGCGAGCAACGAGCAGATCGGCAAGTTCAAGAAGGCCTATGACGAACTGCTGGTGCTGGCCAAGGGCAAGGAAGCCGAGCGCGCGCGCCTGCAGGCGGCCTTAAGCGAACGTGACACACAAGTGCAGCAATGTTCAGTCAAGAATCAACAGATGTACGGCGTGGCCCAGCAACTGCTCGCGGCCTACGAAAAAATCGATGTGGCCGAGGTGATGAGCATTCGCCAGCCGTTCGCCAGCAGCGCACGGGTCAAGTTCGAGGAACTGGCCCAGGGTTTTGGCGACGATCTGTACAAGAGCCGTTTTGATGCGCCCCAGGCAGCCGCCAATCACTGATAGACAAGGAAGAGATCACCATGAGCGAATTGATCACCAGCGTCACCGTCCAGAGCCTCACCGACCTGTTGCAGGACGCCGGCTACCGGGTTAACCAGAGCGAACAGAACGGCATCGTGCAGTTGCTCAGCGCCAGCCAGGGCATCGGCTTTGCCGTGCGCTTCGGCAACCCGGCGGCGGAGCAGGGCAGCTATGTTGACTTCACCTACAGCTGCGCGCTGCGGGTACAGGGCGAGTTGCCCGAAGGCCTGGCCCCGGTATGGAACGCCTCGCGGCGCTTTGCGCGGTTGTCGGTGCAGGGCGAGTTCCTGTTGATGGAAATGGACGTGGTGGTGGCCGGGGTTGGCGTCACGCACCTGCGCAGCCAGTTGGAATTGTGGGATCGCCTGTTGCAGGAGTTTATCGTCTACCTGCGTGAGTACAGCCAGCAGGCCGCGCAGTTGCAGGCTGCCGCGGTGGGTGAAGAGGTGGCGGTGCTGTGAAAAAGCCAACCCTGATGCTCGGCGCGGGGGCGCTGGCTGTGCTGGTGGTGGCCGTGGCGTTGAGCCTGCGACCGGGCAGCGACCCGGTGGCGGCGCAGCAATCGGCGCCGGTGATCACTCCCGCGCCGAGCGGGCCAGCGGTGGCGCGCCTGGGCAACCAGCAGATCGACCTGGCGGAGCTGAAAAGCGTGCTGGCCAGCCTGCCGGCCGAATCCCGCGAGCAATTGCGCGGCAACCGTGGCGCCCTGGAAACCTGGATTCGCTCGAGGCTGGCGCAAAAAGCCGTGCTTGAACAGGCCGATGCCCAGGGCTGGCGCCAGCGCCCGGAGGTGGAGCAGCAGACCCGCGCCGCCGCCGAGCAGATCGTGTTTCGCGACTACATGCTCTCGGTCAGCCAGGTACCGGCCGATTACCCCAGCGCCGCCGAGTTGCAACAGGCCTACGACAGCGGCAAGGCGCAATGGGTGACGCCGCCGTTGTACCAGGTGAGCCAGATTTTCCTCGCGGTGAATGACCCGCAAAACCTCGACGCCGTACGGCGCCAGGCCCAGGAACTGAGCCGTAAGGCCCAGGCCGCGCCGGCTGATTTTGCCGCCCTGGCCACGCAGTTTTCCCAGGACACCGACAGCGCCGCGCGCGGTGGCGATTCGGGGATGCAGCCGTTGCAGCAACTGGTGCCGGAGGTGCGCGGCGCGGTGGCGCGGCTCAAGGTCGGTGCGGTCTCGGACGTGGTGCAGAGCCCGGCCGGGTTTCATGTGCTCAAGCTCATCGGCCAGCAGCCGGCGCGCACCGCCACCCTGGACGAGCTGCGTGAACGCCTGACCCAGGCCCTGCGCGCCCAGCGCCAGGAACAGATCGCCAAGGCCTACCTGGAAGGCATGCTCAACACCGCGACCTTGAGTATCGACGGCGCCGAGTTGAACAAAGTGCTGGAGTAACACGCCTCAACCCGCATTGGATGCACAGACCAACCAGACAGGGAGTCTCCCATGGCATTTCTCGAACCGTCTGCCCCACAGGGGCCCACTGCTTACCGTGCACCTACCGAGCCACGCAGTGCCTGGCTGGCCCTGGCCAGCGAGATCGACCCGGAGGTGGCCCGCTACTTTCTGGTGAGTGCGCGCTGCGGCTGTTTCATGCAGGCCGCGCGCAGCCTGAATATCAAGGCAACCCTGTTGCGCAAGCGCCTGGCCCAGCTGGAAGAACACCTGCGCCATGCGCTGTTCAGCTACCAGGGCAACGGCCTGGTGCTCAGCCGCGACGGCCAGCAGTTGCAGGCCCAACTGATCGCCCTGGCCCATGAACGGCGCCTGCCGGTACTGGAACAGCCGCTGATTCGCCTGGCGGTGGCCGAGCCGATCCTGCACGACATCCTCGGCCGCGACCTGATCGCCTTGCTGCGCCGCAATGCCAGCGTGCGCCTGGAGATCATCTCCCTCGACAGCCACCTGTCCCTGCAAGCGGTGGACGTGGATGTGGTGCTGTGGCTGGCGGACACCGACGGTCCGGTGCCCGGCCCGAGCTTCGTCACCGAACCGCCGCGGGCGCTGGCGCGATTGCGGTACCTGCCGCATATCGCCAAGCGCTATTCACGCCTGACCACGCGCCCGGACAGCGTGGAAGACCTGGCTGACTACATGCTGGTGCAATGGCAGCCGGACGCCCAGGTCGAGGCCCTGCAGCCGTGGAACCAGGTGGTGCAACAGCGCCTGGCGGCGGTGGTGCAGGTGCATGCCTATTCGCTGATGCTGGAGATGATCCGCTGCGGCGCCTGCATCGGTTTGCTGCCGCACTACATGAGCAGCTTCGACCGGGGGCTGGTGGCGTTGCCGGGGTTGTTGGCCGAGGACAGCATGCAGCGCCAGGTGTGGCTGGCGGTGAATGCGCAGGTGCGCCACCCCGAGGCGGTGCAGATGATCGTCGAGTTGATCATCAGCACCTTTGAGGGGCGGCGGGAGTGGTTTGACTAGCGCAGCAATGCGAGGCTAACGGTGTCGTTAGCTTGCCTTGGTATCAACCTTGAGTGTTTCGAGGTATACCAGTCTGGTTTTACCTTCCTCGACCTTGTAGGTAAAGACAGGATATGACTTCCCATCGAACTCGGGGCCGGCTCGGTTAATGGCTCTCTGAAACTGTGGCTTGGCGGCCTCCCAGGTCTGACCGTTTGAACCATAGAAAACCAGGCCGGCCAGTGCGTCGGGTGGCACGCCCACTGTCTGGATTTCGCTGTTTTCAAGTGGGTTGTCGGGATGCTCGCCTTGTTGGGTTTTCAGTTCCGTCAATAAGTCTTGCATGCCTTTGCGGGCGTTCTCCTGCCCCATGTAACGCGTGTCGGCCTGGATGTTCCCAGAGAAGGCATCTTTTTCATGTATGGCGGTGATGTTGTTCTGGAGTTTTTCCGGAAACGCCAAGATGGCCATGTTTCGCGGCAGGGCTCCAGCGTTGTCACCCATTTTGTAGTAGTTGGGCAGCAAGTCTGCTTGAGCCAGGCTCCATTTGCGCAGCCCTCCATGTCCTCTGTTGGCATCGCCCTGTGCGCGAATGTTGTCAAGGGTCTCACCGGTGTTATGAAACTCCAGATGCGCGTTTCTGAGCTGAAGGGTTCTGATCAGTAATCCGTCTTTTTCGAAGGCTTCAATGACGGGGCGATATTGCGTTCCATCTGTTGCAGTCGAGGTTGTTACTTCGGTGGTGGGCACACGATTGTTTTCAACGACCGTTGTTGGTGGTTCGATGCGGCCTCCTGACACGAAGGCATTGTCAGTTAGTGGCGGTCGCCCACTATTTTCGGGCAGCATGCCGACGGCACTGCTTGAGTTTGAACGTGCAGCAGATCTTGATCCTGCAGCACGATGAAGAAACAGCAACATTGCGAAGTTGACCAACAGATCGGCTGCGGCGGTTAGTTTATCGCCCTTTTTACCTTCTTCTTCATTAGTCAGAGTTTCGAGATCGCCAAGGACGCCGTAAAGCTGCATTGCCATGCCGAGGACGGCAGCGGGTCCGCGAAGAACGGGCAATACTGCGGAGAGGACCATAAATCCACCTTCTTTCAGTGTCGCCCACCGACTTTCCGAATCCGAAACCGTGTGCTGTTCTTGCAACGAGATCATGGCCTTGGCATTGGCCTCGTACAGATAGTTCATCAATTGACCGGATTGCAGTTTTGTTTGCAGGTCATCCATCGCAGTTCCGGCGGTGGCGATCGTCGGCGCATCCGGCTTTCGCAATGCATTGAAGTCACTAAAAAAAACTCGGTTAGCTGGCAGGTGAGGTTCGCTGAACCCTCCATGGCGATAAACCGTGCGGCTGGACTCATCCGGTAGCCAGGCAATAATATCGGTTTGCAACTTTCCGGGCTTCTGGATGGCTTCCATCAATGCCTGCCGCGAAGGAAACTGCAGCAAAGGTGCATCGTTCATCAGTGGGCGATAGAGAATATGAGGGCCTTGGGTGCTGTCCTTGGGTTCGATCAGGAACATATTCTCAACAACGTCAGGGCTGCTGCCGGGCTGACGTACGAACGCCAATGGACGCATTGTGATCTCTTTGCCGTCAACCGTTTTATTGCCTGGCGTGGGATCAAGAATTGCCTGGAGATAGCGAAACCCCATTGCGTTATCGAAGCCGGACTCGCCTTTGGCGGTCAGTTCCAGGGCTTTGATTTTTAATTCAATGGGCACTTGCTGCCCATAACGTTGTTGGCGCTCTGTCTTTTTAGTTGGGTCGTCAAGCAATTCCTTTTTAAGTAACTCAGGATAGTTCTTGCCGACATCGATGCCCGCAATAAGCGTGTCGAAAGCATCTCTATTGCTTAGGGCGGGTATAAGCGCTCCCGTTGTTTTGTTTCGTACTTCTACTTCGGTGAACATGAACTGTGCAAGGTTCTGCATGAACGCTTCGGTGAGGGACATTTTACCGGACTTTTGGCGCACTAACGGGGTTGTAAGGTAGGCAAGATTCGTGGAGTAGTGCACTTCCACATCATCGATATCACAGGTGAAGGGGGGCGGTGAGAGGGCTTTTACTTGGTCCTGTATATACGTGTGGAGGTCAGGGATCCCGCTGTTATAGGTTTGTTCTTTGTTGCGATGCATGTAGCCCGCCAATTCCGTGGTGAGCTCATACAGCATGAAACGGTTGACATCGGTGGTGTTTTTTATCCAGTCGGACACCTTTTCCGCGGCTGCGTCAGAGGGCTGGGAGGAGAGCAGTGCAGGGTAGGTGGTGACTGCATCCGCGTTGTTTCTGTTGATAAGATTGCTTGCCTGGATATAGAACGCATCGGCATCCACTTTGGTCACTTCAGTGCTGAACGTTGCGTTCGGTTGTTGTATTTTCAGGTTCCCTTCCCACGCCTGTTTGGCTGCATTCAACGAGTTGTAGGGGGTCACCTTGCCGCTCGGCTCGCACACCAGCACGAGCGTACGCCCCGGGTACATACGTTCTATGACCAGGTTGGGGGTCAGGGATTGCGGGGTATCGGGGCGGGCATTGTCGGTGCTGGAGAAAGCGAACACGGTTACGGAGCTATCCGCCAATTTGGGGCGTGTCGAGCCGTGGGGGTACCTGGCCACCAGGTCGAGGGTTTCCCGTTGCATGTCATTCAACCCAGGGTGTTTCATACTGGCCAGGAGCAGGTTGCTGCGCATCAGTTCACCGAGCATCAATCGGCGATCTCCGCCGAAAATGGACGCGTCGGCACCGACACCAGGGGCGGGTTCATTGAAAGGTGGCTTGCCCCAATAATCGAGCCTGGCTGCTTGCATGGCTTCGTCCAGCTTGCCTGGCAACTGACTGATAGCCGTTTGCAGCGCCGATCTATCGATGTTCAGCGCGGTGCCCGGCGGATTGCCCGTAAGTGCCTGCGCGTTCGCACGCGTGTCGACAAACTTGCCGTCATGGCTGAACACCGGTGCATCGGCACCGGCAATATGGTTAAGGGCGAGTTCCATAAGGGGTGTTTCCAGGAACTGGCCCGGATTCTGCGGGTCCGGGGCGGCGAAGGCCAACTGCTGGACATCGACGTTCAGAGAGGGAGATGCCGTGCTGATGGCATCCTTTAGCAATCCGGCTACCACTGTTTGACGGTTCGGTTCGCCCCCAAACAGACGCTGTCCGATGATATCCGCTGGCGTTACAGGCTGGGCGGATGGCATGGCCGGCGTAGGTATGGCCGCGTCGATCTGGTTGCGTCTGAACGGCGTTGTGGGAACGGGGAAGCTTGGCGGGGGGAGTCCTTCCGTATGCGCCAGGCGCTGTTTGGCTGCCTGTTGGTGTTCGCGCACAGCAAGGGAGAGTGGGTCGTTTGGAGGATTGTCTTTGTCCAGGGCAGGGAACCCATCGCGAATGAGTGCTGCGCTTTGTTCGAGCCACTGCGGTGAGCCGTAATGCTCGCGGACTCCGTAAAAATCCAGAATGCCCGCCATGGGGAGATTTTCCCTAACGTAGTTATAGTTCTGCAATCTCTGCGAACTGCTACCCCTTATCTCGCGCGCCGCTTTCAAAATGTCATCTTGAATGGGTTTCCAATGTCGATTTTTAACCGGGAAATGGATCCATTTGAAGCTGCCGTCCGAGCTCCTTATCTTGCAAAACAGAGTCCCTTTATTATCGATTTCTACAGTTCTTGGATCTACGCAGTGTGTTTGCATGAACTTCTTGAAAGTATCGCTGGAGAGAGCCTCTTTATAGGCTTGCACTGCCTGCATATAGGATGAATCCTTAGGAAGGTCGGAGACCGTCAATTCAGTCGCTTCGTTCTGGCCGCCTGTGGCTTTGACTCCCACCCATCTGCTGACATCACGGGCAAGTTCCCGGTCGGCCTCCTCGACACGTTGCGAGATTGTCGGCGTGCGGTTGGCATCTGCTACACCCCGGGTTTCGTTGTAGGTCGCCGTGGCGATGGCGTTCTCGACTTCGCCTTGTGCCTTCCTGACGCGCATGAATTGCGGCGCCAGCGGACCGTTGTGGGGCATCAGGGATTTGAAGGTGCCGCCCTGGAGGCTGCGGATTGAACTGAGCAGGTCGAACTGACGGTTCACGGGCTCTTCGCCATAGAAGTTACCCACTACGTCAATGGGGGCACTGTGTTCGCCGGTGTACGGGAACGATTCAACTCGACCGGCAGCCACCTCTTTTGCCGCGGCTGCGACAGCGGCGCTGGCTTCTCTCCAGCCAGGCGTATTGCGCGAGAAAAGTTGAACTTTGCCATTGATAGTGCATTCCATAGAGTCCGCATGGGGGAACCACCTGAGGCTGGAAATATCGATGTTGTGGTTCTTGGCATAGCTTGCGAACGGCTCTTGTTTGAGCGCCAGTGTGAAGAGTGCCCAAGCCTGGCCGAAGGTGGAAAACGGTGGAATGTCAGTGACCGTGGGTGGCTGGTCGGCGGTTTTCGGAACAGAACCTTTGCGACTTTCCAGCAGCATCAATGCGGCGCAATACTGGCTCGCCATTTCCTTATCGCTCTTGTGCAGCAGTTGCTTGCTTTGTTCCAGGGTGTGTTGAAAATGGGGATCCCTGGGGCTGGGCGGTGGATTCACAGGCCACTGTGTGACGGTTTGAATCAGTGACCGTTTGGTCCTGCCCTGTACTGACGGTTCGCCGTCCTGAGCGCTCGCCGATGATCGGGTTGTGGCTGGCTGTGGTTGTACGGTTACCGGCTGGGACATGATGGTCATAGGATTTTCTCGTAATGGTCAGGGAAAAGACGACACCGTAATCGCGTTTTGTTGCCTGCGACCTGTGGCTTGTAGGGAGTGGCATGTCTAAACTCGGCAGTTCCGCCCATGTGTTTCTGGTGTATACGGAGCCCTATCCCGATGCAGAGCGAGCAGTGATGCAGGCCACCCGCTTGACCCTCATTTGCCACGCCGCCACGCCTGCTCAACAGTACGGGCGTTTTCCCGATAACGAGTCCGTGGCGATGGATTGGCAAGCCGCCGCGCTGTCCCTGGCCGGGCGCTATAAGAAAACCCCGCGCCTGGTGTGTGCGCCCGAGGCACGCGCCAGGCAGACTGCAGGACTATTCGGCAGTGACGCGGTGATTGAGGATGCCCTGCGCGATGGCGATTTCGGACGATGGAAAGGTGTGGACATTGGTCGCCTGCACGGCGATGAGTTGCAGGCCTGGCTCGCTGACAGCGCCAGCGCGCCCCATGGCGGCGAGTCGGTCGATCAGGTGTGCAGGCGGGTGGCGCAGTGGATGCAAACCCTGGAGGCCCAGCCCGGGCACATCGTGGCCATCACCCATCCCTTTGTCGTCCGCGCCGCGTTACTGCATGTCATGCAGTGCCCGGTGTCGATGTTCTACCGGATCGACGTCGAGCCGCTGTCCGCCACCGAGCTGCGCTTCAACACGGTGTGGCGCCTGCGCCTGGAAACTCACGCCTGAGGGCGTGAACATGGCAAAATCCACGCCCCGCAATGAGAGCACCCCATGAAACGCATCCAGATCATCGGCATTGGCGCCGGCAACCCTGACTACATCACGATGCAGGCCGTGAAGGCGCTGAACCGCACCGACGTGTTTTTCCTGATGGACAAGGGCCAGAGCAAGGACAAGCTGATCGACCTGCGCCGTGAGATCTGCGAGACCTATATCACCGAACCCGGCTACCGCTTTGTCGAGGCCGACTGCCCCGAGCGCGTACGCGGCGACGTCGACTACACCACCGCCGTGCAGGACCTCAACCGCGACAAGCAGGCCACCTTCGAGCGCATGATCAACGAAGAAATGGCCGACGGTGAAGTGGGCGCCTTCCTGGCCTGGGGCGACCCGGCACTGTACGACAGCACCATCCGGATCCTGCAGGCGATCCTGGCCAGTGGCCGCTGCGCCTTTGAATTCGAGGTGATTCCCGGCATCACCAGTGTGCAGGCCCTGGCGGCCCAGCATAAGGTGCCCTTGAACCGTATCGGCAAGTCCATCGAGATCACCACGGGGCGTCGCCTGGCGGCGGGGCAGGCCAGCGAGGCCGATACCCTGGTGGTCATGCTCGACGCAGAAGATTCCTACCGCACGGTGGCTGATCAGGACCTGGAGATTTACTGGGGCGCCTACCTGGGCACGCCGGATGAGATATTGATCAGCGGCAAGGTCAGTGACGTGGCGGAACAGATCGAACGGGTGCGCAAGGCGGCGCGCCTTGAGAATGGCTGGATCATGGACACCTATTTATTGCGCAAACCCTGAGGTCATTTCCCATGCTCAAACTGTTTGCCTTGGCGCTGACCCTGATGGCCGGCGTTGCCCACGCCGATTCCGAGTTGCACACCGATTTGCCGCTGGCGTACCTGGAACAGACCCAGGGCGATGCGCGCAACGAGCCGCTGGTGATTTTCCTGCACGGGTTCGGCAGCAATGAGGAAGACCTGTTCGGCATCAAGGACGCACTGCCGTCCACCTGGACCTACCTCTCGGCCCGTGCGCCGACGCCGGTGCAACCGAATGGCTTTCGCTGGTTTACCAAGACCCCAGGTGACGGCGATTACGATGGTGTGACCGCCGATTTGCACAGCAGCGCCCAACTGATCAAGGATTTTGTCGGCCAAGCCACCGCGAAGTATCACACCCAGCCTGACCGCGTATTCCTGGTGGGGTTCAGCCAGGGCGCGATCATGGCGTATGAGGTGGCTTTACGTGACCCGCAGCTGGTGCGTGGCATTGCGGCGCTGAGTGGCAGCGTGCTGCCGGTGCTCAAGGCTGAGCTCAAGCCGGATCAACGCTTGAACAACCTGGCGATCTTTATTGGCCATGGCACCCTGGACCAGGCACTGCCCTATGCCTCGGCGACGCGGGCGAATGAGGTGTTGGTGGGGCTTGGGTTGAAGCCGGAGTTTCATGGCTATCCGGGGATGAACCACACGGTCAGTGAGGCGGAGGTGCAGGATCTAAAGGCCTGGCTGGAAACGAGTTTGAAGTGAGCGCGCTGAACAAAGGTGGGAGGGGGCAAGCTCCCTCCCACCTTTGATGGGTGTTGTCAGGACTCTTTGTTATTTGCCGCCGGTAATCTGCTTCACCAGCTCTGCATGCCCCTTCGCATCATCGGCCCGCGAGATCGCCTGGATTACCAGCAAGTGGTTGCCGGAGCCGCCGAGGAACGTGGAGTTCAAGGTCTTGCCGCCGCCCTGGGTGGCGGTGCTGTCCACCTGGCGCAGGCCGAGGCCCTTGAAGGTCAGTTTCTTCTCGCTTAGCTTCTTGAAGTCGGGCAGGGCAGCACTCTGGTCCTTGACGAAACCGGCCACGGCACCATCGAGGAACTGCGGGTCGTTGTCCTTGATGCTCACCCCGTCGTTACGCACGGTTTCGGCGACGATCACCACGCTTTTCGTGCTCTGGTTGGCGTACATCGTGCCTTGGGTATTGGCGCTGCCGTCCTCGGCCTTGCCGGCCGGGAGGGTGTCGGCGGCATATCCCTTGGGCAGGTTGAAGTTGAACTTACCGCCCAGGGTGGAGATGGTTTGCGTGGCCGGCTTGGCGGCGGCGAAGACGCTGCCGGCGGTCAGCGCGAGGGCCAGCAGGATAGCGGTCTTGGTGAACGTGGCCATGAAGCGCTCCAGGGGTGAACGAGATTGCGGCACATTCTGTCAGAAAATTCGCAATATCGTTCGCCCTTAGCCTCACACCTTGTCGGACTCTTCCTCAAGCCGATCCATTTCAAACAGTCGCGCCAGTTCCGCCCGGGCTTCCTGGGCGGTCTGCATCACCTTGGCCGCATCGTCGTACACCGCGTGCTGGGCGGCGAGCACTTGCAGGTCGTGGTTCTTGAAGCGGGTGATGCGGGCATCGGCCTGGGCCTGGGTCAACCCGAGGCCCACCAGGGTACGGCGGCTCATTTCCAGGCTGGAGTAGAAGGTCTCGCGAACCGGCGAGGCGTCGAGGTCCACCAGGCGGTGCACGTGCTGGCGGTTACGCGCACGGGCGATGATCTGCATGTGCGGGTAGAGGTTGCGCACCAGTTCGGCGGTCTTGATGTTGATCTCCGGGTCGTCCATGGCGATCACGAAGAACTCGGCCTGGTCGACCTTGGCGGCGTGCAGGATCTCCGGACGTTGCGGATCACCGTAGAACACCGGCATGCCGCCGAAACTGCGGGTCAGTTCGATGGTTTCCACCGAGGTGTCGAGGGCGATGAAGGAGATGTTCTGCGCGCGCAGGATCCGCGCGACGATCTGGCCCATACGGCCCATGCCGGCGATCACCACGCGCGGCGCATCGCTTTCGATGGTGCGGTATTCCTCCGGTACTTCCACCGGCTTGACCTTGGGCTTGAACAGCTTGGGGCAGACCAGCAGCAACAGCGGGGTGACGGCCATGGACAGGGTGATGGTCAGCACCAGCACGTCGTAGAGGTGCGGTTCGAACAGGCCCTGGTCGCGGCCGATCTTGAACACCACAAAGGCGAACTCACCGCCCGCCGCCAGCACCACACCCAGGCGCAGGGCGCTTTCGCGGTTGAGATCACCTACCATGCGGCCCACGGCGTACAGCAGCGGCAGCTTCAAACCGATCAACAGCAGGGTCAGGCCGATCACCACCAGCGGCGAGCTGAGCAGCAGGCTGAGGTTGGCGCCCATGCCCACGCTGATAAAGAACAGCCCCAGCAGCAGGCCCTTGAACGGCTCGATCTGGGATTCCAGTTCGTGGCGGTACTCCGAGTCCGCCAGCAGCAGGCCGGCGAGGAAGGCGCCGAGGGCCATGGACACGCCCACCAGTTCCATCAGCCAGGCGGTACCGATCACCACCAGCAGGGCGGTGGCGGTGGACACTTCGCGCAGGCCGGTCTTGGCGACGATGCGAAACACCGGTCGCAGCAGGTAGCGCCCGCCGATGATCACCACGGCAATACTGCCGAGGATCTGCAGGACGTGTTGCAGGCCCTGGGCTTCGGTGGCCGGATGATCGCTGCCGGCCAGCAGCGGCACCATGGCAATCAACGGGATCGCAGCGATGTCCTGGAACAGCAGGATCGCAAACGCCAGGCGCCCGTGGGGCTGGTTCAGCTCCTTCCGCTCGGCCAGGCTTTGCAGGCCGAACGCGGTGGACGACAGCGCCAGGCCAAGGCCGAGCACGATTGCGCTGTTCCACGACTGGCCAAACAGCCACAACGCCACCGCGCCCATGACCAGGCCGGTGAGCAGCACCTGGGCCAGGCCGACGCCAAATACCGCCTTGCGCATCACCCATAAACGCTTGGGCGACAGCTCCAGGCCGATGATAAACAGCAGCAACACCACGCCCAGTTCGGAGAACTGCGCGACGCTTTGCGGGTTACCGATCAGGCCCAATACCGACGGGCCGATGATCACACCGGCAAACAGATAGCCCAGCACCGCGCCCAATTGCAGGCGCTTGGCCAGGGGCACGGTCAGCACGGCGGCGAGCAGGAACACCACGGCTGCTTGTAACAGATTGCCTTCATGGGGCATTGCGAACTCCAGGATCTTTAAAACCAATCGACAGGAGGGTATTAGAGCGCTTTTTACCTTTCGAAAATTGTGTTTTTGCTGCGTTTGAGGGGACAACACGCCAGTGTGTGTCTGGCGGCGGGCGGTTCACGCCGGCTTGCGGTACAAACCCACGGCCAGGCCGACGATGATGATCGCAATCGAGATCAGGTCTGGCGCGGGAACGCGCTCGCCAATCAGCAGCATCGAACTGCTGAGCCCGAACACCGGAATCAACAACGACAGTGGCGCCACCATGGACACCGGGTACAGCTTGAGCAGCGAGTTCCAGCCCCAGTAGGCAAAGTGCGTCGCCAGGTACACCTGAAACAGAATGGACAGGATCGCAATGATGTCGAGGCTGGATTGCAAGCCTTCGAACGGCGCGCTGCCATGCATCAGCCACGCCATGAGAAATAACGGGATCGGCGGAAACAGGCTGGCCCACACCATGAACGAGAAGACCTCAGTGACCCCCGACTTCTTGACGATGACGTTACCCACGCTCCAGGCCAGCGCACTGAGTACGATCAACATCACGCCCAGCACTGCGTGGCTGCCTTCTCGGGTGGAGATGATAGCTGCCAGGCCGATCAGGGCCATAAATGCACCCGCCATTTGCGTCCCGCGGAGTGTTTCCCTGAACAACACGCAACCCCAGCCCATGGTGAAAAATACGCTGAGTTGAATGATCAATGACGCGATGCCGGGGCTCACACCCCTCTCGATGCCATAGTTGATCACGCCCCACATGCCCAGCCCGAAGATGACGCCGTAGGCGGCCACGTAGCTGAATTTGACGGCGGGGCGCTTGATGAAGAACACCAGCGGCAGGGCGGCGAGGGAAAAGCGGATGCCCGTGAGGACAAAAGGGTCGACCGAGCGCAGGCCGAGTTTGGTGATGGGGAAATTCACCCCCCATACCAGGGTGACGAGCACGGCTAACGCCAGGTGTTTTTTCAGCATGGAATGTTCCCTTGGTCATGACGCTTTTCGAGGGCGTTGATGTTAGGGAGGGGCGGGTTGGCCCGCTTGCTATACAAGGCCATCTTTTGACAGAATCGGGCCATGATTCCGACCTTTGATTCCGCCAGCCCAGAAGCCGTGGTAACGCTGCGCGAATACCCTTGCGGCACCGTCTTTGAGCGGCACACGCACTCACGTGGGCAGTTCGCCTATGCCTCCACCGGCGCGCTGAAAATGTTCACCGATCTCGGCAACTGGGTGGTACCGCCGCAACGGGCGATCTGGGTGCCGGGTGGTGTGCCCCATGAAATGCATATGCGCGGGGATGTGGTGATGCTCAATACCTACCTGGACGCCGATGCCGCTAAGCGGGCGCGGTTGCAGGAGCGCTGCCAGGTGTTTGAAGTGTCGCCCCTGCTCAGGCATTTACTGGAGGCGGCGCTGGCTATCGACTCCTCGGCATTACCCAGCGTGAGGCATCACTGCGTGCTGACGCTGTTGATTGATGAAATCGCAGCCATGCCCGAGCTGCCACTCAGCGCGCCATTGCCGCGCGAGCCGCGGCTGGCGCGAGCATGTCAGCGCTTCCTGGATGCGCCCACGCAGAAAATCACCCTCGATGAGATGGCTGATTGGTCGAACATGAGCCGGCGCACCTTCACCCGCCATTTCTACGAGGGCACGGGGATGACGTTCGTGTCCTGGCGCCAACAGGTGTGCCTATTGGAAGCCACCGCACGGCTAAGCCATGGCACGTCCATCACCGATGTCGCGTTCGAATTGGGGTTCAGCAGTTCCAGTGCATTCACCTCCGTGTTCCGGCGCAACCTGGGGGATTCGCCGGCGCGCTACCTGGCCAAATCAAAGGCTGCGGCGCAGTTCTGAGCCTTCGCGACCGCCACGCCGGTCAGGATTCACCGTTCTGCAGGCCTCCCTTTGTTATTATCGCCGTCCCTCGTCACCAGGAGTCACCGGCCCATGCAGCACCAGTGGGATGAAATGCACCGCACCCGCAAGCCCACGTTCGTATTGTGCGGCGAGCCTCAGGGCGATGTGCTCAATCTCTATGTTCACGGTTACTCGGCGTTCTTTAACCGGCAACAGCTGGGCAATTTCAAGCAACAGCTGGCGGGTATCGAGGGTTCGACCAACCTGATGCTGTTCTGGCCGGCGGGGCATTTCCTGGAAAACCTGTTTGCGCCCTTCAAGGAGGTGATCGCCGCGATGCTGGGGGGCGGCAGCATCGGTGCCGCGACTGTCGGCGTGGGCAAGGCGATTGCCTATTTTCTCGACCACTACAAAAGCGTCGAGGCGCGGGTAGACGAAGTGGCCAGGAGCTTGCTGCCGGAGCTGGCCAGCTACCTGCATGGCGAGGCGCTGCCTGTGCGGCGTATCAACCTGATCGGGCATTCCCTGGGGGCGCGGATTCTGGTCAAGAGCCTGCTGGCCAGCCCGGATACCGCCCGGGAACTGCCGTTGGACAACCTGCTGTTGATGGGCGGGGCGATCTGTACGTCCAGCCCTTGGGATGAGGTGTGCGCGCCGCTCAAGGGGCGGGTGATCAATTGCCACTCCAGCAAGGACTGGGCCCTGGCCATGAAGCCGGACACCGAGCGGTGCATCGGCCGGTATGCGATCCCGGTGACGCCGGCGCTCAAGGCCAAGGTCACCAATGTGCACCTGGCCACCTTCGATCACGCTGCCTACTGGCCGCAGTTGCAGACCGTGGTGCAGTACACCGACCTGTTGCACGAGCGGCGCGGCCTGATCCGCGCCGACCAGCGCAGCAGCGAGGTACGCTTTGCCGAAGAGGACACCGACTTGTTAGCGGCCCTGGTGCAGGCGCGGCCGGAGGAGCTGGCGTTCCTGGCCGAATTGATGGCGCAAAAGCGCAGTGCATCGATCGACGCCACGGTGCGCGAGCCGCTCAAGCTGGCCATCGAGTTGCAGCGCATGGGCGGCGACAGCTTTATGAACCTGGCCCGTGGCCATGGCGTGAACTATCGGCAGATTGCCGAAGAGGTGGCGCAGCGACTGGGAATCAAGTTTGCCGAGCCCGTTGAAACGGTGGCATTGGCTGACCTCGAAGCCCGGGTCGCGGAAAAACTGCTCGAGCAGTACAAGGACAAACTCAGCCACGCCGACCGCCAGGTATTCGATGCTGAACTCAAGACGGCCGCGCAAAAGGAGCAGGGTCTGTTCAGCCGTTTCGATGTCGGCCGAACAGCCACTACGGCGTTGAGCGGCACGGCGCTGGCCGGGTTGACCGGGTTTATCCTGCGTCGGGGTGCGGCCTCTGCGATCCCGGTGGTCGGCCAGGCGTTGGCGGCGGCGATGCTGCTGGTGAGCGGTGTACGGGCGTTTTCCGGCCCGGCTTACTCGATCACCACCCTGGCCGTGCTGGTGATCGGGGTGATTCGCCAGCGCATGGAGCGTGAAGCCTTGAATCAGGAGATGGACCTGGTGGTACAGGTCGTGGAGGCGTTTGACCTGCCTCGGGAGACGGTGATGCGCACGGTTGCTTCCGACTGATAAGCTGAGCCCCTGTCGAGTGTGTTTGCCTGGGATACCGCGTGAAATTCAGCCTGCCGAAAATCGCTACCGCTCCATTCTGCCCGCCGGAAGTGGCCGGCTCCGTTGCCGTTGACCCCAAGGCGTCCTTCTTCAAGCGCATCCTGATGTTCGCCGGCCCCGGCCTGCTGATCTCCATCGGCTACATGGACCCGGGCAACTGGGCCACGGCCATCGAAGCCGGGTCGCGCTACGGCTACAGCCTGTTGTTCGTGGTATTGCTCGCCAGCCTGGCGGGGATGGCGGTGCAGTGCCTGTGCTCGCGCTTGGGTATCGCTACCGGCAAGGACTTGGCGCAACTGTGCCGTGAGCGCTACAGCAAACGCTCGGCACGCACCCAGTGGGTGCTGGCGGAAATCTCCATCATCGCCACCGACCTCGCCGAAGTACTCGGCTGCGCCCTGGCGTTTCACCTGTTGCTGGGCGTTTCCCTGACCACCGGCATTGTCATCACCGCCTTCGATACGCTGTTGGTCCTGGCCCTGCAAAACCGGGGGTTCCGCCGCCTGGAAGCGATCATGCTGGCGCTGGTGGCGACCATCGGCGTGTGTTTCTTCATTGAGCTGGTGCTGATCAAACCGTATTGGCCGGATGTGTTCAGCGGCTTCACCCCATCACTGTCGGCCATCAGCGATGCCGCGCCGTTGTACCTGGCCATCGGTATTCTCGGCGCCACGGTGATGCCCCATAACCTCTACCTGCACAGCTCGGTCGTGCAAACCCGCCTGATCGGCAAAGACCTCGCCAGCAAACAGGACGCGGTCAAGCTGGCCCGGATCGACACCATTGGCTCCCTGGCCCTGGCACTGCTGGTCAACGCCGCCATCCTGATACTCGCCGCCTCCGCCTTCTACAAGACCGGGCACACTGGGGTGGTGGAGATCCAGGACGCCTACCGCTTGCTTGACCCGTTGGTGGGCGGCGCCTTTGCCAGCATCCTGTTCGGCATCGCCTTGCTGGCGTCCGGGCAAAGCTCGACCTTTACCGGCACCATCGCCGGGCAAGTGATCATGGAGGGGTATCTCAACCTGCGCATT
This sequence comes from Pseudomonas sp. NFACC25, assembly GCF_900100935.1. Lineage (NCBI taxonomy): Bacteria > Pseudomonadati > Pseudomonadota > Gammaproteobacteria > Pseudomonadales > Pseudomonadaceae > Pseudomonas > Pseudomonas sp. NFACC25. The sequence continues at coordinate 41,150 of NZ_FMUC01000006.1, forward strand.
CCCTGCTGGCAACGCCGCCTGATCACCCGTGGGCTGGCGCTGATCCCGGCGTTTCTCGGGGTGTGGCTGATGGGCGACCAGGCCATTGGCAAGCTGCTGATCCTCAGCCAGGTGGTGCTCAGCCTGCAGTTGCCGTTTGCGTTGTACCCGTTGATCCGCATGACCGGCGACAAGCAGCTGATGGGGCCGTTCGTCAATCGCCTGCACACCCGGGTGCTGGCATGGTTTCTGTTTGCGCTGATCAGTGGCGCCAATGCGTGGTTGATCGGGCAGTGGGTGTTCTGAGTTCCAGGCCGTGGGTGCGGGCTATACCAGGATTGCCAAGGATGTGTACTGGGCAATCTGCGTGTCGGCGGTCAATAGCCTCATCGGTTCACTGATGGCTGTCGCTACGATGAGCCGATCAAAAGGGTCTTTGTGATGAGGCTCAAGCTCCTTGACGGCAATCGCGTGTTCCGAGGTGATGGGCAGTTCGACGAAACCGCTTTCAAGGCAGTATCCCCGGATTTCGTCCAGGTCTGCATCGAGTTTTCCAAGGCCGACCTTGATCGCCATTTCCCAGAAGGTTGCCGCGCTGACGTAGATCTCTGCGGCATTCTCGATCAGTCGTCGGGCTTTGCTGGATAGCTTCGGGTCGTCACTCAGTGCCCAGAGCAGAACATGGGTATCCAGCAGCACCCTCATGGATGGCTGCCCTCAAACGCATCCAGCAGATCGCCTGGCAGGGGCGCATCAAAGTCCTCGGGGACAACGAGCTTTCCTTTCATCGCGCCAATTCGCTGACCGTTGGATTTCCCCACGGGAACAAGTTGTGCCATCGCACGCCCATGCTTGGCAATGGTGATAATTTTGCCGGCGGCGGCGTCATCCACCAGTTTTGACAGGTTATTTTTTGCTTCGCCCAAGGGTACGGTAATCATGAGGTGCTCCGCGTATTTTGGCCAAATATAGCCAAAACTGGGTGAGCTATCCAAGACGAGCCGACCGCTGGTTGCCGCCTCACGTTCAGCGCGTGACGGCTTTGGGTACATGAAAACCATGGCATCTCTCCAAAAAGGACATCGCCAAAGTCTGCCCCAATGCACCCGGTCCAAAATAGGGTGGCCCGTTAAATCAGACCGAACCTACTTTTACTACTCGGAAAATTCCTCAACCGTTTATCGATCCCAATACGGCACCGTCCCAAAACACTCCACGAAATAATCGATCACCGTGCGCACCTTCAGCGACAGCCTGCGGCTCCCCGGCCACAGCGCCGCGATCTGCTGCGGCTCCAGCGTGGTCGCCACTTCATATTCCGTCAGTACTGCTTGCAGGGTGCCAGCGCGCAGGCCTTCGCCGATCAGCCAGGACGGAAACACCACCAGGCCCAGGCCTTGTTCAGCGGCGTGGGTGAGGGTGTCGGCGTGGTTGCCGGTGATCGGGCCCTTGACGCTGTAGGGCGTCCAGTCGTCCTGGCCTTTGCGGAAGAACCAGCGTTGCTGGCCGGTGATGCCCTTGTAGGCCAGGCACTGATGATGGAGCAGTTCCTCGGGGTGCTGGGGCGTGCCCTGGCGGGCCAGGTAGGCTGGGCTGGCGGCGAGGCGAAAGCGCTGGGGGGCGAAGATGCGTGCCTGCATGCTGGAATCGTTGAGCACGCCGATACGGAACAGCAGGTCGGTGCCGTCTTGCAGCGGGTCGACGTATGTATCGGTTTGCTGGATGTCCAGTTGCAGCTTCGGGTAGCGCCGGCATAACTCGCCCAGCCACGGTGACAGGTGACGCTGGCCGAACACCATCGGCGCGTTGATGCGCACCAGGCCGCTGGGTTCGCTTTCCTGTTCCTGCAGGGCCTGGCCGGCGGCTTCCAGCTGTTCGAGCAGCAAGCGCGCGTGTCGCCCCAGCAGGCGCCCGGCCTCGGTGGGGCTCACTGCGCGGGTGTGGCGGTAGAGCAACTGCTGGCCGAGGGCCTGCTCCATCAGTTGGATCTGCCGGGAGATGGAGGAGGGCGCCAGGCCTTCGCGGCGGGCCACTTCGGAAAAGCTGCCGTGATCCAGCACCGCGACGAACAGGCGCAGCGCCTTGAAACTCAATTCATTCAAGCCCTGCATCAGGCCTCCGGGTTGTGCGTATTGCGCAAAGGTGTTGTCGGCATACTCCCATTTATCGCACAGGCAGGCCACCGGATAATGCGCGCCATGTTTCCTTTATTGACGCGCAGGTGATGTATGCAGGCCAGTTCTATCGAGGGTGTGGCGCAAGCCAGGCCAAAAAACAGCCTTTTACGGTTGCTGTTGTTGCCGCTGGTGATCCTGGCGGGCATGGGGCTGTCGGTGGAGGCCGGGTTGCTCGGGCCATTGGGCGTGCAGGTTGGGCATTTATGGGCAACCTTGAGCATCTTCGGTGTCGGCTCGGCGATTCTGTTTTTGCTGCTGCTGTTCAGCGGCCCGCAAAAGGGCCCGGCGTTGTCCGAGTTGCCGCGCTGGCAACTGATCGGTGGGTTCCTGGGGCCGATGTATGTGGTGGTGCTGACCCTGGCCACGCCGCACATCGGTATTGCCATGACCATGATCGCGATTTTGTCCGGCCAGGTGGGCAAGAGCGTGCTGATCGACCATTTCGGCTGGTTCGGCACCGCACGCAAACGGGTCAATGGCGAGCGCTGGATAGCCCTTGCGTTGATTGTGGCGGCACTTGTTCTGATTGCACGAGGGTAAGGCGATGAATCTGATTCTGTTATTGGTGCTGGTGATCGCGGCGGGTGCGGTGCTGAGTGTGCAGGCGGCGATCAATGGTCGCCTGGGCCAGGCGGTGGGTGTGTTGCGCAGCAGTCTGCTGACGTTTGCGGTGGGCGCGCTCACTACCGCGTTGTTGATTTTCTTCTTCGAGCCGGCCCAGTCCGTGAGCCTGCTCGACGTACCCAAATGGCAATTGACCGGCGCCCTGTTCGGCGTGGTGTACATGATGGTGATGGTCGGGGCCGTGCCGGTGGTCGGTACTGCAGTGGCGACCGTGGCCGTGATTACCGGGCAATTGGGCATGGGCATGCTGATCGATAACTTCGGGTGGCTGGGCAACCCGGCCGTCGAACTGTCGAGCAGCCGCATCCTGGCGATGGTATGCCTGGCTCTGGCCTTGGTGTTCATGTACCGCAGCAATACGCGCACCGACTGATGGTTTGAACCATCGCCGACGCCTGGCAGTCACTGCTTAAGGTGCCGGCAACCGCCGCACCGGACGACCATGAAGAAGGAGTCTGGCCATGCCTGATCAAACCTGTGCCTGCCCGCATTGCAAGTGTGTGCTGGGCGTCGATGCGGTAATGAAGGACGGTAAGGGCTATTGCTGCCAGGGCTGCGCCGAGCATCATGCCCATGGCGAGCCTTGTGCGGCGGCGACGGGGTGCGAGTGCGCCAAGTCGGCTAAAGGCTGAATACGTTCGCAGGGAGCGTCGATAGTGGGCTCCCTGCGTATCCCTTACTGGGGTTCCAGCTCCAGGCGCAGGCTGTGGTCGGACAAGCGCCGGCTGTCTTTTACCACGCCGCTGGTTCGTCGACCTTCGAGGGCCAGCACCAGGGTCTGCGCATCATGCAAATCGTCCGGCAGCGGCTGGAACACCTTCAGCACCAGCCAGCCGGGCTTATGCTGCACGCTCACCTGGCACTCGACATGCTTGGCCAGTGGCCCGAACAATGTGTCCCGGGTGTAATCGATGCGTGCCTTGCCGTTGATTGAATCCATGCTCATTTCTCCTTGATCAAGCCTGGGCGCGCGCATCCGAGCGGCGCCATTGCACGTTTTTTATGCCGAATTTCTCGGCCTGTTCCTGGCTGGTTTTCTTCACCCGCTCGCGGGCGAAACGGCCGATACGGCCCACGCCAGCGTCACAGCTTGCCCAATGCCAGGCCTCCAAGGTATCCAGCTTTTCCAGACGAATAATGAAGGACTTGGCTTCGCCATGAAGGGTGTAGTCGATCACAAACAGTTTTGCGTTATTCATTGGCCCCTCAACCCTGGTGGTGTAAGCAAGTGATCGCCCTCGGCGGCAAAAATTCACTCGGATTGTCCGGCGGTGGTCATTACCATGGCGGCTGACTCCCGATAGATGTGCTCCCTATGGCCCTGGCCGCACCCCCTGACCTCAGTGATCACGCCGTCCCCGTGCAACCCTTGGCGCGTACTTACCCGCGTGGCCTGTACGTGGAGCCCCATCGCCACGACTGGGGCCAATTGCTCTATGCCATGAGCGGCGTGATGTGGGTCGAGACCCCTCGGGAGGCCCTGGTGGTACCGCCCCAGCGCGCAGTCTGGCTGCCGCCGGGCGTGGAGCACGGCATCCGGGTGGTGTCGGATTTGCAGATGCGCAATATCTACTTGCGCCCGGCCTTGGCGGCGACATTGGACCGCCAGGTGCAGGTGATTGAAGTCGGTGGGCTGCTGCGTGAGTTGATCGTCACGCTGGTGGAGCAGGGCGACCGCGATGACGCGGGGTATTACGACGCGGTGGTCGGCCTGGCCCTGCTGGAGTTGCGCCGGGCATGCCGCTCGCAGATTCGTATCGCCATGCCGGTGGAGGCCGATCGCCGGCTGATCAGCGCGTGCCAGGCGGTCATGGCGGCGCCGTCCCTGGAGATTCCTTTCGAGCAGCATGCGGAAGCGGCCGGTGCCAGCGTGCGCACCTTGGCGCGGCTGTTCCAGTACCACCTGGGCATGGGCTTTGCCGAATGGCGCCGCCAGGTGCAATTGGCCACGGCGGTGGCCGAGTTGATCCAGGGTCAGTCGGTCAGCGCTATCGCGCGTTCCCTGGGCTATTCGCCGAGCAGTTTCAGCGACATGTTCCGGCGTGAACTGGGGATGGCGCCTTCCCAGTATGTGAGTTGGCCGAAATCCTGAAGCGTTTGGCCGATGCTGCCGGGATGGGCTTCCTACACTAAGCCCATCAAACCACCAGGCGTCGCCCCCATGAGTTACCTGATCTCCCTTGCCATTGGCCTCTTTGTCGGCGTGATCTACGGCGCGCTGGACTTCCGTTCGCCCGCACCGCCTGCCATTGCGCTGGTGGGCCTGATGGGCATGCTGCTCGGCGAAAAACTCTGGCCCATGGGGCGGCAGTTGCTCAGCGGTTTGTGGTCCTGATTCCTCTTCTCCCTTCGATGGATACTGGCAATGAAAGCACTGCAATTTTCCGCTACTGGCGACCTCGGCGCCCTGAGCTTCGTCGACGTCGCCACGCCGGTACCGGCCGCCGATGAAGTGCTGGTACAGATCAAGGCGGCGGGCCTCAACCCCAGCGACGTGAAGAACGTACTCGGGCGTTTCCCCTACACCACCGTGCCGCGCATACCTGGCCGCGACTTCGCCGGCGTGGTCGTGCAGGGGCCCCAGGCGCTGGTGGGGCAGGAGGTCTGGGGCACCGGTCGCGACCTGGGCTTTTTCGCCGACGGTTCCCACGCCCAATACCTCACCGTGTCGGCCAAAGGCGTGGCGCATAAACCTGCCCACCTGAGTTTTGCCCAGGCCGCCAGCCTGGGTGTGCCCTACACCACGGCCTGGGATGCGCTGCAGCGCAGTGGCGTGGGCAAAGGCACGCGCTTGCTGGTGATCGGCGCCAATGGGGCGGTGGGCAGCGCGGCATTAGCCTTGGGGAGGGTCCTGGGTGCCCAGGTGTTGGCGGCGGTGCGCAAGGCTGACCAGGTCGAGGTATTGCAGGCGCAAGGGTTCGACGCGATTGCGTTGGGCAAGCCCGAAGCGCTGGGCGCGCAGGTGAATGCGGTGTTCAAGGGCGGCGCCGATGTGATCTTCGACACCACCGGTTTCTGGCTGCCGGCGGCCGTGGCAGGCCTGGCGCCGTTCGGTCGCATCGCGATCATTGCCGCGCCGGTGGACGGTCACGTACAACTGCCGGCCCTGGCCCTGTATCGCAAGGGCGGCTCGGTGGTGGGGATCAATTCATTGCTCTACAACTGTGAGCAGTGCGCGGTGATGCTGGAGCAGTTCGGACGTTTTTTCGACGAAGGCTTGTTGCCGCTGCCCACCGGCCTGCGCGAGGTGGCGCTGGCCGATGGCGTGCAGTGCTATGAGGACGTGAATCAAGGCTGTGCGGACAAGATCATCTTGCTGCCTTGACCCATGTCGCTCCGCACTAGGCTTCTGGGACGCCTTTTTCCCACGCCTGCCAGTTCTTGAGGATCGCCTGTACCAGCGGGTTCCCCGTGCGGTACAGGTTTTCCAGCGCCGGTACGAACCCGCCCTGGTCGGCGTACTTGAGCAGGTTGTCGACTTCGCTGTAGCCGGGGTATGGGCGGTCGAAGTCCGAACCGGCACGTACGACGGCCAGGCGCTGGATGTCCACCAACCCCTCGCGGCTGGCGCGCAGCAAGGCTTCGTAGGTGGAGTTGTCTTCCTGTTGGGTGGTGCAGTACTCGCCTTTGTTATCCGTGAGCAGCTTGGTCCACACCTCGGCGCGTTCGCTCAGGCGCGTACCGGAGAACCAGGTGTTGCCCGCCAGGGTGTCGCAGCGGGTGACTCGCGGCGGCTGGTTGGCGGGGGCGGCGGGGTAGTGTTTGCGCCAGGCGGCGGACTCTTTGCTTTCCGTAAGTTCGACGGTGTGCGACAGGGCGAACGCCTTGGCCTGCAGCTTGGGGTTCAGCTCAAACACTTCGGTCTTGTAGTCCAGCGGCGGCTTTTCGTTGGGCCCCTTGGTGTTGATGCCAAGGTAGCCGGTCGGCCAATCCTTGGGCGCATCCCGCGAATCCAGCTCCCACTGGGTGCCGAACTCCACCAGGTAGTGGGCCCAGGCGGCAGTGCCGATGGTGCCGTGTTTCGGGCTGATCCCGGCAATCCCGGCGATCAGGAAATAGCTCTGGCGCAGGTCGAACTTGGGCGACAACGCCAGGGCCAGGGTGGACGCGGCGGCGTTGGTCTGGCCCATGCCGGTCACCAGCAGGCACACGTCCCGGGTGTTGCAGCGGATCACCGGGTATTCGGCAGACAGGCCCGGCACGCGCACTTCCTGCTTGAGTTCCAGGCGGTCGATCCAGGTTTGCGCCTCGGGGGCGAACATGGTGATCAGCATCACCTTGGGCTTGATGGGGGCAGCAGAATCAGCCAGCACCACATGGGGCAGCAGGGCAAGGCCGACGGCCAGCGAAAGACGGGTAAATGTATTCATCTAATACTCCTTGATCAGAATTGGTAGCCCACGCCAGCGTAATAACCCCAGCCGTCGGAGCGGGCGCGGAAGTTACCCTCGCCGAAGTTCAACTCACTGCCATCTTCCCAGTTGCCGCCGTTATGAAAATAACGACCGACCAGGGTGAAGCGCAGGTGGGTGAAGGAATACAGCAGCACGTTGGTCGCCACCAGGGCGTTGGCGGTGCGCGCCGGGTTGTCCTTGTGCAGGTCCGAGCCGAAATCGTAGTTGGTGAAACCGATATAGGTCAGCGACGCACCGTTATCGAACTTGCCGATGGGCACGATGTATTTCATCTGTGCGCGGTAGCCATCCCAGGAATACTCATTGCTGGCGCCGTAGTTTTCCCACTGGTAACGCCCGTAGAAGTTCGCCGACAAGTTGACCTGCGAGTGGGTGTCGATATCGGTGCCGAGGCCGCTGTACAGGGTGTTGGCACGGTTGGCTTTGTTGCTGCCGTGGTCGTAGATCCAGTCGAACGCCACATACCATTCCTTGAACGGGCCGATGGCCAGGCTGCGTCCGGCCAGGTAGTCGATGGAGATACGCGGCTCGTGCTCCATGAACACCGGCGAGCCATGGTCCCACGCGCCTTTGTCGTTACTGTTGCCGATGCCGAGGATCTTCGGCACGTCGATGTAGCCGTACAACTCGAAGGGCCCCTTGCGGCCGAAGTACTCGTATTCCAGGTACACATCATCCTGGGGCTTGGGGCCGAAGCTGATGTCTTTACTGCCGATCAGCGTCAGGTCCTGGTTGAACCATTCCGACAGATAGACGCCTTTTTTTGCCGGGCTGGCTTCAGGGCTCAGGGTTTCGCCCTGTGCTGAGTCATCCACGGGTTTTTCCTGCGCCAAAATGGGCGGGCTGAGTACTCCCGTTACGGCGGCCAGTAGCAAGGAAACACCAAAGCAGGCACGGGGCCTTGAGGTGGAGAGCATTGAAAATCCCTATTCGTACGCGGTTTGAACCCGATTCTTCGGGTCGTGGTGAACTTGGCGGTCAAGTTCGTACCGCAAACGGTTGCACAGGCTGTACCAACTTTGCTTAATGGCTTGAATGTCATGGAAAAAAGCAGAATTACTCGACCTTTTGATCAGAAATGACTGGGTGTCATTTTCTCGATGGGGTTGAACAGGTGTATCGGCGGTTCGCGGCGATATTCACTGGGCGTCTGGTGCATCTCGATCCGAAAGTGCCGGTTGAAGTTGGACAGGTTGGCGTAGCCCACTTCAAAACAGATATCCGCCACCGACATCTCGCTTTGCAGCAATAACCGACAGGCGCGTTGCACGCGGAATTTGCGCATCAGGTCGATAAACCCATGGCCCGTGTTGCGCTTGAAGAAGCGTGAGAAGCCCGGTTCGCTCATGTCCAACTGTTGGGCGATGACCGAGAGGCGCACGTCGCCGGTGAGTTCGCGCATCAGGTAGTCGAAGGCCTTGTTGATGCGCTCGGCGCTGCGTGCGTCCAGGGTCGGGGCGTAACAGGGGCTGGCCAGGGCCTTTACCTGCTGGGCCGGGGCGTTTTTCAGGCTGTCGAGCAGTTGCAGGAACAGGGTCAGCCGTTGCAGGCCGTGGGCGTTGCCGATAGCTTCCATCAACCTCGCAGCCTGTACGGCGGTGTCGCCGCTGAACTCCAGGCCGCGCCGGGCCTGTTCGAACAACGGCTGCAAGTCGCCGAGTTCCGGCAGGGTGTTGCGCAGGGCGAGGAGGGCGGCGCCGTCGAATTGCAGCACCACGTCGCGGCCGGCCAGGTGTTCGCCGGGGGCCAGTTCGCCGATCCAGTCATGGGGCAGGTCCGGGCCGATCAGCGCCACATGCCCGGCACTGAACGCACCGATATAGTCGCCCGCCACCAACTTGCCGCTGCCCTGGCGGATCAGGTGGATTTCAAATTCGGGGTGGTGATTCCAGCGGGCCAGATCGTAAGGGTAGTCATGTTCGAACCAGCGAAAGCAGTGCTGCGGTTCGGGCAGGATCACTTCGAGTTCGGCAGGGCGATGTTCGAACAGCTTGGCGCGGCTGATGGGCATGGTCATGCCTCTTTTAGTTGTGGAATCGCCTAAAAATACGCGGGTTGGCAATCCCTGCGCTACCCCCGGTTTCGCCCGGCACTGATACTTTTTTGATCCTGAGCCAGCGGTTAAAAAAGTATCAGCCGCGCATGCGCCATGCGTTTGTGAGGGCTAGGCCCAAGCTGCTGTAATCGGCCCTCAACAACAAAAACAACAGGTGGAAACCGCTATGTCCAAGATTCCGCAAGCGTTGTTCCTGCTTTCCGGCCTGGCCTTGGCTATGCCCAGCCAGGCAGCCGACACCGTGACCATCGCTACCGTCAATAACAGCGACATGATCCGCATGCAGCGCCTGTCCAAAGTGTTCGAGCAGCAGCATCCGGACATCCAGCTCAACTGGGTGGTGCTGGAAGAAAACGTGCTGCGCCAGCGCCTCACCACCGATATCGCCACCCAGGGCGGCCAGTTCGATGTGCTCACCATCGGCACCTACGAAACCCCGCTGTGGGGCGCCAAGCACTGGCTGGAACCGCTGACCCAATTGCCGGCCGATTACGACGCCGACGATATCTTCCCCTCGGTCCGCCAGGGCCTGTCGGTCAACGACACCCTGTATGCCTTGCCGTTCTACGGGGAAAGCACCGTCACCTACTACCGCACCGACCTGTTCAAGCAGGCCGGTCTGAGCATGCCGGCGCACCCGACCTGGACCCAGCTGGGTGAATTCGCCGCCAAGCTCACGGACAAGAACAACGGCCAATACGGCATGTGCCTGCGCGGCAAGGCCGGTTGGGGCGAGAACATCGCGCTGCTGAGCACCATGGCCAACGCGTTCGGTGCGCGTTGGTTCGATGAGCAGTGGAAGCCTGAGCTGACCAGTCCCGAATGGACCGCCGCCGCCAACTTCTACGTCAACACCCTCAAGCAATACGGCCCGCCCGGCGTGTCCAGCAACGGCTTCAACGAAACCCTGGCGCTGTTCAACAGCGGCAAGTGCGCGATCTGGGTCGATGCCAGCGTCGCCGGCTCCTTCACCACCGACAAGAGCCAGAGCAAAGTCGCCGACAGCGTAGGCTTCGCCGCGGCCCCCACCGAAGTCACCGACAAGGGATCCTCCTGGCTGTACGCCTGGTCGCTGGCCATCCCGGCCACGTCCAAGCACAAGGACGCCGCCAAGGCCTTTATCGCCTGGGCCACGTCCAAGGACTACATCCAGCTGGTCGCCGATAAAGAAGGCATCACCAACGTACCGCCTGGCACCCGCCAGTCCACCTACAACGCGGGGTACCTCCAGGCCGCACCGTTTGCCCAGGTGACCCTGGAGATGATGCGGCATGCCGACCCCGCGCACCCGTCGGCCAAACCCGTGCCGTACGTGGGCATCCAGTACGTGACCATTCCCGAGTTCCAGGCCATCGGCACGTCCGTCGGCAAGCTGTTCTCGGCGGCGCTGACGGGGGGCATGTCGGTCGAGCAGGCGTTGCTCCAGGCGCAGTCCACCACCGAGCGCGAAATGAAACGCGCCGGCTATCCCAAATAATGTTCAAAGGACAGATGCCTTATGAAACGACTCGAAGGTAAGAGCGCGCTGATCACCGGCTCGGCGCGCGGGATTGGCCGCGCGTTTGCCCAGGCCTATATCGCTGAAGGCGCGACCGTCGCCATCGCCGACATCAACCTGCAGCGGGCCCGGGACACCGCCGCCGAACTTGGTCCGCAGGCCTACGCGGTAGCGATGGACGTCACCGACCAGGCTTCCATCGACAGCGCGATTGCCGCCGTGGTCGCCCAGGCCGGCAAGCTCGACATCCTGGTCAACAACGCGGCGCTGTTCGACCTGGCGCCTATCGTCGATATCACCCGCGACAGCTTTGATCGGCTGTTCTCGATCAACGTCGCCGGCACGCTGTTCACCTTGCAGGCCGCTGCCCGGCAGATGATCCGCCAGGGCCATGGCGGCAAGATCATCAACATGGCCAGCCAGGCCGGGCGGCGTGGCGAGCCGTTGGTGGCGATCTACTGCGCGACCAAGGCGGCAGTGATCAGCCTCACGCAATCGGCGGGGCTCAACCTGATCAAGCAGGGCATCAACGTCAACGCCATCGCCCCGGGCGTGGTGGATGGCGAGCATTGGGACGGGGTGGATGCGTTGTTCGCCAGGCATGAAGGGCTGGCGCCTGGCGAGAAGAAGCGGCGGGTGGGGGCCGAGGTGCCGTTCGGGCGGATGGGGACGGCCGAGGATTTGACCGGGATGGCGATCTTCCTGGCGTCCAAAGAGGCTGACTACGTAGTGGCGCAAACCTATAACGTGGATGGCGGTAATTGGATGAACTAAGCCATACACCGCTCAAAATGTGGGAGGGAGCAAGCCCCCTCCCACATTTGAAGGTCATCGTTCTTGAAAAGGGTGCCTAGTCGGCAAAACTGCGATCAAAGAAGTAAACCGCCCCAGGCTTCAGGTTCTCCACCGTCGCCTGGGGCCTGCCGCCTTCACCCTGTTTCTTGCGCCCCGTCTCGCGCAAATATCCCGCCTCCGTCAGCTTCAACAGGCGCTGGCGAATACTGGTCTTGAGCACCGGCCGTTCCAGCACCAGGGAAAAGATCGTGGTCGCCTCCGGCGCGCTGAATTCATTGCCCAGGAACATCAGCGGCAGGTTGCTGTACAGCGACTTGGAGAACAACCGCTCCTGCACGGCCGCGGCGATGCTGTTGTGATCGAACGGCAACTTGATGCTGCCATCAGCCACCGCCTTCAGCGCGAACCAGCCTTGATGCGTACTCGGCGCCACCTCATCCGCGACGATCGCCAGGTAGTACGTGGACGACGACCAGCAACGCGGATCGCGAAACGCATCGCCCACCGTGCCCACTTGCTCGCTCCAGGCCAGCTCCAGGCCGACCTTGCTGCTGGCGCGCAAGCGTTCCACCGCATCCTGGAGGCTCAGATCTTGCACGCCGCCATTCACCACCACCCCCGGCAACGCCCAATGCCCGGCGAAGGGTTCGGCTTCGCGCTTGTTCAGCAACAACTTGAGTTCCCCGGCGGCGCGGCAGTAGCACAGCACGCATAGGTCGACGGTATGGAGGTAGGGGCTAAGGGGCATGTGACGTCCTTCTGAACAGCGGTGGGGCACAGTCTAACGGATCGAACAGATATGTCATGTACCTGGTTCAGGATAGATAAATAAATGTTTCTTGCAATGAAAGTACATGACGTGTACTTTTGTTTCCAGGCCACAGGAGAACCGCCATGACCCTTGCGAAAACTGCCATTGCTTCATTCGACGTCGATGCCCAGAAGAGCTTCACGCCGTTGTGCCCCAACGAGTTGCCGGTGGCCGGCGGTGACCGGATCGGTGCCGAACTCAACTACATGGCCAGCCTTGCCGGCCACCGCGTCGGCAGCAAGGACGCCCACACCCCGCACGCACCCTGGGTGGTCGCCCAGCACAGCGAGATGCTCCAGCCCACTGGCCTGGTACACGCCGACGTGACCTGGGTCAGCCACTGCGTACCGGGCACCGAAGGCTTTACCTTGCTCGACGAGTTGCCCACGCCCTATGACTACGACTACTTCATCTGGAAGGGCGTCGAACCTGACCTGCACCCCTATGGCGCCTGCTACCACGACCTGCACGACAAACTCTCCACCGGCGTGATCGAGTACCTCAGGGCCCAGGGCGTCACTCGCGTGATCGTCGGCGGCCTGGCCCTGGACTACTGCGTCAAGACCACCGCCTTGCAACTGCTCAAGGCCGGCCTGGAGGTGGTCCTGCACCTGCCGGCGTGCCGGGGGATCAGCGAGGAGGGCGGCGTACAGGCCGTCAATGAGTTGCTCAAGGCCGGTGCCGTCATCAGCAGCACCCGCGAAGAACTGGCCGCGATGGCCACGCGTTAAGGAGATACACCATGGAAAGTGCCTACGACTACGAAGCCCCGGTGATCCAGGGCTTGCTCGACACCGACTACTACACCTTCACCATGATGCAGGCGGTGTTGCACCAGCACCCGAATGTCGATGTGGAATACAACTTCATCGTGCGCGCCAAGGAAAAGCTCGGCCACCTGATCCCCGAGTTACGCGCCGAGCTTGAGAACATGGCTGGCCTGCAGATGCGTGAGGGCGAGCTGCGCTTTCTGTTCAACCCACGCTTTCGCGAATACCTGACCCCCGACTACGAACGCTTCCTCGGCCTGTTCCGCTTCAACCTGCGCTACATCCACGTCAGTGAAGTCGACGGCCAACTGAACATCCGCGTGGTCGGGCCGATGCTGCACTGCATCATGTTCGAACAACCGCTGCTGGCGCTGGTCAGCGAGCTGCGCAACCGCGCCAAATACCCCGACGTGACCCTGGAAGACGTCACCCGCAAGCTCTACCAGAAGTTCGACTGGCTGGAGAGAAACCTCAGCCGCGACGAGTTGTCAGACCTGCGTGTCTCCGATTTTTCCACGCGCCGGCGCCTGTCGTTCAAGGCCCAGCGCGAAGTGGTGGACATCATGCGTCGCGACTTCCCCGGCCAGTTCGTCGGCACCAGCAATGCGCACTTGGCCTACGAATTCGACCTGCCGCTGATCGGCACCATGGCTCACCAGTGGATGATGGTGCACCAGCAACTGGGGCGGTTGCGCGAAAGCCAGAACGCCGGCCTGGAAAACTGGGTGCGTGAGTACCGCGGCCGCCTGGGCATTGCCTTGACCGACACCATCAGCACCGACTTTTTCCTCAAGGATTTCGACCTGTACTTCGCCAAGCTCTACGACGGCCTGCGCCAGGACTCCGGTGACCCGATCGCCTGGGCCGACAAGGTGCTGGCCCGCTACAAACAGCTGGGTATCGACCCGATGACCAAGGACCTGATGTTCTCCGACGGCCTGAACTTCGAAAAATGCCTGCCGATCCTGCGGCACGTGCGTGGCAAGGCCAAGTTCGGTTTCGGCATGGGCACCAGCCTGGCTTGCGATGTGGAAGGCGTCGAGCCGCTGAGCATCGTCATGAAACTGGTACGCGTGCACGGCGAACCGGTGGTGAAGTTCTCCGATGACCCGGTGAAGAACGTCTGCGAAGACCCCTCGTTTTTGCAGTACGCAGCCAAGGTATTCAATGTCGGCAACGTGGAGGTGTGACATGCAGGAACGTATCGCGCAGGAACTCAATATCGATCGCACATTGGTGAAGGGCGGTGAAGCCCAGGAAATCCAACGGCGCCTCGACTTCATCAAGACCACCTTGCGCCATTCAGGCTGCAAGGCCCTGGTACTGGGCATCAGCGGTGGCGTCGACTCCCTCACCGCTGGGCGCCTGTGCCAATTGGCGGCGGAGCAATTACGCAGCGAGGGCTACGCCGCGCGCTTTATCGCCATGCGCCTGCCCTACAAGACCCAGGCCGATGAGAGCGATGCCCAGGCCTCGCTGGATTTCATCACCCCGGACCACATCGACACCCTGAACATCGCCGCCAGCGTCGACGGCCTGATGGCCAGCCTCGGCGCCACCGAAGCCAGTGCCTCGCAGGTGGATTTCATCAAGGGCAACGTCAAGGCCCGCACCCGCATGATCGCCCAGTACGCCGTGGCCAACCTGCACAACGGCCTGGTGGTCGGCACCGACCATGGCGCCGAAGCATTGATGGGCTTCTTCACCAAATTCGGCGACGGCGCGTGCGACCTGGCGCCATTGTCGGGCCTGACCAAGACCCAGGTGCGCCTGTTGGCCAGTGCCCTTGGGGCCCCGACGAACCTGGTGTACAAGCAGCCGACGGCCGACCTGGAAGAACTGGCGCCGGGCAAGCTGGATGAACAGGCCTATGGCTGCACGTACGAGGAGATCGATGCGTACCTGATGGGTGAGCCGGTGAGTGAGCGGGTGAGGGACATCGTGGAGCGCGCCTACCTGAAGACCGCCCACAAACGTGCGTTACCCATCGCCCCATGATCCTTCCCACGTAGCGTGGGAATGATCAACTCGCCGTCTGCAAGTAACTGTGCATCGCGTCCACCCGTGCTCGGGTCTTGTCGGTGGTCGGCGTAGTCGGGCTCGACGGAATCTATTCGCCTTCTTCCAATGCCGGTGCCTGGGCTTTGGCGGTCAGAAACTAGGCGGTGAGTTTCTGCGCCCGTTCCGGCTGGTCATTGCGTGCGACCACGCGTGCGGCCACGTTGAGCAGCACCGCGCCTTTCTTGGACTGTGCATATTCCATCGGCACGCCGAGCCGTTTCTGAACGGCGACCTGAGTCGGGGTGACGCTGAAGATCCAATGTGGGCATCGGAACCAGCGAGTGTTGGCGATCCATCCATCATGCAAAGCACAGGAAGATCGGATCCAATTACGGTATAACCCTCGGACGCTTTAGTTTTCCGAGGCCCCGTTTTTCATGCAAAGCCCTTTGCAACGCCCGCTGTGGCAGGTCTACCTGATCTTTCTGGCACCGATGGTGCTGTCCAATTTCCTGCAAAGTTTTTCCGGCACCCTCAACGGTATTTATGTCGGGCAGATGCTCGGTACCCAGGCGCTGGCGGCGGTGTCGGGGATGTTCCCCATCGTGTTCTTCTTCATTGCCCTGGTGATCGGCCTGGGGGCGGGCGCTTCGGTGCTGATTGGCCAGGCCTGGGGTGCCCAGGAAACCGGGATGGTCAAGGCGATTACCGGTGCCACCCTGACCCTCGGTGCACTGGTGGGCCTGATCGCAGCGGTGCTGGGCAGCCTGTTTGCGCGCCCGGCGTTGCAGGCATTGGGTACGCCTGCGGATGTGCTCGACGATGCCGTGGGCTATGCCCAGATGATGATGCTGATCATGCCGCTGCTGCTGGTATTTATCCTCTACACCCAGCTGTTGCGCGGGGTCAGCGACACGATCTCGCCGCTGCTGGCGCTGATGGTCTCGACCCTGGTCGGCCTGCTGTTGACCCCGGCGCTGATTCGCGGCTGGATCGGCCTGCCGCCCCTGGGGATCCAGAGCGCGGTGTACGCAGGCCTGGTGGGGAATGCCTCGGCGATGCTGTTTCTGATCCTGCGCCTGCGCCATAAAAACCATGTGATGGCGCCGGACCGCGAACTGCTCGCGGCCTTGCGCCTGGACCGCGTCATTCTCGGCAAAGTCCTGCGCATCGGCTTGCCTACAGGCTTGCAGATGGTGGTGTTGTCGCTGTCGGAGTTGGTCATCCTCGCCTTGGTCAATGGCCATGGGTCCCAGGCCACGGCGGCCTATGGGGCGGTGACGCAGATCGTCAACTACGTGCAGTTTCCGGCCCTGTCGATTGCCATCACTGCTTCGATCCTTGGGGCCCAGGCGATTGGGGCAGGGCGGCTGGAGCGTATCGGGCCGATCCTGCGTACCGGGCTGTTGATCAATACGTGCCTGACCGGTGGCCTGATCGTGCTGGGCTATCTGTTGTCGCACTGGTTGCTCGGGTTGTTCATCACCGATGACGCCGCACGCGTGAATGCCGAGCACCTGCTGCACATCATGCTGTGGAGCATCCTCGTGTTCGGCTTCCAGGCCGTGATCGGCGGGATCATGCGCGCCAGCGGCGTGGTGCTGATGCCGGTGGCGATCTCGATCTTCTGCGTGCTGTGTGTCGAGCTACCGATGGCGTACCTGCTGAATGCGCACTTCGGCCTGGAAGGCGTCTGGATGGCGTTCCCGGTGACGTACCTGGCGATGCTGGGGTTGCAGGCCGCGTACTACCGGCTGGTGTGGCGGCATAAGCAGATCAAGCGGTTGGTATGAGTTTCAGGCCGCGCAGCAGGATTTCCAGGCCCTGCAAACCTTGCTCCAGACGCTCCTGCGGATGTTCTGACCGGGCGATCCACAGGGCGGTGTTGACCAGGCTGCCATTGATCAACTGCGCCAGCGCCAGGCTCGGTGCGTCAGGGACGACGCCCGCGTGCATCAGGGCTTCCAGCTGTTGGCGCAACGACTCGACACAGTGTTGCTGGGAGCCGGTATCGCCCAATACAGCCGGCGCATCCTGCAGCACAACGCGTTGGATTTCGCCGTCCTGGGCCATGCGCAAATAAGCGCGGCAGCGTTCGCAAAAACCGCTCCAGGGGTCTTGGGCTTCGTCTGAGATACGCTGCAAACATGCGTCCATCTCACGATCGAGTTGAGCAACCACGGCGGCCAGCAGCCCCTTTTTGTCACCAAAGTGATGGTACAGCGCGCCGCGTGTCAGGCCGGCGTGGGCCGTGAAATCGTCCATCGATGTGTTGGCATAGCCTTGCGTGGCGAAGGCCTGCCGTGCACTGGCAAGCAGCCGGGCGCGGGTGTCTTCGATCATTTCGGCACGGGCTCGGCTCATGGGCAGGACTCACAATGGGCAAGTGAAAGATTGACATACGCCGCGTATGTTACGCATGATTCGCCACATACGCACCGTATGTATTTTGCCTTGATCACTGCGGATAGCAAGTTCCAGGGCATCAGGAAGAGGTTGAGCAGGATGGCAAACCCTTACGCCGAGTTGTTCCAGGTTCCCGGCTCGCGGGCCTTCGTATTGGCCGGCATGCTGGCACGCATGCCGGTGTCCATGGCCGGTATTGGCTTGATCACCATGCTTTCCCAGGTGCACGGCGGCTATGGCCTGGCCGGTTCGGTGGCGGCGGTGTTCGCCCTGGCCACGGCGTTTTGCGCGCCGCAGGTGTCACGCTTGGTGGACCGGTACAGCCAGGGCCGGGTGCTGCCGATTGCCGCCCTGATCGGCGGCGGGGCGCTGTTGCTGCTGTTGCTGTGCACGCGGTTGCAGGCGCCGACCTGGACGCTGTTCCTGTTTGCTGCCCTGGCGGGCTGCATGCCGAATATGTCCGCCATGGTGCGGGCGCGCTGGACCGAGCTGTACCGCGGCCAGCCCAGGCTGCAAACCGCATTCGCCCTGGAATCGGTGCTGGATGAGGTGTGCTTTATCATCGGTCCACCGATTTCGGTGGGCTTGAGCGTGGTGCTGTTCCCCGAAGCCGGGCCGCTGGTGGCCGCGCTGCTGCTGGCGGTTGGGGTTACCACGTTTGTGCTGCAACGCGCGACCGAACCCCCTGTGCATGAACACCACGCTCACCATCGGGGCTGGCTGATCGCCTCACCGTCGGTGCTGATCCTGATGATCCTGCTGCTGGCCATGGGGGTGATCGTGGGTGTGGTGGATGTGGTCAGCGTGGCCTTTGCCCAGCAGCAGGGCCAGCCGGCGGCGGCAAGCATCGTGCTCTCGGTGTACGCCATCGGCTCGTGTCTGGCGGGGCTGGCCTTTGGCACCCTCAAGCTCAAGGCGCCGCTGCCCCGGCAGTTCCTGTTCTGCGGCGTGGCCACGGCGTTGACCACCTTGCCGTTGCTGCTGGTCACCCACATTCCGGGCCTGGCAGTGGCCATCTTCATTTCCGGACTGTTCTTCGCCCCTACCCTGATCGTGTCCATGGCCCTGGTGGAAAAGAGCGTGCCCGCGAGCCGCCTGACCGAAGGCATGACCTGGCTGATCACCGGCCTGAGCATCGGCGTGGCCATCGGTGCCGCCAGCTCCGGCTGGATGATCGATCACTTCGGGGCAGCCAGCGGGTTCTGGGTGGCGCTGGCGGCGGGGGCGGTGGTGATGGGGTCAGCGGTGTTGGGGTATCGGCGGTTGGGTTGAGCGTCATCCTGGCAATGAAACGTCAGCCAGTCACGGGGCAGGAATCCCCTCGGTGGTGTTGCAGGAATTCGTTCAGCGCCTGGCGCGTCAGGTCGTTCAGGGTCACCTTTTTACGTGTCGCTTCAAGGGCGGCTGCAAGATGAAGATCGTGGCCGACCCGCACGTTGAAAGAGCCTTTGCACGGCTTCTCCGGTGTTTGCCCAAGGGCCTTGCAGGTAGCGAGGTAGTCGTCCACAGCCTCGCGAAACGCGGCGTCCAGTTCCGCGACGGTTTTGCCTTCGTAACTCACCAGTGCCTTGATGAACAGGATCTTGCCGAACAGGCAATTGTCTTCGAGGCTGGCTTCGATAGAGCCGATGTAGCCATTGTGTTTCAGTTGGTTGTTCACTGAATCAGTTCTCCTGATTTCAATTGTTCGATGATCTGGCGTCGAATGTAGTGTTTCAGTTCGTTGCCGGGATGAGGCTTGTGCAAGGTGATCATTGCGCTCGGATCGCCGATGTCGAACTTGACCCGGCTTCCAGCCCCCTCAATCTGTGTGTAGCCGAGACGACGCAGCAGCGTGACGAGCTCTGGCCAGGTAAATGCCATCTGCTCGTTGAGCAATTTGGCGAGCAGCTTTTCATTTTTGGACACGGCGTTCCCTGCGTGTAACTAAATGTAGTTGCAAAAAGTGGTATTCGTCAATGCTAGCTGGGGTTCGTGGGTCTTTCCCGAGGATTGATGTAACCCCTGATGACAGCTCGCTCTACGCCTCCCATCCCCCGCTAATTTTTCCCTGTCCGGTTCGTTTTATAGGGACGACGTGCCTTTGTGCTTCCTGCCTATTGCTCCGGACTCCAACAAATGAATGCTGAAGACTCCTTGAAACTTGCTCGCCGGTTTATCGGGTTGCCCCTGGAAAAGCGCCAGCTGTTCCTGCAGGCACTGCAGAAAGAAGGGGTGGATTTTTCGCGGTTTCCGATTCCGGCCGGCGTGGAGGCAGAGGACCGCCAGGCGCTGTCCTATGCGCAACAGCGCATGTGGTTTCTCTGGCAACTGGACCCGAGCAGTGGCGCCTACAACCTGCCGGGCGCGGTGCGCCTCAAGGGTGCGCTGAACCTGGGCGCCATGGAGCAGGCGTTTGCCAGCCTGGTGGACCGGCACGAAACCCTGCGCACGGTGTTCCAGCGCCAGGCCGATGAGCGCCTGATGCAGGTGGCCGTACAGCCGTCGCTGGCCATTGAGCAACTGGACCTGACGGCGTTGGCCGCGGCCGAACGCGAACACGCCGTCAACGATGCGGCCACCCGCCAATCGCTGCTGCCGTTCGACCTGGAACACGGCCCGCTGTTGCGTGTGCAACTGCTCAAGCTCGATGCCCAGGAGCACGTACTGCTGCTGACCCTGCACCATATCGTCTCCGATGGCTGGTCGATGAACGTGTTGATCGACGAGTTCATTCGTTTCTACGACGCCCATGAGCGCAACGAAGCGCCGCCATTGCCAGCGCTGTCGATCCAGTACAGCGACTACGCCCTGTGGCAGCGCCGCTGGCTGGAAGCCGGGGAGCAGGCTAGTCAATTGGACTACTGGCAGGCGCGCCTGGGCGACGAGCACCCGGTGCTGGAACTGCCGACGGACCGCCCGCGCCCGGCCATGCCCAGCTATCAGGGTACCCGTCACACCTTCGCGATTGAGCCGGCGCTGGCCGCGCAGTTGCGCACCTGCGCGCAACAGCACAACGTCACCCTGTTCATGCTGCTGCTCGGCGCCTTCAATGTGTTGCTGCATCGCTACACCGGCCAGGGCGATATTCGCGTCGGGGTGCCGATCGCCAACCGCAACCGTACGGAAGTCGAAGGGTTGATCGGCTTCTTCGTCAACACACAAGTCCTGCGCACTGAGCTGAGCGGGCAAACCCGGGTCGCCGAGTTGCTGCAAGGTATCAAGGAGCACGCCCTTGGCGCCCAGGCGCACCAGGAATTGCCCTTCGAGCGCCTGGTGGAAGCCCTGAAGGTCGAGCGCAGCCTCAGCCATACGCCGCTGTTCCAGGTGATGTACAACCATCAGCCGGTGGTGGCCGACATCGCTTCGGTCAGCACCGCCTCCGGCCTGGAACTGGCCCTGGTGGAGTGGCAAGGCCGCACCACCCAGTTCGACCTGACCCTCGACACCTATGAAAAGTCCGGCACCCTGCACGCTGCGCTGACCTACGCCAATGACCTGTTCGACGCGCCGTCCATCGCGCGGATGGCACGCCACTGGATCAGCCTGTTGCAGGCCATGGTGGCCGATGGCGAACAGCGCATCGGCGAGTTGCCGATGCTGGCCGTCGATGAGCAACAGAGGCAGGTGCACGCCTGGAACCAGACCGCACAAGCGTATCCCACCGAACGTGGCATTCATCACCTGATCGAAGACCAGGTACAGCGCACGCCGGATGCGCCGGCGCTGGTGTTCGGCGCGACCACGCTGACTTACGCGCAACTCGACGCCCGTGCCAACCAGCTGGCCCATGCCTTGCGCGACCACGGGGTCGGTCCTGATGCGCTGGTGGGTATCTGCGTTGAGCGTTCCATCGAGATGGTCATCGGCCTGCTGGCCGTGCTCAAGGCCGGCGGCGCCTACGTCCCCCTCGATCCCGAATATCCCCAGGAACGCCTGGCCTACATGATCGAAGACAGCGGCATCCAGCTGCTGCTCAGCCAGCGCAGCCTGCTGCCACTGCTGCCTGTCGAAGGCATTCGGGTGATGCGCCTCGACCAGGCGCCCGGCTGGCTCGACGCTTACAGCGTCGCAGCGCCCGCCGTCGACATCCACGCGCTGAACCTGGCCTATGTGATCTACACCTCCGGTTCCACCGGCAAGCCCAAGGGCGCCGGCAACAGCCATCGCGCACTGGTCAACCGCCTGTGCTGGATGCAGCAGGCCTACGGCCTGGATGCCAGTGACGCGGTGCTGCAGAAAACCCCGTTCAGCTTTGATGTGTCGGTGTGGGAGTTCTTCTGGCCGCTGATGACCGGCGCCCGCCTGGTGGTCGCCGCCCCTGGCGAACACCGCGAGCCGGCGTGCCTGATCGAGACCATCGGCGAGCACGGGATCACCACCTTGCACTTCGTGCCGTCCATGCTCCAGGCGTTTATCCATGAGCCGGGCGTGCAGGCCTGCATAAGCCTCAAGCGCATTGTCTGCAGCGGCGAAGCCTTGCCCCTGGACGCGCAACTGCAGGTGTTCGCCAAGCTGCCCCAGGCCGGTTTGTTCAACCTCTATGGTCCGACGGAAGCGGCCATCGACGTGACCCACTGGACCTGCATCGACGAAGGCCGTGACGCCGTGCCCATCGGCCGTCCGATTGCCAACCTCGGCACCTACGTGCTCGATGCGCAGCTCAACCCGGTGCCTGCCGGCGTGGCCGGCGAGCTGTACCTGGGCGGTACCGGCCTGGCGCGCAGCTACCACCGCCGTCCGGCGCTGACCGCCGAACGTTTTGTGCCCAGCCCCTTTGGTGACGGCGCGCGCCTGTACCGTACCGGCGACCGGGTGCGCCAGCGTGACGACGGTGTGATCGAATACCTTGGCCGTCTCGACCACCAGGTCAAGCTGCGCGGCTTGCGCATCGAATTGGGTGAAATCGAGACACGCCTGATGCAACACCCGGCGGTGCGTGAGGCGGTGGTGCTGGTACACGGCGGCAAACAACTGGTGGCCTACCTGGTGCTGGAGGGCGAGACGCCCACCGACCTCAAGGCCTGGCTGCTCGGCAGCCTGCCGGAATACATGGTACCGACCCATATGGTGCCCCTGGCCAAGCTGCCGGTGACCGCCAACGGCAAGCTCGACCGCAAGGCCCTGCCGTTACCGGATGCAACACCACAACAGGCCTATATCGCGCCGCAAGACGACCTGCAAAAAGCCCTGGCGGCGATCTGGAGCGATGTGCTCGGCGTCGAGCAGGTGGGCCTGGACGACAACTTTTTTGAACTGGGCGGCGATTCGATCATCTCCATCCAGGTGGTCAGTCGCGCGCGCCAGGCGGGGATTCGCCTCAGCCCGCGCGACCTGTTCCAGTACCAGAGCGTGCGCAGCCTGGCGTTGGTGGCCGGCTTCGAGCACACCGCCGTGATCGACCAAGGTCCCGCCCGCGGCGAGGTGATCCTCACCCCGGTGCAGCAAGGCTTTTTCGCCCAGGCGATCCCCGCGCGTCACCACTGGAACCAATCGTTGTTGTTGACCCCGCGCGAGCGCTTGGAACCGGCGCGCCTGGAAGCCGCCCTGACCCAGGTGATCAACCATCACGACGCCTTGCGCCTGCGTTTTGTGCAACAGGCCGACACCTGGCAGCAAGCCTATGCCGCGCCGGTCACCGCGCCGGGCCTGTGGCAA
This sequence comes from Pseudomonas sp. NFACC25, assembly GCF_900100935.1. NCBI lineage: Bacteria > Pseudomonadati > Pseudomonadota > Gammaproteobacteria > Pseudomonadales > Pseudomonadaceae > Pseudomonas > Pseudomonas sp. NFACC25. The sequence goes on from NZ_FMUC01000006.1 coordinate 64,319, forward strand.
GCACAAGCCAGCAGCGACGATGAGCTGTCGGCGCTGTGCGATGAGGCCCAGCGCAGCCTCGACCTGGCGCAAGGCCCGCTGCTGCGTGCCGCGTTGGTGAGCATGGCCGATGGCAGCCAGCGCCTGCTGCTGGTGATCCATCACCTGGCGGTCGATGGCGTGTCCTGGCGCATCGTCCTGGAAGACCTGCAACAGGCTTACCGCCAGGCAGCGTTGCCGACCAAGACCAGCGCCTACCAGCTGTGGGCCGAACAGTTGCAAGCCCATGCCCTTACGCTGGACCACCAGTTGGCGTACTGGCAGGCGCAGTCGGCGGACGCGGACTTGCCGTGCGACAACCTCCAGGGCGGCCTGCAAAACCGCGTGGGCAGCAAGCTCGAAATACGCCTTGACGCCGAACACACCCGTCAACTGCTCCAGGACGCGCCAGCGGCCTACCGTACTCAGGTCAACGACCTGTTGCTCACCGCCCTGGCGCGGGTGGTCAGCCGTTGGAGCGGCCAGGCCGCCGCACTGATCCAGCTGGAAGGCCATGGCCGCGAAGACCTGTTCGACAGTGTCGACCTGACCCGCACCGTGGGCTGGTTCACCAGCCTGTTCCCGGTACGCCTGCAAGCCGACGGCGAGCTGTCGGCCGCGATCAAGTCGGTCAAGGAGCAGCTGCGCGCCGTGCCCGCCAAAGGCATCGGCTACGGTCTGCTGCGCTACCTCGGCCCGCCTGCGGCCCGCGAAGCCCTGGCGAACCTGGCCGCGCCACGCATTACCTTCAACTACCTGGGCCAGTTCGACCGCCAGTTCAACGAATCCGCGTTGTTTGTACCGTCTACCCAGGGCAGCGGCCAGGCCCAGGATGCCGAGGCACCGTTGGCCAATTGGCTGACGGTGGAAGGGCAGGTGTACGGCGGTGAGCTGGCGCTGCAATGGGGGTTCAGTCGCGAGATGTTCGAGGTGTCGACTGTGCAGCAGTTGGCGGATGACTACGCGGCAGAGCTCAAGGCCTTGATCGAGCATTGCCGAGCCACCCCGGCAGGGCAGGTTACCCCTTCGGACTTCCCACTGGCGTGCTTGACCCAACAGCAACTGGACGCGTTGCCCGTGGCGGGGCCGGCGATTGCCGACCTTTATCCGCTGTCGCCGATGCAGCAGGGCATGTTGTTCCATACCCTCTACGCGCCAGAAGCCCAGGCGTACATCAACCAGTTGCGCGTGGATATCGACGGCCTCGACCTGCTGGCGTTCGGCCGCGCCTGGCAGGCGGCACTGGACCGCCATGACATTCTGCGCAGCAGCTTCCACTGGCTGGGCCTGGACAGTGCCCATCAAGTCATCCAGCGTCAGGTCGACGTGCAGTTGCACGTGATCGAAGACATCGATGCCGACTTCGATGCGCTTGCCGAGGCTGAACGCGAGAAGGGCTTCGCGCTTAATGCTGCGCCGCTGTTTCGCCTGATGCTGGTGCGGGGCGCCGGTAACGCCTGGCATCTGATCTTCACCAGCCACCACATCCTCATGGACGGTTGGAGTAACGCCCAGTTGCTGGGTGAAGTCATCGCCCACTATGCCGGCCAGGCCTTGCCCGCGCCGCTGGGGCAGTTCCGCGATTACCTCGGCTGGCTGCAACAGCAAGCGTCGGGTGAGACGTTCTGGAAAGCCGCCCTGGCGCCGTTGCAAACACCCACCTTGCTCGCGCAAGCGCTGCGCGCGCCGGTCGATGGCCTGGGCACGGCTGAGCATCAATTGATCCTTGAGGGCGAGTTCACACAGGCCCTCGGCGAGTTCGCCCGTCGCCAGAAAATCACTCTCAATACGGTGCTGCAAGGAGCGTGGAGCCTGTTGCTGCAGCGCTACACCGGTCAGGATTGCGTGGCCTTTGGCGCGACTGTCGCCGGGCGTTCGGCACCGCTGCCGGGGATCGAGCAGCAACTGGGCCTGTTCATCAACACGCTGCCTATCGTCAGTACGCCTTCGCCAGCCCAACCGGCCGCCCAATGGCTCAACGAGTTGCAAACCCTGAATCTCAGCCTGCGTGACCACGAGCATGTGCCGCTGTACGACATACAAGGCTGGGCCGGCCAGCAGGGCGCATTGTTCGACACTTTGCTGGTGTTCGAAAACTTCCCTGTGGCCGAGGCCCTGAAGCAGGGCGCACCCGCAGGCCTGGCGTTTGGCCATATTCACAACCATGAACGCACCCATTACCCTTTGACCTTGGGCATTGAGTTGGGGGCCAGCCTGCGCCTGGAGTTCAGTTACGACCGGGCGCGGTTCAGCGCTGAACAGGTCGCACGCTTGAGCGCCAACCTGCACCACCTGCTGGTGCAGTTGCTCGCGGATGCCCAGGCGCCCCTTGGCAACCTGCAATTGCTTGACGCCACCGCACAGCGCGACGTGCTTGCCCTGAGCCAGTCGCCGGGCGCTGCCCAACGCCAGCTGCGCGTGCACGAACGCATTGCGGCCCAGGCTGCTGCCACACCGGACGCGCTGGCGGTACAGGCTGGCGAAGCGCGCTTGAGCTATGCCCAGCTCAATGCCCATGCCAACCGGCTCTCCCATCGCCTGCTGGAACTGGGCGCGGGCCCGGGCCAGCGCGTGGGCCTGGCGTCGCGGCGCGGCCCGCAACTGATCGTCAGCCTGCTGGCCGTGCTCAAAAGCGGTGCGGCCTATGTGCCCCTGGACCCGAACTATCCCGCCGACCGCCTGGCCTACATGCTGGCGGACAGCCGCCTGGACCTGTTGCTCAGCGAAGCCGGGTTGCTGGCCGACCTGCCGCTGCCGCAAGGGCTGGCCCGTCTGGACTTCACCGTCTCCGGTACCGAGCTGGCCGGCTACCCTGTCAGCAACCCACTCACCCACGCTGCCGCTGCCGATCTGGCGTACGTAATCTACACCTCGGGCTCCACCGGCCAACCCAAGGGCGTGGCCATCGACCATGCGGCCCTCGGCCAATTCTGCGACAGCGCCGAGGTCTACAGCCAACTGTGTGCAGAGGACCGCGTGCTGCAGTTCGCGACCTTCAGTTTCGACGGCTTTGTCGAACAGTGCTACCCGCCGCTGTGTGTGGGCGCCGCGCTGATCATGCGTGGCGATGAACTGTGGGATGCCGGGCAACTGGCACGGGAAATCGTCGAGCAGGGCGTGACCCTGGCTGACTTGCCGGCGGCCTACTGGTACCTGTTGGCCAAGGAGTGCGCGGCCGATGGTCGCGCCCTGGGTAACCTGCGCCAGGTGCATGTGGGCGGCGAGGCCATGTCGGTGGAAGGGCTGCGCGCCTGGCACGCGGCCGGCCTGGGCGGCGTGCGCCTGGTCAACACCTACGGGCCGACAGAGGCCACCGTGGTGTCCAGCGTGCATGAGTGCCAACTGGCGGATGCCAGTGATGCGTTCGGTGTGCCGATTGGCCGGGCGAGCGATGGTCGCTCGCTGTATGTACTCGACAGCGGTTTCGAGCTGTTGGCCACCGATGGCGTCGGCGAGCTGTACATCGGTGCCGAGTTCGGCCTGGCCCAGCGTTACTTCGACCGCCCGGCGTTGACCGCCGAGCGCTTCCTCCCGGATCCGTTTTCGACGGTTCCCGGTGCGCGACTCTACCGCAGTGGCGACCTGGCCCGTTACAACGAGGCGGGCGCCTTGGAGTACGTGGGGCGTATCGACCATCAGGTGAAGATCCGCGGGTTCCGTATCGAAATGGGCGAAATCGAGGCCAGTCTGCAAGCCCTGCCGTGGGTGCGCGAAGCTGCCGTCGTTGCGCAGCCGAGTGCCACCGGTACGCAGTTGGTCGCGTACGTTGTCGCGGCCCACGGCCAATCACTGGATACCCAGGCGCTGGCGGCGGTCTTGCGCCAGTCCTTGCCGGATTACATGGTGCCGGGGCATTGGCTGGTGCTCGATGCCCTGCCGTTGAACAACAACGGCAAGCTTGACCGCCGCGCACTGCCGCTGCCGGACCTGAGCCAGGCGCGACACGCCTACCGCGCTCCGCAAAGCCCGCTGCACATGCAATTGGCGGCGATCTGGCAAACGGTGTTGCACGTCGAGCAGGTGGGGCTCGATGACCATTTCTTCGAACGCGGTGGCCATTCGTTGCTGGCCACTCAGGTGATCTCCCGCGTGCGTCACGACCTCAAGCTGGACGTGCCGTTGCGAGCGTTGTTCGAGCAGCCGACGCTGGAAGCGTTCGCGGCGGCCTGCGCAGGGTTGCAGGCCGGCACTGCCAGCTCGATGGTGGCGCTGGGGCGCGACCGGCCGTTGGCACTGTCCTTCGCCCAGGAACGCCAATGGTTCCTTTGGCAACTGGATCCCTGCAGCACCGCCTACCACGTACCGACCGCATTGCACCTGCGCGGTGAGCTGGATATCCCGGCACTGGAGCACGCGTTCCAGGCCCTGGTGCAGCGTCATGAACCGTTGCGTACCACCTTCGTGGAAGAGGCTGAGCACACCTGGCAGGTCATCCAGCCCAACCTGGCGATGGTGATCCAACGCCAGCAGGTGCAAGACTCGGCCATCGAGCAGGCGGTCGCGCAAGAGATCCAACGCCCGTTCGACCTGCTCAACGGTCCGCTGATGCGCGTCATGCTGCTGGAGATCACGGCCGCGCACCATGTGCTGGTGATCACCCAGCACCACATCATCTCCGACGGCTGGTCGATGCAAGTGATGGTCGACGAACTGCTGGCGCTGTATCAAGGCCAGGCGCCGTTGCCGGCCTTACCGATCCAGTACGCCGACTATGCCGTGTGGCAGCGCGATTGGATGGCGGCCGGGGAGAAACAACGCCAACTCGATTACTGGCGTGCACGCCTGGGCACCGAACACGCGGTGCTGGAACTGCCCCTGGACCACCCGCGCCCGGCGGTGCAAAGCCATCGCGGTGCGCGTCGGCGGGTACACCTGGACAACGCCCTGGTGGCCGAGCTCAAGGCACTTGCCCAGCGCCAGGACGTGACTTTGTTCATGCTTCTGCTGGCGTCGTTCCAGACGTTGCTGCACCGCTACAGCGGCCAGGCCGAGATCCGTGTCGGGGTGCCGATCGCCAACCGCAATCGCCTGGAAACCGAGCGTCTGGTTGGCTTCTTCGTCAACACCCAGGTGCTCAAGGCCGACCTGCACGGGCAGATGGCCTTCGAGCAGTTGCTGGCCCAGGTCAAGCAACGTGCCCTGGAAGCCCAGGCCCATCAGGACTTGCCGTTCGAACAACTGGTAGAAGCGCTGCAACCGGAACGCAGCCTCAGCCATAACCCGTTGTTCCAGGTGATGTTCAATCACCAGGACAACCTGCGCGCCGGCCCGGTGCAACTGCCTGGCCTGGCTCTGCAGCCGGTGGATTGGGCCGGTCACACGACCCAGTTCGACCTCAATCTGGAAACCGAGGAGTCCGTCGACGGCCTTTGGGCATCCCTGACCTACGCCACCGACCTGTTCGACGCCGCCACCCTGGAGCGCCTGGCCGTGCACTGGCAGAACCTGCTGCGCGCAGTGGTCAACGATGCCTCCCAGGCCCTGGACGAACTGGCGATGCTCAGCCCATCGCAATGGCAGCAGATGGTCGAAGACTGGAACCACACGAGCGTCGACTACCCACGCGAGCGCTGTGTCCACCAGTTGTTCGAAGCACAAGCCCTGACACAGCCGCACGCCATCGCGCTGCAATTTAATGGCGAGGCCGTGAGCTACAGCGAACTCAACCGCCGCGCCAACCGCCTGGCCCATCGCCTGATCGCGGCGGGCGTCGGCCCGGACGTGCGGGTGGCGGTGCATGTGGAGCGTTCCCTGCACATGGTGGTCGGCCTGCTTGCGACCCTCAAGGCCGGTGGCGCCTATGTGCCGCTGGACCCGCAATTCCCGGCGGAGCGCCTGGCCTTCATGCTCGAAGACAGCCGCGCCCAGGTGCTGCTGACTCAGTCGCCGCTGATTGGGCGCCTGGTGCAACCGCAAGGCCTGCAGGTGCTTTTGGTCGAGGACGCCGGCGGTGACGAACACAACCCGCAGGTCAGCGTCACGCCACAACACCTGGCCTATGTGATCTACACCTCCGGCTCCACCGGCAAGCCCAAGGGCGTGATGGTGCCGCACCAGGCGCTGTGCAGCTTTACCTGCGGCATGGTCGGCACCCTGGACATCGGCGCGCAGGCGCGGGTGCTGTCGCTGACGACGTTCTCGTTCGACATCTTCGCCCTGGAGCTATACGTGCCGCTGACAGTCGGCGCCACGGTGCTGCTGAGCGGTCAGGAACTGGCGCTCGACCCGGAGGCGATAATCGATCTGGTCACCGCCCAATCCGCCAGCGTACTGCAAGCCACGCCGTCCACCTGGCGCATGCTGCTGGAAAGCCCACGTGCCGACGTGCTGCGCGGTATCAAGTGCCTGTGCGGCGGCGAAGCGCTGCCGGCCGATCTGGCCCAGCGCATGCTCGACCTGCAAGGCCCGGTATGGAACCTCTATGGTCCCACCGAAACCACCATTTGGTCGGCGGCCCATCGCCTGCTGGAGGCGCAACCTTTGGTCGGGCGCCCGATCGCCAACACCGCGTTGTTCATCCTCAATGCCGGACTCAGTCCATGCCCGGTGGGTGCGGCCGGCGAACTGCTGATCGGCGGCGTCGGCCTGGCACGCGGCTACCACGCGCGGCCAGCCCTCACCGCCGAACGTTTCGTGCCCAACCCGTACGGCGCGCCGGGCGAGCGCCTGTACCGCACCGGCGACCTGGCACGCTACCGTGCCGACGGCGTGGTGGAGTACATCGGCCGGGTCGACCATCAGGTCAAGGTACGCGGCTTCCGTATCGAACTGGGCGAAATCGAAGCTTGCCTGCGCGAGCATGAAGGCGTTCGCGAAGCCGTGGTGCTGGCCGACAACGACCGCTTGATCGCCTACCTGGTGACGTCTGCGGCACAGCCGGCGCAAGCCTACACAGCGGCATTGCGTGAGCGCCTGCCGGACTACATGGTGCCGGCGCACCTGATGTTCCTCGACAGCCTGCCCTTGACCCCCAACGGCAAGCTCGACCGCAAGGCCTTGCCCAAGGTCGATACCCGCCTGTTGCTGAAGAGCCATGTGGCCGCCGTCACCCCGCGCGAACAACAGGTCGCGGCGATCTGGGCCGAGGTGCTGGGCGTGCCCCAGGTCGGTCTTGACGACCATTTCTTCGAGCTGGGCGGGCATTCGCTGCTGGCCACGCGGGTGGTATCGCGGATGCGCCAGGCACTGGCGCTGGAAGTGGCGCTCAAGACCCTGTTCGAACACCCGTTGCTGGGTGACTTCGTGATGGCCCTGGGTGAGGAGGGCGTGCTCGCGCCGGCGCTGCTCAAGGCCGATCGCAGCCAGCCGTTGCCGCTGTCGTATGCCCAGGAACGTCAATGGTTCCTCTGGCAACTCGACCCCGAAAGCGCCGCGTACCACATCCCCAGCGCCCTGCGTTTGACAGGCCCGTTGGACCTGGCGGCGCTGCAACGCAGCGTCGACACCTTGCTGGCACGCCATGAAAGCCTGCGCACCCATTTGCGCCAGGACGCCGCCGGTACGGTCCAAGTGATTGAAGACTCGGGCCTGATTGAAATCGATTTGGTCGACACCGATGAAGCCGGCCTCAAGGCACGGGTGGCTGACGTCGTTGCGCAGCCATTCGACCTGCTGCGCGGGCCGTTGCTGCGGGCCCGGTTGCTGCGCCTGGCCGAGGACGAACATGTGCTGGTGCTGGTGCAGCACCATATCGTCTCCGATGGCTGGTCGATGCAACTGATGGTCGAGGAGCTGGTGCAACTGTACGCCGCCTTCAGCCACGGGCAGACGCCAGCCCTGCCGGCCTTGCCGATCCAGTACGCCGACTATGCCGTGTGGCAGCGCCAATGGATGGAGGCGGGAGAGAAGGCCCGTCAACTGGCCTACTGGCATGAGCAGTTGGGCGGTGTGCAGCCTGTGCTGGAATTGCCTTTCGACTACCTGCGCCCGGCCGTGCAAAGCCATCGCGGCGCTCGCCTGGGCATCGAGTTGCAACCGCAGCTGCTGGCCGGTTTGCGTCGCCTGGCGCAGAGCGCCGGAGTGACGTTGCCGATGGTGCTGCTGGCGTCCTACCAGGCGTTGCTGCACCGCTACAGCGGCCAGGAAGACGTGCGTGTCGGGGTGCCGATCGCCAACCGCAATCGCCTGGAAACCGAGGGGCTGATCGGTTTCTTCGTCAATACCCAGGTGCTCAAGGCCGATATCCACGGGCAGATGAGCGTTGTGCAACTGCTGCAACAGGTACGCCAACGTTCCCTCGAAGCCCAGGCCCACCAGGACCTGCCGTTCGAGCAGCTGGTCGAAGCGCTGCAGCCCGAGCGCAGCATGAGCCTGAGCCCACTGTTCCAGGTGATGTTCAACCATCGCGTGACCTCGGCAGCCAATCACCTGCAACGCCTCACCGAACTGGACGTCGAAGTGCTGAGCTGGGATGAAGGCGTGGCCCAGTTCGACCTGGCACTGGACGTGGAGGAAAGCCAGGCGACCCTGCGTGCCTCCCTGAGCTACGCCACCGATCTGTTTGCCCCAGCGACCATCGAGCGTATGGCCGACCACTGGCAGAACCTGTTGCAGGCGATGGTTGCCGACCAACAGCAACCCATCAGCCAACTCAACCTGCTGGGCCAGGATGAGCAACGACATATCCTGCAGCTGTGGAACCAGACTGACGCCGGCTTCTCGGCTGAGCGTCTGGTACACGAAATGGTTGCCGACCGCGCCGAGGAAAACCCCACTGCGGTGGCGGTCAAGTTCGATGCGCAAACCCTGAGTTATGGCGAGCTGGACCGCCAGGCCAACCGCCTGGCCCATGCCTTGATCGCCCGTGGCATCGGCCCCGAAGTAAGGGTAGCGATTGCCATGCCGCGCAGTGCCGAGAGCCTGGTGGCGTTCCTCGCGGTGATGAAAGCCGGCGGCGTGTATGTGCCGCTGGATATCGAATACCCGCGTGATCGCCTGCTGTACATGATGCAGGACAGCCGCGCGCAACTGCTGCTGACCCATTCCAGTGCGTTGCCGCAACTGCCGATTCCCGACGGCATGCAGACGCTGGCCATCGATCGCACCGAGGCGTGGGCCGACTACAGCGACACCACGCCGGCGGTAAAACTGCACGGCGACAACCTCGCCTACGTGATCTACACCTCCGGCTCCACCGGCCTGCCCAAGGGCGTGGCGGTGTCCCATGGGCCGTTGGTGGCGCACATCATCGCTACCGGCGAGCGTTATGAAACATCGCCGGCCGACTGCGAACTGCACTTTATGTCCTTCGCTTTCGACGGTTCCCACGAAGGCTGGATGCACCCGCTGATCAACGGCGCCAGCGTATTGATCCGTGACGACAGCCTGTGGCTGCCCGAGTACACCTACGCGCAGATGCACCGTCACAACGTGACCATGGCGGTGTTCCCGCCGGTGTACCTGCAACAACTGGCCGAGCATGCCGAGCGCGACGGTAATCCACCGAAAGTGCGGGTGTACTGCTTCGGTGGTGATGCCGTGGCCCAGGCCAGCTATGACCTGGCCTGGCGCGCGCTCAAGCCGACCTACCTGTTCAACGGCTACGGCCCGACCGAAACCGTGGTCACGCCGTTGCTGTGGAAGGCGCGCAAGGGCGACCCTTGCGGCGCCGTCTACGCGCCAATCGGCACGCTGCTGGGCAACCGCAGCGGCTACGTGCTGGACGCGCAACTCAACCTGCAACCCATCGGCGTCGCCGGTGAGCTGTACCTGGGCGGCGAGGGTGTAGCCCGTGGATACCTGGAACGTCCGGCGCTGACCGCCGAACGTTTCGTGCCGGACCCGTTCGGCACGCCGGGCAGTCGCGTGTATCGCAGCGGCGACCTGACCCGTGGTCGTCCGGATGGCGTGGTGGATTACCTCGGGCGTGTCGACCATCAGGTGAAGATCCGTGGTTTCCGCATCGAACTGGGGGAAATCGAAGCGCGCCTGCGTGAGCAGGACAGCGTCGGTGAAACGGTGGTCGTGGCCCAGGACGGCCCGACCGGAAAACAGCTGGTGGCCTATGTGGTTCCGGTGTCCGCCCCGTCCAACGAAGCCGAGTTCCGTGACGCGTTGCGCCGCGCACTCAAGACCCGCCTGCCGGACTACATGATCCCGGCGCATTTCATCTTCCTGGCGCAAATGCCGTTGACCCCCAATGGCAAGCTCGACCGCAAGGGCCTGCCGCAACCGGATGCGAGCCTTATGCAACAGGCCTATGTGGCCCCCGAGACCGAGCTGGAACGGCAGATCGCCACGATCTGGGCCGAGGTGCTGCGCCTGCCGCGTGTGGGCTTGAACGACAACTTCTTCGAAGTGGGCGGCCACTCCCTGCTGGCCATCCAGATCACCTCCAGGGTCCAGGCCGAGCTGGGCCTGGAAGTGCCGCTGGTGGAAGTGTTCCAGACTGAAACGCTGCGCGCCTATGTGCAGGCGGCTGCCACCTTCCGCGCCGGCAGCGCGGAAGACTTTGATGATCTTCGTGACTTTTTGAGCGAACTAGAGGCGATTTGACCCATGCTTTCCAACCCTAATATCGATCTGGTTTCGCGCTTTCTTCGCCTGCCTCTGGAGCAGCGCCAGCAGTTCTACCAGCGCCTGCAAAGCCGGGGCATGAGCTTCGCCCAGCTGCCGATTGCCTCGATCCGCGAGGACGGCCGGAAGCTGCCGTTGTCCTACGCCCAGGAACGGCAGTGGTTTCTCTGGCAACTGGACCCGGACAGCGCCGCCTATCACGTACCGGGCGCCCTGCGCCTGAGCGGGCGCCTGGACAAGGTTGCGCTGCAAAAGAGTTTCGACACCCTCGCGGTGCGCCATGAAAGCCTGCGCACGCGCCTGCACCTGGATGATGAACAGCGCTCCCAGGAAGTACTGGCCCACGGCGTGATCGAGATCGCTGAAAGCTCGGTCGACGAGGCCCTGCTCAAGGCCCGCGTCGAAGCCGAAATCGCCCGCCCGTTCGATTTGCAGCAAGGCCCGCTACTGCGCGTCAGCCTGCTTACCGTCGCTGAAAACGAGCACGTGCTGGTGCTGGTGCAGCACCATATCGTCTCCGATGGCTGGTCGATGGGTGTGATGGTTCAGGAGTTGATGCAACTCTATGCCGCCTACAGCCAGGGCCAGGACTGTGCATTGGCGCCGCTGCCGATCCAGTACGCCGACTACGCACTGTGGCAACGCAGCTGGATGGAAGCGGGGGAGAAGGCCCGTCAACTGGCGTACTGGCGCGAATTGCTCAGCGGCACGCAGCCGGTGCTGGAATTGCCGTTCGACCAGCCCCGCCCGGCGCAACAGAGCTTCCGTGGCGCGCGTCTGGACATCGCGCTGGAACCGGTACTGGTGGCAGGATTGAAAGCCCTGGCCCAGGGCGAAGGCGTGACGATGTTCATGCTGTTGCTGGCCTCGTTCCAGGCGTTTCTGTACCGCTACAGCGGCCAGCAGGACATCCGCATCGGCGTGCCAATTGCCAACCGCAACCGGGTCGAGACCGAATCGCTGATCGGCTTCTTCGTCAATACCCAAGTGCTCAAGGCCGACCTCGATGGCCACATGAGCTTCGCCCAGCTGCTGCAGCAGACCAAGCGCCGTGCGCTGGAGGCCCAGGCCCATCAGGACTTGCCGTTCGAGCAGTTGGTGGAAGCCCTGCAACCGGAGCGCAGCCTGAGCCATAACCCGCTGTTCCAGGTGATGTTCAACCACCAGGCCAATTCCCCCGCCGCCGCGCAGCAGTTACCGGGCCTGCGCGTGGCCAACCTGGAATGGGACAGCCACAGCGCCCAGTTCGACCTGAGCCTGGATACCCAGGAAAGCGGCGACGCGATCTGGGCGTCCCTGACCTACGCCACCGACCTGTTCGGCGCCGCCACCGTCGCGCGCATGGCCGAACATTGGCTGAGCCTGTTGCGGGCGGCCGTGGCGAATCCTGCATTGCCCTTGCACGACCTGGCGACACTCAACGCCGCTGAGCGCGAGCAGATACTCGCTCAATGGAACGCCACCGCGCGCGACTACCCCCAAGGGCAGTGGGTGCATCAGATGATCGAGGCCCAGGTGCAGGCGCAGCCGGATGCACCGGCGTTGCGTTTCAATGAGGTGTCGCTCAGTTATGCCGAGCTGAACCGCCGCGCCAACCGCCTGGCCCATCGCCTGATCGAAGCCGGCGTAGGACCGGACGTGCTGGTCGGCCTGGCGCTGGAGCGCTCCATTGAAATGGTCGTGGGCCTGCTCGCGGTGCTCAAGGCCGGTGGCGCCTACGTGCCGCTGGACCCGGAATACCCGCGCGAACGCCTGGCCTACATGCTGGACGACAGCGGGGTGAAACTGCTTTTGACCCAGGCGCATTTGCGTGAACAGCTGCCCATTCCCCAAGGCCTGGAAACCCTGGTGCTGGGCGAGTCTGCCTTCGAGGGCTACAGCGACGCCAACCCAGGCATCGCCCTGGACGGCGAAAACCTCGCCTACGTGATCTACACCTCGGGCTCCACCGGCCAACCCAAAGGCGCCGGCAACCGCCATTCCGCACTGACCAACCGCCTGCACTGGATGCAGGAAGCCTATGCCCTGGACGCCAGCGACGCGGTGCTGCAAAAGACCCCGTTCAGCTTCGACGTGTCGGTGTGGGAGTTCTTCTGGCCGCTGATGAGCGGTTCGCGCCTGGTGGTTGCAGCGCCCGGTGACCACCGTGATCCGGCCAGGCTGATCAACCTGATCAATCAACAGCAGGTCACCACGCTGCACTTCGTGCCGTCGATGCTGCAGGCTTTCCTGCAGGATCCGGCGGTGTCGACCTGCCAAAGCCTGCAGCGCATCGTGTGCAGCGGTGAAGCGTTGCCGGTAGATGCCCAGCAGCAGGTCTTCGCCAAGCTGCCCCAGGCCGGGCTCTACAACCTGTACGGCCCGACCGAAGCCGCCATCGACGTAACCCACTGGACCTGCGTGGACGAAGGCCGCGATGCGGTGCCAATTGGCCGCCCGATCGCCAACCTCGGCTGCTACATCCTCGACAGCCACTTCGAACCCGTACCGGTCGGCGTGCTCGGCGAGTTGTACCTCGGCGGCATCGGCCTGGCCCGGGGTTACCACCGCCGCCCGGCACTCACTGCCGAACGTTTTGTCGCCCACCCGTTCATCCAGGGCCAGCGCCTGTACCGCACCGGCGACCTGGCACGCTACCGCGCAGACGGCGTGATCGAATATGCCGGGCGTATCGACCATCAAGTCAAGCTGCGCGGCCTGCGCATCGAGCTGGGAGAAATCGAAGCGCGCCTGCTGGAACACGCGTGGGTCCGTGAGGCTGCCGTGCTGGCGGTCGACGGTAAATACCTGGTGGGCTACCTGGTGCTGCAGGACGCTGCCGATGATTGGCGCGAAGTCCTCGGCGCCCACCTGGCCCAGCACCTGCCGGACTACATGGTCCCGGCACAGTGGGTGCTGCTGGAGCAAATGCCCCTGAGCCCCAACGGCAAACTCGACCGCAAGGCCCTGCCCAAACCCGAAGCCACCCATCACTACGAAGCCCCGCAAAGTGCCCTGGAGCAGCAGATCGCGGCGATCTGGGCCGAGGTGCTGGGTGTCGAACAGGTGGGCTTGAACGACAACTTCTTCGAGCGCGGCGGTGACTCGATCATTTCGATCCAAGTGGTCAGCCGCGCCCGCGCCGCCGGTATCCATTTCACCGCCAAGGCGTTGTTCCAGCACCAGACCGTGCGCAGCCTGGCGCGGGTGGCGCAGTTGCAGGTTGCCCAGGTGTTTGACCAGGGCCCGGCGCAGGGCGAGACGCCGTTGCTGCCGTTCCAGCAGCTGTTCTTCGAGATGGACCTGCCGGAGCGCCACCACTGGAACCAGTCCTTGCTGCTGGTGCCACGCGAGCCGGTGCGGGCAGATCGACTGCAAGCGGCCTTGCACGCCATCGTCCACCACCACGATGGGCTGCGCCTGAGCTTCAGCCAGCCCGCCGAAGGGTGGCGGGCCGAGCATGCAGCCGCCACCCCTGAGGTGTTGTGGCAGGCCACGGTGGCGGATGCCGACGAGCTGGCCGCGCTGTGCGAAAAAGCCCAGCGCAGCCTCGACCTGCAACAGGGGCCCTTGTTGCGTGCGGTGCTTGCTGAACTGGCCGATGGTTCCCAGCGCCTGTTGCTGGTCATGCACCACCTGGTGGTGGATGGCGTGTCCTGGCGGGTGTTCCTCGAGGACCTGCAAAGCCTCTACCGCCAACAGCCGTTGCCGGCCAAGACCTCGTCGTTCAAGGCCTGGGCCGAGCGTTTGCAGGCCCATGCCCGCAGCGAAGCGGTACAGCCGCAAAAACACTTCTGGCTGCAACAGCTCCAGGACGTGCCTACCGATCTGCCCTGCCGTGATCCCCATGGCGCGCGTCCTGGCCGCCTGGCGCAGACAGTGGTCAGCCGACTGGACGCCGAGCACACCCGGCAATTACTGCAACAGGCGCCTGCGGCCTATCGCACCCAGATCAACGATCTGCTGCTGACCGCCCTGGCGCGTGTCATCTGCCAGTGGACCGGGCAGGCTTCCAGCCTGATCCAACTGGAAGGCCACGGCCGTGAAGACCTGTTCGAGGATATCGACCTGACCCGCACCCTGGGCTGGTTCACCAGCCTGTTCCCGGTGCGCCTGACCCCGGCCGAATCCCTTGGCGCCTCGATCAAGCAGATCAAGGAGCAACTGCGCGCCGTGCCGGACAAGGGCCTGGGCTTCGGCGCGCTGCGCTACCTCGGCGACGAGGCCACGCGCCAGGCATTCAGCGCGTTGCCGGTGCCGCGCATCACCTTCAATTACCTGGGCCAGATCGACGCCAGCTTTGACCAGCCGGACGGTTTGTTTGTACTCGCAGCGGAAAGCGCCGGAGCCGAGCAGAGCCCGGAGGCGCCGCTGGGCAACTGGCTGACCCTCAACGGCCAGGTATTCGGCGGTGAACTGCACATGGGCTGGACCTTCAGCCCGCTGATGTTCGAGGCCGCGCAGATCGACGCCTTGAGCCAGGCCTTCAGCCGTGAGCTGACGGCATTGGTGGAACATTGCTGCACCCCCGGCAATCACGGCGTGACGGCTTCCGACTTCCCGTTGTCACGCCTGAACCAGCATCAGCTTGAGTCCTTGCCGCTGGCCGCCGATGGGATTGACGACATCTACACCTTGTCGCCCATGCAGCAGGGCATGCTGTTCCACACCCTGTACGAACAGGCCGCCGGCGACTACATCAACCAGATCCGCGTGACGGCCGAGGGCCTGGATGTGGCGCGCTTCCAGCAGGCCTGGGATGCCACGGTGCAGGCCCATGACGTGCTGCGCAGCGGGTTTTTCTGGGAGGGCCAGCTGGAGTGGCCATGCCAGGTGGTGTACCGCGAGGCCCGGCTGCCCATCGAGCTTCTCGACTGGCGCGCCATGCCGGAGCCTGAGCTGGCGTTGCAAGACCTGCAGCAAGCCCAGCGTCGCCAGGGCTTTGAGCTGGCCAAGGCGCCCCTGGTCCGTCTGGTGCTGGTGCGTACCGACGAGCAACGCCATGAGCTGATCTACACAAGCCATCACATCCTGATGGACGGTTGGAGCAATTCGCGCCTGTTCGGTGAAGTGCTGCAACGTTACGCCGGCGTGGCGGTGCCCGAAGCGGCCGGGCGCTATCGCGATTACATCGGTTGGTTGCAGCAGCGTGATGCCGGTGCGACCGAAACCTTCTGGCGCGAGCAGTTGAGTGCACTGCAAGCGCCGACTCGCCTGGGCCGCAGCCAGCCCATGGCGACGGACGGGCATGGCGAGCACGCGCTGAGCCTGGATCGCCCGCTGACGGGTCGCCTCGAGGCCTTCGCCCGCCGCCATAAAGTCACGCTCAACACCTTGGTCCAGGCGGCGTGGCTGGTCCTGTTGCAGCGCCATAGCGGGCAGGCGGTGGTGTCGTTCGGCGCCACCGTGGCCGGGCGCCCGGCAGACCTCGTGGGGGTGGAGCAGCAGATTGGCCTGTTCATCAATACCCTGCCGGTGATCTGCGCAGTGGAGGGCGAGCAAACCGTGGCCGACTGGTTGCAAAGGGTGCAGGCGCAGAACCTGGCCCTGCGCGAGCATGAACACACCGGGCTGTACGATATCCAGCGCTGGGCCGGGCAGGGCGGTGAAGCCCTGTTCGACAATATCCTGGTGTTCGAGAACTACCCGGTGTCCAAGGCCCTGGAACAGAGTGGCGGCAGCGGTATCCGTTTTGGCCTGCCGGAGTCCCGCGAGCAGACCAACTTCCCGCTGACGGTGCTGGTGGACGTCGGTGACACGCTGTCGGTGCAGTTCAGCTTTGCGCGTGCGCACTTCGACCCGGACACGGTGCAAACCTACGGCCGCCATCTGCTCAACCTGCTGCAAGCCATGCTCGAGGGCGGCCAGCAGCGCCTCGGCGAACTGGCGATGCTCGATGTGGCCGAACGCCGGCAAGTGGTACAGGACTGGAACGCCACGGCGCGGGACTACCCGTTGCAGCACGGCGTGCATCAGCTGATTGAACAGCAGGTGACGCGCACGCCAGGCGCCACGGCACTGGTATTTGCCGAGCAGCGCTTGAGCTACGCCGAGCTGAACCGCCGCGCCAACCGCCTGGCCCACCGCCTGATCGAAGCCGGCGTAGGGCCGGACATACTGGTGGGCCTGGCAGTGGAGCGTTCCATCGAGATGGTGGTCGGCCTGCTCGCGGTGCTCAAGGCCGGTGGCGCCTACGTGCCGCTGGACCCGGAATACCCGCGCGAACGCCTGGCCTACATGCTGGACGACAGCGGTGTGAAGCTGCTGTTGACCCAGGCGCATTTGCGTGAGCAGCTGCCGATTCCCCAAGGCCTGGAAACCCTGGTGCTGGGTGAGTCTGCCTTCGAGGGCTACAGCGACGCCAACCCAGGCATCGCCCTGGACGGCGAAAACCTCGCCTACGTGATCTACACCTCGGGTTCCACCGGCCAACCCAAAGGCGCCGGCAACCGCCATTCAGCCCTGGCCAACCGCCTGCAATGGATGCAGGAAGCCTACGGCCTTGACGTCAGCGACACGGTGCTGCAAAAGACCCCGTTCAGCTTTGACGTGTCGGTGTGGGAGTTCTTCTGGCCGCTGATGACCGGTTCGCGCCTGGTGGTCGCCGCGCCGGGGGATCATCGTGATCCGAGCAAACTGGTGCGCCTGATCAATGCCGAGCAGGTCACCACGCTGCACTTTGTCCCGTCGATGTTGCAGGCCTTCCTGCAGGAGCCGACGGTTGCGACTTGCCATACCCTGCACCGCATCGTGTGCAGTGGTGAAGCGTTGCCGGTGGACGCCCAGCAGCAGGTCTTCGCCAAGCTGCCCCAGGCCGGTCTCTACAACCTGTACGGCCCGACCGAAGCCGCCATCGACGTGACCCACTGGACCTGCGTGGACGAAGGCCGCGATGCGGTGCCAATTGGCCGCCCGATCGCCAACCTCGGCTGCTACATCCTCGACAGCCACTTTGAACCTGTACCGGTCGGCGTGCTCGGCGAGTTGTACCTCGGCGGCATCGGCCTGGCCCGGGGTTACCACCGCCGCCCGGCACTCACTGCCGAACGTTTTGTCGCCCACCCGTTCATCCAGGGCGAGCGCCTTTACCGTACCGGCGACCTGGCACGTTACCGCGCAGACGGCGTGATCGAATACGCCGGGCGTATCGACCATCAAGTCAAGCTGCGCGGCCTGCGCATCGAACTGGGGGAAATCGAAGCGCGCCTGCTGGAACACGCGTGGGTGCGCGAGACCGCCGTGCTGGCGGTCGACGGTAAATACCTGGTGGGCTACCTGGTGCTGCAAAACGCCGGGGACGACTGGCGCGATGTGCTCAGCGCCCATCTTGCCCAGCAGTTGCCGGACTACATGGTGCCCGCCCAATGGGTGCTGCTGGAGCAGATGCCTCTGAGCCCCAACGGCAAACTGGATCGCAAGGCTTTGCCCAAGGCGGACGCCAGCTTGCACGCGCGGGCGTACGTCGCGCCGCAGAGCGAGCTGGAACAGCAGATCGCCGCGATCTGGGCCGAAGTCCTGGCGGTACCGCGCGTGGGGTTGAACGACAACTTCTTCGAACTGGGCGGGCACTCGCTGCTGGCGACCCAGGTGGTGGTGCGCCTGCGCGAGCAGCTGCATGCCGAATTCGACGTCAAATCGATCTTCACCACCCCGACCCTGGCCGATTTCAGCGCCTATGTGGCAGGCCAGCAGACAAATAATTCGCCGGTGCAGGACGCATTGGCTAAATCCTTGGAGGCTCTCAAACGTCTATCAGCAGAAGATTTGGATAAATTGACTTCCTGAGGGGCGTGGCGTGCAAGCATTAATCGAGTCGGTTGGGTCACTTTCGGCGCAGCAAAAGAAAGCGTTGGCGGTAATGCTCAAGCAGCAAGGCATCAACCTGTTTGAGATTGCCCCGGTTTTCAAGCGCCAGGAAGGTGAGCCTCTTCGGCTCTCTTATGCCCAGGAGCGGCAGTGGTTTTTGTGGCAGTTGGAGCCGCAGAGCACCGCCTATCATGTGCCAAGGGCCTTGCGCCTTACCGGCGAACTGGACGTGGCCGCGTTGCAGCGCAGCTTTGACACACTGGTGCTGCGCCATGAAAGCCTGCGCACGCATTTGCAGGAGGACGGCGACAGTGCCTTGCAGGTGATTGCCGATCAGGTACGGGTGGAGATCGCCCTGGTCGACGCCGAGGAATCCGAACTCAAGGCGCTGGTGGAAGCCGAGATCGCCCAGCCATTCGATTTGCAACAAGGCCCGCTGTTGCGGGTCAAGCTGCTGCGCCTGGCGCCCCAGGAGCATGTGCTGGTGCTGGTGCAGCATCACATCGTCTCCGATGGCTGGTCGATGCAGGTGATGGTCGACGAGCTGGTGCAACTGTACGCCGCCTATGTGCAGGGCCAGGACCTGCAACTGCCGGCCTTGCCGATCCAGTACGCCGACTACGCGCTATGGCAGCGCAGCTGGATGGAGGCGGGCGAGCGTGAGCGCCAATTGGGTTACTGGAAAGGCATGCTCGGCGGCGATCAACCGGTCCTCGAAATGCCCATGGACCGTCCACGGCCAGCGCTACAGAGCTACCGCGGGGCCAGGCTGGACCTGACCCTGGAAGCCTCTCTGGTGGCAGGCCTCAAGACCTTGGCGCAGCGTGAAGGTGTGACGATCTTCATGCTGTTGCTGGCGTCGTTCCAGGCTGTGCTGCACCGCTACAGCGGCCAGGGTGACATCCGCATCGGCGTGCCGGTGGCCAACCGTAATCGGGTGGAGACCGAGCGCCTGATCGGCTTTTTCGTCAACACGCAAATCCTCAAGGCCGATATCGACGGCCAGATGACCTTCCGTGAACTGCTGCAGCAGACCCGCCAACGCGCGGTCGAGGCCCAGGCCCATCAGGACCTGCCGTTCGAACAGCTGGTGGAAGCGCTGCAGCCCGAGCGCAGCCTGAGCTACAACCCGTTGTTCCAAGTGATGTTCAACCACCAGACCGACACTCAGCGCGGTGGCGGCAGCGTAACGGGGTTGCAAGTGCAAGGGCTGGAGTGGGACAGCAAGACGTCGCAGTTCGACCTCAGCCTCGACACTCAGGAGTCGGCTGACGGTATCCAGGCGTCGCTGACCTATGCCACTGACTTGTTCGACGCCCCGGGCCTGGAGCGCTTCCTTGCCCATTGGCATCGCCTGTTGCACCGGGTGGCCCAGGATTGCGGTGGCCGTATCGGTGAATTGCCCCTGTTGGATGATGCCCAGTGGCAGCAACAGGTGCACGGCTGGAACCACACGCCCATGGCGTTTGCGCAGGACGAGGGCGTGCATCGGTTGCTGGAGGCCCAGGCGCAAGCGCGCCCCGACGCCATTGCCCTGGTGTGCAACGGCCAGGCGCTGAGTTACGGCGAGCTGAACTGTTGCGCCAACCGCCTGGCCCATCGCCTGCGCGCTGCGGGTGTCGGGCCGGACGTGCTGGTGGCGGTGGCCCTCGACCGCTCGGTGGACATGGTCTTGGCCCTGCTGGCGACGCTGAAGGCCGGTGGCGCCTACGTGCCGCTCGATCCGCAATTCCCGGCGGACCGGCTGGCCTTCATGCTGGAAGACAGCCGCGCTCGCGTGCTATTGACTGCCGGCGACCTGCACCAACGCCTGCCCCTGGCGGCCGACCAGCAGGTGTTGTTCATGGACGCGCAGCAAGACGCACGCTACAGCAGCGCCAACCCCGAGGTGGCACTGACGGGCGAGCACCTGGCCTATGTGATCTACACCTCCGGTTCCACCGGCAAGCCCAAGGGCGTGATGGTGCGTCATGGCGCACTGAGCAGCTTCACCCATGGCATGGCCAGCACCCTGGCCATTGGCGCTGACGCGCGGCTGTTGTCGTTGACCACGTTCTCGTTCGATATCTTTGCCCTGGAACTCTACGTGCCACTGGCGACGGGAGCGACGGTGGTGCTGGCCGACAAGGAAGTGTCCCTGGACCCCGAGGCGATTCTGGGTCTGGTGCAGCGCGATGCGATCAGTGTGGTGCAAGCCACACCCTCGACCTGGCGCATGCTTCTGGACAGCGAACGCCGTGCCTTGCTGCACGGGGTCAAGTGCCTGTGCGGTGGCGAAGCGTTGCCGGCCGACCTGGCCCAGCGCATGCTGGCCCAGCAGGGCACGGTGTGGAACCTGTATGGCCCGACCGAAACCACTATTTGGTCGGCGGCCCATGAGTTGGTCGAGCCGGTGCCCTTTGTCGGGCGGCCGATCGCCAACACCTCATTGTTCATTCTTAATGCCGATCTCGTGCCGTGCCCGGTAGGCGCTGCAGGCGAGCTGCTGATCGGCGGTGTCGGCCTGGCCCGGGGGTATCACGGCCGGGCTGCGTTGACCGCCGAACGTTTTGTGCCCAACCCGTTTGCGCGCAACGGCGAGCGGCTTTATCGCACAGGCGACCTGGCGCGCTATCGCGCGGATGGCGTGGTCGAGTACATCGGCCGCGTCGACCATCAGGTCAAGGTGCGTGGGTTCCGTATCGAACTGGGAGAGATTGAGGCGTGCCTGCGTGAGCAGCGTGCGATCCGCGAAGCCGTGGTGGTGGCCGAGCATGACCAGTTGCTGGCCTATCTGGTGACCGACACCTTGACGCCGGAAGCCGATCAGGGCGCCTTGCGCGAAGCGTTCAAGGCCGCACTGCGCGAGGTGCTGCCGGATTATATGGTGCCGGCGCACATGCTGTTCCTGGCCCGCCTGCCGCTGACACCGAACGGTAAGCTGGATCGCAAGGCGCTGCCCAAGCCAGACGCCAGCCTGCTGCAAAAACGCTATGTGGCGCCGGTCGGTGAGAAAGCCCGGCAGGTGGCCGCGATCTGGGCCGAGGTGCTGGGTGTGCCACAGGTGGGCCTGGAGGACCATTTCTTCGAGCTCGGCGGTCATTCGCTGCTGGCGACCCGCATGGTGTCCCGTGTGCGCCAGGCGCTGGGTATCGAGGTGGCACTCAAAAGCCTGTTTGAGCAGCCGGTGCTGGGCGCCTTCGTGGCGTCATTGGGGGATGCAGGCGCCGAGGTCGCGCAGATCACCCGCGCCGATCGCGCACAGCCGCTGGCCCTGTCGTACGCCCAGGAGCGCCAGTGGTTCCTCTGGCAGCTGGAACCCGACAGCGCGGCCTATCACATTCCTGCCGCGCTGCGCCTGTCGGGTGCGCTTGACCGTGTGGCCCTGCAACGTGCGTTCGACACTCTGGTGCAGCGCCATGAAACCTTGCGCACGGTGTTTTTTTCCGACGTTAGCCAGACCGTTCAGCGTGTGCTCGAACAGGCTGCGCCGGTCATTGAACACCAGGTTGTGGGCGCAGCCACCTCCGGCGAATTGCAGGGGTGGGTGGAGCGCGAAATCGCCCGGCCATTCGACCTGCAGGCCGGCCCGTTACTGCGCATCAAGCTGCTGCAACTGAGCGAGCACGAGCATGTGCTGATACTGGTCCAGCACCACATCGTGTCGGATGCCTGGTCGATGCAGGTCATGGTCGATGAATTGGTGAGTTTGTATGCCGGTTACAGCCAGGGGCTCGAGCCAGTGCTGCCGGCACTGCCGATTCAATACGCCGACTACGCCCAGTGGCAGCGTGGCTGGATGGAGGCGGGCGAAAAAGCCCGGCAATTGGCCTATTGGCGGGCCCGCCTGGGGGATGTGCAGCCGGTACTGGAGCTGCCGCTGGACCGCCCGCGCCCGGCGATACAACGTTACGAAGGTGCGCGCCTGGATGTGCTGGTCGAACCTGCCGTGGTCGAGGGCTTGCGCGCCCTGGCGCAGCGCGAAGGCGTGACCATGTTCATGCTGCTGCTCGCGTCTTTCCAGTCGATGTTGTACCGCTACAGCGGCCAGTCGGATATCCGTGTCGGCGTGCCTATCGCCAACCGTAACCGCCTGGAAACCGAACAACTGATCGGCTTCTTCGTCAATACCCAGGTGCTCAAGGCCGAGATCGACGGGCACATGACCTTTGCCCAGCTGTTGCAGCAGGTCAAGGAGCACGCGTTGGGGGCGCAGGCCCATCAGGACCTGCCTTTCGAACAGTTGGTCGAGGCCCTGCAACCCGAGCGCAGCCTGAGCCACAACCCGCTGTTCCAAGTGATGTTCAATCACCAGTCCGACGCCCATGCCAACCGTGGCAGCCAGCAATTGCCGGGGCTGCAGGTGCAGGGGCTGGAGTGGGACAGTCATACGGCGCATTTCGACCTGAGCCTGGACACCCAGGAGTCTGCCGAGGGCCTGCACGCTTCGTTGACCTACGCGACCGCATTGTTCGACGCCAGTACCCTGCAGCGCTTCGCCGCGCATTGGCAAAACCTGCTGAAGAGCGTGGTAGGCACGGCCCGGCAGTGTGTCGCCGACTTGCCGATGCTGGGCCGCGATGAGCAAGCGCAGATGCTCTATGCGTGGAACCCGCCGCAACCCGCGCGTGCCGCCCACAGCAGCGTGCTGGTTAAATTCGAGCAGCAGGTGGCGAGCCGGCCCGACGCCGTCGCCCTGATCATGGATCAGCGGCGCATGAGTTACGCTGACCTCAACCAGCGCGCCAACCACCTGGCCCACGCCCTGATCGAACAGGGCGTGGGCGCCGACAGCCTGGTCGGCGTTGCCGTGGACCGTTCGCTGGAAATGATCGTGGCCCTGCTGGCTGTGCTCAAGGCCGGCGGCGCCTATGTACCGCTGGACCCGCAATACCCCTGCGACCGCCTGCAATGCATGATTGAAGACAGCGGCTTGCAGCTGTTGCTGACCCAGCATCCCTTGCTGGAGCGCCTGCCGATCAGTGCCGACCTGGCGTTGATCTGCCTGGAGTCCGATCCGCAGTGGTTGGCCGAGTACCCGTCGAGTAACCCCGAGGTGCGCGCGTTCCCGGCCAACCTGGCCTACCTGATGTTCACCTCGGGTTCGACCGGGCGGCCCAAGGGCGTGGGCATCGACCAGGCTTCGTTGGCACGCCACGTCGAGGTGTTTACCGAGGTGTTTGCGCTGACCGCCGCTGACTGCGTGCTGCAATTCGGTACATTCAACTTCGACGGCTTCGTCGAGCAACTCTACCCGGCGCTATGCTGCGGGGCCGCGGTGGTGGTGCGTGGCGGCGAGCTGTGGGACAGCGACACCTTCTACACCCAACTGATCGAACATGAGATTTCGGTGGTCGACCTCACCACCGCCTACTGGCACCTGATTGCCCGGGACTTTGCCGAGCGAGGTGTGCGGGACTATGGGCGGTTGCGCCAGGTGCATGCAGGCGGCGAAGCCATGCCGCCGGAAGGTTTGGCTTCCTGGCGCGATGCCGGCCTGGGCCATGTGCGCCTGCTCAACACCTACGGCCCCACCGAGGCGACCGTTACGGTCACGGCCCTCGATTGTGCGGGTTATGTCGATGGCCGCGAAGCCGTCACGCAAATGATGCCGATTGGTCGCGTACTGGACGGCCGCGCCATCTACCTGCTGGATGCCAGCCTCAACCCGGTGCCTGTGGGCGTGGCCGGCGAACTGGTGATCGGCGGGCCATTGCTGGCGCGGGGGTACTTCAACCGCGCGGCGCTGACCGCCGAACGCTTTATTCCCGACCCCTTCGACCCCGCTGGCGGCGGTCGCCTGTACCGCACCGGCGACCTGGCGCGCTACCGTGCCGATGGTGTGATCGAGTACATCGGGCGCATCGACCATCAGGTCAAGGTGCGTGGCTTCCGTATCGAACTGGGTGAAATCGAATCGCGCCTGCTGGCCCAGGATGCGGTGCGCGAAGCGCTGGTGATTGCTGCCGACCAGCAACTGATCGCCTACCTGGTTACCCCCATGGCCGAGTCCGGGCAGGACGCACTGCGTGAGCAGCTTCGCACGGCTTTGCGCGATGAGCTGCCGGACTACATGGTGCCGGCGCACTTCATGTTCCTGAAGGCACTGCCGTTGAGCCCCAATGGCAAGTTGGATCGCCATGCCTTGCCACGCCCGGATACGAGCCAGGCGCTGCACAGTTGGGTGGCGCCGGTCAGTGTGCTGGAGCAGCAGGTTGCCGCGATCTGGGCGGATATCCTCGGTGCTGAACGTATTGGCCTGACCGATCATTTCTTTGAGATGGGCGGCCATTCCTTGCTGGCCATGCAAGTGGCGTCGCGCCTGCGGCATAACCTGGGGATCGAGTTGCCGCTGCGCGTGCTGTTCGAACAACCGCGCCTCGACGGCTTTGTCGCGGCCCTGCACAGCGAGGGCAAGCAGGGCGGTTCGACGGCGCCGGCGTTGGTGCCGTCTTCCCGCGATGTGCCCTTGGTGTTGTCGTACGCCCAGGAGCGCCAGTGGTTCCTCTGGCTGCTGGAGCCCGAAAGCGCCGCCTACCATGTGCCCAGCGCGTTGCGCCTCAAGGGCCAGCTGGACCTGAACGCGCTGCAACGCAGCTTCGACACGCTGGTAGCGCGCCATGAAAGTCTGCGCACCCATTTGCATCAGGGTGATGAGCAGACCGTGCAGGTGATTGCTCCGCAGGCCACGGTCGACATCGTTCTGGTCGAGAGCGACCCGACCCGGCTCAAGGCCCAGGTGCAAGCCGAGATCGCCCGCCCGTTCGACCTGCAGGCCGGGCCATTGCTCAGGGCCACGTTGCTGCGCCAGGGCGAGGACGAGCATGTACTGGTGCTGGTGCTGCACCATATCGTCTCCGACGGCTGGTCGATGCAAATCATGGTCGATGAGCTGGTGCAGTTGTACAGCGCCTACAGCCAGGGCCTGGATCTGCAACTGCCGGCCTTGCCGATCCAGTACGCCGACTATGCCCGCTGGCAGCGCGAGTGGATGGACGCGGGCGAAAAAGCCCGGCAGCTTGCGTACTGGCAAGGTTTGCTGGGCGGCGAGCAACCGGTGCTGGAATTGCCTTTCGACCACCAGCGCCCGGCCGAGCAAAGCCATCGTGGTGCGCGCCTGTTTGTCGAGCTGCCGCCCGCGCTGGTTGCCGACCTCAAGGGCCTGGCGCAACGCGAAGGCGTGACCCTGTTCATGCTGTTGCTGGCCTCGTTCCAGGCGCTGATGCACCGTTACAGCGGCCAGGAAGACGTGCGCGTCGGGGTGCCGATTGCCAACCGCAACCGGGTCGAGATCGAGCGGCTGATCGGCTTCTTCGTCAACACCCAGGTGCTCAAGGCCGATATCGATGAGCAGACTTCGGTCACGCAACTGTTGCAGCAGGTCCGCCAGCGTGCGCTGGAGGCCCAGGACCATCAGGACCTGCCGTTCGAACAACTGGTGGAGGCGCTGCAACCCGAGCGCAGTTTGAGTCTTAACCCGTTGTTCCAGGTGATGTTCAACCACCAGACCGAAGCGCGCCTGGGCGGCGTCGAACACGCGCTGTGCACACTGCGCGTCGAAGGCCTGGAATGGGAAAGCCAGACCGCCCATTTCGACCTGGACCTGGATGTGCATGAAGGCACGGACAGCATCTGGGCCACCTTGGGTTACGCGACCGACCTGTTCAACGCCTCGACCATCAAGCGCATGGCCTGCCATTGGCAGAACCTGTTGCAGGCGATGGTTGCCGACCAACAGCAACCCATCAGCCAACTCAACCTGCTGGGCCAGGATGAGCAACGACACATCCTGCAGCTGTGGAACCAGACCGACGCCGGCTTCTCGGCCGAGCGTCTGGTACACGAAATGGTTGCCGACCGCGCCGCCGAAAACCCCGCTGCGGTGGCGGTCAAGTTCGATGCGCAAACCCTGAGTTATGGCGAGCTGGACCGCCAGGCCAACCGCCTGGCCCATGCCCTGGTCGCCCGTGGCATCGGCCCCGAAGTGCGCGTGGCGATTGCCATGCCGCGCAGTGCCGAGAGCCTGGTGGCGTTCCTCGCGGTGATGAAAGCCGGCGGTGTGTATATGCCGCTGGATATCGAATACCCGCGTGATCGCCTGCTGTACATGATGCAGGACAGCCGCGCGCAACTGCTGCTGACCCATTCCAGTGCCTTGCAGCAACTGCCGATTCCCGACGGCATGCAGACGCTGGCCATCGATCGCACCGAGGCGTGGGCCGACTACAGCGACACCGCGCCGGCGGTAAAACTGCACGGCGACAACCTCGCCTACGTGATCTACACCTCCGGCTCCACCGGCCTGCCCAAGGGCGTGGCGGTGTCCCATGGGCCGTTGGTGGCGCACATCATCGCTACCGGCGAGCGTTATGAAACATCGCCGGCCGATTGCGAACTGCACTTCATGTCGTTCGCCTTCGACGGCTCCCACGAAGGCTGGATGCACCCGCTGATCAACGGCGCCAGCGTATTGATCCGTGACGACAGCCTGTGGCTGCCCGAGTACACCTACGCGCAGATGCACCGTCACAACGTGACCATGGCGGTGTTCCCGCCGGTGTACCTGCAACAACTGGCCGAGCATGCCGAGCGCGACGGTAATCCACCGAAAGTGCGGGTGTACTGCTTCGGTGGTGATGCCGTGGCCCAGGCCAGCTATGACCTGGCCTGGCGCGCGCTCAAGCCGACCTACCTGTTCAACGGCTACGGCCCGACCGAAACCGTGGTCACGCCACTGCTGTGGAAGGCGCGCAAGGGCGACCCCTGCGGCGCCGTCTATGCGCCAATCGGTACGCTATTGGGCAACCGCAGCGGCTACGTGCTGGACGCGCAGCTCAACCTGCAACCCATCGGCGTCGCCGGTGAGCTGTACCTGGGCGGCGAGGGCGTGGCCCGTGGTTACCTGGAACGCCCGGCGCTGACCGCCGAACGCTTCGTGCCGGACCCGTTCGGCAAACCGGGCAGCCGCGTGTATCGCAGCGGCGACCTGACCCGTGGCCGCCCGGATGGCGTGGTGGATTACCTCGGGCGTGTCGACCACCAGGTGAAGATCCGTGGTTTCCGTATCGAACTGGGGGAGATCGAAGCGCGCCTGCGTGAGCAGGACAACGTCGGTGAAACCGTGGTGGTGGCCCAGGAAGGCCCGACCGGCAAACAGCTGGTGGCCTACGTGGTGCCGGCCGACGCCAGCCTGGTCAACGAAGCCGAATTCCGCGACCACCTGCGCCGTGCCCTGAAAACCCGCCTGCCGGATTACATGGTACCAACGTACTTCATGTTCCTGGCGCAAATGCCGCTGACCCCCAACGGCAAGCTCGACCGCAAGGGCCTGCCGCAACCGGATGCGAGCCTGTTGCAACAGGCTTACGTGGCCCCGCAGAGCGAGCTGGAACAACAGCTCGCGACGATCTGGGCCGAGGTGCTGCGCCTGCCGCAAGTGGGCCTGAACGATAACTTCTTTGAGCTGGGTGGTGATTCAATCATCTCGATCCAGGTGGTCAGCCGTGCTCGCCAGGCGGGTATTCGGTTCACGCCCAAGGACCTGTTCCAGCACCAGACCGTACAAAGCCTGGCCGGTGTCGCGCGCCAAGGCGTCGAAGGCGTGACGATCAGCCAGGCCGCGCTCAGTGGTGAAACCTTGCTGCTGCCTATCCAGCAAGCGTTCTTCGCCGATGAGATCGCCGAGCGTCATCACTGGAACCAATCGGTGGTATTGCAACCCCATGAACACCTCGACGCCACGACGCTGACCCAGGCCTTGCAGGCGTTGATCGTGCATCACGATGCGTTGCGTTCGCAGTTCTTTGACGGTGCGGGTGGCTGGCAGGGCGTCTATCGCGGTGCCGAACAGCACCAGGCCGACGCCGTGCTGTGGCACCGCACGCTGCAGGACATCGACGAACTCGCGGCCTTGGGTGAAGAGGCACAACGCAGCCTGGACCTGGGCCACGGCCCGCTGATACGGGCGGTACTGGTCGAGTTGGACGGTGGTGCACAGCGCTTGCTGTTGGTGATCCACCACCTGGTGGTGGATGGTGTGTCGTGGCGGATCCTGCTGGAGGACCTGCAAACGGCTTACCGTCAGCTCGCCCGTGGCGTTGCCGTGGTATTGCCGGTCAAGACCAGTTCCACCCGCGATTGGGCACACCGACTGCAGCAGTACGCCCAGGGCGATGCGCTGACCGGCGAACTGGCATGGTGGCAAGCGCAGTTGCACGACGCCGAGGTCGACCTGCCAGCTGCCAGACCGGGTGCCAGCTTGAGCAACCGGCATGCCGGCAGTGCGACCACGCACCTGGACAGCACTCACACCCGGCGTCTGTTGCAGGATGCACCGGCGGCCTATCGCACCCAGATCAACGATGTGTTGCTGACCGCCCTGGCCCGGGTGATCGGGCGCTGGACCGGGCACGCGTCGACCCTGATCCGTTTGGAAGGCCATGGCCGCGAAGACCTGTTCGACGATATCGACCTGACCCGTACCGTCGGTTGGTTCACCAGTCTCTACCCGGTCAAACTGACGCCGGCCCTGACCCCGACGGACTCGTTGAAGGGGATCAAGGAGCAACTGCGCGCCATTCCCGACAAAGGCATCGGCTTTGGTGCCTTGCGTTACCTGGGGCAACCGCAGGTTCGCGAAGCCCTGGCGCGCTTGCCGCAGCCACGCATTACCTTCAACTACCTGGGCCAGTTCGATGCCAGTTTTGATGACAGCGAGGAGCCGGGCCTGTTTGCGCCTTCCGGTGACGCTGCAGGGGCCGATCAAAGCCCTGAGGCATCCTTGGGCAATTGGTTGGAAATCAACGGCCAGGTGTATGGCGGCGAATTGAACCTGACCTGGAGCTTCAGCCAGCAGATGTTCGACCCGGCCAGCATCCAGCAATTGGCCGATGACTATGCCCAGGAACTCAAGGCACTGATCGCGCATTGCTGCCAGCCTGAAAACACCGGTGCCACGCCGTCGGACTTCCCATTGGCGCGCTTGAGCCAGGCACAGTTGGATGGCCTGTCGTTGCCGTTGAACCGGGTCGAGGACATCTACCCGTTGTCACCGATGCAACAGGGCATGCTGTTCCAATCCTTGTATGGACAGGGTTCCGGCGACTACATCAACCAGATGCGCGTCGATGTGCAAGGGCTGGATGTAAGCAGGTTCCAGGCGGCCTGGCAGGTTGCCGTGGAACATCACGATATCCTGCGCACGGCGTTTCTCTGGCAGACCGAGCTGGAGCAGCCGTTGCAAGTGGTCTACAAGACGGTGCGGGTGCCTTTGCTCGAACACGACTGGCAGCACCGCACGGACCGCGCCGAAGCACTCGACGCACTGGCCGAAGCCGCCCGGGCCGAAGGCTTTGTGCTTGAGCAGGCCCCATTGTTGAGCCTGGTGGTGGTGCGTACCGGTGCCGACAGCCATCATCTGATTTACACCAACCACCACATCCTGATGGATGGCTGGAGTTCATCGCAGTTGTTCGGCGAGGTCCTGCAGCAGTACGCCGGTGAGGTGTTGCGCGCGCCGAACGGGCGTTACCGTGACTACATCGCCTGGCTGCAGGCACAGGACCCGGTCACCAGCGAAACCTTCTGGAAGGCGCAGCTGGCGGGGCTGCAGGAACCTACCCGGCTGTCGCGCGGTGCCAGGCGCGAGCAGGGTGTGTCCCAGGTCAACGGCATTCACCGGCTGGTACTGGAGCAGTCGGCCACCGAGCAGCTCAAGGCCTTTGCCCAGCGGCACAAGGTCACCTTCAATACCCTGGTGCAAAGTGCCTGGCTTCTGCTGTTGCAACGGCATACCGGCCTGGACACCGTAGCGTTCGGTGCGACGGTGGCGGGACGTCCGACCGAGTTGCCGGGCATCGAGCAGCAGGTCGGTTTGTTTATCAACACCTTGCCAGTGGTGGCGACGCCGAGCCCGCAGTTGAGCGTGGACGCCTGGTTGCAGCAGGTGCAGGGGCAAAACCTGCGTCTGCGCGAGCAAGAGCACACGCCGTTGTTCGACATCCAGCGATGGGCCGGGCTCGGTGGCGAAGCGCTGTTCGACAGCATCCTGGTGTTCGAGAACTACCCGGTGTCGGCGGCGTTGGAGCAGGGCGCCCCGGCGGGCCTGCGTTTCGGCGCGATGGACAGCCTGGAACAGACGCACTATCCCTTGACCGTATTGCTGGCCATGGGTGAACGCCTGGCCGTGGAGTTCAACTACGACCCGGCTGCGTTCGGCGAGCAGGACATCGTCCATCTGGCCGAGCACTTCGAGCAGGTGTTGCAGGCACTCACTCTTGCGCAGGTGGAGCGCCTGGCGGACCTGCCATCCCTGCCTCAGGCACAGCGCAAGGTGATCGTCGAGGACTGGAATGCGACGGCGCGCGAGTACCCGCTGCCGCGCGGTGTGCACCAATTGATCGAAGATCAGGTCGCCCTGACGCCGCAGGCTCCCGCCCTGGCATTTGGCACGCAGCGGCTGAGCTACGCCGAGTTGAACCGCCGCGCCAACCGCCTGGCCCATCGTTTGCTCGAAGCCGGCGTAGGCCCGGACGTGCTGGTCGGCCTGGCGCTGGAGCGCTCCATCGAAATGGTCGTGGGCCTGCTCGCGGTGCTCAAGGCCGGTGGCGCCTATGTGCCGCTGGACCCGGAATACCCGCGTGAGCGCCTGGCCTACATGCTGGACGACAGCGGCGTGAAACTGCTGCTGACCCAAGCCCATTTGCTTGAGCAATTACCGATTACCCAAGGCCTGGAAACCCTGGTGCTGGGCGAGTCTGCCTTCGAGGGCTACAGCGACGCCAACCCAGGCATCGCCCTGGACGGCGAAAACCTCGCCTACGTGATCTACACCTCGGGTTCCACCGGGCAACCCAAAGGCGCGGGCAACCGCCATTGCGCACTGACCAACCGCCTGTGCTGGATGCAGGAGGCCTACGCGCTGGATGCCCGCGATACCGTGTTGCAGAAAACCCCGTTCAGTTTCGACGTCTCGGTGTGGGAGTTCTTCTGGCCGCTGATGACCGGCGCACGCCTGGTGGTCGCCGCACCGGGGGACCATCGCGACCCTGAAAAACTGGTCGGCCTGATCACGCGTGAACAGGTCACCACACTGCATTTTGTGCCGTCGATGCTGCAAGCGTTCCTGCAGGATTCGAACGTGTCTTCCTGCGCCAGCCTGCAGCGCATTGTGTGCAGTGGCGAGGCGTTGCCGGTGGATGCGCAACAGCAAGTGTTCGCCAAACTGCCGCACACCGCGCTTTACAACCTGTACGGCCCGACCGAAGCGGCCATCGACGTGACCCACTGGACGTGCGTGGATGAAGGCCGCGACGCAGTGCCGATCGGCAAGCCGATTGCCAACCTGGGCTGCTATGTCCTGGACAGCCATTTCGAGCCGGTGCCGGCCGGCGTGCTGGGTGAGCTGTTCCTGGGCGGCGTGGGCCTGGCGCGCGGTTATCACCGGCGCCCGGGCTTGACCGCCGAGCGCTTCATCGCGCATCCGTTCATCAAGGGCGAGCGCCTCTACCGTACTGGAGACCTGGCGCGCTACCGCCCTGACGGTGTGATCGAATACGCCGGGCGTATCGACCATCAGATCAAACTGCGCGGCTTGCGTATCGAGCTGGGTGAAATCGAAGCACGCCTGCTGGAGCACGAATCGGTGCGCGAGGCGGCGGTGCTGGCGGTGGACGGCAAGCACCTGGTGGGTTACCTGGTCTTGCAGGAGCAGGGCGAGGGCTGGCGTGAAACCCTCAGTGCACACTTGGCTGTGCAGTTGCCGGATTACATGGTACCGACGCAATGGTTGCTGCTGGAACAGATGCCCCTGAGCCCCAACGGCAAGCTGGACCGCAAGGCATTGCCGAAACCGGACACGCAGTCGACCCAGCGGTTTGAAGCACCACGGACCGAGCTTGAACAGAAAGTCGCCGCGATCTGGGCCGATGTGCTCGGTGTGGAACACGTCGGGTTGAATGACAACTTCTTTGAATTGGGCGGCCATTCGCTGTTGGTGCTGATGCTCAAGGAACGGATTCGCAAGGCCAGCGGCATCGGCCTTTCGGTCAGCCAGTTGATGCTCAACCCGACCGTACGCGCGCAGGTCGGCTGTCTCGCAGGCATCACTCGCCGCTCGCTGCTGGTGCCGCTTAACAGCCGCACCGAAGGCACGCCGCTCTATCTGTTCCACCCCAGCTACGGTTCGGTGCATTGCTACAAGGCCATCGCCCTGGCGTTGCGTGAGCAGCGGCCGGTCGTCGGGGTGATCTGCCGTGCGTTGGCCGAGGAGGGCACCGAAGTGCCGGCCTGGTCCAGCATGGTCGAGGATTACTCCGCGCAATTGCTGGAAGCCCAGCCCGAAGGGGCCTTCCGCCTGGCGGGCTGGTCGTTGGGCGGCAACCTGGCGGTAGAGGTTGCCTATCACCTGGAACAGGCGGGCCGACAGGTGGAGTTTGTCGGCTGGATCGATTCGTCGCCGCCGCGCTGGCTCACCCCGTACTGGGAAGCGGCAATCGTGACCGACGACAGCGAGATATCCGACAACGAACGGCGCGTGGACTTGCTCGGGGTGATGTTCCCGGCGTTTGCAGAGGCTGTCCATGCCACCTGGCAGGACGTGCAGGCCACCCACGCCGATGCAGGCACGCAATGGGCACGCTTCGTCGAATGGGCCGAGGCCACCCTGGGTGACGCCTTCCTCGACATCAGGCAAGCGCTGTTGGAGGGCAACGAAGCGCAGGTGTCCTGGGACGTCGACCGAACGTTGGTCAAGCGCATGGAGCAGGCTGACTTCAAGCCACTCAAGGCGCCTATCAGTTGCTGGTGGGCCGCCATGAGCCGGGCCGGTCAGCACCGGGCGTTGATCGAAGCCAGCATGCAGCGGGTGATTGGCGAGGGCTGTGTGGTGCGGTCGGTGGTGATTGAGGTGGACCATGAGCGCATCATCGACAACGCCGAATTTGTACACAGCCTGGTGACGGCCATGGCGTAACCGTCAATTGGGCAGAAAGCCCCGGCTCACGTGGTGTGAACCGGGGCTTTTTTGTGGGTGGGCTCTGGGGGGAGGGGCAGTGAAGCATCGCCCATAAAAAACACCCCGGGCAGGCGGGCTGCGCAGGGTGTCTGGAGGTTGCCGGGGTTAGATCAGAAGTCCCAGCGGGTCGACAGCATCACGTTGCGCGGGTCGCCCGAGTAGGACGACGTGTAGAAGCCGATGTTGGTGTAGTAGCGCTTGTCGAACACGTTGTTGACGTTGATCGAGGCGGAGAGGTTCTTGCTGATCTGGTAGCGCGCCATGGCGTCGACCAGCCAGTACGGGTCTTGGGAGAACCGCTGGGTGACACTCTTGCCGCGATTGTAGACATCCTGCCACGCCTCACCTTGCCAGCGCGCACCGCCGCCGAGGGTGAGCTTGTCGAGGGCGCCGGTCAGCTTGTAGCTGGTGTAGAAATTGAGCTGGTCCTGAGGTTCCCAGGTGGAGAACTTCTTGCCATCGTCATCGCGGATCACCTTGTGGGTGTAGCCCGCCTGCACCTGCCAGCCTGGCAGCAGCTCACCGGAAATCTCGGCTTCATAGCCCTTGGTCTTGGCCTGGACGCCCATGTAGGCCCACTCGACAGGCGAGTTGGCCGGCATATTGTTGTTGTACTCGGTGTCTTCCTCGGCGCGATTGGACTCATGAATCTCGAAGTAGGCAAGGCTGGCATTCAGGCGGCCGTCATAGAACTCACCCTTCACACCCAGTTCATAGTTTTCGCCTTCGTCAGGCTCGACCATCTTGTTGTTGCGGTCGGGCCGCAGCTGCTGCGGCATGAAGATCGAGGTATAGCTGCCGTACACCGAGAAGTTTTTATTAAGGTCGTACACCACGCCCGCATACGGGATGAGTTTGCCGGTCTCGCGCGAGTCGTTGGTGCCGGTCAGCCGGTAGTCGGTCAGGCGCGAACCAAGCAACAGGGACAGGTCGTCAGTGAGGCTCAGGCGTGTCGAGAAGTAGACCGCTGCCTGGCGGGTGATGTCGTCTTTCTCGTGGGCCGGGCCCCATTGCGGTTCGAGGCTGTCGCCGTTCCACTCATAGAGCGGGAAGTTATTGCTGTCCCTGTAGGTCGCTTCGTAACCGTAATAGTCGTTGCCTTCCCAGTGCGAGCGCGAAACCGAAGAACCGACGACCAGTTGATGCTCGCGACCGCCCAGGCTGAATGGCCCGGAGAGGTAGAAGTCACCGTTGTTGCTGATGGTCTTGCCGGTGAACTTGGAGCCATAGACCGAGGCTCTGTCGGTGGATTTATCTATTGGAGAAGCGTAACCCAGTGGCGCGTTGTAGCCATTGAGCTGGTTGCTGTAGTTGGCCTTGGCGATCCAGCCGTTATCCAGCGCGTGTTCCAGGGTAGCGAAAACGCTGCGGCTGTATTGCCCCCAGCTGCTCCACTTCGGGCCATTGTTGTAGCCACGGTCAAAGCTGATCTCGTTACCTGCACCATCGAACAACGAGCGGCTGCCGGACCAGCTCGACCCCTTGGGATCGGTGTCCTGATAGTCGGCACCGACGGTCAGCAGGGTGTCCGGTGACAGGTCGAATTCGAGAATGCCGTAGTAGACATTGGTCTTGCGTTCATAGTGGTCGATGAACGAATGCTTGTCCTGGTACACCGCCACGGCACGCCCGCGCACGTTGCCGCTTTCGGTCAGCGGGCCGCTCACGTCCAGCTCCGAGCGGTAGTTGTCCCACGAGCCGGCGCCCAGGCCCACATGCCCCTGGAACTCGGCGGTCGGCTTCTTGCGCACCAGGTTGATGGTGCCGCCCGGGCCGCCGGCGCCGGTCATCAGGCCGGTGGTGCCCTTGAGGATTTCGACGCGGTCGTAGATCGCCATGTCGCTCAGGGTCTGGCCGGCCGAGTAACCTTCGTTGCGGGTGGTCGGCACGCCGTCGTACTGGAAATTCTGGATCGGGAAGCCCCGGGAATAATAGTTGGTGCGCTCGCTGTCGAAGGTCGAGACGGTGATGCCCGGTGTGTGGCGCATCACGTCGTCGATGCCGTTCAGGCCGAAGTCGTCCATGGTCTGGCGGGTGACCACGGAAATCGACTGGGGCGTCTCGCGCGGTGTCAGCACCATCTTGGTGGCGGTGGCGATGGTGCCTGGCGTGTAGGAACCGGAACCTTCGGTTATGGTACCCAGTTGGTTGGCGTTGATCTGGGTGGCGCCAAGCTCGAGGGCGCCGCTACCGGAGCCGGGCGCGTTGATGATCATCGAGCTGCCTTGCAGGCTGTAGCTGACGCCGGTCCCTCCCAGCATTTGCTCGATCGCCCGTACCGGGTCCATCTTGCCGCTGACCGCCACGCTGTGCTTGTTTTGCACGGTTTCCGGGCTGTACAGGATTTGCAGGTCGGTCTGTTGGCCAAATACCTGCAGCGCAGTACTCAACGGCTGCGCGGGGATGTTCAATTCGAACTCTTGCGCCTGCACATAACCCGCCATCGACAGGCTGGCCGCCAGGGCCAGGCTATTGGGCAGAGCGTTGAATTTCAGGGCCCGCCGCATGGAAAGTGCGGTGCTCAATGGGCTGAGGGCAAGCCGTACTGGCATGGTGTTGTTTCTCTTTTTTAAGTGTTGGCAGATGGGTACTTAATGCGGTTAATTCTCATTGCTGCATATGAGACGTTCGCACTCGCATAAACCGGAAAAAATTATGCGGGCTCCAACTCCGCAACGACTTTCCCTGCACTCAAGCGCACCAACTGGTCGGCAATATCGAAATAGCGGTCGTCATGGCTGATCACAATGATGGTCTTGCCCAGGCGCTTGAGGTCCGGCAGCAGTTCGGTATAGAACACGCGGCGGAAGGCCGGGTCCTGGTCGGCGGCCCATTCGTCGAACACCAGCACCGGGCGCTCTTCCAGCCAGGCGTTGACCAGTGCCAGGCGCTTGCGCTGGCCGGTGGACAGGTCGGTGGTGCTGAATACGCCGTCCTTGACGCTGACCTTGTGCGCGATTTCCAGGCGCTCCAGGTACTTGGCGGCGCTGTCCAGCGATTGGGTGGCGCTGCCCTGGACCAGGTCGTCGAACAGGTAGTAGTCGGCGAACACTGTGGTGAACAGCTGGCGATAGTCATCGCGCGCCGGGTCGGTCACCGTTTCGCCATTGAGGCGGATTTCCCCGGCCTCGGGTTGATACAGGCCCAGCAGCAGCTTGATCAGGGTGGTCTTGCCGCAGCCGTTCTCGCCGACGATAAACACGATATCACCCTGCTTGATGCTCAGGTTGATCGGCCCCAGGTGGAACGGCTGGCTGCCTTCCACCGGCGGCGGGCTGTAGCTCACGCCGCGCAGCTCCAGGCTGTGCACCACCGGTGTCGGCGCTTCGCTGCCGTCCATCAGCAGGTGCGGTTCGGGGGAAGAGAAGCGTTCGGACAGTTCGGTGATGCGCGCAAACGCAATGCGCGCCTTGCCGATGATCGGCAGGTAACCCACCACGTGTTCCAGCGGGCCCTTCATGTACAGCAGCACCAGCACAAAACCGGTGATCACCGCCGGGTCCGGGTTCGGGTTGTAGGCCTGCATCGCCAGCGCCAGGCCGATGACCACAAAGAACAGCATCGAGCCGAAGGTCTTGGCGACGATATAGATGTTCACCGAACGCACCTGGATATCGCTGATACGGTCGGCGGTTTCCTGGATGCGGTGGGTGTTCATGCGGTAGCGGCGGGGTCGGTGGATGCGCAACTCCTTGGCGCCGGAAGCGATTGCCGAGTAGTAGCGTTGCAACTCGTCTTCCTGGTCGCGGGCTTCGTCGAAGCCACGAATGCCCTTGGCGCCGGCGATGAACTGCACGCTGCTGCCGATGACGATCGCCACCACCATCATCAGGAACATCGGCACCGACAGGTACGCCAGGTACCCCAGGCAGCCCAGGGTCACGGTGGTGGCGATGGCCAGCGGGGTGAAGGCAAAGGAGAAGTCGCTGATGGTGTCGACGTCATGGGTCAGCACCGGGATCAGGCGGTGGGAGCGATACTGTTCGATCTGTTCGATGGGCGCCGACAGCACCTTTTCGCCGAGATCCTTGCGCAGGGCGGCAATGATCCGCTGGCCCACGTAGTTGGTGCCGATATCGGAGACGATCGAACTGGTCAGCGCCAGCACACACAGCGCCGCAAAGCTCAGGATCACGCCCTGGGTCATACCCGTGGAAGAGTGCAGCGCGTTATTGATGGTCGCCAGCAACAGCGTGATGGCCAGGCCGCCGGCCATGCCCAGGGCGATGGAGACCGTCACGATGGTGCGAAACGGCCTGAGCAATGCAAGCAAACCTGTGAAGGCGCCGCGCTTGGGATCGGTCATAAGTACTTCCCGGAAAGTGAAAAAGAGGGGGCTGGGCACACAGACCCTTACCCATGACAAACGAAGGATTGGCGCGACTATTTAGCTCGGCGTGCCCGGCGGTGGTGGTGGCGGATAAATTGCGCGTGGGCTGGTTCGTTCTTGTGGTGTAGGCGCACGCGTATCGGCGCGTGCCTGATCTTTCCAGCGAGAGCGAAACAATGACGAAAAAGAACCTGGTGTACGTGTGGTCCCTGCGCAATGCCGCTGCCGACAAGGCCGGCCAGCCGGTGGCCTACAAGGACCACGAGCGCTACATGAAGTCGGTGCTGGAGTTTCTGGTGGGGTCGCTCAACGACACGTCACTGGGCGAGGCCTACAACCTGGTGGGCGTGATATATGACGACGATGAGCAGAACCCGCGGGACCAGCAGTTGGTGGCCGACTACGGCTTTGCCTATAAGCCCGGCCGCCAGTGGCTGTACCCGGCCGACCTGCGGGTGCAGGGGCGCCTGGTCAACGATCTGCTGCTGAGCGTGCCGTCCACCTATCGGCGCCTGCCTCGGGGCAGCGCGGAACACGTTGCCGGCAAGCAGGATTTCGAACGCCGCCTGCATGACACCCTGGTGGAGTTGAAGGCCGATATCGTGGTGCTGGACGGCCTGCTGGTGATCCTCGATGAACTGGTGCGTCCGGGCGCGCCGTTTGCCCGTCGGATCATGAACATTCACCCCGGTATTACCCGTATCGAATCGCCCTATGAACGCCGGGGTGCCTACGCCACCTGGAATGCCTTGTACGGTGCCCGCGGACAAGCCGTGGTGGATTGGGCGACCAAGCAGACGCAGCCGTGTGAACCGCTGTACCTGACTGGCGCCTCGTTCCACTACGTGGACAACGGCATCGACTCCGGCGAAGTGTTCCACGACGTGCTCAAGACCGAAATCTCGCCGGACGACACCATCCTCGAACTGCGCTGGAACAACTTCAATAACAGCCTGTTCCCGGCGTTGCATGAAGGCCTGGAGTTGCTGGCGCAGAAGGGGGTCTAAGCCGCGCACGATTTGACTGTGGGAGGGAGCTTGCTCCCGATGGCGGAGTATCAGTCAATGGCGATGTCGACTGCCGCACCCCATCGGGAGCAAGCCCCCTCCCAGATTAAATCCCGTCAGCTTCAGAGATCGCGCACGACCCTGAAGCCAATCCAATCCCCCCGTGTCTGCGGATAGATGTTGTTGCGGTTGCCCGAGCGCGAAAACACCGGCGCCTCGCCCCAGTCATTGCCGCGAATCATGTAGCCCTCGCAGTTTGGCTCCATCCATGCGCTGCCGTCGGTGGGCGCGCCGATGTAGCTGGAGTGCTCGCAGTCGGCCACCCGCTCATAGACATTGCCATGCATGTCGTACATGCCAAACGCATTCGGCGGGTAGCTGCCCACGGGCGAGGAATAGCTGTAGCCGTCCGCCGGGCCGTAGGTGTTGGCATGCTTGGCGATGCTGTAGCCCTTGCCCTCGTCGAACGGGAACGGGAATGGCCCGGTGGAGCCGGCGCGTGCGGCGTATTCGCGCTGGGCTTCGCTGACCATGTGGTACTGCTGGCCGGTCTTTTTCGACAGCCAGGCCACATAGTGCTTGATGTCGTCCATGTCCATGCACACCGCCGGCTGGCGCGGGCCCTGGGGGTAGCGTGGCTTGCTGGCGATGCATTCGCGGCCGGGGCGGGTGTCGCCGTCTGCGATCTTCACCCCGGTCTGGCGGATATAGCTGTCCCATTCGCCGGCGGTGATGTGGAAGCGGCTCATGGCGAACGGCTTGGCGAAGGTCACTTCATGCATCGGGCCTTCGTCCGGCTCGCGGCCGACTTCGTCTTCCGGCGTCCCCATGGTGAAGGTGCCGGCGGGCAGTACCACCATTTCCGGGCAGTCCTTGCAGTCCTTGAACACTTTGCCCGGTTGCGGCGTGGCAGCCTGGGCCAGGCCCGGCAGCAGCGCGCCGCACAGGGCGGTCAGTGCCAGGGTCGTCAGGGGGTTGAGTCGCAGTGGCGTCATAGGGGCCTCTCGTGCAAAGGGAAAAAGGCGCGTCACAACCGCTGGCTGAGCAGGGTCATGAAGCGCTGGATTTCGTCGGAGTTGTTGAGCAGGCCTGGCGCCGTGCGGATCACCGGGCCGACGTCGCGGTCCACCGCGTCGATCACCACGCGGTTCTTCTGCATGTAGGCCGCCACCCGATCACTGTCCTGGCCCTTGACCCGGAAGAAGGTAAAGCCGGCAGACAGTTCGGGGCTGCGCGGCGTGACCAGTTCGATCTGCGGGTGCGCCAGCAATTGCGCCTTGAGTTCGGCGTTCAGCCCATGGATGCGCGCCTGGACCGGCGCCTTGCCCAGTTGCAGGTGCAGCTTGAAGGCCTCATCCGCCGCCCAGCGATGCTCGAAGGCGTGATAGCCGCCGGGGGTCATGATGGTGGCGAAGTCCTTGTCTTCGGAGAAGGTCGGCACCATGGGCGTGACGTAGGTGTTTTCAGGGTTGCGCGCGCACACCAGCCCGGTACCCCGCGGACCGAACATCCATTTATGGGTACCGGCGATAAAGAAGTCGCAATGCATGTCGGGGAAATCGAGGTTTTCCACGCCGAAACCATGCACGCCATCCACCACATAGAGGAGG
This sequence comes from Pseudomonas sp. NFACC25, assembly GCF_900100935.1. Lineage (NCBI taxonomy): Bacteria > Pseudomonadati > Pseudomonadota > Gammaproteobacteria > Pseudomonadales > Pseudomonadaceae > Pseudomonas > Pseudomonas sp. NFACC25. The sequence goes on from NZ_FMUC01000006.1 coordinate 104,576, forward strand.
CGGTCCTTGTCGTCGCGGTTGCGGTTGTGCGCCGCCACCAGCTTGCCGATCTCGCCGATGGGCAGTTTCACGCCGCTGCCGGACTGTACCCAGGTCATGCCCAGCACGCGGGTGTTGGGTCGGATATTGCGCTGGATATTCCCCAGCACTTCATCGGCAGAGACCTGGCTGGCCCGCTCGAACAGCTTGATCCGGCGCACCTGGGTGCCTTCCTTGAGTACGCGAAAATCCAGCACGTTCTGGGTCGCGTAATGCTCATGCACGGTGGTGAGGATTTCCTGGTCCGGGCGCACCTTGATGCCGCCATAGATCATCGCCAGGCCTTCGGAGGTGCTGCCGGTCAGGGCGATCTGCGCCGGGGTGGCCTTGAGGTAGCGGCCGGCCCATTCGCGTACCTGGCCTTCGCGCTTCCAGGTTTCCTCCAGGTCCCAGTCCATGGCGAGCCCTGGGTTGCGGTCGATCTGGGCGCGGTAACGCTCGATGGCCTCGCGTACCGGCCTGGGGTGCGAGGCCACCAGGAAGTTGGAGAAGTGCAGGTAATCCGGGTCCTGGTTGAACAGCTGCTTGAACCCCGTCCATGGGTCATCCGTGGTGGTGGCAGCCAGTGCCTGCGGGATGAGTGCAGCGCCCAATGGCAGGCTGGCGGCGAATACCCCGGCCTGCTTGAGAAACGTACGGCGGTCAGTCATGGACTTGCTTCTAGGTGATTAGCGGTTGGCCAAGGGTCTGGCGGCTTTTTGTACCTGGTCCCAGACCCGCAGGAAGTTGCCTCCCCACAGCTTGGCGATGTCGGCTTCGGAGTAGCCGCGCTGGATCAGTTCGGCGGTGACGTTGCGGATTTCGCCGACGTTGTTCCAGCCGTCGATACCTCCGCCGTCGTTGAAGTCCGAAGCGATGCCGACGTGATCGATCCCGATCTTGCGCACGGTGTAGTCGACGGCGTCGCCCCAGTCCTTGAGCGTGGCCTTGGGTTCTTCCTCAAGAATCCCGTACAGCCCTTGGGCGTACTGGCCGAACTTCTGCTCCGGCCATGCCGCGATGATCGCGTCCCCCGGCATCAGGGCCATGGCCAGGTTGGGCAGCGGCGGCAGGTCGAAACGCGCGCGCAGGGTGTTGAGTTTGTCCTGGGTCGGCTGGCTCAGGGGGCGTATGTAGGCCGGGAAGCCCACCACCTGCACCACGCCGCCACTGTTCTTGATCAGTTGCAGTTCCTTGTCGCTGAGGTTGCGCGGGATGTCCACCGACGCGCGCGGTGCCGAGTGGGACGCCACCATCGGCGTGCGACTCAGGTGCGCGACTTGCTCCAGGGCCTTGGTCGACATCTGCGACACGTCAATGATCACCCCCAGGTCATTGAGGCGCTGCACTGCTTGCTTGCCGATGTCCGACAGGCCTTCGAGGGCATCGACGGAATCATTGAAAAACGGCAGTGGGCGCGATGAGTCGGACCAGGCGTTATTGCCGATATAACTGAAGCCGAACATGCGCATGCCACGGGCGGCCCACAGGTCCAGCTGGTTCAGGTCATTGCCCAGGGGGTAGGCGTTGAGCATGCTGATAAAAATCGCGAACTTGCCTTCGCCATGCAGGCGTCGAAAGTCATCCGGGGTATAGGCGATGCCGACCTGATTGGGGAAGTCACGCACCATGCCGGAGATGATCTTGTAGCGCACCTCCTGCTCGTGGCGGGCTTCCTCGACAAAGCCGTCAGTAGGCCTGTGCGGGGCATTGGGGCCATTCCAGATTTCCGGCCAGCCGAAGATCGTCAGGGCTGCGCCGGACAAGCGACCGCGTGCCGCCTTGGCCAGGTCGAACTGGCCGCTGCCGTCCTTGTCCGCCTCGTTGCCGGCGGTGCCGAAGTCCATGGGCACGGTGATGTGGCTGTCGAACGACAGCAGGCGGTCCTGCAGTTCATTGGCCTGCTTGATCACGGCGAGCGGGTAGCCGGCATTGCCCTTGAACCAGTGATCCCAGGCCAGGAAGCCTGCGCCGGCACCGATGGCCAGTGCCAGCGGCACGCCGATGTACAGCGCCTTTTTCGAACGTGGTTTTGTCATTGCCATCTCAGTCAGTTGAGGCCTTCGCTATCAGGGAAGAACGAGTGGTGCGCGGGGAAATTTAGGCGGCGCGGGCAGGGCGGTAAATTTCCCCGGCCTGCAAACGTTCTAGCTCTGATAAAGCCGTTTCCTAAGGTAGACAATGACCATCTCTCGACGTGGGTTCATCGCAGGCTTGGCGCTGACCGGCGCGGCTGTGCCGGCCGCTTTCTATGCCCATCGCGAGTTGACGCGCGAAGAAGAATTCCCCATCACCCCCGGCGAAGCCACCGTGGACCTGGCCGACACCGCCGGGCAGCATCTGGCCAACACCTTGCGCGGGGTGTGGCGCCTGCGCCTGGAAGGCCGCGATGCCGGCCTCAAGGGCCTGCCGCTGCAAGGCCTGGAACTGTTGCTCGACATCGCCCCCCGTGGCCGTGGCCTGCGCGGCTACCTGGACACCGCCGCCAACCTGCGCAGCGAAGGCGAACCGCGCTACCGCGTGCTGGGTGACCTGCTGACGGGCGAGGGCGCCTTGCTCTACTGGCGCCTGATCGACCGCGATGCCCTCGACGGCCGGCCCGCCTATGAGTTCAAGATGACCCTCGATGAAGTCTGGGCCGACTTTGCCAACGCCGGCAGCGGCACCCTCAGCGGGCACATCCTCGACCTTGATCGGCCCCTGGCCTTGACCGAACGTGACAACCGCTTTATCGCCCACAAACAGCTGTTTCCCGAAGCCCGCCAACGCATCGGCCTCAACCCGACCCTGCTGGCCTGGCTGATTGCCCCGGAGCACCGCCTGTTTCACCAGCTGTGGCACGCCACCCGTGACCAGTGGCACAAACTCTCCGAAGAAAAACGCGACGCCCTGCGCGGCATCGGCTGGCAACCCGGCCCGCGCGGCAAGGAGCGTGACGCCCGTGGCAAACACAAAGACCGCAACGGCTCGGGCATCGATTTCTTCTTCATGCACCGGCATATGCTCGGCACCGCGCGTTCCATGCAGGATCTGCCCTCGTGGCCCGTATTCCCCGAACCGCAACCGGCGCTGGAGCGCGACCGCTTGGGTTTCCTGCGTTACTTCGACAACCACGACGGCTTCGCGCTGCCGCCCACCTGGTCAGCCCCGGACGACAGCGAATACACCCAGTGGGTCAGCGACATCAAGGCCGCCGAGACCTACCACAGCAACTTCCAGGTCTGGGAATCGCAGTACCGCGACCCGCGCTACCTGGCCAGACTGACCTTGGGCCAACTCGGCTCCGAAATGGAACTGGGCCTGCACGACTGGCTGCACATGCGCTGGGCCTCGGTGCCCCGCGACCCGTCCAACGGCGCGCCGGTCCCCCTGGCCCGCGACCCGGCAGACTTTGCCCCGCGCTGGTACGCGGCGGAAAACGACTTCCTCGGCGACCCGTTTTCATCCCATGTAAACCCGGTGTTCTGGCACTTCCACGGCTGGATCGACGACCGTATCGAAGACTGGTATCGCGCCCACGAACGCTTCAACCCCGGCGAAGTCAGGCGCCTGGACGTCAACGGCGTGGCCTGGTTCGCCCCGGGGCGTTGGGTCGAAGTCGACGACCCGTGGCTGGGCCCGGACACCCATGGCTGCAGCACCACCCCGGGGTTGCAGATGGGCAAGTCGATGGAGATGGACCCGGAGACCATGAAGCTCGCCTTGCGCATTACCTTTGGCGAGGACGAGCACCTGTTGCAGGGCCTGTTCAAGCGCGTGCCGAAGCGGCCTTGGTATGCGCGGCATTTGAAGGTGAGGGTGCGAGAGGCTTGAGCGCTTGGCGTGGCAAGGCGCGGGTGCACTTGGCCAGCGCCTGCTGCACGTCCGCCAACAGGTCGGCGACGTCCTCAAGCCCCACCGATAAACGCACCAGGCCTTCGCTGATGCCGTGGTGCGCGCGTTCTTCAGGGGTGTAGGTGCTATGGGTCATGCTCGCCGGGTGCTGGGCCAGTGACTCGGCGTCGCCCAGGCTGACCGCGCGGGTGAACAGCTTGAGGGCATTCATGAAGCGTCGTCCGCTGTCGATCCCGCCCTTGAGTTCGAAGGCGATCATGCCGCCGGCCTGGCTCATCTGCCGCGCCGCCAATGCGTGTTGCGCGAAGCCGCGCAGCCCCGGATACGTCACCCACTCCACGGCGGGATGCGCCTGCAAGGCTTCGGCCACGGCCTGGGCGCTGCTGCAATGGCGGTCCATGCGCAGGGCCAACGTCTTGAGGCCGCGCATTAACAGCGAAGCGTCCTGGGGCGACATCACCGCGCCGGTCAAGTCCTTGAGGCCTTGCAGGCGAATGCGCTGGGCCAGGGCCTGGTTGCTCACGGCGATGCCGGCGGTGATGTCGCCATGGCCGCTGAGGTACTTGGTGGCCGAGTGCACCACCACATCGGCGCCCAGTTCCAGGGGGCGTTGCAGGTACGGCGTGCAGTAGGTGTTATCCACCACCACGGTCACGTTCGGCTGTTGATGGGCGAGGGCGGCCACGGCGGCGATGTCCACCAGTTGCAGGGTGGGGTTGGCCGGGGTTTCGCAGTAGATCATGCGGGTGGCGGGGCTGAGTGCCGCTTGCAGGGCCGCCAGGTCGGTGAGGTCCACGTGGCGCACCTTGATGCCGAATTCGCCGATACCGTGATGCAGCAGGGCGAAGGTGCAGCCGTAGAGCGTCTGGCTGACGATCACCTCATCGCCTGGGCGCAGCAGGGTCCAGAACGTCGCGGCAATCGCGCCCATGCCCGAACTGAACGCCACCGCCGCCTCGCCGTTTTCCAGGCTGGCCATGCGGGACTCCAGCAGCGCCAGGGTCGGGTTGGAAATGCGCGTATAGAAATGGCCGCCGGCCTCGCCGGCGAAACAGGCGGCGCCGTATTCGGCGGTGGGAAAGGCAAACGTGGCCGACAGGTAGATCGGCGGCACGAGTGCGCCGTGGTGGTCCTTGGGGTCGTAGCCGTGGTGGATGGCACGGGTGGAAAAGCCGAATGCATAGTGTTTAGTGTTCATGTCGGGCGCTCCTTATTTCCTACAATGCTATGCTTATAACCACGGCCGTATTTTCCAAACTTTGCCGACAAATCCCTTGTCCTGGGATGAAAACTCGCTAAAAACAATAAACAGAGGCACGTCATGCCCATCACGCTGGATCGCACCGACAAAGCGCTATTAAACGCCCTGCAGGGTAATGCCCGTTTAACCGTGGCCGAGCTGGCCGACCGCGTGTCCCTGACCACTTCACCGTGCTGGCGACGGGTCAGGAACCTGGAGGAAAGCGGGGTGATCAGCGGCTACCAGGCGATCCTCTCGCCCAAGGCGCTGGGGTATGGGGTGACGGCGTTTGTCAGCATCATGATGGAGAGCCACACCCAGGAAATCGCCCGGGCGTTCGAGCAACGCCTGTTGGATATTCCGGAAATCGTGGCCTGTCATAACGTGTCGGGACGCTATGACTTTTTGCTCGAGGTGGTGGCCAGGGACCTGGAGTCGTTCGGCGAGTTTGCGCGGGAGGTGTTGCAGACGCTGCCGTGCGTCAAGGAGATCTATTCGAGTTTTTCCTATAAGTCGGTGCGACCGTTGCGGGTAATTCCATTACCAGGTTGATCGCGCCATTGGTCACCTGTTCTTCCCCGTAATTGGCTATTTCTCCCCTACGGCCCGGTGGCTAACCTAGCCACCACTTCCCACCGTTCCGGAGTTCCCCATGCAAGCCCGTACCGATTTCTACACCGCTTCCCCAGACGCCATGAAAGCCATGCTCGCCCTGGAAGCCGCCGTCGGCAAACTCTCCATCGAACTGCCATTGCTGGAGCTGATCCGCCTGCGGGTCTCACAGATCAACGGCTGTGCCTTTTGCCTGGACATGCACACCGCCGATGCCCGCAAGGGTGGCGAGACCGAGCGTCGCCTGTACACCTTGTCGGCCTGGCGCGAAACGCCATTCTTCACCCCGCGTGAACGCGCGGCATTGGCCTGGGCCGAGAGCCTGACGCTGCTGAGCCAGACCCACGCCCCGGACTCAGACTTCACCGCGCTCGCCGCCGAGTTCAGCCCCCGGGAGCAAGTCGACCTGAGCGTGGCCATCGCCACCATCAACAGCTGGAACCGCCTCGCGGTAGGTTTCCGCAAGATGCCTGAATAAGGCGGTTGAAGACGGCTCTTTTGTGGTGAGCGGGCTTGTCCCGCGCTGGGCTGCGCAGCAGCCCCAAAACCAGGCGCAGAGGAGTGCCTGATATACCCCATTCGTCTTCATCAGGGGCGCTTCGCACCCCAACGCGGGCGGTGCGACGATTCGCAAGCCCGCTCGCCACAGCAGTAAGTGTCAGAAGTTCACCGAAGCACTCAGGCGCGCCGTCAGCGGCGCGCCCTGGAACAGATAGTCATCGCCCATGTACTCGCCCGCGTCGCGCCAGTAGCGCTTGTCGAACAGGTTGTCGACGCTCAGGCGCAACACCGTCTCGTAGCCGTCGACCCGGGTGGTGTAGCGGCTGCCGACGTTGACCACCGCGTAATCCCCCACCTCCACATTGCCGCTACGATTGGCGTACTTCTTGGCGCTGTATTGCACGCCGCCGAGCACCGCCAGGCCATTGACCCACGGCAACGCATAATCGGCGTACACACTGGCGCGCAGCTTGGGCACGTTGATCGCCTGGTGGTCTTCGTATGCCGGTGTGCCGCTGCCGCTGACCCGTGCACGAATCGCCGCCACGCTGGTGGAAATCTGCAGGCGCTCGGTGGCCCAGCCGTTGGCCGACAGTTCCACGCCGGTGTTTTTCTGTTCGCCCTGCTGCACGTAGGTGAACTGGCCGGCGCCATCCGGCTTGGCGTACTGGTAGGCCTGGCGCGTCTGGAACACAGCGGCGGCGAAGCTGATGCGACGCCAGTCGTATTTCACCCCGGCCTCGATTTGCCGCGAGGTGGTCGGGGCCAGGGTTTCATCGGCGTTGCTGGCAAACCAGGGGGCGGTGCCGCCCAGGGACAGGCCTTTGCTGTAGCTGGTGTACAGCGAGATGTTTTCCACCGGTTTGTAGATCAACGATGCCTGGGGCAGGAACACGTATTGCTGGGTGTGGCGGGCCTGGTTGCCAGTGACGCCGTCGAAAGCTTTTTCATCCAGGCGCACTTCGCGGCCACCGAGGAGGGTTTGCCAGTGCTCGTTGAGGCGGATGCGGTCGGTGATGAACAGGCCATACTGGCGGCTGTCGAGGGTGCGATGGCTGTCGTTCAACGGCTTGTCGGTGGGCGTGAACGTCGGCGCGTCAGCGTCGATATTGGCCGTGCCGATGTACTCGTTGACGGACTTGCGCTTGTCGATCACCCGGCGAAACGCGCTGGTGCCGAAGGTCAGTTCATGGCCGATGCCTGCGGTGTCGAACAGGCCGGTCATCGCCGCCTGGACTTCATCGTCACGGCGGGTGTCGTCGGGGCTGCGGTAGTCGTAGACGTCGTAGTTGCCTTCGGGCGTGAAGTGGTTGCCGACACCGTTGGTGTCGCCGCCCCAGGCAAACGAACTGTAGTCATCGATCACCACCTTGCTGCGCGCGGCGCTGACGCTGCCTTTCCACTGGTCGCTGAAGCGGTACTCGAACCTGCCGTTGAGGTTCAGCGAATCGATGCCGACCTGCCTGGAACCGCTCTGGTGGCCCAGCAGTTTTTTCGGCGAGGCGTCGTGGGGCACCTCGGTGCCGCCCAGCAACTGGTAGCCCGGTACCGAGCGCTGTTGCTTGTTCTGGTATTCCGCGTCCAGTTGCAGCACCGCGTCGGGGCTGATGTTCCAGTCGAAGGCCAGGGACACAAAGTCGCGCTGGCCGTTGGCGTGCTCCACATAGGCATTGAGGTCTTCATGGGCGACGTTGGCCCGCAGGCCGAATTGCTGCTCGCTGCCAAACCAGCCACCCACATCGGTGGCGATATAGCCACTGCCGCGGTCATCGGTGGACACCGTCACCTGGCGCACGTCTTCCGGACGCTTGGTCACGTAGTTGATCACGCCGCTGGGCTCGGAAATCCCGCTCTGCAAACCGGCCAGGCCCTTGAGCACTTCCACCTGCTGCTTGTTTTCCAGGGCGACGTTCTGCTCGCCGGTGATGGTGCGCCCGTTGATCTTGTAGCTGCTCGCCGCATTCAGCGAGAAACCGCGCACCACGAAATTTTCGTAGTAGCCGATGGGGGCGTAGCTATCGCCCACCGAAGCGTCGTTGCGCAGCACTTCACTGAGCAGGCGCGCTTGCTGGTCCTTGATCAGCGCCGCATTGATCACCGTGATCGAGGCAGGAGTGTCCAGCAGCGGCGCCTCGTTGAAGCCGCCGACCGAGGCGGTGTCTGCGCGATAGCCTGACGTGTCCTCGCCCTGGACTTGCAACGCCGGCAGCTCGAGTTGTGCCGCCCAACTGTTGCCGATCCCGCCGCTGAGCAGCAGGCCGAGGGCGAAACGTGTACTGACGACAGGACGAAAACGCAAAACCATGGGGGAGGGCCTTAAAGCGCAGGGCGGGGGGCGCATAAGCTAGGCATAACCGCCCGGTTTTACAAGTGAGACGTCCCGTCTCAGCCCGCCCACTGAATGACGTGCCTCTCGACAGCCTGCGTGCCCACCTGCGATAGACAGGACTTCTCTAACCCTTGCAGGAGATCATCATGGGTATCGCTGGAAAAGTTGCACTGGTGACCGGCGCCGGGCAGGGCATTGGTCGGGCCATCGCCCTGCGCCTGGCACAGGACGGTGCCGACATCGCCCTGGTCGACATCAATGGCGCCAAGCTCGAAGCCGTGGCCGCCGAAGTCGTGGCCCTGGGGCGCAAGGCCTCGGTGTTTATCGCCGACGTGTCCAAGCGCGACCAGGTAGTGGCGGCGGTCGAACACGCACACCAGGCCCTCGGCGGCTTCGACATTATCGTCAACAACGCCGGGGTCGCGCAGATCGACGCGCTGCTGGACGTCAGCCCGGAACAGGTCGAGCGCACCCTGGGCATCAACGTGCAGGGCGTGTTGTGGGGTATCCAGGCTGCAGGCAGGAAATTCAAGGCGCTCAAGCAGAAGGGCAAGATCATCAATGCCTGTTCCATCGCCGGCCACGAAGGCTTCGCGCTGCTGGGCGTGTACTCGGCCACCAAGTTCGCCGTGCGCGCCTTGACCCAGGCGGCGGCCAAGGAACTGGCGAGCGCCGGGATCACGGTCAACGCTTATTGCCCGGGCGTAGTGGGCACCGACATGTGGGTGGAGATCGACAAGCGCATGGCCGAGATTACCGGCGCCGAAGTGGGTGCGACCTACAAGCAGTATGTGGATGGGATTGCCCTGGGCCGTGCGGAAACGCCGGAGGATGTGGCGGGGTTGGTGGCCTACCTGGCCGGGCCGGATGCGGATTACATGACCGGACAGGCGCCCTTGATCGACGGTGGGCTGGTTTATCGCTGATCTCCCAAGGCCGACGGTGTTAAATGTGGGAGGGGGCAAGCCCCTCCCACATGGGTGACCCTGTTGTGTCAGTGCTTGCCGGGCATGTCGATGCCCAACCGGTTGACTCGGCGGTACAGGGTGGCCCGGGAAATCCCCAGCGCCTGCGCCGTCGGCAACGGCTTCCAGCGATGCCGGATCAAGGCATCCAGTACCACTTGGCGTTCCGGGCTGACGCTGTGTTCGGCCAGCGTCTCGACCTGCTCCCCACGCACTTCCACCGGCAAGTCCGCCAGCTGAATCGTGCCGCCTTCACACACTGCACAGGCATACGCCAGCACATGGTGCAGCTGGCGCACATTGCCCGGCCAGGCATAGCCCAGCAGGCGTTCCAGCGCGGCCTGGCCGATGCCTACCGAGATGCCGCTGCCGCGCGCTTGCTGCTCCACCAGCCGGTTGATCAATGCCAGTTTGTCACTGCGCTCGCGCAGCGGCGGCAGGCAGAAGCGTGCACAGCCGAGGCGGAAGTACAGGTCTTCGCGAAAGCGCCCGTCGCTGACCAGCACGGCCAGGTCGCGGTGGCTGGCGCAGATCACCTGAATGTCCACCGTGCGGGTCTTGGCCCCGCCCAGGGGCGCGACTTCACCCTCGGCCATCACCCGCAGCAGGCGCGTCTGCAACGCCAGCGGCATATCGCCGATTTCATCGAGGAACAGGGTGCCGCCATCGGCCTGCACCAACAGCCCCGGCATGCCTTTGCTGGAGGCACCGGTAAAGGCTCCGGCCACGTAGCCGAACAGCTCGCTTTCAATCAGGTTTTCGGGGATCGCCGCGCAGTTCACCGCGACAAAGGGGCCTGTTCGCCGGGCGCTGCGTTCGTGCAGTTGGCGGGCGAAAACTTCCTTGCCGGCGCCGGTTTCACCCTGCACCAGCACCGGCAGGTTGCGGTCCTTGACACGCACGGCCAGGCGCAGGTGTTCTTCCACCCGTGGGTCGACCTGGGTGTGCGCAACGGGCCGTGCCGGTTTGCGGCGCGGGGCGTTGACCCGCACGTGCAGCACGCCAGGCTCGCCCAGCCATTGCAGATGTTGGGTCGATTGATCGGTGGCCGCGCGCAATGCATCCAGGTCGAACACCTCGCCGATATGCGCCGGCACCTGGCCGAAACGCCGGCGCAGTGCCTGGCGCGCCTTGCTGTTCAGCGCGTGCAGGCGCCCATCCTGGTCCCAGGCCAGCAGCAGGTCGGGCTGGCTGTCCACATAGCCCGGTGTGCTGTGGGCCTGGAGTACCCAATGCTCGCGGGCGCTGTGCATGAAGAAGGCGTTTTCGATGGCCTGGGCACTCTGGGCCACCATCTGCCGCACCAGGTGCTGGCTGCGCCGGTCATCCGGGGATTTGAGCGCCGAGGCATCCATCACCCCCAGCAGGTTGCCCTGGGGGTCGAAGATCGGTGCGGCGGAGCAGGTCAAACTGATGAAGGCGGCGCGGAAGTGGTCGCGCTTGTGCACGGTCACTGCGGCTTTGCTGGTCAGCACCGTGGCCACGCCGCAGGTGCCTTCCTCGGCTTCCGACCAGCAGGTGCCGAGGTACAGGCCGGCTTTGCGGCAGTCGCTGCGAATGGTGCTGTCGACGCGGTGGTCGATGGTCTGGCCCTGGGCGTCGGTGAGCATCACGCAGTAGTCGGCGTGGCGCACCCGGTGGTGCAGTTGCCCGACTTCTTCGCCGGCGATGCGCATGAACAGCTCGGCGCGTTCGCGGCATTCCTTGAGCAAGGGTTCGGTAAGGATACGGGGCCCCTGCAGCGAGCCGGGGTCGAGGTGGTGTTGTTCCATGGAGCGCCGCCAGGAATCGAAAATCAGCGACGGCACCGGCGCCTGGGGCAGGCGATCGGCATTGCGGACCACGCGACTGACGCAGTCGACGTGTTCCCTGGAGTTCGCGGCGAGCATAAGGCCTCCGGTTCTCGATCTTTGTTGTTATGCCCGCCATTAAGCGCCCGTGGGCGCGAGGGGACAAGGGCGACCTGACCAACAGCCCCGCGTGAGACGCGGCGTCTCATTCCGGCCGAGACGCCGCCTGCACAGTGCAATGCACCGTCTCATTCTGCACAGGCATACCGTCCCGGCACAACCGCACGGCACTGCTCTGGATCAAGGCTTTGCCAGGTTTCATCGCACCTTGGCACAGGCTGTGCTGAACCACTTGCAACTGGCCGCAGCCAGCCTTTTGTGTGTCGAGACAACCTGGAGAACAATAAGATGTCCACCCACCTGTCCACCGATCAATTGCTGCATGCCTACACCGTGATGCGCACCATCCGTGATTTCGAAGAACGCCTGCATGTGGAATTCGCCACCGGCGAGATCCCCGGTTTCGTGCACCTGTATGCCGGCCAGGAAGCCAGCGCAGCCGGGGTCATGGCCCACCTCAACGATGAAGATTGCATCGCCTCCAACCACCGTGGCCATGGCCATTGCATCGCCAAGGGCGTGGATGTGTTCGGCATGATGGCCGAGATCTACGGCAAGAAAACCGGGGTGTGCGGCGGCAAGGGCGGCTCCATGCACATCGCCGACCAGGAGAAGGGCATGCTCGGTGCCAACGGCATTGTCGGGGCCGGTGCGCCGTTGGCGGCGGGCGCCGCGCTGGCCTCCAAGCTCAAGGGCAGCCAGGGCGTGGCGGTCGCATTTTTCGGCGACGGCGGCTCCAACGAGGGCGCGGTGTTCGAGGCGATGAACCTGGCGTCGATCATGAAACTGCCGTGCCTGTTCGTCGCCGAGAACAACGGCTATGCCGAGGCCACCGGTTCCGGCTGGTCGGTGGCGTGCAAGGACATTGCCGAGCGGGCGGTGGGCTTCGGCATGCCGGGGGTGATTGTCGATGGCAATGACTTCTTTGCCGTACACGCGGCGTTGGGCGTGGCGGTGGAGCGTGCGCGCCAGGGCGACGGGCCGACCTTGGTGGAAGTCAAGCTGAGCCGCTTCTACGGCCACTTCGAAGGCGATGCACAAACCTATCGTGGCCCGGACGAGGTGAAGAACCTGCGCGAATCCCACGACTGCCTCGCACTGTTCCGCCAGCGCTGCAATGCCGAAGGCTGGCTCGATGCCGCGCAGTTCGAACGTATCGACGGTGAGGTCGCGCAGTTGATCGACGACGCCGTGCGCCTGGCCAAGTCCGATCCCAAGCCCCAGGCCGCCGACCTGCTCAGTGATGTCTACGTCGCCTACCGCTAATAACTACAAGACTCGGAGAGAATTTCATGGCTCGCAAAATCAGCTATCAGCAGGCAATCAACGAAGCCCTGGCCCAGGAAATGCGCCGGGACCAGAGCGTGTTCATTATCGGCCAGGATGTCTCCGGCGGCACCGGTTCCCCCGGCGAGCAGGACGCCTGGGGCGGTGTGCTGGGGGTGACCAAGGGCCTGTACCCGGAGTTTCCGGACCGGGTACTCGATGCGCCGTTGTCCGAAGTCGGCTACGTCGGCATGGCCGTCGGCGCCGCCACCCGTGGCATGCGCCCGGTGTGCGAATTGATGTTCGTCGACTTTATCGGCTGCTGCCTCGACCAGTTGCTCAACCAGGCCGCCAAGTTTCGCTACATGTTCGGCGGCAAGACCACCACGCCGCTGGTGGTGCGCGCCATGTACGGTGCCGGCCTGCGCGCCGCCGCCCAGCATTCGCAGATGCTCACCTCGATGTGGACGCACATTCCCGGGCTCAAGGTGGTGTGCCCGGCCACGCCCTATGACGCCAAGGGCATGCTGATCCAGGCGATCCGCGACAACGACCCGGTGATCTTCCTCGAACACAAGATGCTCTACAGCCTCCAAGGTGAGGTGCCGGAAGAGCTGTACACCGTGCCCTTCGGCGAAGCCAACTTTGTGCGCGAAGGCCGCGACGTGACCCTGGTGACCTACGGCCGCATGGTGCATATCGCCCTGGAAGCCGCGGCCAACCTGGCACGCCAGGGCATCGACTGCGAAGTGCTGGACCTGCGCACCACCAGCCCGCTGGACGAAGACAGCATCCTCGAGAGCGTGGAGAAAACCGGGCGCCTGGTGGTGATCGATGAGTCCAACCCGCGCTGTTCCATCGCCACCGACATCAGTGCGTTGGTAGCCCAGCAGGGCTTCTCGTTCCTGCGTGCGCCGATCGAGATGGTCACCGCGCCGCACACGCCGGTGCCGTTTTCCGATGCGCTGGAAGACCTGTACATCCCCAACGCCGCGAAGATCGAGGCCGCCGTGCTGAAGATCGCCGACAAGAGGAACGCCGCATGATCCATACCTTGACCATGCCCAAGTGGGGGCTGTCGATGACCGAAGGCCGCATCGACGTCTGGCTCAAGCAGCCCGGCGACCGGGTGGAGAAGGGCGAGGAAGTGCTGGACGTCGAGACCGACAAGATCTCCAGCAGCGTCGAGGCGCCGTTCAGCGGTGTGTTGCGCCGCGTGCTGGCGCTGAGCGACGAGACCTTGCCGGTGGGCGCGCTGCTGGGGGTCGTGGTGGAAGGCGAGGCCAGCGAGGCGGAGATCGATGCGGTGATCGAAAGCTTCAACGCCGGGTTCGTCTCAAGCAGCGCCGAAGCCGAAGCCACCGGGCCGAGTGCGCAGAAGGTCGAGGTGGGCGGGCGTTTGCTGCGCTATCTCGACCTGGGCGAGGGCGGCACGCCGCTGATGCTGGTGCATGGCTTTGGCGGCGACTTGAACAACTGGCTGTTCAACCAACCGGCCCTGGCCGCCGAGCGCCGGGTGATCGCCCTGGACCTGCCGGGGCATGGCGAGTCGGGCAAGCATCTGCAAACCGGTGACGCCGAAGAGCTGAGCCAGGCCGTGCTGGCCTTGCTCGATCACCTCAAGCTCGACCGCGTGCACCTGGCCGGGCACTCCATGGGCGGCTTGGTCAGCCTGACGGTCGCCCGTCAGGCTCCGGCGCGCGTTGCCTCGCTGACCCTGATCGCCAGCGCCGGGCTGGGGGCGGATATCAACGGCGATTATCTGCAAGGTTTCACCGAAGCCAACAACCGCAACGCGCTCAAGCCGCAACTGGTGCAACTGTTCAGCGACCCGGCGCTGGTGACGCGGCAGATGCTGGAGGACATGCTCAAGTTCAAGCGGTTGGAAGGGGTGGACCAGGCGCTTCGTCAGCTCAATGCCCAGTTGTTCGAGGGTGGGCGCCAGCGCCTGGATTTGCGCAACGTAGTGGGGGAGCAACCGAGCCTGGTGATCTGGGGCAGTGACGATGCAATCATCCCGGCCGACCATGCCCAGGGGTTGGAGGCCCAGGTGGAGATTCTGCCGGGGCAGGGGCATATGGTGCAGTTGGAGGCGGCGGAACGGGTTAACCAACTAATCTCAACCTTCCTGAAATCCCAGTCTTGAAATGCAATTCCATGTGGGAGGGGGCTTGCCCCCGATTGCGGTAGTTCAGATACAGAGATGTTGACTGAGCCATCGCCATCGGGGGCAAGCCCCTCCCACATTTTCAGATGCATTTCAGATTGAGCGCTTCAGGGTTTCGCTGGGCAGTTCCTTGAACAACGCTCGATAGCTGTTGGAGAACCGCCCCAAATGCCAGAACGACCAGTTCATGGCCACCTCGGCCACGGTCGTTCCGGCACCGCTCAACAATTCCCGCCTTGCCCCGTTCAACCGGCGCAGGCGCAACCACTGCGCCGGGCTCATCCCGGTGTAGGTCTTGAACCCTTGCTGCAACTGGCGCAGCGGTACGCCGGCAATCCGCGCCAGTTCCAACAGGTTGACGGTTTCGTCCGGCGCATCCGCCGCCCACTCGCCTATGCGCGCCATCAAGCGGCGTTCTTCACTGCGCTTTTGCAATGAGCTTCGGTCCAGGCACACGCAGGCGTTGTCGAGGATGAACAGGCAGTCGTCGAGCAACTGCCGGGTGAGGGACACCGGGTCGATGTCCGTGGACAAGCGCGTCAGGGTGCCACTGAGCCAACGGCTGAACAGCGCGTTCTGCTGG
Source organism: Pseudomonas sp. NFACC25 (assembly GCF_900100935.1). Classification (NCBI taxonomy): domain Bacteria; kingdom Pseudomonadati; phylum Pseudomonadota; class Gammaproteobacteria; order Pseudomonadales; family Pseudomonadaceae; genus Pseudomonas; species Pseudomonas sp. NFACC25. Next base: position 120,001 of record NZ_FMUC01000006.1, read on the forward strand.
CAGGCCAGCGGCGCCATGAACAGGCCTTCCAGTGTGGCCACGTCAAGGCCATGGTGCTGCACGAACTGCGGGCCGAACACCACCGCCACTTCGCGGTAGTTTTCCGGGGTGATCCAGGTGTTGCGGCTTTCGCCATTGAGCAGATACAGCGCGTTGTCGCTGCCATCGAAACAGAACGCCAGCGCGCCCGGCGGTGCGTTGAAGTGCTGCTCCACACGGGTGTTCATGCTCTCTTCGTACACCTGCACACCGTGCAGGTCGAGGTAGCGGACGCGCCCGGCGAAATGCCCCGGGGACATCTGCTGGTATTGCTGCACCCAGCCGGGTGTCGCACGGCATTGGGTGGCCACATCAGCGGTGGTGAAGGCCTGTACGCGCAAAGCGGTTGCCTGGGTCATGGGGGATCCGTGCGCACTCTATTGGTGCGCTGTGGGGCGTGCAAAGTGGATAGATGGCCTGTGAAGGCTGGCCCAAGATAGACCTCAATGCGCCGCGAGTACAAGGCGGCGCAGCACCCACCCCATGACGAGGTCCTTATGAACGCCCCCTTCGATCAGCTGTACACCTGGCTGAAAGAACACAAGATTACCGAAGTCGAATGCGTGATCAGTGATTTGACTGGCATCGCACGCGGCAAGATTGCGCCCACCAACAAGTTCCTGCATGAGCGAGGCATGCGCCTGCCGGAAAGTGTATTGCTGCAAACGGTAACCGGGGACTTTGTCGACGACGAGATCTACTACGACCTGCTGGACCCGGCCGATATCGATATGGTCTGCCGCCCGGTGGCCAACGCGACCTACGTGGTGCCGTGGGCCATCGAGCCTACCGCGATTGTGATCCACGACACCTTCGACAAGCATGGCAACCCCATCGAACTGTCGCCGCGCAACGTGCTGAAGAAAGTCCTGCAGCTCTACACCGACCGGGGCTGGCAGCCGATTGTCGCGCCGGAAATGGAGTTCTACCTGACCCAGCGCTGCGAAGACCCGGACCTGCCGCTGAAAACCCCGATTGGCCGCTCCGGCCGTGCGGAAACCGGGCGCCAGTCGTTCTCCATCGATGCGGCCAACGAGTTCGACCCGCTGTTCGAAGACGTCTACGACTGGTGCGAAGCCCAGGGCCTGGACCTCGATACGCTGATCCATGAAGACGGCCCGGCGCAGATGGAAATCAACTTCCGCCACGGCGATGCCCTCGACCTGGCCGACCAGATCACCGTGTTCAAGCGCACCCTGCGCGAAGCCGCGCTCAAGCACAATGTGGCCGCCACCTTCATGGCCAAGCCGGTGGCCGACGAGCCGGGCAGCGCCATGCACCTGCACCAGAGCGTGGTGGATATCGCCACAGGCAAGCCGGTGTTCGTCGACGCCGACGGCAACATGAGCCCGCTGTTCCTGCACCATATCGGCGGCCTGCAGAAGTACATCCCCAAGCTGTTGCCGATGTTCGCGCCCAACGTGAATTCGTTCCGCCGCTTCCTGCCGGATACCTCGGCGCCGGTCAATGTGGAGTGGGGCGAAGAAAACCGTACCGTCGGCCTGCGCGTGCCCACCTCGAGCCCGGATGCGACGCGCGTGGAAAACCGCCTGCCGGGCGCCGATGCCAATCCCTACCTGGCCATTGCCGCCAGCCTGCTGTGTGGCTACCTGGGGATGATCGAACAGATCGAACCCAGCGCCCCGGTAGAAGGCCGCGCCTATGAGCGCCGCAACCTGCGCCTGCCGTTCACCCTCGAAGACGCCCTGGCGCGGATGGAGGACTGCGACACGGTCAAGCAGTACCTGGGCGACAAGTTCGTGCGCGGCTACGTCGCGGTCAAGCGCGCCGAGCACGAGAATTTCAAGCGGGTGATCAGTTCCTGGGAGCGCGAGTTCCTGCTGTTGAGCGTCTAAAAAACACAAAAGGGGTGTCGATATGCGTCTTGTGAACAAGCTTCTTCCGCTGGCCCTGGTGGCCGCGTTCAGCGGTGCCGGCCAAGCCGCGCCGACGGTGAGCGTCTACAACTGGACCGACTACATCGGCGAGACCACCCTGGCGGATTTCCAGGCCAAAACCGGCATCAAGGTGATCTACGACGTGTTCGATTCCAACGAAACCCTGGAGGGCAAGTTGCTCGCCGGTCGCACCGGCTATGACGTGGTGGTGCCGTCCAACCACTTCCTGGCGCGCCAGGTAAAGGCCGGCGCGTTCCTCAAGCTCGACCGTTCGCAGTTACCCAACTTCAAGAACCTCGACCCCAAGCTGCTCAAGCTGCTGGAGAAAAACGACCCGGGCAATGCGCACTCGGTGCCGTACCTGTGGGGTACCAACGGCATCGGCTACAACGTCGACAAGGTCAAGCAGGTGTTGGGCATCGACCATATCGATTCATGGGCGGTGCTGTTCGAGCCGGAAAATCTCAAGAAGCTCAACCAGTGCGGCGTGGCCTTCCTCGACTCGGCGGATGAGCTGTTCCCGGCGATCCTCAACTACATGGGCAAGGACCCGCGCAGCGAGAACCCCGAGGACTACCAGCAGGCCGAGGCCAAGCTGTTGACGCTGCGGCCGTACATCACCTACTTCCATTCCTCCAAGTACATTTCGGACCTGGCCAACGGCGATATCTGCGTGGCGTTCGGCTATTCCGGCGATGTATTCCAGGCGGCCAACCGCGCCAAGGAAGCCAGGAACGGCGTGAATATCGCCTACTCGATTCCCAAGGAAGGCTCCAACCTGTGGTTCGACCTGCTGGCGATCCCGGCCGATGCGAGTCACCCGAAAGAGGCCCATGCCTTCATTAACTACCTGCTCGACCCTGAAGTGATCGCCAAGGTCAGCGCCTCGGTCGGCTACGCCAATGCCAACCCGGCGGCGAAGGCGTTCATGGCCCCTGAACTGGTGAACAACCCCGAGGTGTACCCGTCCCAGGCCGTGCTCGACAAACTCTATATTTCCACCACGCCGACCCCGGCGACCATGCGCCTGATGACGCGCGCCTGGAGCAAAGTGAAGACCAACAAATGACCCCATCCAGCGACCACGCCCGTTCCTACTACCTTGCCTCGGCGAATGCCATGCCGGAGCGCCCGGCACTGGGCGCCGACCTGAGCGCCGATGTGTGTGTGATCGGCGCTGGTTTTACCGGGGTCAACACCGCTATCGAACTGGCCCAACGCGGGCTCTCGGTGATCCTGCTGGAGGCCCGGCGTATCGGCTGGGGCGCCAGCGGGCGCAACGGCGGGCAGTTGATTCGCGGGATCGGCCACGATGTGTCGGGGTTCGCCAAGTACGTGGGCGAGGAGGGCGTGCGTTACCTGGAACGGGCCGGGATCGAGTCGGTGGCCCTGGTGGGCGAGCGCATTCGCGAGCACGGGATCGACTGCGACTTGCGCTGGGGGTTTGCCGAGCTGGCCAACACCCCTGCACAGTTCGCTGCGTTCAAGGGCGAGCAGGACAGCCTGGCGCGCCTGGGTTATGTGCATGAAACCCGCCTGGTGGGCCCGCAGGACATCCGCGACGTGGTGGATTCGACGCAGTATGCCGGCGCCTTGGTGGACATGGGCTCCGGGCACCTGCACCCGCTGAACCTGGTGCTCGGCGAGGCGCAGGTGGCCGAGTCCCTTGGGGTGCGGATCTTTGAGCACACCGAAGTGCTGGAACTGATCCACGGCGACACGGTGCAGGTGCGTTGCGCTGGCGGCACGGTACGGGCCGCCAGCCTGGTACTGGCCTGCAATGCCCATCTGGAAGAACTGGAACCGCGCCTGAGCGGCAAGGTGCTGCCGGCTGGCAGCTACATCATCGCCACCGAGCCGCTGTCGGTTGCACAGGCCAATCAGTTGATCCCGCAGAACCTGGCGCTGTGCGACCAGAAAGTCGGCCTGGATTACTACCGGTTGTCCGCTGACTGTCGCCTGTTGTTCGGCGGCGCCTGCCATTACTCGGGGCGCGATCCCAAAGACATCGCGGCCTATATGCAGCCCAAGATGCTCAAGGTGTTCCCGCAATTGGCCGACACCGCCATCGCGTTCCAGTGGGGCGGCAGGATCGGCATCACCGCCAATCGCTTCCCCCAGGTCGGGCGGCTCAAGCAATACCCGAATGTGTTCTACGCCCAGGGCTATTCCGGGCATGGGCTCAACGTGACCCACTGGTGCGCGCGGCTGCTGGCCGAAGGCATACACGCGGGCCACAGCCAGGGCCTGGATGTGTTCAGCCAGGTGCCGCACATGACCTTTCCCGGCGGCAAGGCGTTGCGCTCGCCGCTGCTGGCGTTGGGAATGGCGTGGCATCGCTTGCGGGAATTGATGCATTGAAGTCCGGGGCGTGGCAGGCTGTGCACGACGTTTTCCTACGACTTTTGGAGATTTAGCGTGCCAACAGCATCTGCAGTGATTGAAATCCCGGTATCGGCCGAGACGGTCTGGCACTTGGTGGGTGGCTTCAACAGCCTGCCGGACTGGCTTCCGTTTATCGCCAAGAGCGAGCCTGGTGAAGGTGGCCGCGTGCGCCATCTGACGACCGCCGACGGCGGTGTGATCGTCGAGCGTTTGCAGACCTTCGATAACGTCGGGCGTACTTACAGCTACACCATTGAAGAGTCGCCGTTTCCGGTGAGTGCTTACCTGGCGACGTTGCAGGTTGAGGCGCTGACGGAGTCGTCGGCGAAGGTGACGTGGTCCGGTGTGTTTACCCCGGCGGCGGGTACCACGGAGGCGGCGGTGGAAGAGCTGTTTGCCGGGGTTTACAAAGGCGGGGTCGAGGCGTTGCGCGCCAACTTCTGAGACGATCTACCCGGCAATGCAAGACTCATGTGGGAGGGGGCAAGCCCCTCCCAGATTGACCGAGGTGAACTCAGGCTTCGGGCATCAGTTGCTGGCGACACTCCAGCACCAGGCGCGCGCCGCCTTGCTCGCTGGTGCCCACTTCCAGCTTGAACCCATGCAAGTTGATGATCGCGGCCACAATCGACAGGCCCAACCCAAACCCGCCTTGCTGGTCGCCTTCATCCACCCGATAAAAGCGCTGGAACACCGCATCGCGTTCCGCCGCCGGTATGCCGGGCCCGGAGTCGTGCACTTCGATGCGCGTGCTGCCGGCATCGTTGAGTCCCCGCAGGATCACTGCGCCGCCCGCTGGAGAGAACTTGATGGAGTTGCTCAGCAGGTTGGCCAGGGCTTCGAACAACAGGGCGCGGTCGCCGGTGATCCATGGCAGGGACTCGGGGACTTCGAGTCGCAACTGCAATTCGCCTTCCTCGGCCAGGGGCAGGTAGAAGTCATGCAACTCGCGCAGCAGCGGCAGCGGGTCCATCACCAGGAAACCGGAACGGCGCTGGTGGTCTTCCAGCTCAGAGATACGCAGCAGCCCGCGAAAGCGCGCCATCAGGGTGTCGGTCTCGGCGATGGCATCGTCCAGTTTCACCGCGTAGCCGGAGTCCTGCTCGGCCTCCTGGCGGATGCGGTAGAGCTGCGCGCGCAGGCGGGTCAATGGGGTGCGCAGGTCGTGGGCGATGTTGTCGCACACGCCCTTGACCTCGTTCATCAGTTTCTCGATGCGGTCGAGCATGGCGTTGACGATGGCCGCGAGCATGTCCAGTTCGTCACGCCGGTTGGACAGCGGCAAGCGGTGGGTGAGGTCGCCGGCGACGATGGCTTCGGCGCTGGCCTGGATCCCGCGGATCCGGCGCAGCGGGCGGCGGCGCAACAGATGCCAGCCGGCGGCGCCGGGGATAATGGTCAGGGACAGCGCCCACAGCAGGGCATGCCAGATGATCCGTGTCACACCGAACAGCGAGCCATTGGCGCGCACCAGTACCAGCCAGCGGCCGTCGTCGGTATGGCTGGCGACGGCGTCGCAGCTGTCCTTGGGCAGTTTGGGGTCGTCGGAGTCGACGCAATTGGCCAGGGTGTGGATCTTGCCGTCCAGCGGCAGGTCGGAGGGAATCGCGCGGATCGGCCCGCTCAAGGGGCGGAACTGCTCATCGAACAGGCCGTAGGCGTCCACGCCCTTCATGTCGAAGGTCATGCTGGTGGTCAACGCTTCCACCAGTTCTTCGCCGTCGAAGCGCTGGAACAGGTGCTGGCGTTGCATCAGCGAATGGCGCGACAGGTCACTCAGGTAACCCGAGACCTCGTAATACAGCACCCCCATGAGGATGCAGCTCCAGGCCACGAACAACGAACTGTAGAGCGCCAGCAAGCGGCTGCTGGATGAACGCCAGCCCTTAGAGGGGTTCAGCAATGACATAACCGGAACCTCGTACCGTGCGGATCAGCGGCGGGAGGCCCGGTGGATCGATTTTCTTGCGCAGGCGGCCGATGTGCACGTCGATCAGGTTGGTGCCCGGGTCGAAGTGATAACCCCAGACTTCCTCGAAGATCATCATCCGCGACAGGATCTGGCCGGTGTTGCGCATCAGGAATTCCAGCAGTTTGTATTCGGTGGGCAGCAGGCTCAGGGGCTGGTCGGCGCGGCTGGCTTCGCGGCTGATCAGGTTCAGTTCCAGGTCGGCCACGCGCAGGGCGGTTTCGAACTCCTTGACCGTGCTTTTGCGGCGCAGCAGCACTTCGACACGAGCGGCCATTTCGTCCGAGGCGAAAGGCTTGGTCAGGTAGTCATCACCGCCGGCGCGCAGGCCACGCACGCGCTCGTCGACGTCGGAGAGGGCACTGATCATCAGGATCGGCGTCGATACGCCGATGGTGCGCAGGGTGGTGACGATGGCCAGGCCATCGAGTTCCGGCAGCATGCGGTCGAGGGTGATCAGATCGTAATCACCACTCACGGCACGGACCAGGCCTTCGCGGCCGTTGTCCACCCAATCTACGTCCAGTCCATGGCTACTCAGCTCGGCGACGATCTCGCGGGCCGTTACGGCGTCATCCTCGATGGTCAAAATGCGGGTCATAGGATTACCTGGTGAGCGATTCACACTAGAAGTGAGGGCATTTTGCCAAGAAATGGCTGAACGCTTCCTAAATAAAACTTCATGTTGGCAAAACTGACACAACTTTCATGGCGAGTACCGGCCGGGGAGCAATCTCCTCCCCCAGGGAATGCATTACGCCCGCCTGCACCAGCCATTTCTTGCAAGTTGCATGGTTCAGGCAAGTTCAATTTACTTAACCTGTTGAAATTCAAAGGATTTAATTTTTAGCGCGACTGGCATGCTGCCTGCACTGTCCCTTTTGAGACTTGTAACACTATTTTTCCTGCCGGGAGCACCATAACAATGATCACATCGTCATCCACGCTGCAAGAGTCGAGCGCGCGCTCCGGGGTTTCCTGGGGGGCTATCTTTGCCGGGGCCGCTGCGGCGGCTGCGTTATCCCTGATTCTGGTATTGCTGGGCTTCGGCCTGGGTTTCTCGGCGGTATCGCCGTGGGCCGACAGCGGCATCAGCGCCAAGGGGCTTGGCATTTCCACGATTGTCTGGCTGGCCTTTACCCAGATCGTCGCGTCCGGATTGGGTGGTTATATCGCCGGCCGGCTGCGGGTGAAGTGGGCCAATATGCATGGCGATGAGGTGTACTTTCGCGACACCGCCCATGGTTTCCTGGCCTGGGCCGTCGCCACGCTGATCACTGCCGTGCTGGTGGTCGGTTCGGTCAGCAGTGTCGTCACCGGCGGCGTGAAAGCCGGTGCCAGCGTGGCAGCCGGTGCGGCCAGCGGTATCACCCAGGCCGCAGGCGGCGCAGCCAAAGGCGCCAACGGTGGCGATTTTGACTACTACGTCGACAGCCTGTTTCGTGATGATCGCCCGGTTGCCGTCAGTGATGACGCTGCCCATGGCGTGGTTGCGCGCATTTTCACCCGCACCCTGAGCAATGACGGCCAACTCGCCGCTGAAGACCGTGCCTACCTGGCCCAGTTGATCAGCCAGCGCACCAACCTCAGCCAGGCCGATGCCGAAGCGCGTATCGACAAAGTCTACGGCGATGCGCGTAAAGCGGTGGAAGACGCCAAGCTCAAGGCCAAGCAAGCTGCAGAAACGGCCGCGAAAGTCGCCGCCTATACCTCGCTGTGGACCTTTGTCGCCCTGTTGATCGGCGCTTTCTTTGCCAGTTTCGCTGCAACCTTTGGTGGCCGTCGCCGCGATGCCGTGGTGTACGTCGAAACCGAAACCTACGTTCGTTAATTCAAGGAGAACACCATGCGCTCATTACTTCTGTGGTTCCTCGGCGTGCCGATCCCGGTGATCATCCTGATCGCAATTTTCATGCACTGATCCCGAGCTCAGCTCGGCCTGATGTGGGAGGGGACAAGTTCCTTCCCACATTTGGGTTTGTGGAGTGTCAGCCAGGTTGCTGCCAACAGTGCGCTGGCAACGGCGGTCATGATCACCAGCGGCTGCGACGTACCGTCGGACAGCAGCCCGGTGGCCCAACTGCTCACGGCAGTGAGGAACATCTGGGTAAAGAAGAACAACCCCGATGCGGTTCCCGCAATCGCACCGTACGGCTGCAACACCGACAGTTGGCACGCCGGAATCACCATCCCCACCGATACCATGATCACCACCATCGGCAGCACGATCGCCAGCCATTGCCCCGGCATGGCGGTGGTGGCCGCTGCAAGTATCACACTGCCCAGCACGTTCAAGCCGATAGCGGCATGGATCAAACGGTCCGGCTCGAAGCGCCGCACCAGCCTGCGGAACAGGTTTGCGCCGAGCATGTAGCCGCTGATGGTGGCCGCGAACACCAGTGCATAGGCCGTGGCCGACAGGTGAAAACCCCGCTGCAGCAGCGCCGACGACTCACTGATAAACGGGAAATAGGTGCTGTACACACAGCCGATCGCCAGGGAATAGCGCAGGAAATAGCGGTCGCGCAGTAACTGGCCGTAGAGGCGCAGCAGGTTGCCCGGCGGCGCGGCGGCGACATCGGCCGGGCGGGTTTCGGGCAGGCGGCGGTACACCACCAGGTAGAGCACTGCACCGATCACGCCGAGCAGTACAAACAGGCCGCGCCAGTCGATGAAGGGCAACATCAGGCTGCCCAGCACCGGCGCGGCCATCGGGGACACGGCCATGGCCATGGAAATCAGGCCGAGCAGGCGCGCCTGTTCATCGCGGTCGAAATAGTCGCGCACGATCACCCGACCGATCACCGTGGTGCAGCATCCGCCCAGGGCCTGGAACAGGCGGGCGATGATCAGCACACCGATGCTGTCGGCCAGGGCGCAGGCCACGGTAGCCAGCACGTACAGAAACAGTCCCGCCAGCAATACGGGACGGCGGCCGAAACGGTCGGTCAACGGGCCGCTGATCAGCAGGGAGATCGCTGAACCGAAGGTGTACAGCGTGAGGGTCAGTTGCAACTGGCTGTCGCTGGTCTGGAAGTAGTCGGCCATGGCGGGCAGGGCAGGCAGGTGCATGTCCAGGGTGATACGTGGCAGGCCGATCAGCACGGTCAGCAGTATCAGCCAGAACCACGGGGAGAGGGCGCGTTGCGTCATGGGAGGCTTCTGTGCAAGGAGTAGAGCCCGGACTCTAGCGGCTTTGTGGTTTAATCCTCAGGGCCGCTTGTGGCAAAAATGATTGGACCACTATGAGCCGAGGAAAAACTCCTTCCGCCCTGGACCTGCCGCGCCCCGACAGCTTGGACATGGGAAAGCAGCAGGGTGCCTACGAGGCCCTGCGTGCAGCGATCCTGAACCGACAGCTGCCGGCGGGCAGTCGCTTGCCGTCCACCCGCAGCCTCGCCGAACGCTGGCAATTATCCCGTGGCACCCTGGAGGCGGCATTCGACCGCCTGCACGGCGAGGGCTATGTGCAGCGCGTGGCCGGCTCCGGTACGCGGGTGTGTGCGGTGATCCCCGAGCAATTCATTGCCGCACCTGCACCACGCGCGATGCCTCGTCGCGAAGTGGCGGTTGATCGCCCCGAGTCCGGCGTGCAGAGCCATGTGCCTTTTGTCGCGCGGCGCCCGGACGCCAGCCTGTTTGATCTGAAGGCCTGGGCCCGCTGTATTTCCCGGGGACTGCTATCGGCAGGGCCGGGGGCGCTGGAAGCGGGCCATCCCGCCGGGCTGCCGGAACTGCGCGCGCACATCGCCGACTACCTGCGCAGCTATCGCGGCATGCACTGCGAGGCGGATGAAGTGATCGTCACCAGCGGCATTCGTCACGCCCTTGACCTGATCGCGCGCACGCTGCTCAAGCCCGGTGACACCGCCTGCGTCGAAGATCCAGGCTATCCACCCGCGCGCCGCCTGTTCGGGCTGGCGGGGGCGCAGGTCCAGGCGATTGCGGTCACGGCCGAAGGGCTGGATACCGCGCAACTCCCTGACACGGCGCGCCTGGCCTACGTCACCCCGGCCCACCAGGCACCGCTGGGCATGACCCTGTCGGTGTCGCGCCGCCTGGCGCTGCTGGACTGGGCTGCCCGTGCCGAGGCCTGGGTGGTGGAAGACGACTACGACAGCGAATACAACTACCACAGCGCACCGCTGGCGGCGCTCAAATCCCTGGACGCCCATGACCGGGTGATCTACTGCGGCAGCTTCAACAAAAACCTGTTCCCCGGTTTGCGCGTCGGCTTCATGGTGGTGCCCAAGGCACTGCGCGCGGCCTTGCTGCGCACCCTGCAACTCACCGGGCAGTCGGTGGGCGCCAGCGATCAGTCGGGGTTGCTGGAGTTTCTCGGCAGCGGCGCTTTCGTGCGCCACTTGCGGGCTTCGCGCCAGGCCTATCAGGCGCGGCGCGATGTGTTGCTCGACTGCCTTGGAGCGCACTGTACGATCAGTGGGCAACAGGCTGGCCTGCACTTTGTATTGTGGTTGCCGAGCGGTGTCGAGGAGGGCGAGTTCTGTTCCCGTGCTGCTGCCGTCGGGTTGACGTTACAGCCCCTGGGCACGTTCTGCGTCGAGGCGATCCTGCCGCCGGCGGTCATCATCGGCTACACCGCGTTGACCCTGGCGCAGATCCGCTTTCATGGGCGCGCGTTAGCCCAATTACTGCCGGTCAGTCATCAAACCCGACCTGCTCGTGAATCTCATCCACCTTCAACTCCAGCCGGTACGCCACGGCAATAAACAACGCCTGGCACAGGCACAAGGTGGCGCTCAACGAACGGAAGGCAAACGACGAGCCTTCATTCACCAGCAGCACCGCGTTGGCCCGCTTGGCCAGGGGCGATAGGTTGCTGTCGGTGATGATCAGGGTCTTGGCCTGATGGTGCTGGGCGATCCGCAGGCAGTGCTGGGTCTCTTTGCCGTAGGGCGTGAAGCTGATGGCGATCACCAGGTCATTGGCACGCACGCTGCGCATCTGCTCGCGATAGCTGCCGCCCAGGCCGGAGATCAGGTGAATACGCTTGTTGGTGTGCTGCAGGTTGTAGACCAGGTAATCGGCCACCGCGAATGAACGGCGCACGCCGACCACGTAGATGTTGTCGGCGTTGACCACCAGGTCCACGGCCTTGTCGAAAGCCACGTCATCGAGCTCCAGCCCCAGGCGCTCGATACCCGACAGGGTTGCATTGACGCACTCGCGGGCCAGGTCGCCGCCGCTGGCTTTCTGCGACTTGTTGGCGATCATGCTGCGGATGCGCTGCTGGTAGTTCTGCACCGGTGTGGTCTTGTGGGTGTAGGCCTCGCGAAACAGCGCCTGCATCTCACTGAACCCACTGAAGCCGAAACGCTGGGAAAACCGCACGATCGCCGAAGGGTGCACTTCGCATTCGCGGGCGATGTCGCTGATGCGGTCGACCATGATCCGGTCGCTCTGCTGGCTCATGTAGCTGGCGATGCGCTTGAGCTGGCGCGGCAGGCTTTCGTATTCGTCGGTGATCAGCTGCAACAGGCGTTCGGCGTTGATCGGAGGGCTGGCGATGGTGTCTTCCAGGGTGGTCTCGGGATCGGTGCGGGACATGGGCAATCCTTCTGGCGTGTTCTTCTGATGCGCTGATGGGTGGCGCAAGTCTACAGGGTAGGCGCAAAAAAATACCCCGGCATCACGGCCCGCGTGGCCTGCTGAAACGATGCACGGCGGCTGGCGTGCGCCTATGCTGACGTATTGGAAAAAATATTCCACTAAAAATAATTATGGAATAAATATTGATTGCTGCCGCCGGACGTTCTAGTCTGCTCCCACCAAGAGCGTTTGCCGTCGCCACGGCGGCACAACGCAGGCTGATAAAAATAACAGGAGCCAGCATGGGCCAGACTCGTTTTGCCAGTGGGCGTCAATTGGATCTGATTTGCCTCGGGCGCCTGGGCGTCGACCTCTACGCACAGCAAGTAGGTGCGCGGCTTGAGGACGTGTCCAGCTTCGCCAAATACCTCGGCGGTTCGTCCGCCAATATCGCGTTCGGCACTGCCCGGCTGGGGCTCAAGTCGGCGATGTTGAGCCGGGTGGGGGACGACCATATGGGCCGTTTCCTGGTGGAATCCCTGGCCCGCGAAGGCTGCGATGTCAGCGGCATCAAGGTCGACCCGGAACGCCTCACCGCCATGGTGCTGCTGGGCCTCAAGGACCGCGAAACCTTCCCGCTGGTGTTCTACCGCGAAAACTGCGCCGACATGGCCCTGCGCGCCGAAGACGTCAACGAAGCCTTTATTGCCTCGAGCAAGGCCTTGCTGATCACCGGCACGCATTTCTCCACCGACGGCGTGTACAAGGCCAGCCTCCAGGCCCTGGACTATGCGGCCAAGCACAACGTCAAGCGCGTGCTGGATATCGACTACCGCCCCGTGTTGTGGGGCCTGGCGGGCAAGGCCGACGGCGAAACCCGGTTTGTCGCCGACCAGAACGTCAGCCAGCATGTGCAGAAAATCCTGCCGCGTTTCGACCTGATCGTCGGCACCGAAGAAGAATTCCTGATCGCCGGCGGCAGCGAAGATCTGCTCACCGCCCTGCGCACCGTGCGTGACCTGACCCCGGCGACCCTGGTGGTCAAGCTCGGCCCGCAAGGCTGCACGGTGATCCACGGCGCGATTCCGGCGCGCCTGGAAGAGGGCGCCATCTACCCTGGCGTGCGGGTTGAAGTGCTTAACGTGCTGGGCGCCGGCGATGCCTTTATGTCGGGTTTTCTCAGCGGCTGGATCAATGACGCCAGCGATGAGCGTTGCAGCCAGTTGGCCAATGCCTGTGGCGGTCTCGTGGTCTCGCGCCACGCCTGTGCGCCGGCCATGCCGACCCCGGCCGAACTGGATTACCTGTTCAACAGCCCGGTGCCGATCACCCGGCCTGACCAGGACGCGACCCTGCAACGCCTGCACCGCGTCACCGTGCCGCGCAAGGCCTGGAAGCAGCTGTTCATCTTTGCCTTCGATCACCGCTGGCAACTGGTGGACCTGGCGCAACGCGGCGGCCAGGACCTGACCCGGATCAGCGAGATCAAGCAGCTGTTTATCCAGGCCATCGAACGCGTGGAGAAAAAGCTCGCCGAGCAGGGCGTCGAGGCCGATGTGGGCCTGTTGGCCGACCAGCGCTTCGGCCAGGACGCGCTCAATGCCGCCAGCGGGCGCGGCTGGTGGATCGCGCGTCCGGTGGAAGTGCAGAACTCGCGGCCCCTGGCGTTCGAACATGGCCGCTCGATCGGCAGCAACCTGATTGCCTGGCCCCAGGAACAGATCATCAAGTGCCTGGTGCAATACCACCCCGACGACGAGCCCCTGTTGCGCCTGGAACAGGAAGCGCAGCTCAAGGCGGTGTACGAGGCGTCGGTGACCAGCGGCCATGAACTGCTGCTGGAGGTCATCCCGCCCAAGGATCATCCGTCCACATACCCGGACGTGCTCTACCGCAGCCTCAAGCGCCTGTACAACCTGGGCATCTACCCGGCGTGGTGGAAGATCGAGGCACAGTCGGCCGAGGACTGGAAAAAGCTCGACGAACTGATCCAGGAACGCGACCCGTACTGCCGTGGCGTGGTGTTGCTGGGCCTGAATGCCTCGGCCGAATGCCTGGCCGCCGGCTTCCAGCAAGCCAGCCAGAGCAGCACCTGCCGTGGGTTTGCCGTGGGCCGCACGATCTTCCAGGAACCGAGCCGTTTGTGGATGGCGGGGGAGATCGATGACGAGACGTTGATCCAGCAGGTCCAGGCGACCTTTGAGCAGTTGATCAACGCCTGGCGCAGTGCCCGAGGCTGAACCCAGTTCTTAATTTGAAATGCAATCCAATGTGGGAGGGGCAGTGCGACGATTCGACTTGCCCCCGATGGCGGTGGTGCAGTTACAACAGTGTTGCCTGACACTTCGCTATCGGGGGCAAGCCCCCTCCCACAGAAAGCAGAAAGCAGATCTCAGTGATACCTGAAAATAATAAAGGTGCAGCCATGCCCGCAATCCGAATTGGCATCAACCCGATCTCCTGGAGCAACGACGACCTTCCGGCCCTCGGCGGTGAAACCCCGCTGAGCACCGCCCTGAGCGAAGGCAAGGAAATCGGCTACGAAGGTTTCGAGCTCAACGGCAAATTCCCCAAGGACGCCAAGGGCGTCGGCGACGTCTTGCGCCCCTATGACCTGGCGCTGGTCTCTGGCTGGTACTCCAGTCGCCTGGCCCGTGGCTCGGTGGCTGAAGAAATCGAGGCCATCGCCGGCCATGTCGAACTGCTGAAACAAAACGGCGCCAAGGTGCTGGTGTACGGCGAGGTGGCCGATTCGATCCAGGGTTCGCGCATTCGCCTGATCGAGCGCCCACGTTTCCACAGCGAACAGGCTTGGCAGGACTACGCCGACAAGCTCACCGAGCTGGCGCGTTTCACCCTGTCCCAGGGCGTGCGCCTTGCCTACCACCACCATATGGGTGCGTACGTCGAATCGCCTGAAGACATCGATCAGTTGATGGGCCGTACCGGGCCGGAAGTCGGCCTGCTGTTCGATTCGGGCCACTGCTACATGGGCGGCGGCGAACCCATCGAGGTGTTGCGCAAGCATATCGACCGCGTCTGCCACGTGCATTTCAAGGACGTGCGCAAAGCCGTGGTGCAACTGGCGCGCAACCAGATGTGGAGCTTCCCCGATTGCATCGTCAACGGCACCTTCACCGTGCCCGGTGACGGCGATATCGATTTTGCCGAGTTGCTCGATGTGCTGCTGGCCGCGAAATACGCGGGCTGGCTGGTGGTGGAAGCCGAGCAGGACCCGGCCGTGGCGCCCAGCTACGTCTATGCGAAAAAGGGCTATGACACATTGCGTGCGCTTCTCGATGAGAGGACCCAACCATGAGCTTGCTGGTAAAAAGCAATAAACGTGGGCAGACCATGGTCGCCCTGGAAGAGGGCCGCCTGGAATACGTAGGCTTTGCCGCCTACCGTTTGAGCCTGGGTGAAACCCTGCCGGTCACCGCCGGCGATAAAGAGCTGTGCCTGGTGCTGCTCAGCGGCCGGGTGACTATCGAAGGCGAGGGCTTCAACTGGCAGAACCTCGGTGATCGCCAGTCGGTGTTCGAGGACAAATCGCCGTTCGCCGCCTATCTGCCGCCGGGTACCGATGCCCAGGTCACCGCGTTAAGCGACGTGCAGATTGCCGTGTGCGCCGCACCGGGTGCGCCGGGTTTCGAGCCACGCCTGATCCGCCCCGAACAGTGCAAGCGCAGCGTCCGCGGCAAAGGCGCCAATACCCGTTACGTGTGCGACATCCTGCCGGATACCGACCCGGCCCATTCGCTGCTGGTGGTGGAGGTGCGCACGCCGTCCGGGCATTCGTCGAGCTACCCGCCGCACAAGCACGACACCGACGACCTGCCGCACCAGAGCTTTCTCGAAGAGACCTACTATCACCAGATCAACCCGCCCCAGGGCTTTGTGTTCCAGCGGGTGTACACCGACGACCGCAGCATCGACCAGGCCATGGCCGTGGAAAACAGCGACCTGGTGGTGGTGCCCAAGGGCTATCACCCGGTCAGCGTGCCGTATGGCTACGAGTCTTACTACCTGAACGTGATGGCCGGCCCCAAACGCGCCTGGCATTTCCACAACGACCCGCAGCACAGTTGGCTGCTGGACCTTTGAACGGTGTTGGACGGAGAACAACAATGAAGTCGCCTCTACGCTTTGCCCTCAACCGTATGGTCGCGCCCAACCTGTCCCTGCCGGATTTCATCCAGCTGGCCGTGGCCTTGAAATGCGATGCCATCGAGATTCGCAACGACCTCAAGGATCGCCAGATCGAATACGGCGCCCCGGCCGGCCGCGTGCGCGAATTGTGCTTGGCCCAGGGCATCACGGTGCTGTCGATCAACGCGCTGTACCCCTTTGACGTGTGGAATGACGAGCGCCGCGCCCAGGCGATAGCGCTCGCCACCTATGCCCGCGAATGTGGTGCGCAAGGCTTGGTGATGTGCCCGTTCAACGAACCCGGCGACACCCGCAACGAAGCCCAGCGCGCCGCCGGTTTGCGCACCGCGTTGAGCCAACTGGCGCCGATCCTGCGCGAGTACGGGATTCTCGGGTTTATCGAGCCCCTGGGCTTTGAAGAATGTGCCATGCGCCGCAAGCGCGTGGCGGTGGATGCGATCCAGTCCATCGGCGGCCTGGATGTATTCCGCCTGGTGCACGACACCTTCCACCACCACCTGGCCAGCGAGCATGAGTTCTTCCCGGAGCTGACCGGGCTGGTGCATATCTCCGGCGTGGAAGACGCCCAGGCGCCGCTCAATTCGATCCGCGACGGCCACCGCGTGCTGGTGGGCGAGGGCGATATCCTCGGCAATACCGCGCAGATCGACACCTTGCTCAGCAGCGGTTACAGCGGCTACCTGTCGTTCGAACCGTTTGCGACAAGCGTGCACGAGCTGGCGGATATCCAGCAGGCCTTGGGGGCAAGCATCGCCCACCTGCAGAAACGATAAGGGGCGCGACATGACCACCACCCGACTGACCATGGCCCAGGCCCTGGTAAAGTTTTTGGACAACCAGTACATCGAAGTCGATGGCGTGCAGAGCAAGTTCGTCGCCGGCGTGTTCACCATTTTCGGCCACGGCAACGTGCTGGGCCTGGGCCAGGCCCTGGAGCAGGACAGCGGCGACCTGGTGGTGCATCAGGGTCGTAACGAGCAGGGCATGGCCCATGCCGCCATCGGTTTTGCCAAGCAGCACCTGCGTCGCAAGATCTACGCCTGCACCGCCTCCGTTGGCCCAGGTGCGGCGAATATGCTCACCGCTGCGGCGACCGCCACCGCCAACCGTATCCCGTTGCTGTTGCTGCCCGGCGATGTCTACGCCAGCCGCCAGCCTGACCCGGTGCTGCAACAGATCGAGCAGTTCCACGACCTCAGCATCAGCACCAACGATGCCTTCCGCTCCGTGAGCAAATACTGGGACCGCATCAACCGCCCCGAGCAACTGATGACGGCGGCGATTCATGCCATGCGCGTGCTCACCGACCCCGCCGAAACCGGCGCGGTGACCCTGGCGCTGCCCCAGGACGTGCAGGCCGAGGCCTGGGACTACCCCGATTACTTCCTGCAAAAACGCGTGCACCGTATCGACCGCCGCCCGGCCACCGCCGCGATGACCAGCGATGGGGTGGCGGCTTTCCGGGGCAAGCGCAAGCCGCTGATCATCTGCGGTGGCGGCGTGAAGTACTCTGGTGCGAATGCTGCCTTGCAAGCCTTTGCCGAGCGCTTTGATATTCCTTTCGCCGAAACCCAGGCGGGCAAGAGCGCGGTGGTCTCCAGCCATCCACTGAACGTGGGCGGCATCGGCGAAACCGGCTGCCTGGCCGCCAACCTGTTGGCGCCCGAGGCCGACCTGATCATCGGCATCGGCACCCGTTACACCGACTTCACCACCTCGTCGAAGTCGCTGTTCAAGCATGCCGAGGTGAAGTTTCTCAACCTCAATATCAGCCCCTGCGACGCCTTGAAACTCGACGGCGTGCAGGTGCTGGCCGACGCCAAGGTCGCCCTCGAAGCGCTGGCCGATGCCCTTGGTGATTACCGTTCCGGCTGGGGCGAGCAGATCGCCGACGCCAAGGCGCAGCTGGACGCCGAAGTGGACCGTGTGCATCAGGTCGAGTACCACGGCGATGATTTCGTACCGGAAGTCGACGACCACCTGGACCGCGCCGTGCTGCGTGAATTTATCGAACTGACCGGCTCGTGCCTGACCCAGAGCCGGGTGCTCGGCGTCCTCAACCAGACCCTGGCCGACGACGCGATCATTGTCGCCGCGGCCGGCAGCCTGCCCGGCGACCTGCAGCGTGCCTGGCGCAGCAAGGGCGTCAACACCTACCACGTCGAGTACGGTTATTCGTGCATGGGCTATGAGATCAACGCCGCCCTCGGCGTGAAGCTCGCCGAACCGACCAAGGAGGTCTATGCCCTGGTCGGCGATGGCTCCTACATGATGCTGCACTCGGAGCTGGCCACCTCGATCCAGGAACGCCGCAAGATCAACGTGGTGCTGCTCGACAACATGGCCTTCGGTTGCATCAACAACCTGCAGATCGGCAACGGCATGGACAGCTTCGGCACCGAGTTCCGCTACCGCAACCCCGAGAGCGGCAAGCTCGACGGCGGCCTGGTGCCGGTGGATTTCGCCATGAGTGCGGCGGCCTATGGCTGCAAGACCTACAAGGTCAGCACGGTGGAGCAGCTGGAAGCGGCCCTGGCCGATGCGCGCACGCAAAGCATCTCGACCCTGATCGACATCAAGGTGTTGCCCAAGACCATGGTCCACGGCTACCTGTCGTGGTGGCGGGTGGGGGTGGCGCAGGTGTCCACCAGCGAGCGCACCAACGCGGCGGCGAAAAAACTCAATGAACACCTGGCCAAGGCCCGGCAGTACTAATAACAAGAGGAGCGTTTGTATGTCTTTGAAGCTTGGTGTAATCGGTACCGGCGCCATCGGCCGCGATCATATTCGTCGTTGCAGCCAGACCCTGCTCAACAGCCAGGTGGTGGCGGTGACCGACATCAACCTTGAGCAGGCCGCCAAGGTGGTCGCGGAGTTGAAGCTGGACGCCGAGGTGTACGCGGATGGCCATGGGCTGATCAACTCGCCGCAGGTCGAGGCGATCCTGGTCACGTCCTGGGGCCCGAGCCACGAGGAATTCGTGCTCGCCGCCATCGCCGCCGGCAAACCAGTGTTCTGTGAGAAGCCCCTGGCGGTGACGGCTGAAGGCTGCCGCAGGATCGTCGACGCCGAAGTGGCCTACGGCAAGCGCCTGGTGCAAGTGGGCTTTATGCGCCCCTATGACGAAGGTTATCGCGCCCTCAAGGCGGTGATCGACAGCGGCCAGATCGGCGAGCCGTTGATGCTGCACTGCGCGCACCGCAACCCGACGGTGGGCGAGAACTACAAGACCGACATGGCGATTACCGACACCCTGATTCACGAGCTGGATGTCCTGCGCTGGCTGCTCAACGACGACTACGTGTCGGTGCAGGTGGTGTTCCCGCGCAAGACCAGCAAGGCCCTGGCCCATCTGCGCGACCCGCAGATCGTGCTGCTGGAAACCGCCAAGGGCACCCGTATCGATGTGGAAGTGTTTGTGAACTGCCAGTACGGCTACGACATCCAGTGCGAAGTGGTGGGGGAGACCGGCATCGCCAAACTGCCGGAGCCGTCCCAGGTGCAGTTGCGCAGTGGGGCCAAGCTGTCGAACGCGATCCTGATGGATTGGAAGGACCGTTTTATCGGGGCCTATGACGTGGAATTGCAGGCCTTTATTGACAGCGTACGCGCCGGTCAGGTCGGCGGGCCGTCGGCGTGGGATGGCTTTGCGGCGGCGGTGGCGGCGGATGCGTGCATCGAGGCCCAGGGCAGTGAGCAGATCGTCAAGGTCAGCCTGCCGGATCGCCCACACTTCTACGGCTAAATCACTGAAGGAACTCTGTCAAAAATGTGGGAGGGGGCTTGCCCCCTCCCACAGTTGATTGGTTTCCAATTCAATTCAGGAGTTGATCATGAGAATCGGACTTGTCGGCTATGGCCACGGAGGGCGCTTCTTTCATGCGCCGCTGATTGCGACCTTGCCCGGCGCAACGTTTGTCGGTGTCGTCACCCGCTCACCCGAACGTCGCCAGCAACTGGCAACCGACCACCCCGGCGTCCAGGCCTTTGACAGCATCGGCCAGATCGTCGAAGCCGGCGTCGATGCCCTGGTGATTTCCACCACCCTCAAGGGCCGTCCGGCGCTGGTGCTGGAAGCCATCGAGCACGGCGTGGCGGTGGTCAGTGACAAACCCTTTGCCGCCAACGCCGAACAGGCCCAGGCGCTGATCACGGCTGCCGAGCGCCATGAGGTGTTGCTCAGCGTCTACCAGAACCGGCGCTGGGACTCGGACTACCTGACCCTGCGCAAATTGATCGACGCCGGTGCCCTGGGCGAGATCACCCGCTTTGAATCCCGCGTCGAGCGCTACAGCCCGCAGGCCGTGGGCAATGCCAGCGGCGGCGGCTGGTTGCGCGACCTGGGCAGCCACCTGGTGGACCAGGCGCTGCAACTGTTCGGCCCGGTGGACCGGGTGTTTGCGCAGTTACAGTTCACCCCTGAATACCCCACTGTCGACCACGGCTTCTTCGTCTCCCTGACCCACGCTAACGGGGTGGTTTCCCATTTGTGGGGCAACGCCCTGCAGAACAGCCAGGCCCCGCGTTTTCGCGTCAGTGGCACCTTGGGTTGCTACACCGTGGACGGGCTGGATGGCCAGGAAGAGGCGCTGATGGCCGGCAAGTCGCCGAAAACCGAAGGCGAACACTGGGGCGCGGAAGAACATCGCCGCTGGGGCTGGTTCGAACAGGGGCCGGAACGTGAGCGAGTGCCGTCGGAGAAGGGCTGCTGGACCCAGTTCTATCGCCAGTTGCAAGCGGCGGTAAACGGGCAGGGCCCGTTGCCCGTGGACGCTTATGATGCGCTGGAAACCACGCGTATATTGGACGCCGCACGCCTCAGCGCCGAGCGCCAGCAGGTGGTTTCAACAAAAATAGAATAAAATTCTAAAACAGGTTGATATGGAAATTATTTTCCAATAAAGTCTTTTCCAGGTTGCATAAAGTACGTTCGGACTCGATTCGCACGACTCAACAAAAACAAGATCAAAAACAACCAGGTACCGTCAGATGAAAATCTTCAACGCTGTACTGCGAGTTTTACGCCCTGCCCACACGCCCCGCGGCCTGCCCCGCGCCCGGCCGTTCTACTTCTCCTTCCTTAATGTGCTGTGCGTCGAAAACCAGGGCGCGCTGGTCTGCTGCATTCCAGGCGCACCGGTCGTACGCGTGCCTGCCGAGCTCTGATAAACGCAACGTCCAAAAAACCAACAAGAAAGTGGAGACAGACCGTTCATGAAGACCCCGATCCGTTTTACCGCGCTGGCTTTATCCATGCTGCTGGCCAGCGGTGTTGCCAGTGCCGCCGACATCAAGGTCGGCGTGAGCATGTCCGCCTTCGATGACACCTTCCTCACTTACCTGCGCGAAGACATGGACAAGCAGGCCAAGTCCTATCCCAAGGGTGACGGCGTGCAGCTGCAGTTCGAAGACGCCCGCGCCGATGTGGTCAAGCAACTGAGCCAGGTGGAGAACTTCATCAGCCAGAAAGTCGACGCCATTATCGTCAACCCGGTCGACACGGCCTCTACCAAGAACATCATCAATGCCGCGACCAAGGCCGGCATCCCGCTGGTGTTCGTCAACCGCCGTCCCGACCAGAAGGACTTGCCCAAGGACGTGGTGGCCGTGACCTCCGATGACGTCGAGGCCGGCAAGCTGCAAATGCAATACATCGCTGAGAAGCTCGGCGGCAAGGGCAAGATCGTGATCCTGCTGGGCGACCTGGCGAACAACTCCACCACCAACCGCACCAAGGGCGTGAAGGAAGTGTTGGCCAAGTACCCGGACATCAAGATCGAACAGGAACAGACCGGTATCTGGCTGCGGGACAAGGGCATGACCCTGGTCAACGATTGGCTGACCCAGGGCCGCGAGTTCAATGCGGTGCTGGCCAACAACGATGAGATGGCCATCGGCGCGTCCATGGCGCTGAAATCGGCCGGCAAGGAAAAGGGCAGTGTGCTGATCGCGGGGGTCGACGGTACGCCGGATGGCTTGAATGCGATCACCAAGGGTGACATGGCCGCCTCCGCGTTCCAGGACGCCAAGGGTCAGGCAGTGGGTTCGGTGGAAGCGGCGCGCAAGATGGCCAGGAAGGAACCGGTCGAGCAGAACGTGATCATCCCGTTCCAGCTGATCACCCCGGAAAACGTCGCCACGTTCAAGTAGCCCTGACATAACAACAATGAACCGGCAGGGCGGTCGTGCCCGCCCTGCTGATGGAGTACCGTCTTATGCTCGCTCAAGCCACTGTCTCGCAGCCTCCCGGGATCCAGCCGTTGCCGCTGGACGAACCCTACCTGTTGGAAATCGTCAACATCAGCAAAGGCTTTCCCGGCGTCGTGGCCCTGGCCGACGTACAACTGCGTGTGCGCCCCGGCACGGTGCTGGCGCTGATGGGCGAGAACGGTGCGGGCAAGTCGACCTTGATGAAGATCATCGCCGGCATCTACCAGCCCGACGCCGGTGAAATCCGCCTGCGCGGCAAGCCCATCGTGTTTGACACGCCGCTGGCGGCGCAGAAGGCCGGGATCGCGATGATCCACCAGGAGCTCAACCTGATGCCGCACATGAGCATCGCCGAGAATATCTGGATTGGCCGCGAGCAGCTCAACAGCCTGCACATGGTCAACCACCGCGAAATGCACCGCTGCACCGCCGAGTTGCTGGCGCGCCTGCGCATCAACCTGGACCCCGAGGAGCACGTGGGCAACCTGAGCATCGCCGAGCGGCAGATGGTCGAGATTGCCAAGGCTGTGTCCTACGACTCCGACATCCTGATCATGGATGAACCGACATCGGCCATTACCGAGAAGGAAGTGGCCCACCTGTTTTCGATCATTGCCGACCTCAAGGCCCAGGGCAAAGGCATCGTCTACATCACGCACAAAATGAACGAAGTGTTCGCCATTGCCGATGAAGTGGCGGTGTTCCGCGACGGCCAGTACATCGGCCTGCAACGCGCCGACAGCATGAACAGCGACAGCCTGATCTCGATGATGGTAGGTCGCGAGCTGAGCCAGTTGTTCCCGGTGCGCGAGACGCCCATTGGCGAGCTGCTGCTGTCGGTGCGCGACCTGCGCCTGGACGGGGTGTTCCAGGGCGTGTCGTTCGACCTGCATGCCGGTGAGATCCTCGGCATCGCCGGGCTGATGGGCTCGGGGCGCACCAACGTGGCGGAAACCATTTTCGGCATCACCCCCAGCAGCGGTGGGCAGATCACCCTGGATGGCGAGGCGGTGCGCATCAGCGACCCGCACATGGCCATCGAAAAAGGCTTTGCGCTGTTGACCGAGGACCGCAAGCTCAGTGGCCTGTTCCCCTGCCTGTCGGTGCTGGAAAACATGGAAATGGCCGTGCTGCCGCATTATTCGGGCAACGGGTTTATCCAGCAGAAAGCCCTGCGCGCCCTGTGCGAGGACATGTGCAAGAAACTGCGGGTGAAGACGCCGTCCCTGGAGCAGTGCATCGACACCCTGTCCGGCGGCAACCAGCAGAAAGCCTTGCTGGCGCGCTGGTTGATGACCAACCCACGCTTGCTGATCCTCGATGAACCGACCCGGGGCATCGACGTGGGGGCCAAGGCCGAGATCTATCGCCTGATCGCCTTCCTCGCCAGCGAAGGCATGGCGGTGATCATGATTTCCTCCGAGCTGCCTGAAGTGCTGGGCATGAGCGACCGGGTGATGGTGATGCACGAAGGCGAACTGATGGGTACCTTGGACCGCGCCGATGCGACCCAGGAAAAAGTCATGCAGCTGGCCTCCGGTATGACCGCGGTCCACTGACGAACAGCCGCGCGGGCCTGCGGTTGGCCCGCGCCATAGAATAAGAAGGTGATTGGCTATGAACGCAATAACGGACAACAAGCCTGCCACGGCCCCGGTCAAGCACCGTCGGCGCTTGCCCACCGAGCTGAGCATCTTCCTGGTGCTGATCGGCATCGGCCTGGTGTTTGAGCTGTTTGGCTGGATCGTGCGGGACCAGAGCTTCCTGATGAACTCCCAGCGCCTGGTGCTGATGATCCTGCAAGTGTCCATCATCGGCTTGCTGGCGATCGGGGTGACCCAGGTGATCATCACCACGGGGATCGACCTGTCTTCGGGGTCGGTACTGGCGCTGTCGGCGATGATTGCCGCCAGTTTGGCGCAAACCTCCGACTTTTCCCGGGCGGTGTTCCCTTCGCTGACGGACTTGCCGGTGTGGATTCCGGTGGCGATGGGGTTGGGTGTGGGGCTGCTGGCGGGGGCGATCAACGGCAGCATCATCGCCGTCACCGGTATCCCGCCGTTTATCGCGACCCTGGGCATGATGGTCTCGGCCCGTGGCCTGGCGCGTTACTACACCGAAGGCCAGCCGGTGAGCATGCTCTCGGATTCGTACACGGCCATCGGCCATGGCGCGATGCCGGTGATCATCTTCCTGGTGGTGGCGGTGATCTTCCATATCGCCCTGCGCTACACCAAGTACGGCAAGTACACCTACGCCATCGGCGGCAATATGCAGGCGGCGCGGACGTCGGGGATCAACGTCAAGCGCCACCTGATCATCGTCTACAGCATTGCCGGTCTCCTGGCAGGCCTGGCGGGTGTGGTGGCTTCGGCACGCGCCGCCACCGGCCAGGCGGGCATGGGCATGTCCTATGAGCTGGATGCGATTGCCGCCGCGGTGATCGGCGGCACCAGCCTGGCGGGCGGGGTAGGGCGTATCACCGGTACCGTGATCGGCGCACTGATCCTTGGGGTGATGGCCAGCGGGTTTACCTTTGTCGGGGTGGATGCGTATATCCAGGACATCATCAAGGGCCTGATCATTGTGGTGGCGGTGGTGATCGACCAGTACCGCAACAAGCGCAAGCTCAAGCGCTGAGCTTCAAGCTGCAAGCTGCAAGTCCGATGAGCTCTACAGCTTGTCGCTTGCAGCCTGCGGCTTATAGCTGCTGTACGAACTTTCCTGCTATAAACGCACTCCGATAACCATTCGCCAAGCCCGTCCTGGTGCCTTTGGGGGTTATATCGGAAAAAATGCCTGTCATTTCAGTTGCTGTGCCCTCAAGTCGGCCTTAGACTGCCGCCCCTCGTAAATTGAGTGCCGGGTGGCGCTTGGAATGGATGGCGCCTTTCCGAGACCTGCAGAGGTCGACCGGAACGCTCCCTTATTCGCCTTAATGCACGTATTTTTTATAGAGAAATCAATGACAAAGGAAAAGTTGCTGGCCATGCCGGCGGATGACTACATGAATGCCGAACAGCACGCTTTTTTCGAGAAGTTGCTGCAGGACATGAAGGTGGAACACCACGAGCGCATTGAGCAGAACCGCATCGCCATTGAAAGCCTGGACACCCCGGCCGACCCGGCCGACGCCGCTTCCGTTGAAGAAGAGCGCACCTGGCTGGTCAACGCCATCGACCGCGACCAGCGCATGCTGCCGCAGCTTGAGCGTGCACTGGAACGCATCAAGGAAGATTCCTTCGGCTGGTGCGATGACAGCGGCGAGCCTATCGGCCTCAAGCGCCTGCTGATCAGCCCGACCACCAAGTACTGCATCGAAGCGCAAGAGCGCCACGAGCAGATCGACAAGCACCAGCGCCAGGCCTGATGCGCTGAAGCTGGGGGATCGCCTGGGCGGTTCCCCGGAGAAAGACCCGTTACGCCCCGTCTATTGATCTGCTGCAGGCTACCCCACTAAAGGCCCATGGATAATGGCTGGATAGTGGCGTTTAATGCAGGGACAAAAATGACAAACAGTGGGGTAACGACAATGGCTGGAGACGGAGCTCTGATGGGCACAGCAGTGCCACCGCAACCGGTGGTGCGCGGGTTGCCCGGCTGGTTGATGCCGCTCCTGCAGAGCGCCGCCCTGGTGCTGGTACTGCTGGGCCTGGCGTTTGCCAGCCTGCCGATATACCTCTGCCTGCCCATTGCCTTGCTGGTGATCTGGCTGCCAGGCCTTATGAACCGCACCTCCCGCACGGCACCGCCCGCCACTGCCGATGCCATTGGCGAGCTGACCCGCGATCTGTCCTATACCACCAGCCACAACGCACTGTCCGCTGCCGGCGTTGCCTACTCGGTCAAGCAACTGGCGGCTCGAGTGCAATCGCAATTGGGCGCGGCCAAGCAGATCGTCAGCAGTGCCGAAGTGATGATCAGCACCGAAAAGGTCACCTCCCAACTCAGTCGCGAGGCCCTGCAGGCGGCCAGCCAGGCCCATCAGCGCAGCACTGAAGGCCGTGAAGTGCTGGCCCAGTCGATCATTCGTATGCACCAGCTCAGCCAGCGCGCCAATGCCAGTCGGGAGTTGATTGAAGCCCTGAGCCAACGCAGTGAAGAAATCCAGCGGGTGACCCTGGTGATTCAGTCCATCGCCAGCCAGACCAACCTGTTGGCGCTCAACGCCGCGATTGAAGCGGCGCGGGCTGGTGAGCACGGTCGCGGGTTCGCCGTGGTGGCGGATGAAGTACGTGGGCTGGCGGGCCGCACAGCCACGGCCACCGATGAAGTCGGGGTGATGGTGGCGGATATCCAGCAACGCACTGCCCAGGTGGTTGAGCAGATTCGCCAGCTCTCGGCAGACTTGCACACCGGTGTCGAGCAGGTGGAGCACGCCGGCGAGCACCTGGAGAACATTGCCGGCCTGGCGGCGGGCGTGGAAGGCCAGGTCAATGAAATCGCCCAGGGCACCGACACCAACCGCGCCCAACTTGACAGCCTGTTCCACGCCGTGGAGCAAATGCGCAGCGATCTTATCGTGAGCGACCAGCAGACCCGCCAGTTGGCCGATGCCGCTGTGCAGATGGAAGGGCAGGCCGAAACGATCAGCGAGCGCCTGGCGGAAGTCGGGCTCGATGACTATCACCAACGCATCTACGACCTGGCGCGCGAAGGCGCGAGCCGGATTGCCGCGCAATTCGAAGCCGATGTACAGCAGAACCGCATCAGCCTGGATGACTTGTTCGACCGCAGCTACACCTTGATCCCCAACACCAGCCCGAGCAAGTACCACAGCCGGTTCGATGGCTACACCGACCAGGTGCTGCCGGCCATCCAGGAGGCACTGCTGCCACGCCATGAAGGCTTGGTATTTGCCATTGCCTGCACGCCCCAGGGCTATGTACCGACGCACAACAAGGCGTTCTCCCAGGCACTGACCGGCGATGCCCAGGTCGACGCGGTGCAGAACCGCACCAAGCGCAAGTTCGAAGACCGCACCGGGATCCGCTGCGGCAGCCACCAGCAAGCGGTGCTATTGCAGACCTACACCCGCGATACCGGCGAGTTGATGCACGACTTGTCGGTGCCGATCATGGTCCGGGGGCGGCACTGGGGTGGCTTGCGCCTGGGGTATAAGCCGGAGGGGGCGAAGGCTGCGCGCTAGGGATTGTTGTTGTCTGTGAGGCGGGGAAATACCAGCTGCCTGGCAGGCGCTATTGCGCTCAGGCAGCCGGGATTGAGTGGGTTACTGCGGTTGATGCAGGCGCTGGTTCAGCTCATCCACCGCCATGGCCCAATCGGCGTCTTCACGCAGTTCTTCCTTGAGGAACTGTGCCTGTTGCGGCGTCCAGAACGGCGCGTCGATCAACTTGACGTCGTCACTCAACGGGTGCGCGACAATGAAGGCGTCGATGGCTTCGGGGGTTGAGTCCAGGCCCAGTTGTTCAAATAAGGTTTCGAGTGTCGGTATTGGCGCGTCCATGTCAGTCTCCGTGCGGGTTTCGGGATCGTTATGCATGGGAGGCTTGTGGCGCGGTAGAGTTCGATCGGATTGTCAGGAGGTCAGTGCCCCTGAATCCACTGCAGCCTTGAGTGCCTGGGCGGATTCTTTTCCGGCGCTGGCGGCGGTATCGAAGGTCTTGAACCACCGGTCTTTTTCGACCTGATGCGTGGTGACGGTGGTCAACGGCGGCTTGGCGCGCATCACGATCACTGCTTGAAACTCCCCGTCGACTTCCCTTGCGTCGCCATGGATGAAAAATTCGCCAATATCAAATTCCGTCACGTATCGCCTTCCCTTCGAGGTAACCAACAGCACT
This sequence comes from Pseudomonas sp. NFACC25, assembly GCF_900100935.1. Taxonomy (NCBI): domain Bacteria; kingdom Pseudomonadati; phylum Pseudomonadota; class Gammaproteobacteria; order Pseudomonadales; family Pseudomonadaceae; genus Pseudomonas; species Pseudomonas sp. NFACC25. The sequence goes on from NZ_FMUC01000006.1 coordinate 148,026, forward strand.
GATGAAACCTGGCCCGTGAGGGAGCAAATTCCAATGGACAGGCCAGTATGGCAGTTGTTGAAGGGCGGCGGCGCAGTAAAGTCATCCGGGTGACGAAACGATTCCGCCGTGCAGTGAGGCTTCCAGCCGCTTGGCCAGTTCACAGGCCTCGATGTGGTCGCTGCGAAAGCCTCTGATCCTGCCACTGGTGACTTCGCGGATATGGAAGAAGTTTCTTCCGGCCGGTACAACCTGGTAAAGAACGGAATCGGGGTACCCGTTGGGACTGCGTAAGCAGTAGTATTGCTGTTCGTCCTGACATGATGAACGAGTGCGGGAAGACATAGCGTCGTATTGGCGTCGTTGCATGGTCAGCTCCTGTCGATCGATCTTGTTGACCCACCAGCGGCGTTACAGGTGGTTTTGACCCGTGTTGCTGTTTTAGTATTGTCGTCGGCAGTCGGCGTCTGGTTCCACGCCGAGGTGTTTTTGTTTGTATGAGCTGTCGGAAACTGCGTTTTTAATAGTGTTATTCTCTGAAGCGGGTCGACCGGTATTCTCTGGTTATTGAACCTGTGATCTCCTGCGATGCCTGATGTCCCTGCGCAAGGCCCATCGTGCATGCCTGTCCGGGGCTTTGGGCGCAGCAACGGGGTCTTCTTCAGTTTTCCATGAATGTGTTGTGTGATCGTGCCGAGATGGCCGTTTCTTTTTGCTGCCCGCTCCGGCGGACAGTGCTCTTTTCGATGTGGGGGCGTTTCCTTGGCAGTCAGTAATCTGGATATGCACGCGTTGTTCGTGCTGGGTGATTTGCGCGCAAAGTTGGTCAAGCAGTTTCAATCCCGTTTTGTTTACATCACTGAGCAGACGCCGGAAGGCATCTACATCGCCGAAATCGATACCGAAGCGGCAATGGTTGTGGATGACAAACCCCGTCTGGAACTCAAGGTGGGCGACCACTTCCGTGCTGCGGTATTGCCCAGTCGCGAAGGTGGCAAGTTCGAACTCAAGTTCCGCGACATCAAGTTGACGGTGTATGGCTTGGGCGACTATGCCTTTGTGTCCTCGCCCGAAGGCCAGGGCATCGTCTTCAAGGAAGGCCACAGTGTGATGCTGGTGTTTGCGGCCCATGAACAACTGCAGGAAGGCCTGACCAAGACCCTCAAGGCCGTGACCGGCAAGGCCGCCAAATGGCGCAAGGGTGAGCTGGTGACGTTCAAGGCCAGTGAATAATCGGTAAATACTGCGAACATCTCCTATCTCCCGGAACCTCTACTACAGTTGAGTTGACTTAACTATTCAGAGGCTTCGCGCATAGACAGCAAAGCCGTTCGTTGTTTGCTGCGACATCGCGAGGTGCAAGGGCATGAAAGGATTGAGAACGCTGTTGGCTGCATCGCTGACGACCCTGGGTCTGGCAGTGGCTTCGCTGCCCGTTTCGGCCGCGCCAGCGCCGGTGCACTTTGCCGACCTGAACTGGGAAAGCGGCAGCCTGATCACCGAAATACTGCGGGTCATCGTCGAGAAGGGCTACGACTTGCCCACCGACACCTTGCCCGGTACCACCATCACCCTGGAAACCGCCTTGGCCAAGAACGACATCCAGGTCATCGGTGAAGAGTGGGCCGGCCGCAGCCCGGTATGGGTCAAGGCCGAGGCCGAAGGCAAAGTGGTGGGCCTGGGGGATACGGTCAAGGGGGCCACCGAGGGGTGGTGGGTGCCGGAATACGTGGTCAAGGGTGATCCGTCCAAAGGTATCAAGCCCCTGGCACCGGACCTCAAGAGCGTGAAAGACCTTGCGCGCTACAAGGACGTGTTCAAGGACCCGGAGTCTCCCGGCAAGGGGCGCTTCCTCAACAGTCCCATCGGCTGGACCTCGGAAGTGGTCAACAAACAGAAGCTCAAGGCCTATGGCCTGGATGACAGCTACGTGAACTTTCGCAGCGGTTCGGGAGCTGCCCTGGATGCCGAAATTGCCTCGTCCATCCGTCGCGGCAAACCGGTGTTGTTCTACTACTGGTCACCGACGCCGTTGATGGGGCGCTACAAGCTGATCCAGCTGGAGGAGCCACCGTTCGATGCCGAGGCCTGGAAGACCCTGACGGATGCGGATAACCCCGACCCGAAGCCCACTCGGTCGTTGGCATCCAAGCTGAGTATTGGCGTGTCCACGCCGTTCCAGAAGGAGCATCCGCAGATTGCCGGGTTTTTCGAGAAGGTCGAGTTGCCGATTGGGCCGCTGAACCAAGCCCTCGCGACCATGAGCGAGAATCACACCGCGCCTCGGGAGGTGGCTCAGGCATTCCTCAAGGAGCATCCGGAGGTGTGGAAGGCCTGGTTGACCGAGGATGTGGCGCAGAAGGTCGAAGCCAGCTTGAAGTAAGCACGGCGCTTATTGCCGAGCGGAGATCAAAAATAATGTGGGAGAGGGCTTGCCCCCTCCCACATGTTGTTTGCAGTGTCGCTTCAGAATCTGGTTTGCACCGCCAGCTCGAATGTCCGTGGCGCTCCCAGGTAATACGCCGGGGACACATGGGCAAACTCGGCATACACCTCATTGGTCAGGTTGCGCACCCGGCCGGTCACCGAGGTGTGTGAATCCACCTGGTAGCGCAGGAACGTCCCGAACAGCGTGTAGGCCGGTACCGTCTGGGTGTTGGCATTGTCCGCATACACCTCGGCGACGTAGCGCGCATCCACGCCGCCTTGCCAGTCCTCGGCAAAGTCATAGGTCAACCACAGGTTGCCGACGCGCCTGGGCACGTTGGTCGGTGTATTACCCTTGCGCGAAACCACTGCGCCACTGGCGATTTTCTCGTTGAACTCATCGTATTCGGCATCCACCCAGGCGACGTTGCCTTCCGCCAGCAGCCTGGGCGTGATGCGCAATGAACTGGCCAGCTCGATGCCCTTCGATGACTGCGCGCCGACCGGGATGCTCGTGGTCGGGTCCTGCGGGTCGGTTACGGCAAAGTCCTTGCGTTCGATCTTATAGACAGCAACGGTGGCCGAGCCACGGCCGTCCAGGTAGTCGAACTTGCTGCCCACCTCCCATTGTTTGCCGGTCGACACATCGAACACCTGGGTGGTTGTACTCGGTTGTTCGGCGGCGGTGCTGTATTGCAGGTAGACATTGGCCGATGGGATGAACTGGTAAGTCAGGCCGACGCGACCGGTCACCGGTTCCCAATGGCGCTTGAAGTGCCGTGGGTTGGTGGCCGTGATCGCGCGGTGGTTGGTCACATCCAGGTCGATGGCGTCGTAACGCAGGCCGCTCAGCAGCGAGAGTTTTTCGGTAAGGCCCAGGCGGTTCTCCACGAACAGCGCCTTGGTGGTGACCTCATTGGTCTTGTCCTTGCCAAAATTCTCCCGGGTACGCGGGATGTCGTAGAAGTGCCCGGGGTTGAAGCCGTTCGGGTCCACGGTGCTGTTACCCGGCACATTCAGCGGCGTGTTGGTGGTGCTGTTGACCTTGTACTCAAAACCGCCGGACCAGGTGGTCGACAGGCCGAACAGACGGTCATCATGGCGCAGTTCGAACTGGCTGCCGTGCTGTTCGCCCTGGTGGCGCACCTGGTAGGCGGTCGAGCGGTTTACCGCACTGTTGCCGGCGTTGTATTGGTAGGTTTCGAGGTTGCGGTAATCACGCTGGCTGTCGAGGTGGTAGAGCGTATTTTTCAGCGTCGTGCTGTCGTTGATCCGGTAGTCGATGATCGAGCGCGCCCAGATCGTGCGCTGCTCGTAGCGGCCGTCGGCGACGTTGTAGTTGTTGAAACGGTTGTGTTTGTCGATCTTCAGCTCGCCGGCCTTGGGATTGAGCACCGGCGTGCCCCAGTAAGGGCTGTCTTCCTGTTCATCCTGGTATTCCAGGGCCAGGGTATGGGACAGGTCGGGGGTGAGGTCGCTGAGCAGGGAAAACGCCAGGCTCCAGGCCTCACGCTGGTCGCGGTCGATGTAGCTGTGGTTGGTGTTGCGGCTCACATCCAGGCGCGCGTAATGCTGCACTTCGGCGCCGGGCTCGGTCAGCGCGTGATTGACGCCGAATGCCATGCCGGTGGTGTCGTAGCTGCCATAGGTGAGCTGACCTTCGGCGGCCTGCTCCTCAGGGGTGGCCAGCTTCGTCACATAGTTGAGCGAGCCGCCGACGGAGCCGGCGCCGTTGATCAGGGAGGAGGGGCCGCCCACCAGTTCCACGCGGTCATAGATCCAGGCATCCACGGGGCGGGCCAGGCCGGTGGCGACATTGATACCGTTAAACATCTGGGTGATCTGGCTGCTGGTAAACCCACGGTAAGAGACAAACCCGCCAAAACCCGGCGGCGCGCTGGCGTTGACGCCGGGCAGGGTGTTGGCGGCATCGCGGAACGTCTTGGCGCCATGGCGTTCGATGTCGTTGCGATTGGCGATGGCAACCGACGCTGGGGTTTCCCGCACGCTCAGTCCCAGCCGCGACGCCACGCCGCTGGATTGATCCAGGGTGAGGCCGGGTTCGGCAGTTGATTCGCCATCAATGGTGGTCGGAGCCAGTTCGAGGGCCCAGGCGCAGACAGGCAGGCAGCCGAACAGGCCCGCCAACAGGGGTAGATGTTTCATGGTTGAATCCTGAAAAACTTGGCTTGAAAACAACGCACGGCCGTCCGTCATTCCGTGTGGAACCGGTGGTCAGTGCAGATGGGAAAGCAAAGGGATCAGGCGAAGGCGGGCGGCGCGCGCGGGTTAGCCGTGGGCCAGGTGAAGCGGGCAGGGATATCAGCGGCCAGTACGACGGCCGGCGGTGGCGCATGGGGTTGTGGCAACACCGCCACATTCAGGCTCGAACTGAGCGCCGGGCCCATGCCGCCGGTTGAGCACAGCGGGCAACCGAACGCCTTGGCCAGCGTCGGCAGGTTCTCATCGCTGGAGTTGGACGGCTTGGGCGCCTGGGTACGCGGGTCGACGGTACAGAACTGCCCGCCGATGCCATTGAGCTGCATCCCCACCATCTGCCCGTGACCGATACTGCAGGCGAACACATTGAACAGGACGCAGCAATAGAGCATCCAGGCAATGAGCGAGCGGTCGGCGCGGGCGAGTTTCATGGGGCGGCACTTTACCATCAGCCGCCGACGAAATGCCTGCAAAAAATCCCAGGGCGACTATCCTGTCTCGCACCTTTTCTGGGAGCGCCCGCCATGAGCTTTGTCATCGCACGATGGATCGTCGGCATTTTTACCTGCATCAGCATGGTGCACCTGTACTGGGCTGCCGGCGGCAAACTCGGCAGCCTCGCCGCCATCCCCCAACTGCCCGGCGAATTCGCCAGCGGGCCTCGCCTTGCATTCAGGCCCTCGGCGCTGGGTACCTTTCTGGTGGCGATGGGCTTGGTCGGCATTGCGCTGCTGGTGTGCCTGCGGGCCGGGCTGTACTTTTCGGCGGTCTCCCATGCGGCGCTGCAATGGGGAATCAGCGCGATTGCCCTGCTGATGTTTGCCCGCGCGATTGGGGATTCGGAGTTGGTGGGTTTTTTCAAGAAAGTCGGCGGGTCACGGTTTGCGCGGTGGGATACGTGGTTCTATTCGCCGTTGTGCCTGGCGTTGGGGGTGGGGTTGTTGGTGGTGGCGTGGGGTTAATGAGGGAAACACAACACACCGATCTACGCCGCTCAAATAAAAACTGCTCTCATCCTTGCCCGATTTCCCGACCTGGCCGTCATGGTTAATAGAACCTCTATTACCCAGGATTTCCCATGTCGCGCCTTGCTCGCCCCTTGCACCCACTGGCCCTGTCAGTGGCGTTGGCTTTCGCCGCCGTGCCGTTGCTGAACGTCCAATCCGCCTTCGCCGAAGAAAGCCGCAGCGCTGTACGCAGCTTCCAGATTCCGGCCGGTGACTTGAGCCAGGCGCTCAACAGCCTGGCCGAGCAGGCGGGCCTGGTATTGGCGTTTGATGCGAGCCTGGCACGCGGCAAACGCAGCAACGGCTTGAGCGGGCAGTACGCCACCGACGTGGCGCTGACCCAGTTGCTCGCCGGCAGCGGCCTGCAGGCGCTGAAGCTCTCGGCCGACCGCTACCGCCTGGAAGCCATCCCGGATAACGGCGGTGCCATGCAGCTGCAGGCCACCACCATCAGCGGCGCGTACCAGGCCGAAAGCCCTACCGGGCCGGTGTCCGGTTATGTGGCTACGCGCAGTTTGTCGGGCACCAAGACCGATACCGCGCTGATCGAAACCCCGCAGTCGATTTCCATCGTCACCAAAGACCAGATGCGTGCGCAGAACGCCGAGAGCCTCAACCAGATCCTGCGCTACAGCGCCGCGGTCATCCCGGAAACCCGCGGTGCCACGGCGTCGCGTCTCGACCAATTGACCATCCGTGGGTTTGCCCCGGCCACTTACCTCGACGGCCTGCGCATGCCGTCGAGCCGTGATGCCTTGCCGCAAAAGGATGCCTTCGACCTGGAGCGCGTCGAAGTGCTGCGCGGCCCGGCGTCGGTGCTGTACGGGCAGGGCACGCCGAGCGGGGTGATCAATATGGTCAGCAAGCGCCCGCTGGATACGCCGTTCCATGAAGTGGGCGTCGAATACGGCACCTTTAACAAAAAGCGCACCACCTTCGATTTGAGCGGGCCGATTGACGATCAAGGCGTGTATTCCTACCGCGTGGCGGGGCTGTTCGACGATGCCGATGGCCAGGTCGAACACACCGAAACCCGTCGCCAATCGTTGTCCAGCGCGTTTACCTGGCGGCCGGACGAAGACACCTCGCTGACCTTGCTCGGGCATTTCCAGAAGGACCCCAAGGGCGCGTCCTACGGTTCGGTGCCGGCCTGGGGCTCGGTATTGCACAGCCCGACCGGGCGCAGCATCGACGTGGACTTCTACGACGGCGAAAAGAACTTCGAGAAAAGCGATCGCGAGTACTACTCCATTGGCTGGGCCTTCGAGCATCACGTCAACGATGTGTGGACGGTGCGCCAGAACGCGCGTTACCTGCGCAGCGAAGGGCGTTATCGCAGCCTCTACAGCAACTACCTGATGGCGGATTACCGCACCATTCGACGTTCCACCATTGCCAGTGACGTCGACATGGATGCCTACACCCTCGATAACCAGGTGCAGGCCAAATTCGACACGGGCCCACTGCAACACACCCTGCTGATGGGGCTCGACTACCAGAACACCAGCACCGACACCCTGTTGGGCTCAGGGACGTATACCGCCGGGCCGACCCTGGATATTTTCAACCCGGTCTATGGCGCGGCCGTGCCGGTACCGGCGTACACCACCGACGGTACGTCGCGCAGCGAACAGACCGGCGTCTATCTGCAAGAGCAGATGAAGTGGGACAAATGGGTGTTGTTGCTCGGCGGTCGTTATGACTGGGCCAGCACCGACAGCACCACCAAGACCTTGCGCACCGGGGCCAAGAGCCAGTCCTCCCTGGACAGCAAGGCCTTTACCGGGCGTATTGGCCTGGTCTATCTCTTCGATAACGGCCTGGCGCCCTATGCCAGCTATGCGGAGTCGTTCAACCCGCAGTCGGGCACCGGTTACGGCGGATCGGTATTCAAACCGACCGAAGGCAAGCAGTATGAAATCGGTATCAAGTACCAGCCGCCGGGCAGCAACAGCTTTATCACAGCGGCGATCTTCGACCTGCGCCAGACCAACGTCCTCACCACCGACCCGGACCCCACCCACCTGTGCGGCAGCGGTCGCTGCCAGAGCCAGGACGGCGAAGTGCAATCCCGTGGTTTTGAACTGGAAGGCAAGGCCAGCCTTAATGACAACCTGGACATCACGGCGGCCTATGCCTACCTGGATAACCGCATCAGCAAGTCCAATAACACCGTGCGTTACGCCCCCATCAGCGATATCGGCGTAGGCCCGGCCATCAACGCCGAGGGCACCACCACCTATGCGGTACCGCGCCACACGGCGTCGGCGTGGGCCGACTACACCTTCCATGATGGCAACCTCAAGGGCTTCGGCGCCGGCGCGGGTGCGCGGTATGTCGGTTCGTCCTGGGGCGATACCGCCAACACCCTGAAGGTGCCGGGCTACACCCTGTTCGATGCGGCGGTGCACTACGACATTCCGAACATCGCCAACCTCAAGGACAACCTGCGCCTGGCCCTGAACGCCACCAACCTGGCGAACAAAGAGTACGTCGCGTCGTGCTATTCCTACTCGTGGTGCTGGTACGGCTCGCAGCGCACGGTCCAGGCGAGTGCGACCTACCAATGGTGATGGCACGACGATAAGGCAATTTAATGGCCCCTTTGTAACAAAATTCTCGCCAGAATCGCTTTTATTTTCAGGTGGTTAGGTGAGGAAGCAAATGCGCACTGTTGGAATCATGCTGATCGCCTGCTCCCTGGCCGGCGGCGCGGCTGCCGTGCAGGCACGGGAGCTGCGCGAGGGTGACAAGTACATGTGCAGTTGGGGCGCCGGCACGGCCGCCAGGGCCCAGGAGCTCAAGCTGTCGGGGGTGTCGCTGTACGCCGCGCGGCAGAAGATCCAGACCATCAAGTTCAGTAAATCCTGGATGCGCATGATGGCCATGGGCATCACCGAACAGACCTATGACAGTCGTTCACGGCTCAAGCCCGAAGCGATTCGCCAGAGTTTCTACCAGGATTGCGTGCGTTACAAAGTGGCACGCAAGTAATCGAGTGCAGGCTTTACAAAACCACGACAAACCGATGTTTGTATTTGCATACAATTGCTCCCTTGGTAGAGGAGACAGGTATGCACACGCTTATTCGCGCCGCGATGCCGGTCCCGGGACGGGGCTGCCCGAGGCGCTCCAGGTTTGCTGTCAAAACAGAGCCGGGCAGGGTAAGCCCGTGACCCCGGCAACCCCCCCTTCAGCCAACAGCCTGCGCTATTTTGCGCTTGGCGTGCTGTGTGTCGCGATGTTGCTCGGGGGCTATTTCATGCAACTCAACGCCAAGGAGGATCGCCAGCGCGAACAAGCGGCCGAGCGTTTGGCACTTTGCCGGCAGGTTGAGCGGGTCGCCAATGTGGCCACCTCCGCGGGTCTCGAACTTCGCGATACCTGCCAGCAATTGGAGGAGAGCGGGTCGAAGAGTGTTACGCCGCCTTAACTAATAACCCTTTTTTATAAGTGGAAATATCGACAGTAGTTGCACCAAAAAGTGGCACTTATATGCTTCGCCACCTTAAAAAACATGTGGTTATTGAAGGACTTACAATGCTTTTAATCCGACGAAAGGATATAAAATTTTCTTGTTACAGCTTTTTACACTGGTTATTATAGCCGGGCGTTCACCTCCCACGGTTTATGCATTTTTAAATCCCAAGTTTCCATCAGCTACTTGGGATTTTTTTTGCCTGGAATTTAACCCCCGGCGTCAAACTTCACCTTCTGCAAACTCCGCACGCATCCGTCCATTGCGTTTGGCCTGGTAGAGCAACTTGTCGACATCTTCGACAAAACCCAGCATCGGGCTGTCGGGTTTGACGATGCGCGTACCTACGCCCAGGCTCAGGGTCAGCAGGTTCGACACCGCTGAAAAGCCATGTTCGATCTGTTGCTGGCAGATCAGGTGCAGGCAGCGCTGTGCCACCTGTTTCGCCGATGCCGCGTCGGTTTCCGGCAGCAACCACACAAACTCCTCACCGCCGATACGGGCGATGAAGTCCCGGGGCCGGTTGGCGGCCAGTGACAGGGTATGCGCGACCTGGCGCAGGCACTCGTCGCCCTTGATGTGGCCATAGTGGTCGTTGTACTGCTTGAAAAAATCGATATCCAGGATGATCAACGACAGCGGCAACTGGCTGCGCTGGGCGCTGGCCCATTCGCGCTCGAGCACGGTGTCGAACATGCGTCGGTTGGCGATGCCGGTCAGGCCATCCTGGTAGGAATATTCCTCGAGTTGCTTTTGCAGGCGCACCAGGTGTTCTTCGGTTTTTTTGCGTTCGCTGATATCGAACATAAAGCCGATCAGCGCCTCGACTTCACCGTCCTTGCGCACCACATGCACCACGTCGCGGATCCATACATAGTCGCCGTTCACCGTCAGTGCCCGGTAATCCGCTTCATGGTCCACCCCGGCACGGGATTGCGACACGCAGAAATTCACCACGTATTCGCGGTCATCGGGGTGCATGCGCGAGACCCAGTCGTCGACGCTGACCCAGCTTTGCGGGGTCCAGCCCAGCAGCGTTTCGATCTGCGGGCCGATATAGCTGAAGGTCATGCTCTGCCAGTCGATACGCCACGGGATGGCCTTGGTCGACTCCAGCAGTGTCCGGTATACGTCGCTGTCGGGCTGGCTCGGAGGGGCAATGCTCATGGTGGACGGCTCGAGTGATGGCTAAGTGCCCAGAGCGTCGTGTGATCGACGGTGGGAGTCAAGCGCTTGCCGAGGCAGCAGACGAGAGGTCGTGTGACGGGCATGGCGGCGGCCAGCTAGCCGATGACAGCATGGCTGGGCGCATCCACTGCGCCGTAGTAACGCCAGCAGCAATGACGGTGTTCCGGCACGATCACGCAGCCGCTGAGGCTGACGATCAGCACAGCGGCAACCAGCAGGGTAAGTCGACGGTACATGGTGTTTCCTCTTGGGTTGACCGGGGTTGATCCTTCAACGCGGCGACTGGCGAAAATCCGTCGCATTCCTTTCAAACATTTCATCAAGCCCCGCCAGCCCCCGAGCAATACTGGTCTCGCCCCCTGCTGAAAAATCTGCGCAGCCCGCGACGGATTTTTGCGCACGCGCCGTTCAACCCATCAGCAACCTGCACTTTCGCGGGTTGCATGGAGGAGTTGCCATGAGACCCCAGGCCACATTGCGTTTTGCCTTGCTTGCTCCGCTGGCCCTCGCCGCGTTTGTCAGCACCCCGACGTTTGCCCAGACCGACATCATCCTCCAGCAGGCGCCGCCGCCGCAGCGCGTGGAAATGATCCCGGCCGAGCGCCCCGGCTATGCCTGGGACCCTGGCCACTGGCGTTGGGAAGGGCGCGGTTACGGCTGGGTGCCGGGCCACTGGCAGCCCGTGATGCGTCATGGGCGCTGGGAGCCTGGCCATTGGGAAGCCCATGGCCCGAACTGGTACTGGCGCGAAGGGCATTGGATCCGCTGAACCCTGACCCTTGGCCCTGAGAACTGCCCGATTGAAAGACACTGATCCGGACGTTGAGCTGCTGGCGCGTATCGGCAATAACGAACCTGCCGCCGTCAACGAGATGGTGATGCGCAAGCTCCCGCGTTTGCTGGCGCTCGCCAGTCGGATCCTGGGGGACGCCGACGAGGCCAAGGACGTGGCCCAGGAAAGTTTCCTGCGCATCTGGCGCCAGGCCGCCCACTGGCGCAGTGGCGAGGCGCGTTTCGACACCTGGTTGCATCGGGTCGCGCTGAACCTGTGCCACGACCGCTTGCGGCGACGCAAGGAGCGCCCGCTGAGCGATGAGGCGGCGGTGGAGGTGGCAGACAGCTCGCCATCGCCTGAAGAGCAGCTGGAGACCCAGGACCGCAGTACACGCATGGCCGCCGCGTTGGCGGCCTTGCCCGAACGCCAGCGCGAAGCCATCGTGTTGCAGTACTACCAGGAGCTGTCGAACATCGACGCCGCGGCCCTGATGAATATCAGCGTCGAGGCACTGGAGAGCCTGCTGTCGCGGGCCCGACGCCAGTTGCGCAGCCAACTTGCCGATACACCCGGGCTTGCCCGCCCAGGAAGGGGAAAATCATGACACCCGAACGCTTTGTGTACCTGGCCGACGTCTATGGGGCGGACCTGCGTCGCTGGCCCGCGGCAGAACGGGCAACGGCCCAGGCGTTGCTCGACAACGGCAACGTACATGCCCGTGTAGCCTTGCAGCAGGCGCGTTGGCTTGACAGCCAGTTGGACAGCCATCAACTGGCCTTCCCCGACCCGGCGTTGGTCCGGCAGATACGCCAATCCGCCCCACGCTCATTCTGGTCACGCCATGCCAACTGGTTATCGCCCGCCGGCCTTGTCGGTGCGGGCATTGCCGGCATCGTCACCGGGATGCTGGTGGCGTCCATGAGCGTGCCGCTGCCGATGTTGTCCTCCGACGTGCTGCCCAGTGTCTTTGATCAGGGCGACGCGGAAGTCGTCTTCAGCGTCAATGCCGAGGAAACCGAACAATGACCACCAGATCCCTGAAGCCGTGGTTGTTTGTCTCGATCCTGCTCAACGTATTTTTGATCGGTGGGGTGGGCGGCGGTCTCTACCATTGGATGGCCAACGCCCGGCCCGCCGAAGCGGTGGTCAACCAGCATGGCCTGCGCCAGGCGATGGTCAAGTTGCCGCCGGAGCGGCGCAGGGAACTGCGCCAACTGCTGCGCCGCAATCGTGACGACAGCCAGCCGCTGATCATGGCCGGGCGTGAGGCGCGGCTGGGGGTGATCAAGCAATTGGAAGCGCCGAGCCTGGATCGTGAGGCGTTGCTAGCGGAACTGGCCAAGGCACGGGAGGCCGATATGGCGCTGCGGGCGTTGGTGGACGGTACCCTGGCGCAGTTCGCCAATACCTTGCCCCAGGATGAACGGCAGCAGCTGGTGGAGGCCTTGTACAGGCGCGGGCAGGCAAAGGCCCAAGCAAAGTTGGCAGGCAAAGAACCTCGGTCGTGAGCAGGCTGATGGAACTGGAAATCTCAAAGTGCCACGAAGGTAGAGCTCAGAGAAACCCGACATTCCGTTGGGTAGAGCAAGAAGGTAAAGAACGATGATCGATAGCTCTAACATCGTAGGTCCCGCGCAGACTGCTGCTCAACCCAACTCTTTGGATGCGATCACCAATTTCGGCGGCGTACAACCGGAGGACATGGCAGAGCAAACGCGGGTGAAACGCCCGGGAGAAGAACCGGCGGCAGGAAGTGGCCCGTCCCAGATCGGTTTTTGAGTCTTAGCCCCCAGCGGTGAGGGGAAGCGCCCTCGCCACTGATACCTCCGCCTGCCGCCCTTCACCAGGCCATGTGGGTGCCTTTGACATACACAGCGGCTGCCGCTCGACAGATCCTTTGTCGAACGGCAGAGAGCAAATGGCCTGGTCTAACGAAGGGGGCTGGATAGCAGGTTGGGCGCTGTATTACAGACGCCGGAGAAAGGCTTTGACGATGTGCCGCGTGGCGTCGGTGGTGTCCAGTTGGTCCACTGCGCCATAGGCGTGCCACTGGCAGTCGACGATCTCGTTCAGCGGCCGCGCATCCGCGATATTCACCACCGAGGCTTCAAATACATGGTGCACGGTGTCGCGGGCCTTCAGCTCCTGCAAGTACAGCAGCCCGTCCACGTTCAATCCGGTTTCTTCTTCCAGCTCCCGTTCGGCCGCACCGACCGGGCGCTCGTCCCGTTCCACCTTGCCGCCCGGCAAGGCCCATTTTGACCTGGCCTTGCGCACGAAGAGGATATGCCCCTCGTGTTCGCAAATGACCGTTGCGCGTATTTTCATCGTCTGTGCCCCCGCAGCGGGATGAGTGTCATAAAAGTGTAATGCAATTGTCATGCTAAGTGGTTATGGCGCGCCGCGGTGGGGATGTGGATACTGCCCGATTGATGAAAACGGACGAGGAAAACAGATGAGCAGCGTACGTTGGGGCATGATCGGGTGTGGCAGTGTCACTGAATTGAAGAGTGGACCCGCTTTCTACAAAGCGCCAGGTTCGGCGCTGGTGGCCGTGATGGGGCGGCGCGAGGAGGCGGTGCGCGATTATGCATCGCGCCATGGGATTGCCCGTTACTACACCGACGCCCAGGCACTGATCAACGACCCCGAAGTGGACGCGGTGTACATCGCCACGCCGCCCGACAGCCATCTGGAATACAGCCTGATGGTGGCGGCGGCCGGCAAGCATTGCTGCGTCGAGAAGCCGATGGCGCTGAACGCCGAACAGAGCGCGCTGATGCAGCGCACTTTCGAGCGCGCCGGGCTGCACCTGTTTGTTTCCTACTACCGGCGCTCGCTGCCACGCTTCCAGCAAGTGCGCGCGTGGCTGCAGGACGGGCGCATCGGCACGTTACGCCAGCTGACCTGGACCCTGTGCAAACCGCCGGCCGCCGAGGACGCCAGCGCCGCCAACTGGCGCACCGACCCGAGCATTGCCGGTGGTGGCTACTTTGCCGATCTGGCCAGCCACGGTTTCGACCTGTTCCAGTACCTGGCCGGGGATATTGTCGAGGTCGCGGGCTTTACGGCACGACAGGCCGGGCACTATGCCGCCGAGGACGCCGTGACGGCCTGCTGGACCTTCAGTTCGGGCGCGCTGGGCATGGGCTGCTGGAACTTCGTCGCCGACCGCCGTGAGGACCGGGTCGAGTTGATCGGCAGCCGTGGGCGCATCCAGTTCTCGGTCTTCGAAGACCAGCCGCTGCACCTGGAGGGCGAGACCAACGAGGTGCTGGAAGTGCCATGCCACCCGCATATCCAATGGCACCACGTAGTGGCCATGAACGCGCATATTCGCGGCGAAGCCGAGCATCCGTCGCTGGCCATCGAGGCGTTGAAGACCGATCGGATCCTGGACAAGGTCCTGCAACGAAATCCCAATCTGCCGGGATGATTTTCCAAGGAATAGCTCAATGAAATACTGGATGATCCTGTGGCTGGCACTTGCCACAACGGCGATGGCGGCCCCGCGTAGCCAAGGGACGCCTGGGGAATTTGATTTTTATGTGTTGTCGCTGTCATGGTCGCCGACCTTCTGCCTGACGCACCCGGACAACGAGCAGTGTTCGGGTAAGGGCTACGGCTTTGTGCTGCACGGCTTGTGGCCGCAATACGCGCGGGGAGGGTGGCCGGCGACCTGCGCGCCGCAATCGCGCTTGAGCCGCGAAGAGATGGACAAAGGCGCGGCGCTGTTCCCGACGCGCTCGCTGCTCACCCACGAATGGGCCAAGCACGGCACCTGCAGCGGGCTGGATCCCTTGGCATACCTGGAGAAAACCGATGCGGCGCTGGGCGTGGTTGCCATCCCTGCGCAACTGCAACCGTTCAACACGCCGCCGTCGTTGCCGGCCCGCGAGATCGAGGCGCTGTTTCGCGAAAGCAACCCGCGCATGGGCAACCATGGGCTGGCGGTGATCTGCAAAGGCAAGGTGCTGTCGGAGGTGCGTGTGTGCCTGACCAAGGACCTGGCCTTCGCCGGTTGCCCGCGCAGTGTGAAAACCCAATGCCGGGATGGCGAAATTCGCATCCCAACGCAGCGTTGAACGCCGGCATCCACACACCTTTGCCCAAGCCACTGCACTAGGTCCAGATCCTGGCTGAGGATGGGCGGGTGTGTGGCGTCGAAGACTGTGTGGTCCACGCCCCAGGGTGATTTTGTTCAATACCGATTTGACCCGGCCTTATACCGTGGAACCCTGTTTACGCCTCATCATAAAAAGGGAACCGCAATGAGCTTGATCATTTCCATGGCCGCCTTCGCCCTGGCCACGTCCATCACGCCGGGACCGGTCAACGTGGTCGCCCTGAGTTCAGGCGCGCGCTTCGGTTTTGTCGCCAGCCAGAAGCATGTGTTCGGCGCTGCCGTTGGCTTTACCTTGCTGTTGGTGCTGATCGGCCTGGGGCTGCACGAGGTGCTGGTGCGCTGGCCCATCCTGACCCAGTTGATCCAGTGGGGCGGGGTGGCGTTCCTGCTGTACATGGCCTGGAAACTGGCGGTGGATGACGGCCAGCTCGACGCAGAGGGCAGCGCGACAGCGCCATCCATGCTCTACGGCGCGATCATGCAATGGCTCAACCCCAAGGCCTGGCTGGCCTGTGTGGCGGGTATGGGCCTGTTTGTGGCCGACGGCGATGGGCGGCAAGTCTGGCTGTTTGCCAGTCTCTACCTGGTGATCTGCTACCTGTCGGTGGCGTGCTGGGCCTATGCCGGGACCTTTCTACGCCGTTACCTGGACAATCCCCACGGCGTGCGCCTGTTCAACCGCTCGATGGCCGCGTTGCTGGTGGCCAGTGTGGGTTATTTGCTGATGGCTTGAGCACCTCGCGGTATTGCCCGGGGGTGGCGGCGAAATGTTGCTTGAAGGTGCGCTGGAAGTGCGCCTGGTCGGCAAAGCCCGCAGCAAGTGCTACGTCGGCGATCAACTCGCCCTTGCGCAGCTGGGTGCGGGCAAACTGGATGCGCTGGTTGACCAGGAACGCGTGGGGCGTCAGCCCGTAGTACTGCTTGAAGGCGCGGATCAGGTAGGACGGCGACAGTTCGGCCGCCTGGCAGATGTCTTCGAGTTTCAACGCCTCGGTGCAGTGCGCACGGATGTACTCGGCGGCTCGCTCCAGCTTGTGGTTGACCTCGCGCACCGGTGTGGGTGAAGGGTTCAGGCGCTGCTGGACTTCAGTGAAGTAGCTCACCAGTGCGCTCTGCTTTTGCAGCAATTCGGCCTGCTCGTTCACCAGCATCCGGTACAACGCCAGCAAGCCGCTGTACAGCAGCGGGTCACGGGTATACGGCGTATTGAAAGCGCGATAACCCTGGTCGGTGCTGAAGCCCAGTTGGTACTGTAATTCGGTCAGCCAGGGCGTATCGAGGTAGAGCATGTGATAGGACCAGGGCTGGTCGTGGATAGGGTTGCAGGCATGCACATCGCCGGGGTTCATCAACACCACGGTGCCGGCGCTGATCTGGAATGTATCGGCGCCGTAATGGTAATAGCTGCGCCCGGTGGTGATCGCGCCGATGGAGAAATGCTCATGGGCGTGACGGGTGTAAGTGACCTTGCGCCCGTCGGCGATGGTGCGCGCTTCGATGAACGGCAGGCGCTCGTCGCGCCAGAAGCGCGGTGCGGCGGGGAAAGGGGCGGACGGTGTCATGGGCGCGACTCCAGGGCAGTCAAGATCAGAAACGGATCGTTGCACAGACCCTGGCGTTTGGGTAGCCGATGACTTAATAGGGTTTCAGATTGTGCAAACGCTCGTTTCGGCGTTTGTTGATCAGCAGGACCTTTTCCACATTGTTGAGGTTCTGCGTGGACTCACTCAGATCCCGGTGGTTACTGAGCAGGCACTGGTCAACGACCATCCTGGCAATCGCTTCGAGTCGTGCCGATTGCCAGGACTTCGGTATGGGGGCGGGGTCACCCTGGGTATCCGTTATGAGGGTGGTGTCCAGGGGATTGAGCAGGACCTGCGAACTGGCGCCCGCCACGGGTTCGGAACCGGTGAGATAAGCACTCCAATCGATCTGCAACTGAACAGGGCCTGGGGCGACCGGGTCATTCAGCAAGCCGGATGGCGGGTTGGCCAGCTGCGTGACCAGCATCTGCCTGGGCAGCAGTTGCAGCAGGTAGCGATCCCGCTGGTAGCGAACACGCAACAGGCATCCAAAATGTGCGGTGATCATCGTGTCCCGGGCAGCGGGGGACGGTTTGCGCAGCAGGTACAGTGCGATGTTTCCCTGCTCCAGGCTGACACGCCTGGGCAGCGGCAGGCAGGCCAGCAGGTAGGCAATGTACACGATATAACTCTCACGGATGGATTCGAGCGCGGCGTGGAAGTTTTCATCAGCGTTGTGGTCCTTGAGCGTTCTCAAGGGCGGCGAAAACCTGTTGACACGTACCTGTGGCTGAATCGCCCTCCAGCGTTCCATGTGCTTTAACTCACCGGCCAGATACAGTTCGGCCAGGGAAAAGGAAATATCCTGGGTGCTGACTTGCGGATAGCGAATACCGGGCGGAAGGAAGGGCGCCGGCATGAACACGGTTTTGTCCAGGTGAGCGTTATCCGGATAGACCTCACGCAGGTACCTCAATGCCGCCTCCTTCTGATCCGGATAGGGGGTGTGCAGCGATCCGAAGGCATCGTTGAGTGTGCGCTTCTGTTTCTCATAGGTGCGCACGGCGAGCTCGCCTTTAAAGGGCAGGTCCGTGTCCGTCGCATCCACCACGCCATTGGCACGCGCCCAGTCGAGGACGGGATCGACCGTAGGAGGCAGCGCCCAGAATTCCCGGTTGAGCGTCGTGGCAGGGTTATGGACCAGGGTCATGATGTTCTCAAGTGTCATGTACCGGCTGGCGCCAGGGGTTTTCAGCTCGATGAAATCGACGAACTGCTTGAACACGACCCAGTTCTGGTTACACAGGTAAGGCAAGGTTTCGGGGATGTTGCGCACGAGCAATTGTGGCGCGCTGCCACTGAGCAGCAAATGCGCGGCCAATGGTGCACCCTCCAGAAGGGTCTGGCGCAGGAGGGCTTCCAGATTGCTGCGCACCAGTGCGCAGTTGTCACCCCAGTAGTAATCGGTGTCGATGGCCAGCCCGCCGACCAGGTTGCGTTGTGTGCCGGCCTGTTCGTCCAGGCTCAGGATCAGCGCGCTGAGCAGCAGCGTCTGCCGGCGCTGTTGCGGCGTTGTGCCATGCAGTGCTGCATCGGACCAGATGACGAGGGTGTCCAGGCGCTCGACCAATAGCTGGCTGCGCGGGCTCTGCACCATCTGGTTCAGCAGCATGTCCGCTTCGGCACGGATCCTGGGGGCACTCTTGCCCGCCCAACAAGGTTCGCCGAGCCACTTGAACAGGGGCGCTCCCTGCGCCTGTGCAAATGCCTGCTGCGCTTCGTATACCTGTCGGCGTTGTGTGCTGGATAAGGTCAGCAATGACGGCTGCGGCTGGCCCAGGCCCTGCCAGTAGTTGCCCAGCCGTGGTGTCGCAGCCCTGACGGCCCTCAGGTAGTGCGCCGCCTGCCGGGCCTGCTCCGCTGTCTTCACTTCGGGCATGCGCAGGAACTTCATCAACTGCTTGAGGGTGGCCTTCATATCACTGCGCAGCTCGCCACCCAATTGTTTGGCCAGCTCCTGCAAGGGCGTGAGACAGCGCTTGAGCGCTGGACTGGAGACGATATCGTCCGTGAGGTTTCTGCGCCTGCCGTCCCTGTCGTCCGCGCCCACGTACCCCTCTTCAGTCAGCAGTACCAGCGCCTTTTCGTCGTCGATACCGCGTTTCACGCAAATGGCGACAAATGATCTGTGCTTGATCATCATCAGCAGTTTTTCGGCGCTCTCCTCCAGCAACTGGTAGAACATCGAGTCAGTGTCCAGCTCGACCGTATCGTCGAGCTCGACCTTTTCATCGGGTTGTTTGCCAGCGCTGACTCGCTCCAGCTCTGTCTGCAGCCGATTGAAGTTATTCAGGGCGCTCAGGCTGTTTTGTTTGCGCTTGAGCCATTGCGCATCCTGGGCCGCTTCACTGCAGTACGGCTGCCCAGGCACGGATGACTGGCGCAGGCGCGCGATCAGGGCGTGCACCTCGCTGGCCTGGAGGGGGACCTCGATGGCGTAGAAGTGCATGAGCTGCGCCAGGCTCAGGCTGTTATTGGAGGCCACCTGTTCTCCCAGCAACGACGCATATTGCGCCAGGCGAATCAGCCGACCCGCCACTGGCGCACCGCCCAGGTGTGTACGCAGGCTGATACTGGTCCCCTGGATCTGCGCGGATGAGGCCCGCAGGGAATGATCCTCGCCGGAATAAATAAAGTATTCATCGGGACCCAGCGCAGTCGGGAACGTCTGCGTGAACTCGATCGAATTGATCACGCTCTGCAGTAATTGCGCGGCTTCTTTCAAGGTGTGCGCTACGAAAGAGTCAGACCTCAGCGTGAGGCGCTGGCGGTAAGCGAGGTAGCTGTCATGGGGTTCATCCGTGGCTGCCGCGCTGGCCATGCATTGCTCGAGGTTATCGGCCAGTTGCAGCAAATCCAGGTGCTGGGCGTGCATTTCATGGCGTGTCGCCGACTGCGCGCGGCCATTGTCACCCATCGTTGGAAAGGCATGGTAGGCCTGCAGCTCATCGACAATCATCCGCGCCTGGATCTGGTTTTTGGGCAACGTGTAGCCGTAGAACGCCAGCGTCAACTCGAGTGGCAATTCAAACGTACTGTGCCCGTTTGGCAAGTCGATATAGGGCACGCCCAGCTGGTTGGGATCAATGATCTCGGAGATGCCCAGGATCGGCGCGGACACTTCCAGCCAGCCTGGGTCGTCATGAAGATGAAAGGCCCTGGGTGTCATTTGGTCCTCGTGAATGACATTGGCGTGCAGGGAGCTTCCCATGACCTTGATGCTTCGATACTCCAGGTGCTGCGCGTCGGCCCATGCCAGGAACACGCTCTGGTTGATAGCTTTGCCGAACAGCACCATCCATTGGCCAAGCCTGGAATTGCGGTCGACCGCGATCAACGCGGGAGGCCCCAGCAGCGTCCAATTGTGCGGTACGGCGGGTGACAGCAGTGCAACCAGGCTGTTGATCAGCTTCAGATCATCCTGGGTGGCAAACAAGACGGGGCTGGCAGGCAGTGGCTCGGTCGCCGCAGCGGCAATCAGCGGGGCAAATTCGTACATGAATGAAGTTCCGTTTCAAGGTTGCCCAAGAAAACGCTCTTGAGCGGAACTTCATGGTCGGGGGTTTTTACCTGAGCTTGATAGCCTGCGTCATCCCGAGTTGCTGTAGGTCGAGTAGGCGGCCACGGTGATCCAATGGCGAGGCACGCCCACGCAGGAGGTGGGCGTGTTCATCGCTCAGAGGCGCTCCGGGCAGGGCACCAGAAAGGCCGCTTCCAGCAGTTGACGCGTATACCCATGCTGCGGATCAGCGAAAATCGCTCGCGCATCGCCTTGCTCCACCACCTGCCCCTGCTTGACCACCATCAGTTGGTGACTCAGCGCCTTCACCACCGCCAGGTCATGGCTGATAAACAGGTAGGTCAGGTTGTACTTGGCCTGCAGGCTGCGCAGCAATTCCACCACTTGCCGTTGCACGGTGCGATCCAGCGCCGAGGTCGGTTCGTCCAGCAGGATCAGGCGCGGCTTGAGCACCAGTGCGCGGGCGATGGCGATGCGTTGGCGTTGGCCGCCGGAGAACTCATGGGGGTAGCGATGACGGGACTCAGGGTCCAGGCCCACCTCCTTGAGCGCCGCGATAATCGCCGCTTCCTGCTCGGCCGGCGTGCCCATCCTGTGGATGCGCAGGCCTTCGCCGACGATCTCGCTGACGCACATGCGAGGGCTCAGGCTGCCGAACGGGTCCTGGAACACCACCTGCATTTCCCGGCGCAACGGGCGTACCTGTTGCTGGGTCAGTGTGTCCAGCTGCTGGCCTTCGAAACGAATCCCGCCCTTGCTGGCAATCAAGCGCAGGATCGCCAGGCCCAGGGTGGATTTGCCCGAGCCGCTTTCGCCGACGATGCCCAGGGTCTGGCCCTGGGGCAGGCTGAAGTTGATCCCGTCCACCGCCTTGACGTAATCGACGGTGTTGCGCAAGAAGCCCTTCTTGATCGGGAACCAGACTTTCAGGTCATCGACTTCCAGCAACGGCGGGCCGACGTCGTTGCTGGCCGGGCCACCGCTGGGCTCGGCCGCCAGCAGTTCCTGGGTGTAAGGGTGTCGGGGCGACTGGAACAGCGTCTCGCACTCGGCCTGCTCGACGATGCAGCCTTGCTGCATCACGCAGACGCGGTGAGCAATGCGCCGCACCAGGTTCAAGTCATGGCTGATCAACAGCAAGGCCATGCCCAAACGCGCCTGCAATTCCTTGAGCAACTCCAGGATCTTCAACTGCACGGTGACGTCGAGGGCCGTGGTCGGTTCATCCGCGATCAACAACTCCGGCTCATTGGCCAGGGCCATGGCGATCATCACCCGCTGGCGCTGGCCGCCCGACAGTTCATGGGGCAGGGCCTTGAGCCGTTTGTGCGGCTCGGGGATACCCACCAGTTCCAGCAGTTCCAGGGTGCGCCGGGTCGCGACCTTGCCGGTCAGGCCCTTGTGCAGGCCGAGCACTTCGTTGATCTGCTTCTCGATGCAGTGCAGCGGATTCAACGACGTCATTGGCTCCTGGAAGATCATCGCGATGCGGTTGCCGCGAATATGCCGCAGGGTCTTTTCCTTCAGGGTCAGCAGGTCCTGGCCGGAATAGGTGATGGTGCCGGACGGATGCCGGGCCAGCGGGTAGGGCAGCAGGCGCAGGATCGAGTGGGCGGTCACCGATTTGCCTGAGCCGCTTTCGCCAACCAGGGCCAGGGTTTCGCCGCGCTTGATATCGAAGCTGACGTTGTTGACCACACGGTGGTGATGCGCGCCCGTGACGAACTCGACGGAGAGGTCGCGGATTTCGATCAGATTGTCCTGATTCATCTCATTTCCTCGGGTCGAAGGCATCGCGAGCGGACTCGCCGATAAACACCAGCAAACTCAACATGATCGCCAGCACGGCAAACGCGCTCATGCCCAGCCACGGTGCCTGCAGGTTGGATTTGCCCTGGGCCACCAGTTCGCCCAGGGACGGCGAACCGGCCGGGAGGCCAAAGCCGAGGAAGTCCAGGGCGGTCAGGGTGCCGATGGCGCCGGTGAGGATAAATGGCATGAAGGTCATGGTCGAGACCATGGCATTGGGCAGGATATGGCGGAACATGATCGCGCCGTTCTGCATCCCCAGTGCCCGCGCCGCACGCACGTATTCGAGGTTACGCCCGCGCAGGAACTCGGCGCGCACCACGTCCACCAGGCTCATCCAGGAAAACAGCAGCATGATCCCCAGCAGCCACCAGAAGTTCGGCTGCACGAAGCTGGCGAGGATGATCAGCAGGTAGAGCACCGGCAAGCCGGACCAGATTTCCAGGAAACGCTGCCCGGCCAGGTCGACCCAGCCGCCATAGAAACCCTGCAAGGCGCCGGCGATCACGCCGATGATCGAACTGAGCACGGTCAGGGTGAGGGCAAACAGCACCGACACACGGAAGCCATAGATCACCCGCGCGAGCACATCGCGGCCCTGGTCATCGGTACCCAGCAGGTTGACGCGCGAAGGCGGCGCGGGGGCCGGTACCTTCAGGTCGTAGTTGATGCTCTGGTAGCTGAATGGGATCGGCGCCCACAGGGTCCAGGCGTCCTTGGCCTTGAGCAGTTCCTGGATATACGGGCTCTTGTAGTTGGCTTCCAGGGGGAATTCGCCGCCGAAGGTGGTTTCCGGGTAGCGCTTGAGCGCCGGGAAATACCAGTCGCCGTCGTAGTGCACCGCCAGGGGCTTATCGTTGGCGATCAGCTCCGCGCCCAGGCTCAGCCCGAACAGGATCAGGAACAGCCACAGCGACCACCAGCCACGCTTGTTGGCCTTGAACCGCTCGAACCGGCGGCGATTGAGGGGGGACAGTTTCATCTCAATGCTCCCGGCTGGCGAAGTCGATACGCGGATCGACCAGGGTGTAGGTGAGGTCGCCGATCAGTTTCACCACCAGCCCCAGCAGGGTGAAGATAAACAGCGTGCCGAACACCACCGGATAGTCGCGGTTGATCGCCGCTTCAAAGCTCATCAGGCCCAGGCCGTCGAGGGAGAAGATCACTTCCACCAGCAACGAGCCGGTGAAGAAAATCCCGATGAACGCCGACGGGAAGCCGGCGATCACCAGCAGCATCGCGTTACGGAACACATGGCCGTAGAGCACGCGGTGGTTGGTCAGGCCCTTGGCCTTGGCGGTGATCACGTATTGCTTGTTGATCTCGTCGAGAAAGCTGTTCTTGGTCAGCAGGGTCATGGTCGCGAAGTTGCCGATCACCAGCGCGGTGATCGGCAGCGCCAGGTGCCAGAAATAGTCGAGCACCTTGCCGCCCCAGCTCAACTCATCGAAGTTGTTGGACGTCAGCCCGCGCAAGGGGAACCAGTCGAAATAGCTGCCGCCGGCAAACACCACGATCAGCAGGATCGCAAACAGGAACGCCGGGATCGCATAACCGACGATGATTGCCGAGCTGGTCCACACATCGAAGTGGCTGCCGTGTCGCGTGGCCTTGGCGATCCCCAGGGGGATCGACACCAGGTACATGATCAGCGTGCTCCATAACCCCAGGGAGATCGATACCGGCATCTTTTCCTTGATCAGGTCGATGACCTTGGCGTCACGGAAGAAGCTGTCGCCGAAATCCAGCCGGGCGTAGTTCTTGACCATGATCCACAAGCGTTCCGGCGCCGACTTGTCGAAGCCGTACATCTTTTCGATTTCCTTGATCAGCGCCGGGTCCAGGCCCTGGGCGCCACGGTAGCTGCTGGAACCGGCCACCGAGACTTCGGCACCGCCGCCGGCAATGCGGCTGGTGGCGCCTTCAAAGCCTTCGAGCTTGGCGATCATCTGTTCCACCGGCCCCCCGGGGGCGGCCTGGATAATAATGAAGTTGATCAGCAGGATCCCGAACAACGTCGGGATGATCAGCAACAGGCGGCGAACAATATAGGCCAGCATTTAATCGCCTCCGCTCGCCGCATCGGCGCTCGTGTCGGTAGCCGTTTCCAGGGTGACGGCAGGTTTTACGTTGGGTTTTGCCCACCAGGTGGCGGTGCCCACGTCATAGCGTGGCGGGGTTTTCGGATGGCCGAGGTGGTCCCAATACGCCACGCGGAAGGTCTTGATGTGCCAATTGGGGATCACGTAGTAACCGAACTGCAGCACACGGTCCAGGGCCTTGGCATGGGCGATCAGGCTGTTGCGCGAGTCGGCGTCGATCAGTTCTTCCACCAACTGGTCGACCGCCGGGTCCTTGAGGCCCATGTAGTTGCGGCTGCCGGGTTTGTCGGCACTGGAGGACTTCCAGAATTCCCGTTGTTCGTTACCCGGCGAGGTGGATTGCGGGAAGCTGCCCACCATCATGTCGAAGTCCCGCGAGCGAACACGGTTGACGAACTGCGAAACGTCCACCCGGCGGATCACCAGGTCGATGCCCAGGTCCGCCAGGTTGCGCTTGAACGGCAGCAGGATGCGCTCGAACTCGGTCTGGGCCAGCAGGAACTCGATGGTCACCGGTTTGCCCGTGGTGTCGACCATCTTGTCGTCGACGATGCGCCAGCCGGCCTCCTGCAGCAGTTGGTAGGCCTCGCGTTGCTGGGTGCGGATCATGCCGCTGCCGTCGGTTTTGGCCGGCTCGAAGGCCTGGGTGAAGACTTCGGCGGGGATCTTGTCGCGCAGGGGCTCGAGGATCTTCAGCTCATCCGGGCCGGGCAGGCCGGTGGCGGCCATTTCGGAGTTTTCGAAGTAGCTGCGGGTGCGGGTGTAGGCGCCGTTGAACAGCTGTTTGTTGCTCCACTCGAAGTCCAGCAACAGGCTGATGGCCTTGCGCACGCGCACATCCTGGAACATCGGCTTGCGCGTATTGAACACAAAACCTTGCATGCCGGTAGGATTGCCGTTGGGGATTTCTTCCTTGATCAGCCGGCCCTCGGTCACGGCCGGAATGTTGTAGGCGTTGGCCCAGTTCTTGGCGCTGAATTCCAGCCAGTAGTCGAACTGCCCGGCCTTCAACGCTTCCAGGGACACGGTACTGTCGCGGTAGTAGTCGGTGATGCGGTTGTCGAAATTGTAGAAACCCTTGGTGATCGGCAGGTCCTTGGCCCAGTAGTCCTTGACCCGCTCGTAGCGGATCATGCGCCCGGCCTTGACCTCGGCCACCTTGTACGGCCCGCTGCCCAGGGGCACCTCCAGGTTGCCCTTGGCAAAGTCCCGCGTGGCCCACCAATGCTTGGGCAGTACCGGCAGTTGCCCAAGGATCAGCGGCAGTTCGCGGTTGTTGGTGCGCTTGAACTTGAACAGCACCCGCAATGGGTCTTCGGCGACCACTTCATCGACATCGGCGTAGTAGGTGCGGTAGATCGGCGAGCCTTCCTTCATCAGTTCCTGGAAGGTGAACACCACGTCTTCGGCGTGGATCGGGTGGCCGTCGTGGAAGCGCGCTTCGGGCCGCAGGTAGAAACGCACCCAGCTGTTGTCCGGGGCTTTTTCGATCTTGCCGGCGACCAGGCCGTATTCGGTGATGGGTTCGTCCAGGCTCTGCATGGCCAGGGTGTCGTAGATCAGGCTGATGTTGTCGGCCGGCACGCCCTTGCTGATAAACGGGTTAAGGCTGTCGAAGCCGCCCATGCTCGACTCGCGGAAGGTGCCGCCCTTGGGCGCATTCGGGTTGACGTAGTCGAAGTGCTTGAAGTCGGCGGGGTATTTCGGCGGCTCGTTGTACAGCGTCAGTGCGTGTTGCGGCGCGGCGTGGGCCGTGGTGCACAGCAACAGGCTGCCGAGCAGTACATTGCGCAAATACATCATTGGGCTTTCTCCGAAGCTTTCAGCCACCACGCGCTCAGGCCCAGGCTGTAGGGCGGCGTGGTGACAAAGGCGAACCGGTTGCGGTACGCCAGGCGATGATAGTTGAGGTACCAGTTGGGAATGCTGTAGTGCTGCCACAGCAGCACCCGGTCCAGGGCGCGGCCGGCGGCCAGTTGTTCTTCGCGGGTCTGCGCCGCCAGCAGTTGTTCCAGCAGGTGATCGACAACGGGGTTGGCGATGCCCGCATAGTTTTTGCTGCCCTTGATTGCAGCCTGGCTGGAGTGGAAGTACTGCCACTGTTCGAGGCCGGGGCTCAAGGTCTGGTTGAGGGTGATCAGGATCATGTCGAAATCGAATTGATCCAGGCGTTGCTTGTACTGGGCGCGGTCGACGGTGCGCAGGCGTGCGTCGATGCCGATGCTGATCAGGTTCTCGACATAGGGCTGCAGGATGCGCTCCAGGTTCGGGTTGACCAGCAGGATCTCGAAGCGCAGCGGTTGCCCGTCCTTGTTGAGCAGGCGTTGGCCCGACAGCTTCCAGCCGGCTTCGCCCAGCAGCGCCAGGGCGTGGCGCAGGGTTTCGCGGGGGATGCCGCGCCCATCGGTCTGGGGCAGGCTGAAGGCTTGGGTAAACAGGTTGGGCGGCAACTGGTCGCGGTAGGGGGAGAGCATCAGCCATTCATGGCCGGTTGGCACCCCGGCAGCGGCGAATTCGCTGTTGGGGTAATAGCTGAGCGTGCGTTTGTAGGCGCTGCTGAACAGGGTGCGGTTGGTCCACTCGAAGTCGAACATCAACCCCAGGGCTTCGCGCACCTTGGTCTGGCTGAAGGTCGGGCGCCGGGTGTTCATGAACAGGCCCTGGCTTTGGGTCGGGATCTGGTGGGCGATCTGCGCCTTGATCACTTCGCCACGGCTCACCGCCGGGAAGTTGTAGCCATTGGCCCAGTTCTTGGCCTGGTGCTCGATATAAATGTCGAACTCGCCGGCCTTGAACGCTTCGAAGGCCACATCGCTGTCGCGGTAGAACTCCACCTCGACCTTGTCGTAGTTATAGAAACCCTGGTTGACCGGCAAGTCCTTGCCCCAGTAATCCTTGACCCGTTCGAACACCAGCTGGCGTCCAGGGGTGACCTTGCTGATACGGTACGGCCCGCTGCCCAGGGGCGGCTCGAAGGTGGTCGCCTTGAAGTCGCGGTTTTTCCAATAGTGCTGAGGCAATACCGGCAATTCGCCCAGGCGCAGGATCAGCAACGGGTTGCCGGCACGCTTGAACACAAAGCGGATGCGGTGAGGGTTGAGGATGTCCACCCGCGCCACTTCCTGCAGGTTGGTGCGGTACTGGGGGTGGCCTTCGGTCAGCAGGGTGCGATAGGAAAATGCCACGTCATAGGCCGTGATCGGCTTGCCATCGTGGAAGCGCGCCTGCGGACGCAGGTTGAACACCACCCAACTGCGGTCCTCGCTGTATTCCACCGACTGGGCAATCAGCCCGTAGCTGGAGGTGGGCTCGTCGCCGGAAGGCGCGTACTGACCAGTGCCGACCATCAACGGCTCGTTCAGCTCATTGACGCCGTATTGCAGGAAGTTGGGGGTGGAAACCGGGCTTGAACCCTTGAACGTGTAGGGGTTGAGGGTATCGAAGGTGCCAAATGCCATGACCCGCAAGGTCCCGCCTTTCGGCGCTGCAGGGTTTACCCAATCGAAGTGGGTGAATTTGGCCGGGTACTTGAGCGTGCCGAACTGCGTGTAACCGTGGCTCTCGGTTATTGTCGCGTTCGCACCAAAGCTCAAGGCCAGACTTATTAGTAGAAGGAGGGGACGCTTCAAGTCAGGGATCCGATCCAGGCGGCTTGGGCTTTATGATCGGTACAGTAACAGCTTGTTCCGGATGGAAAAAGCCAGTTGGGAACACTGGAGATTCAGTGTGGGAGGGGGCTTGCCCCGATATCGGTGGATCAGCCAATGAATCTGGTGGCTTATAAACTGCTATCGGGGGCAAGCCCCCTCCCACATTGGTTCTGCAGTGTTCTTAAAACCTTAGCGCGGCCCAGACACTACAAGCATCTGCCCCGGCTTCAGCGCCTGGCCAGTACGGGGGTTCCAACGCTTGAGATGTTGCATCTCGACGTTGAAGCGCTTGGCGACGATGTACAGCGAGTCGCCTTTCTTGACCTTGTACTGCACCGGCTTCTTGCTGTCGGCCTTGGCCACCAGCTTGCGGGTGTCCTGCATCACCAGGGTCTGGCCGACCTTGAGGGCCTGGCCGTTGAGTTTGTTCCAGCGCTGCAGGTCATGCACGTCGACCTTGTTCGCCTTGGCGATCAGCGTGAGGTTGTCGCCACTGCGCACCTTGTAGCTGCGGGTGCGGCCGGCCACCCGGGCGGTCTCGACTTCGTCGAACACCTGCTTTTTCGGGCGCATCGCCAGCAATTCTTCCGGCTTCATCGTCGAAAGGGTGCTGGTGAGCAATTGTGCCTTGGAGCTCGGCACCAGCAGGTGTTGCGGGCCATCCAGGGTGGTGCGTTGCTTGAGCGCCGGGTTGAGCTGGAACAGTTCGTCTTCGTCGATCTCGGCCAGCGCGGCAACCCGCGACAGGTCCATGCTTTGCTTGACCTCGACCACTTCGAAGTACGGCGTATTGGCAATCGGGTTCAGGTTGACGCCATAGGCCTCGGGGGCCAGCACCACCTGGGACAGCGCCAGGAACTTGGGCACATAGTCCTTGGTTTCCTGGGGCAGGGGCAGGTTCCAGTAGTCGGTGGGCAGGCCAAGCTTCTCGTTGCGCTCGATGGCCCGGCTCACCGTGCCTTCGCCGGCGTTATAGGCGGCCAGGGCCAGCAGCCAGTCGCCGTTGAACATGTCGTGCAGACGGGTCAGGTAGTCCAGGGCGGCTGTGGTGGAGGCGGTGATGTCGCGGCGGCCGTCGTAGGCGCGGGTCTGGCGCAGGTTGAAGTAGCGCCCGGTGGAGGGGATGAACTGCCACAGGCCGACGGCATCGCTGCGCGAATACGCCATCGGGTTGTAGGCACTTTCAATCACCGGCAGCAGCGCCAGCTCCAGGGGCATGTTGCGTTCTTCAAGGCGTTCGACGATGTAATGAATGTAGAGGCTGCCGCGTTCACCGGCGTTCTCCAGGAAGGACGGGTTGCTGGCGAACCACAGGCGCTGTTGCTCGATGCGCGGGTTGACACCCACGTTGTCCTGCAATTGAAAGCCCCGGCGCATGCGTTCCCAGACATCCTGGGGCACTTCTGGAGCAGGTTTCTCTGAAAGCCAGATGACGGGTTTCTGTTTGATCTTGGCGGCAAGGTTGGGCTTGGGTTGCACGGTGGATTGTGCGGCGAAATTTGTCGATTGGCAGCCCGCCAGCGTGGCGGACACAGCCACCGCCACAGCTTGAGCCAGGCGGGTCAATGCGTCTGAATGGTTGGATTTACGAATAGATGACGACATTGGCTGGAAGTAAGTTCCGGGCAAAAATGTCGGGCGATTCTAGAAAGCACTTTGGTTCCGGTCAACCATTCAGAAATTACGTATCAGATTGCGTCCCTTTAGAACTTATCTTTCCACGCCCTCAAGCTAGCAAATACCTCGGCCCCAGAGCGGTTGTCGCGGCCATTCCGTTCGTCCGCTTTTTGTTTAACGGATGTTTCAGAGGTACGCAGGAAGGGGTTGGTGCGCTTTTCCAGGGCCAGGTTGGACGGCAGCGTCATCTCGCCGCGGGCCCGCAGTTGACGGACGTTTTCCACCCGTTCGGAGATGTCGGCATTCTGCGGTTCCACCGCCTGGGCAAACTTGAGGTTACTTTGTGTGTATTCGTGGGTGCAGTACACCAGGGTGTCGGCGGGCAGGGCGGCCAGGCGCTCGAGGGAGGTGTGCATCTGTTCCGGCGTGCCTTCGAACAGGCGGCCACAACCGGCGGCGAACAGGGTGTCGCCACAGAACAGCACGCCCTGGTGGTAGAAGGCGATATGGCCCAGGGTGTGGCCGGGCACGGCATAGACGTCGAAGTCCCAGCCCAGCACGTTGATGCGGTCGTTATCCTGCAGCGCGATGTCCCGCGCCGGGATCGTCTCGTTGGCCGGACCATACACCTTGGCGTCGGTCACCCGCTTGAGTTGCTCGACACCGCCGACATGGTCGTGGTGATGGTGGGTAATCAGGATGTCGCTGAGGGTCCACGTCGGGTTTTGCTCGAGCCAGGCCAGTACCGGCGCGGCGTCGCCGGGATCGACCACGGCACAACGTTGGGTCTGCGGGTCCTGCAACAACCAGATGTAGTTGTCGGTGAAGGCGGGCAGGGCACTGATCTGTATCATTCTTCGATTCGCCAAGCTGAACACATTGGTGCATCTTAGAACGTCTAGGCGAGTTGGAGAATGCAATGACTGATAAAGCGTTCGCCCAGGCCGATCCTGAGTGGCTGGCCCTGATCGGCGCAGCCCGTGAATGGCTGTCCGGGCCCATCGGGCAATTTTTGCTGGGTGAAGAGCGGCGCATGCTCGAAGACGAGTTGGGTCGTTTCTTTGGCGGCTACCTGGTGCATTACGGTCCGTCGGCCCAGACCCCGCCTGCCGCGCCCCAGGTGCAACGCAATGTGCGCCTGGGCGCGCCGTTGCCGGGGGTGGAGATTGTCTGCGAAGAACAGGCCTGGCCATTGAGCGAGCACGCCGCCGATGTGGTGGTGTTGCAGCATGGCCTGGATTTCTGCCTGTCACCCCACGGTCTGCTGCGTGAAGCGGCGAGCAGCGTGCGCCCTGGTGGCCATTTGCTGATTATCGGCATCAACCCTTGGAGCAGCTGGGGCCTGCGCCATGTGTTCGCCCATGATGGCCTGCGCCAGGCGCGCTGCATCTCGCCATCACGGGTCGGGGACTGGCTGAACCTGCTGGGCTTCGCGCTGGAGAAACGCCGCTTCGGGTGCTATCGTCCGCCGCTTGCCTCGGCCAAGTGGCAAGGCCGCCTGGCCGGTTGGGAACGTCGCGCGGGCGCCTGGCAACTGTCGGGTGGCGGCTTCTATTTATTGGTGGCGCGCAAGATCGTGGTCGGGCTGCGGCCGGTGCGCCAGGTGCTGCGCCAGCCCATGGGCAAACTGGTGCCGATGCCGATGGCCAAGGTCAACCGCACGCAAAGCGAACCGTAGAACTTTTTTGATTTCAGACCTGCCCGTCTTGATGGATGTAACCGATGACCGATAGCGTAGAACTCTTCACCGATGGCGCCTGCAAGGGCAACCCCGGCCCCGGCGGCTGGGGCGCCTTGCTGGTGTGCAAGGGCGTAGAGAAAGAGTTGTGGGGCGGCGAAGCCAACACCACCAACAACCGCATGGAGCTGATGGGCGCCATTCGCGGCCTGGAAGAACTCAAGCGCCGCTGCAACGTGCTGCTGGTCACCGACTCGCAATACGTGATGAAAGGTATCAACGAGTGGATGGTCAACTGGAAGAAGCGCGGCTGGAAGACCGCGGCCAAGGAGCCGGTCAAGAATGCCGACCTGTGGCAATTGCTCGATGAGCAATGCAACCGCCATGACATCACCTGGAAATGGGTGCGTGGGCACATCGGCCATCCGGGGAACGAGCGCGCCGACCAGCTTGCCAATAGAGGTGTGGACGAAGTGCGGGGCTACAAGCAGAGCTGATGCTGGCCGACGTGTTAACATCGCGCTCCTTGACTCACACCACACTGCACACCACACCGTTGAGAGCTGAACCCTGATGGCGATCCGATCTGTTGTACTCGATACCGAAACCACCGGCATGCCGGTGACCGACGGCCACCGGATCATTGAAATCGGCTGTGTCGAACTCATGGGTCGGCGCCTCACCGGTCGTCACTTTCACGTCTACCTGCAACCGGACCGCGACAGTGACGAAGGCGCCATCGGCGTCCACGGCATCACCGACGAGTTCCTCAAGGGCAAGCCGCGTTTCGCCGAAGTGGCCGATGAGTTCTTCGAGTTCATCAACGGCGCCCAGTTGATCATCCATAACGCGGCGTTCGACGTCGGCTTCATCAATAACGAATTTGCCCTGATGGG
This sequence comes from Pseudomonas sp. NFACC25, assembly GCF_900100935.1. Classification (NCBI taxonomy): domain Bacteria; kingdom Pseudomonadati; phylum Pseudomonadota; class Gammaproteobacteria; order Pseudomonadales; family Pseudomonadaceae; genus Pseudomonas; species Pseudomonas sp. NFACC25. The sequence goes on from NZ_FMUC01000006.1 coordinate 180,081, forward strand.
GCAGATGGATCGCGCGGACATTTCCCAGCACTGCTCGATCCTCGACACCCTGATGATGGCCCGTGAGCGTCACCCGGGCCAGCGCAACAGCCTCGATGCCTTGTGCAAGCGTTATGGCGTCGACAACTCCGGCCGTGAACTCCACGGCGCCTTGCTCGACTCCGAGATTCTCGCCGACGTTTACCTGACCATGACCGGCGGGCAGACCAGCCTGTCCCTGGCCGGCAACGCCTCCGACGGCAGTGGCTCGGCGGAAGGCTCCGGCAACCGCCCTTCGGAAATCCGCCGCCTGCCAGCCGATCGCAAGCCCACCACCATCATTCGCGCCAGCGAGCAGGATCTGGCCGAGCATGCGGAGCGGTTGGAGGCTATCGCCAAGTCGGCGGGTGCGCCGGCGTTGTGGACCCAGCTAACACAACAATAGCCCTGCGTAGGTATGATCAAAATGTGGGAGGGGGCTTGCCCCCGAAGCGGTGTATCAGCCAATCAAATATGAGCTGGCATACCGTCATCGGGAGCAAGCCCCCTCCCACAGTTGATCTCCGTTGCTTTCAGAATCTTCATTCGCGTCATCGTCCCCGAGCTTCTACCCTTGAGTGCATAGCCCTCAGGACTACACGCCCTCATGTACAAAGACCTGAAGTTCCCCGTGCTTATCGTGCACCGCGACATCAAGGCCGACACCGTTGCCGGCGACCGGGTTCGCGGCATCGCCCGGGAGTTGGAACAAGAGGGCTTCAGTATCTTTTCCGCCGTGGACTACGCCGAAGGCCGGCTGGTGGCGTCGACCCATCACGGCCTGGCGTGCATGCTGATCGCCGCCGAAGGCGCCGGTGAGAATACCCACCTGCTGCAAAACATGGTCGAGCTGATCCGCCTGGCGCGCCTGCGGGCGCCGAACCTGCCGATCTTTGCCCTGGGCGAGCAGGTCACCCTGGAAAACGCCCCGGCCGATGCCATGAGCGAACTCAACCAGCTGCGCGGCATTCTCTACCTGTTCGAAGACACCGTACCGTTTCTCGCCCGCCAGGTGGCCCGTGCTGCCCGCACTTACCTGGATGGCCTGTTGCCGCCATTCTTCAAGGCGCTGGTGCAACACACCGCCGACTCCAACTATTCCTGGCACACCCCCGGCCATGGCGGTGGCGTGGCCTATCGCAAAAGTCCGGTGGGGCAGGCGTTTCATCAGTTCTTCGGGGAGAACACCCTGCGTTCGGACTTGTCGGTCTCGGTGCCCGAACTGGGCTCGCTGCTGGATCACACCGGGCCCCTGGCTGAAGCCGAAGCCCGTGCCGCGCGCAACTTCGGCGCCGACCATACCTTTTTCGTGATCAACGGCACGTCCACCGCCAACAAGATCGTCTGGCACTCCATGGTCGGGCGCGATGACCTGGTGCTGGTGGACCGCAACTGCCACAAGTCGGTGTTGCATTCGATCATCATGACCGGTGCCATCCCGCTGTACCTGTGCCCGGAGCGCAACGAACTGGGCATCATCGGTCCGATTCCCCTGAGCGAGTTCAGCCCGGAATCGATCCGCGCCAAGATCGACGCCAGCCCCTTGACCCGTGGCCGGCCCCCCAAGGTGAAGTTGGCCGTGGTCACCAACTCCACCTACGACGGCCTGTGCTACAACGCCGAGCTGATCAAGCAGCAATTGGGCAGCAGTGTCGAGGTGCTGCACTTCGACGAAGCCTGGTATGCCTACGCGGCGTTCCACGAGTTCTTTGCCGGGCGCTACGGCATGGGCACCTCCCGTACCCCGGACAGCCCGCTGGTGTTCACCACCCACTCCACCCACAAGCTGCTGGCGGCGTTCAGCCAGGCCTCGATGATCCATGTGCAGGACGGCGGCGCGCGCCAACTGGACCGCGACCGTTTCAATGAAGCCTTCATGATGCACATCTCCACGTCGCCGCAGTACAGCATCATCGCCTCCCTGGACGTCGCCTCGGCGATGATGGAAGGTCCGGCCGGGCGCTCGCTGCTGCAGGAAATGTTCGACGAGGCCCTGAGTTTTCGCCGCGCCCTGGCCAACCTGCGCCAACACATTGCCGCCGAAGACTGGTGGTTCTCCATCTGGCAGCCGCCGTCGGTGGCGGGCATCGACCGCGTCGCCACCGCGGATTGGCTGTTGCTGCCGCAGGATGACTGGCACGGCTTTGGTGACGTGGCCGAAGACTACGTGCTGCTGGACCCGATCAAAGTGACCCTGGTGATGCCCGGCCTCACCGCCGGCGGCGCCTTGAGCGAGCGCGGGATTCCCGCCGCGGTGGTCAGCAAATTCCTCTGGGAGCGTGGGCTGGTGGTGGAAAAGACCGGGCTGTATTCGTTCCTCGTGTTGTTTTCCATGGGCATCACCAAGGGCAAATGGAGTACCTTGCTCACCGAGTTGCTGGAGTTCAAGCGCAGTTACGACGGGAATGTCAGCCTCGCCAGTTGTTTGCCATCGGTGTTTGCCCAGGACCCGGCTCGCTATCAGGGCCTGGGTTTGCGCGACCTGTGTGATCAATTGCACGGCTGTTACCGCAGCAACGCCACCGCCAGGCACCTCAAGCGCATGTACACGGTGTTGCCGGAAATCGCGATGAAACCCGCCGACGCCTACGACCAATTGGTAAGGGGAGAGGTAGAGGCCGTGTCCATTGATGCCTTGCCAGGACGCATCGCAGCCGTGATGCTGGTGCCTTATCCGCCGGGCATTCCGTTGATCATGCCGGGCGAGCGCTTTACCGAGTCGACCCGGTCGATCATCGACTACCTGGCGTTTGCCCGGACGTTCGATAGCAGTTTCCCCGGTTTTGTTGCCGATGTTCACGGGCTACAACACGAAGATGACGGCAGTGGTCGTTGTTACACCGTCGATTGCATCAAGGGTTAAGGATGTTTATGCAAGCTGTAATGAACCCGAAGTATCCAGGGCTCAGTGTGCGGGTCGCCGACGAGGGCTTCGACGCCTACGTGTGGGGCAATGATTTCAGCTTTGAGGTCAGTGCCTATGGCGTACCGGAGATGGGCAGGCGGGTCGATCAATGGCCCGTGGAGCGCATCGTGCCGTATCGCAAGTGCTATGGCATCGACCCGGAAGAATTCGCCAGTTTTCGCGATGCGCCGGACAGTGCGATCTTCATGGCCTACCTGGATGATCGTGCGGTCGGGCATATCGTGGTCAGCACCAATTGGAACGGCTTTGCCCACGTTGACGAACTGGCGGTGGCCTTGCCTGCCCGTCGGCACGGGGTGGCCAAGGCGCTGCTGGATGTGGCGCAGTTCTGGAGCCGCAAGAAAAACCTGCCGGGCATGATGCTGGAGACCCAGAACAACAACCTGGGCGCCTGCCGACTGTATGAGCGTTGCGGCTACGTGATGGGCGGGATCGACCACCTGCGCTATCGCGGCATCGACCCGCAAACCCGTGAAGTGGCGATTTTCTGGTATCGGTTGTTCAAGACCGATGCCGAGCGGCGTTAACTTTCCAGCAGGCCCTGGGCCTTTTGCGTGACGATCTCCAGTAACGCATTCAGCGCAGGCGAGGTCACGCCATCCTTGAGTGTCAGCGCATACAGGCTGACCAGGATCGGCGGCGACACCGGGCATGTATCCAGGCCCGCCTCGCGTGCGCCAAAGGCGGTGAACGGGTCGACAATCGCCAGGCCTTCGCCGGCTTCCACCATGCTGCGCATCATCTGGTAGGTCTGCACCCGCGTCTGCACCACCGGCAGCGGGCGCAATGCTTGCAGCTTGGCGTCCAGCAGGCGGCTGAGCGGGTCGTGTCCTTCGAGCCCGATCATCGCTTGCCCGGCCAGGTCCTGCAGCGCAATGTACTTCTGCTTGGGCTTGAGCCAGCCGTGGGGCGCCAGCAATTGCAATTTGCCTTGGACCAGCACCGTGCTGTGGATTTGCGGATGTTCCGGGTCATGCAGGCTCAGGCCCACCTCGGCCTCGTGCAGCAGCAGGCTGCGCACGATTTCCCGGGTTGGCTGGCTCGACAGGTTGCACGGCGTGTCCTGGAAGCGCCGGCGCAGCAGCGCGATGCTCTGGGGCAGCAGTTGATTGGCCAGGGGCGGCGTGCACAAGGCGCGCAACGTGGGGGCGTGATGGTGTTTCAAGCGGCTGGCCAGGCGTTGCACCGGTTCCAGGGCTTCGTACACATGGGCCATTTCTGCCTGCAGTTCCAGGGTTTCCCGTGTCGCCTGCAAACGCCCGCGCACACTGGCAAACAGCATGAAGCCCAATTGCTGCTCGGCCTCCTTGAGGGCCGCGTCTACATCGCCCACGGGAAGTTGCAACCATTCGGCGGCGGTGCCGAGGTGTCCGGTCTGCAGGATGGCCTGAATCACTTCGATATGACGTAAACGCATGGCCGGAGTCTATGTGCAGCGCAGTGGGGATTCAATGGCGCATGCCGTCGTGCGCAAAAAAGACAGTGCGGGTCGCGTATGTCGCTGGCGTTCAGCCAGGACCTCACTAGAATGGCGAGTCTGATCATCAACGACCAATGCCGATTACCGGCACATACAACAAAAACAGGTCTGGTCTCATATGCCTCTGCCCTCGACAGTTCTCGGGGTAACGGTCAAGCAACTGCTGGTCCTGGTGACCGTAGGGTGCGTGGCTGCTTACCTCATCAGCAATCACGATGAATCAGTTCCGGAAAACCTCGTGCTTGAGGCATTTATCCGTGCCCAGGAGCAAGTCGCCGCGCAGGTCGGCACGGTGCTGGGCATGACGCAGGTCAAGCAGGTGGTGGCGTATCCGGGGTACAACTCGCCGGGCTACAGGCGGGTGATGTACGCGGTGGAAGGCGAGCGGGGCCGGTTGATGGTGACGCTCAAGCAAGTGGACGGTGAGTCGGGGCTTGAAGTGACGGAAATTCGCAGCCCGTGACCGCCCGGCCCAGTCGATGCCGTCAATGGCCGGGACTGAGCAGGTACGCCTGGGCGATCAAGCTTATGAGGCGAGGGTGGTCTGCGATTCGCGGACGATAATGGTCCCCGACTGAATCAGTTTGAACTCATCGCCTTCGAGTTTTTCTACCCGGTCGCCAATGGCCAGCTTGTAGGTGGTGGTGGGTGCCGAGCCAGCCAGGTCGCCTTGCGCCGGGTTGGATTCCTGGAACTCATGCACCGAATACACGCGTCCTTCTGCGTCTCTGGCATGAAACTGTCCGACTAGTACTGCTGCCATCTGTTTAGAACCTCTGGAGATAAACACTCAATTCGCGGTGCTGTAGACCGTCATAAAGAGGGGGAGTTTACCTATTGAAAAAAAATACTATTCGCTGACATTTTCAGACGGTTCCTACGCATCAAATCGCGGGCCAAACGTCTGGAGGATTATCAAAACCTTCTGGTGAACGCACTGCGAAGCCTTTATAACTACAAGCTCCCTTAGTCAGACGTCGAGAAACCCAATGAGCAAGGTCTACACGATTGCCGTCCTGGTTGGCAGCCTGAGAAAAGACTCGATCAACCGCAAGGTCGCCCTGGCACTGGCCGAAATGGCCCCCGCCAACCTGAAGTTGAACATTGTGGAAATTGGCGATTTGCCGCTCTACAACGAGGACATCGACGGGGCATCACCGCCCGCAGCCTACAGTACTTTCCGTCAGCAGGTACGTTCATCCGACGCGGTGTTGTTTGTGACGCCGGAGTACAACCGCTCCGTACCCGCGCCATTGAAGAATGCGATTGACGTCGGCTCCCGCCCTTATGGCCAAAGCGCCTGGAGCGGCAAGCCGGGGGCGATCATCAGCGTATCGCCGGGCGCCGTTGGCGGTTTTGGCGCCAACCACCATCTGCGTCAGTCCCTGGTGTTCCTCGATGTGCCATGCATGCAGCAGCCGGAAGCCTACCTGGGCGGAGCGGGCAGCGTGTTCGACGACGCCGGCAAGGTGTCGGAAAAGACCAGGCCGTTCCTGCAGGCATTTATTGATGCCTACGGCAAATGGGTAGAAAAACAGACAGCTTGAATCGGCGCCCATTGTCCACTGTGGGAGGGGGCGAGCCCTGACGCCAGTCAGTTAAGGATGAACACTGTAACTGTGGTGAGCGGGCTTGCCCCGCGCTGGGCTGCGCAGCAGCCCCAATAAGAGCGCTGCAGTGTGCCAGGCAGGTCCGGGGCTGTGTTTCGGGGCTGCTGCGCAGCCCAGCGCGGGGCAAGCCCGCTCACTACAGGTTTAACTGACTGGAGTTAGGGCTTGCCCGCTCCCTCAGTGTTGTATCAGCGCAACCAGTTAGTCCGCGCCAACTCGATCACTTCATCTCCACGCCCACTCATCACCGCCTTGAGCATGTACAGGCTGAACCCCTTGGCCTGTTCCAGCTTGATGCTCGGCGGCATCACCAATTCCTGGGTGGCCGTCACCACATCCACCAGCACCGGGCCATTGTGGGCCAGGGCGCGGCGCAGGGCCGGTTCCAGGTCTTCGGATTGCTCCACGCGAATGCCGAGGATGCCCATGGCGTTGGACATGGCGGCGAAGTCCGGGTTTTTCAGCTCGGTGCCGGCATCCAGATAGCCCGCAGCCTTCATTTCCATGGCGACAAAGCCCAGGGACGAGTTATCGAACACGATGACTTTGACGGGCAGGTTCAACTGCGCCAGTGAAATGAAATCCCCCATCAGCATGGCAAACCCGCCGTCGCCGGACATTGAGATCACCTGGCGCCCAGGAAAGGCCGCCTGGGCACCGATCGCCTGGGGCATGGCATTGGCCATGGAGCCGTGGTTGAACGAACCGATCAGGCGACGCTTGCCATTCATCTTCAGGTAGCGCGCCGCCCACACGGTCGGCGAGCCCACGTCGGCGGTGAAGATTGCATCGTCGTCCGCCAGTTCGCTGAGCAGGCGCGCCACGTATTGCGGGTGGATCGGCCGGTTGGCCTTTGACGGTTGCGCCAGGTCGTCCAGGCCTTGGCGGGCTTTTTCGTAGTGCTTCAGCGAGGTCTCGAGGAAGCTGCGGTCGGTCTTGCGGGTCAGGCGCGGCAGCAGCGCGTCGAGGGTCTCGCTCACATCGGCAGCGATGCCCAGGTCCAGCGTGGCGCGACGGCCCAGGGCCTGCGGGTTGCGGTCGACCTGGATGATTTTGGCATCGGTGGGGTAGAACTGGCGGTACGGAAAGTCCGTGCCGAGCATGATCAGCGTGTCGCAGTCGAGCATGGCGTGGTAACCGGAGCTGAAGCCGATCAGGCCGGTCATGCCCACATCAAATGGGTTGTCCCATTCCACATGCTCCTTGCCGCGCAGGGCGTGCACCACCGGAGCCCCCAGCGTGTCGGCCAGGGCGACCACTTGATCGTGGGCACCGGCGCAGCCACTGCCGCACAGCAGGGTGACCTTCTTGCTGCTTTCAAGGATCTCGGTCAGTCGTTGCAGGTCCTGTTCCGCCGGCAGGGTACGCGGTGTGTGCAGGGCCGGCCAGGGCTTGAGCTTGTCTTCGACTTCCAGCAACGATACGTCCCCCGGAATCACCACCACCGCCACGCCGCGGTTGAGGATCGCCGAACGCATGGCGCGGTGCAGCACGTGCGGCATCTGTTCGGGGTTGGTGACCAGCTCGATAAAGTGGCTGCACTCCTTGAACAGTTCCTGGGGATGAGTCTCCTGGAAGTAATTCAGGCCGATCTCGGAGGAGGGGATTTGTGCGGCAATCGCCAGCACCGGCACATGGTTGCGATGGCAATCGAACAGGCCATTGATCAAGTGCAGGTTGCCCGGCCCGCAGCTGCCAGCGCATACGGTCAGTTCGCCAGTGGCTGCAGCTTCGGCACCGGCAGCGAAGGCGGCGACTTCTTCGTGACGTACATGCATCCACTCGATGCTGTCCATGGTACGCAGGGCGTCGGTGAGGCCGTTGAGGCTGTCGCCGGTCAGGCCCCAGATACGCTTGATGCCCGCCTGTTCAAGGGTGGTCGCCAATTGCTGGGCCAGGTTGATTTTCGCCATGAAGAACTCCAATCGTCAGTGAGGTTAAAAGCTGCTGATCAATAGGGGACAGTTCGATCACGGCGAATGCTCCGCTTTTAATGTGAAGATTGCGTCATGGTTGCGCGGTATTGCCGGGTGCGCCGAGCGATAAACCATTGGTCACACGCCAGCGCCAGCCATGGCACGACATTGGGTTTAGGCAGGCGGCCACGACTCAGGCGGCGCATCTGGTCCCGCACCACGGCCAGGGTGGCGAGGGCGGCCAAGGGTTTGCGTTTCCAACTGATCGGCTTGAGTTGCGGGTTGAGGTCGCGACCCTCGTGCCAGTGCTTGATCAGTTGCGGTTCCAGGGTCAGGGCGGTAGCGATGCCGGCCATGGCGATACCGCTGTCCAGCACTTGTTGCACGATGGGCAGGCGGCGAATGCCGCCGGTGACCATCAGCGGCATCTTGGCGATGGTCGCCAGTTCCTTGGCGAACTCCAGGAAATACGCTTCGCGGGCCAGGGTGCGGCCGTCCCGTGCTTCGCCTTGCATGGCCGGGGCTTCGTAGCTGCCGCCGGATAATTCCAGCAGGTCGATGGGCAGCGGGTTGAGCAGCTCGACCACGGCGCGCGCGTCGTTGGCGTCGAAGCCGCCGCGCTGGAAGTCGGCCGAGTTGAGTTTGACCGCCACACAGAATGAAGGACTGACGCTGGCACGCACGGCGTGGATCACTTCCAGCAGCAGGCGTGCGCGGTTTTCCAGGGGGCCGCCCCAACGGTCAGTGCGTTGGTTGCTGAGTGGGGAGAGAAACTGGCTGAGCAGGTAGCCGTGCGCGCCGTGGATCTGCACCCCGGTGAACCCGGCTTTCTCGGCCAGGCGTGCGCTGGTGGCGAAGCGTTTGATCACGTCTTGAATGTCGTCTTCGGTCATGGCCCTGGGCTTGGCGAACATCTTCGAAAAGCCGCCGAGGTCCAGTGCAATCGCGGAGGGCGCCAGGGCCTGCTGGCCGAGGTTGGCCATGGTCTGGCGACCCGGATGGCTGAGCTGTACCCAAAAGTGCACGCCCTTGTCGCGGGCCACGGCGGCCCACTCGCGAAAGCTGTCCAGGTGCTGTTCGTCTTCGAGGGCAACGCCGCCGGGGCCGGTCATGGCGCGGCGGTCGATCATCACATTGCCGGTCAGCAGCAGGCCGGGCTCGCCGTCCGCCCAGGTCTTGTACAACTGCTTCAATTCGCGGGAGGGCGCCTGTTGCGCATCCGCCATGTTTTCTTCCATCGCCGCCTTGGCGATACGGTTGGCGAGGACTTGGCCATTGGGCAGTTGCAAGGGTTCAAAGGGTGACATGGGTTGACTCCTGAGCAGGGGAGGCCTCAGGCTAAGCTTAAAGTTAACTTTAATGTCAAGCAGGCGTTTTGATGAATATTGGAGAGCTGGCAAAACAGAGCGGGCTGGCGGCGTCGCGTATCCGCTTCTATGAAGCAGAAGGGTTGATCAGCCAGGTGGGGCGCCAGGCCAATGGCTATCGCCGTTATGCACCGGAGGCCTTGCAGACGCTGCGCTTGATTCAGAGCGCGCAGCAGGCCGGTTTCACCTTGCAGGAACTCAAGGCGCTGATGCCGGCCCCCGGCGAGCACAAGCGCGCCGAGCTGATCGAGGCGCTCGAGCGCAAGGTCGAGCAGATTGAAGCGATGCAGGCGCAACTGGCGCACAGCAAGGCGCAGTTAGTCGGGGTGATCGACGCGGTACGCGCGCAACCGGAAGGTGTGCCGTGTTCGATGGGGCAGAAGCAGGTGCTAGCGTCGATCAAGCTCAACTCATAAAAAAGCCCTGGCATGCCAGGGCTTTTTCATTTGTGCAGACTCAGCGACGACGGAACAGCGGCAGCGGTTCATCCGTTGCAGCCTGGTACGTCACCGAGAAGTCCTTGAGGCTTTCCAGTGCTTCGTACGGGTCTTTGTCGGCGCGCAAGGCGAAGGCATCGAACCCGCAACGGCGCAGGTAGAACAACTGGTCGCGCAGCACGTCGCCAATGGCCCGCAGCTCGCCTTTGTAACCGTAGCGGTCACGCAGCAGGCGTGCGTTGGAATAGTTGCGACCGTCGGTGAAGGCCGGGAAGTTCAGGGCGATGACCTGGAAGTGCTCCACGTCAGCGCCGATCTCTTCGGCTTCTTCATCGGCGTCCAGCCACACACCCAGGCCGCCGTCGCGGGCCTTGAGCGCGTGGCCGTGTTCGCGCCACAGGGCCAGCGGCACGATCAGGTCGTCGCAGTTGGAGATGCCGTCGAAGCTCGCATCCTTGGGCAGCAGGTGCCAGGTTTCGTCGAGGACTTCGTTGTTCTTAATGATTCGCTGCATAGACGCGCTCCTTGAACAGGTCAATGCCGATGCGCTGGTAGGTGTCGATGAAACGCTCATCTTCGGTGCGCTGTTCGATGTACACGTCGATCAGCTTGCCGATCACCTCGGGCATGGCTTCCTGGGCGAAGGACGGGCCGAGGATCTTGCCCAGGCTCGCATCGCGGCTGGCGCTGCCACCCAGGGACACTTGGTAGAATTCTTCGCCTTTCTTGTCCACGCCCAGGATGCCGATGTGGCCGACGTGGTGGTGACCACAGGCGTTCATGCAACCGGAGATGTTCAGGTCCAGCTCGCCGATGTCGAACAGGTAGTCCAGGTCGTCGAAACGGCGCTGGATCGATTCGGCAATCGGGATCGACTTGGCGTTGGCCAGGGAGCAGAAATCGCCGCCCGGGCAGCAGATGATGTCGGTCAGCAGGCCGATGTTCGGCGTGGCGAAACCGCCTTCGCGCAGCTCGCCCCACAGGGTGAACAATTGGCTCTGCTCAACGTCCGCGAGGATGATGTTCTGCTCGTGGGAGGTGCGCAGCTGGCCGAAGCTGTAGCGCTCGGCCAGGTCGGCGACGGCGTCCAGCTGCTTGTCGGTGATGTCACCCGGTGCAACACCGGTCGGTTTCAGTGACAGGGTCACCGCCACATAGCCCGGCTTTTTGTGCGCCAGGGTGTTGCGGGTGCGCCAGCGGGCGAAGCCTGGGTGCTGCTGGTCGAGCGCTGCGAGCTCGGCATCCTGGTTGCCCAGGGCCTTGTACTCAGGATCGACGAAGTGCTTGGCCACACGGTGCACTTCGGCTTCGGTCAGGGTGGTCTGGCCGCCGCGCAGGTGCTCCATCTCGGCGTCGACTTTCTGGGCGAACACCTCAGGGGTCAGCGCTTTGACGAGGATCTTGATCCGCGCCTTGTATTTGTTGTCACGACGGCCGTAGCGGTTGTAGACGCGCAGGATGGCGTCGAGGTAGCTCAGCAGGTCCTGCCATGGCAGGAACTCGTTGATGAACGCACCCACCACCGGGGTACGGCCCAGGCCGCCACCCACCAGGACACGGAAACCCAGCTCGCCGGCCGCGTTGTACACCGGCTCCAGGCCGATATCGTGTACTTCGATGGCGGCACGGTCCGAGGTCGAGCCATTGATGGCGATCTTGAACTTGCGCGGCAGGTAGGCGAATTCGGGGTGGAAGGTGGTCCACTGGCGGACGATTTCACACCACGGGCGTGGGTCGATCAGCTCGTCGGCGGCAACCCCGGCGAATTGGTCGGTGGTCACGTTGCGCAGGCAGTTACCGCTGGTCTGGATGGCGTGCATCTGCACGGTGGCCAGTTCAGCCAGGATATCCGGCACATCTTCCAGGGCCGGCCAGTTGAACTGCACGTTCTGGCGGGTACTGATGTGGGCATAGCCTTTGTCGAAGTCGCGGGCAATCTTGGCCATCATGCGGGTCTGGCGCGAAGTCAGTTGGCCATAAGGCACGGCCACCCGCAGCATCGGCGCAAAGCGCTGGACATAAAGGCCATTTTGCAGGCGCAGAGGGCGGAACTCTTCTTCGCTCAGTTCACCTGCTAGGTAGCGTCGGGTCTGATCACGGAACTGCTTGACGCGGTCCTCGATGATGCGCTGATCGTATTCGTCGTATACGTACATATAGGTCCTGTTCTCGGCAAATCTGCGCGCACGGCCGCGCACTCCCAACGGAGCCGGCGCACGATACCAGTTTGCGTTTATGCGCAAAAGTGATGTTTGAGTATATGCACATAACCAAAATGACTAATGAGAAGGGTTATCGCGATACCCACATTTGTCATGCGGGCAATCGTGAACTTTACTGTGAGCGTGTTTGAGTGCAATCACCTATAAAACCGACAAGAGGCGATGCAATGAGCAATCCGACCAAAGCCCGTAAACCTGACAGTACCGTTGATGCCTGGGCCATTCTGTTCCTGATCATTCTGGTGGTGGGAACGGCCGTATTCTGGGTCAGCCACCAATAAAGGACGTGGATTGAGCCTCGATTGGTTCAGGCATTGCCACTATCATGGCGGCCTATTTTCGAGGCTCAAGCATCCATGTTGAAGGTGTTGATTACGTGTGTCTGGTTGTTGGGATCGACGTATGGGGTGATGGCTCATGCAACGTCGGTGGTGTTTCTCAATCCGGGCATGGCGACGGAAACCTTCTGGGTCAGCTACGCGCAATTCATGCAGGCCGCCGCCAAGGACCTCGGCCTGGACTTGCGTGTGCGTTATGGCGAGCGTGATGCCGGCAACACGCTGGCCCAGGCGCGTGAGGTGCTGCAAGGCAGCCAGCGGCCCGATTACCTGGTGCTGGTGAATGAGCAGTACGTCGCTCCGCAGATCCTGCGCATGGCCGAGGGCAGCGGCGTCAAGCTGCTGCTGGTGAACAGCGCGCTGACCTCCGATCAGGTGCAATTGCTGGGAACCCGCCGTGGCATCCGTCTGATCGGCAGCCTGGTGGCTGACGATGAACAGGCTGGCTACCTGATGCTCCGCGACCTGTTGCGCCAGCACGGCCCGGTTGCGTCCGGCCAGTCCCTCGACCTGTTGGCCTTTTCCGGGGTCAAGACCACGCCGGTCGCGCAATTGCGTGAGCGCGGCATGCGTCGGGCGCTGGCCGAGCATCCCGAGGTGCGCCTGCGTCAGTTGGTCTACGGCGAATGGAACCGCGAACGCGCCTTCGAACAAGCGAAGCAACTGTTCAAGCGCTACCCGCAGACGGCGCTGGTGTGGTCGGCCAACGATCAGATGGCGCTGGGCGCCATGCAGGCGCTGCAGGGCAGTGGGCGGTTACCGGGCAGGGACGTGCTGTTCAGCGCGCTCAACAGCTCGCCGGAGATCCTGCAGGCACGCCTGGATGGACGCTTGTCGTCCCTGGTCGCCGGGCATTTCACCGTGGGCGGCTGGGCCATGGTGTTGGTCCATGACGATGCCAAGGGCCTGGACATTGGCGCCTATGGCGGACGCGACCGGCAGTTGGCGCTATTCCAATTGATCGATGCCGGCCAGGCGCGGCGCTTGTTGGGGCCGACACCCTCGGTGGATTTCCGCGCGTTGTCCGCCCAGGGCAAGCCCGTGTCCTATCGTTACCCGTTCAGCCTGCACCTGCTGCTGCGCTAGACGCCGGCGAGGTGCAGCACCAGCTTGACGATGCCGAACAGCGTCAAGGCGAATACTGCTGTGAACAGAATGCCCAGGATCACGAAGTGGCTGGGCTTGCCGTGGGTGAAGTCGCGGGCGCGATTCTTGCCGCTCTGCACGCCAAAGGCGGCGGCCATGACGCTGTGGAGCATCTGCCAGAAGGTCGGCGGCTTGTTGTTGACCGGATCGTCCATACATCCCTCGACACAAGGTGTGTGAGGGACAGCATAGACAATCCAGGCCGGCTTAGTTGTCGTAGCCCAGGTTCGGCGCCAGCCAGCGCTCGGTCACGGCCAGGTCCTGGCCCTTGCGCGCGGTGTAGCTGGTCACCTGGTCCTTGTCGACCTTGCCCACGGCAAAGTACTGCGCCTGCGGGTGGGCGAAGTACCAGCCGCTGACCGCCGCCGCCGGGAACATCGCGTAGTGCTCGGTGAGGAACACGCCGCTGCGCCCAGCGTGCATTTCGCGGGCCTCGGGGTCGAGCAGTTGGAACAACTGGGCTTTCTCGGTGTGGTCCGGGCACGCCGGGTAACCGGGGGCAGGGCGGATACCGCTGTACTGCTCCTTGATCAGCGCTTCGTTATCCAGTTGCTCGTCCTTGGCGTAGCCCCAGTGTTCCTTGCGCACCTGCTGGTGCAGCCACTCGGCACAGGCCTCGGCCAGGCGGTCGGCCAGGGCCTTGACCATGATCGAGTTGTAGTCGTCGCCCGCGTCCTGGTAGGCCTTGGCCACTTCCTCGGCGCCGATGCCGGCGGTGGTGATGAAGCCACCGATGTAGTCGGTCACGCCGCTGTCCTTGGGCGCGACGAAGTCGGCCAGGGAGAAGTTCGGCTTGCCGTCGGTCTTGATGATCTGCTGGCGCAGGTGGTGCAGTTTGGCAATCGGCTGGCCGTCTTCACCGTAGACTTCCAGGTCATCGTCCTGCACCTGGTTGGTCGGCCAGAAACCGAACACTGCACGGGCGCTGATGAGTTTTTCGTCGATCAGTTTCCTGAGCATTTCCTGGGCGTCGGCGTACAGCGCGGTGGCGGCTTCACCCACCACTTCATCGGTCAGGATGCGCGGGAACTTGCCGGCCAGGTCCCAGGAGATAAAGAACGGGGTCCAGTCGATGTACTCGGCCAGGACGTTGAGGTCGATATTGTCCAGCACCCTGGAACCGGTGAAGGTTGGCTTGACCGGCGTGTAGCTGTTCCAGTCGAACTGCGGCTTCTTGGCGATGGCCGCCGGGTAGCTCAGGCGCTCGGTGCGCGCGCTGCGGTTGGAGGTGCGTTCACGCACGTCGATGTATTCCAGGCGGGTCTTCTCGACGAAGCCGGCCTTCAATTCCTTGGACAGCAACTGCGTGGCCACGCCCACCGCACGGGAGGCGTCGGTGACGTAGATCACCGCGTCGTTGCTGTACTTGGGCTCGATCTTCACCGCCGTGTGCGCCTTGGAGGTGGTCGCGCCGCCGATCATCAGCGGCAGGTGGAAGTCCTGGCGCTGCATCTCGCGGGCCACATGCACCATCTCGTCCAGGGACGGCGTGATCAGGCCGGACAGCCCGATAATGTCGCACTTCTGCTCCTTGGCCACCTGCAGGATCTTCTCCGCCGGCACCATCACGCCGAGGTCGACGATGTCATAGCCGTTGCAGCCGAGTACCACGCCGACGATGTTCTTGCCGATGTCATGCACGTCGCCCTTCACCGTGGCCATCAGGATCTTGCCCTTGGCTTCCGGCTTGTCGCCTTTTTCCAGCTCGATGAACGGGATCAAGTGGGCCACGGCCTGCTTCATCACGCGGGCGGATTTCACCACCTGGGGCAGGAACATCTTGCCGGCGCCGAACAGGTCGCCAACGATGTTCATGCCGGACATCAGCGGGCCTTCGATCACTTCGATCGGGCGGGCGAACGACTGCCGCGATTCTTCGGTGTCTTCGACGATGTGGGTGGTGATGCCCTTGACCAGCGCGTGTTCCAGGCGCTTGTTGACCGGCCAGCCGCGCCACTCTTCGGTCTCGGCTTCTTTTACGCTGCCGTCGCCCTTGTACTTGTCGGCGATGGCGAGGAGGGCGTCGGTGCCTTCCGGGGTGCGGTTGAGCACCACGTCTTCCACGGCATCGCGCAGCTCGGCCGGGATCTGGTCATAGATCTCCAGCTGGCCGGCGTTGACGATGCCCATGGTCAGGCCGTTGCGGATCGCATACAGCAGGAACACCGAGTGGATCGCCTCCCGCACCGGGTTGTTGCCGCGGAACGAGAACGACACGTTGGACACGCCACCGGAGGTCAGCGCATACGGCAGCTCGTCGCGGATATAGGCACAGGCGTTGATGAAATCGACGGCGTAGTTGTTGTGCTCTTCGATGCCGGTGGCGACTGCGAAGATGTTCGGGTCGAAGATGATGTCTTCCGGTGGGAAGCCGACTTCATCCACCAGGATGTCGTAGGAGCGCTTGCAGATTTCCTTCTTGCGCGCTTCGGTGTCGGCCTGGCCGGCCTCGTCGAAGGCCATCACCACCACGGCGGCGCCGTAGCGCTTGCACAGCTTGGCGTGATGAATGAACTGCTCGACGCCTTCCTTCATGCTGATGGAGTTGACGATGCCCTTGCCCTGGATGCACTTGAGGCCGGCTTCGATCACTTCCCACTTGGAGGAGTCGATCATGATCGGTACGCGGGAGATGTCCGGCTCGCCGGCAATCAGATTGAGGAAGGTCACCATGGCCTTCTTCGAATCGAGCATGCCCTCGTCCATGTTGATGTCGATCACCTGGGCGCCGGCTTCCACCTGTTGCAGGGCGACTTCCAGGGCTTCGGTGTAGTTGTCCTCGCGGATCAGGCGGGCGAAACGCGCGGAACCGGTGATGTTGGTGCGCTCGCCGACGTTGACGAACAACGAGCTGCGATCAATGGTGAACGGCTCCAGGCCCGACAGGCGGCAAGCCTTGGGGATGTCCGGGATCGGGCGCGGCGCGTAGCCGGCCACGGCCTTGGCGATGGCTTCGATATGGCCCGGGGTGGTGCCGCAGCAGCCGCCGACGATATTGAGGAAGCCGCTCTGGGCGAATTCTTCGATGACCTTGGCGGTTTCCGACGGCAGTTCGTCGTACTCGCCGAATTCATTGGGCAGCCCGGCGTTGGGGTGCGCGGACACATGGGTGTTGGCTTTGTTGGACAGCTCTTCCAGGTACGGGCGCAGCTCGCTGGCGCCGAGGGCGCAGTTCAGGCCCACGGAAATCGGCTTGGCGTGGGCCACCGAGTTCCAGAAGGCTTCGGTGGTCTGGCCCGACAGGGTGCGGCCGGAGGCGTCGGTGATGGTGCCGGAGATCATGATCGGCAATTCGATACCGAGTGCTTCGAACACACCCTGCACGGCGAAGATCGCGGCCTTGGCGTTGAGGGTGTCGAAGATGGTCTCGATCAGGATCAGGTCGGCGCCGCCTTCGATCAGGCCCTTGGTGGCCTCGGTGTAGTTCTCCACCAGTTCATCGAAGGTGACGTTGCGGTAGCCAGGGTTGTTCACATCGGGCGACAGCGAGCAGGTGCGGCTGGTCGGGCCGAGGACGCCGGCGACGAAACGCGGCTTGGCCGGGTTCTCGGCGGTCTTGGCATCGGCGATCCTGCGCGCCAGGCGTGCGCCTTCGACGTTCAGTTCATAGGCCAGTTCTTCCATGCCGTAGTCGGCCATGGAGATGCGGGTGGCGTTGAAGGTGTTGGTTTCGAGGATGTCCGCACCGGCATCCAGGTAGGCCTTCTCGATCCCGCCGATCACGTCCGGGCGGGTGAGCACCAGCAGGTCGTTGTTGCCCTTGACGTCGCTCGGCCAGTCGGCGAAGCGTTTGCCGCGGTAGTCGTGTTCTTCCAGTTTATAGCTCTGGATCATCGTGCCCATGCCGCCGTCGAGGATCAGGATGCGTTCCTTGAGGGCGTGGTGAAGGGCTTGCAGACGAGCGCTACGATCGGACATGGGACTACTCTGGTCAGGCATTACGGAGGGCGTGGATCATAACAAACCTGTGCGGATTTGCGGCATGCCGGGGTTTTGCATGAATATCGCTCATGTTGAGCGGGGGCATGGCCCGGTAGAATCACCGCCACTTTAAACCGCACGCATTGAATCGGGACCGGATACATGTCACTTCGTCTTATCGTCAGCGCCGTCCTGGCATTGATAGCCAGCAGCGCTCTGGCAGAAGGTCCCGCTCCGGCGATCTCGTATACCCGCGACATCCAGCCGATCTTCACCGAGAAATGCGTGGCCTGCCATGCGTGCTATGACTCCGCGTGCCAGCTCAACCTGGGCAGTGCCGAGGGCGCGGCGCGCGGTGCGACCAAAGTGCCGGTCTACGACGGCGAGCGCAGCCAGGCCACACCCACCACGCGCTTGTTCTATGACGCCTTCGGCAAGCAGGCCTGGCAGCAGAAGGGCTTTTATTCGGTACTCGACGCCCAGGGCAGCCAGGCCGCGTTGATGGCGCGCATGCTGGAGCTGGGGCATACCGCAGCGCTGAAGCCCAATGCCAGGTTGCCCGAAGAGATCGTATTGGGCCTGAACCGCGAAAACATGTGCGCCACACCCGGCGAGTTCAACGCCTATGCCGGTGCTCATCCCAAGGAGGGCATGCCGTTGGCGGTCACCGGCCTGAGCGACCAGCAGTACCAGACCCTTCAGCGCTGGCTGGCCTCCGGTGCACCGATTGACCAGCAGGGCGTGGCCCCCAGCGCCCGTGAAGCCGCACAGGTGCTGCAATGGGAGAACCTGCTCAACGCCCCCGGCGCACGGGAAAGCCTGGTGGCCCGTTGGTTGTTCGAGCATCTGTTCATTGCGCATCTGTATTTCGAAGACGGTGAGCCTGGGCATTTCTTCCAGTGGGTGCGCTCGCGTACCCCCAGCGGCCAGCCGATTGACCTGATCAATACCCGCCGCCCCAATGACGATCCCGGCACCCGCGTGTACTACCGTCTGTGGCCGGTGGAAGGGGTGATCGTCCACAAGACCCATATCACCTACCCCCTCAGCGCGGAAAAAATGGCGCGGGTCAAAGCCCTGTTCTACAGCGGCGACTGGCAGGTCAGCGCCTTGCCCGGCTACGGCCCTGGCCGGCGGGCCAACCCTTTCGAGACGTTCGAGGCGATTCCGGCCCAGGCGCGTTACCAGTTCATGCTGGATAACGCCGAATACTTTGTGCGCACGTTTATTCGCGGGCCGGTGTGCCGCGGGCAAATTGCCACGGACGTGATCCGCGACAATTTCTGGGCGTTGTTCCAGGCGCCCGACCACGACCTGTACATCACCGATGCCCGCTATCGCGGCCAGGCCACGCCGTTGCTGGCGATGCCAGGGCAGAATGACGACGTGGGCAGTGTGCTCAGCCTGTGGCTCGAATACCGCGATAAGCGCAACCAGTACGAAGCCCTGCGGCGAGACAGCTATGCCGAGCTGCCGGCGCCCAGTTGGTCGACCTTGTGGGCCGGCAATGACAATGCCCTGTTAAGCATCTTCCGTCATTTCGACAGCGCCTCGGTGAATAAGGGCCTGATCGGTGAAGTCCCGCAGACACTGTGGTTGTTCGACTATCCGTTGCTCGAACGCACCTACTACCAACTGGTGGTCAATTTCGATGTGTTCGGCAACGTATCGCACCAGGCCCAGACCCGGCTGTACTTCGACCTGATCCGCAACGGTGCCGAGCAGAACTTCCTGCGCCTGATGCCGGCCAATAGCCGCGATGCCTTTATGGATGATTGGTACCAGAACAGCGGCAAGATCAAGCTGTGGCTGGATTACGAAGCCATCGACGACGACACGCCTACCGCCTTGCACCTGGATAAAAAGGACCCCAAGCGCGACTTCGCCAACCAGTTGCTTGCCCGCTACGGTGACCTGAATGCCAGCCCGGATCCGATCAACCGTTGCGGGGGCGCGTTTTGTTCGCGCGACGGTATCGACCCGGCGCTGCAGGACGCCGAACAGGCGCTCAGCCGCCTGACTTCACGCCCGGCGGCGGGGCTCAAGGTGATTGACCAGTTACCTGAAGCGACGATGCTGCGCGTCGAAACCGCCAGCGGTAAGCGCGTGGTCTACAGCCTGCTGCGCAATCGCGCTCACAGTAACGTGGCATTTCTGCTGGGTGAGGCTTATCGCTATCAGCCGGGCCTGGACACGCTGACCCTTTACCCTGGAGTGCTCAGCAGTTACCCGAACTTCATGTTCAACATCCCTGCCCAGGAGGTGCCCGAATTCGTCGCCGAAATGGAGCGGGCCAAGGATGCCAATCGCTTTGAGAAAATTGTCGACCGCTGGGGTGTGCGCCGCAGCCACCCGTTGTTCTGGCAGTATTTCCACGATTTGTCCCAGTACATCCGCGAGACGACGCCGGTGGAAGAAGGGGTGCTGGATATGAACCGTTATGAAAACCTCTGACAGAGGCGAACGTCTTTTCCGACAAAATTACTCGGACTTTGTACCTGCGTAATATTTTGGCGTAAACTGCCGGCAAGCCTGTGAGGAGTTTCCATGACTGCCATAACCATTACCGACGCCGCCCACGATTACCTGGCTGACCTGCTGTCCAAGCAGAACACCCCGGGAATCGGCATCCGCGTCTTTATCACCCAGCCTGGCACCCAGTACGCCGAGACGTGCATCGCCTACTGCAAGCCCGGTGAAGAGAAACCTGAAGACACCGCCCTGGGGCTGAAAAGCTTCACCGCGTATATCGACAACTTCAGCGAAGCCTTCCTGGACGATGCCGTGGTCGACTACGCCACCGACCGCATGGGCGGCCAATTGACCATCAAGGCGCCCAACGCCAAGGTGCCTAATGTCAATGCCGACAGCCCGGTCAACGAGCGCATCAACTACTACCTGCAAACCGAGATCAACCCGGGGCTCGCGAGCCACGGCGGTCAGGTCAGCCTGATCGACGTCGTCGATGACGGCATTGCCGTATTGAAGTTCGGCGGCGGCTGCCAGGGCTGCGGCCAGGCAGACGTGACCCTGCGCGAGGGCATCGAGCGGACCTTGCTCGAGCGTATTCCGGAGCTCAAGGGCGTCCGTGACGTGACAGACCACACGCAGAAAGAAAACGCCTACTACTGAGTAAGGCGTTCACTGCGAACAAAAAACGGCGCCCGTGAGCGCCGTTTTTTATTATTAAAATTCAATCAGTTATGCCATCTATCTAACAAGTAGGATTAAGTGTGGGAGGGGGCTTGCTCCCGATAGCGGTGCCTCAGTCGACTCATGAGCAGGCTGACACACCGTCATCGGGGGCCAGCCCCCTCCCACATTTTTTTGCATTTATTCAGTTAAATCAGCGTGTTGCTGATGATTTGTGAATTAAAAAATCAATTTCGAATGTTGACTCTATCTCCCTGACAAGTAAGGTCAAATGTGGGAGGGGGCAAGCCCCGTCCCACATTTTTTTGTGTTTAGCTATTAAAATCAATGGATTGCTTTGATTTTTTAAAGTAAATAATCAAGGCCGATAAAGGTGCGCATGCCCCGCCCGATACAACGACGACTCACTGAAACTGTCACTCGCCAGTACTCGCCCCACCACAATCAACGCCGTACGCCGAAAGCCCTTGGCGGCGACTTTGTCGGCAATATCGCTGAGCGTGCCGACCGCCCAATCCTGATCCGGCCATGTCGCCCGGTGCACCACGGCAATCGGGCAGTCCGCGCCATAGTGCGGCAGCAGTTCGGCGACGATCTTCTCCAAATGATTGACCCCCAGGTGAATCGCCATGGTCGTGCCATGTCGGGCCAGGCTGTCGAAGTCTTCCCCGGCCGGCATGCGGGTTTTATCGGCGTAGCGGGTCAGGATCACGCTTTGGGCGATGTCCGGCAGGGTCAGTTCGGTCTCCAGCAAGGCTGCGCAGGCGGCCACCGCCGTGACGCCGGGAATGATCTGAAAGGGGATGCCCAACTCACGCAAATAACGGATCTGCTCGCCAATCGCGCCATACAGGCTCGGATCGCCGGAGTGCACCCGTGCCACGTCTTGGCCATTAGCGTGGGCGGTCTTGATCAGTTCGATAATCTGTTCCAGGTGCAGTTCAGCGCTGTTGACCACTTGTTGCGCCTGATGACCTTCCAGCACCGCCGCCGGCACCAGTGAGCCGGCATAGATGATCACCGGGCAACTGCGGATCAGGCGTTGGCCTTTGACGGTGATCAATTCCGGATCGCCGGGGCCGGCGCCGATGAAGTAGACGGTCATGGAGAATTCCTGTGCAAAAGCGGGCGAGCATGAAGATTGCTCATGATCGGGACGGGCGATTATCGGGATTTTAGCCGGCGCAGGCCAATGCAAAGGTGGCCTGGGCGGTTTTCTGGCGGGTGATCAACAAGCGGGCAGGGCCGCCGCAGAGCTGTTCGGCCAGGGCCAGGGCGGCACTTTCGGCGACGCCGTAACAGCCGGTATGGGCAAACGCGACCGCCGATTTGTGGCTCAGCCGGGCTTCGTAAACGGCCAGTTGCCCGGCGCTGAAGCACTGCAAGGGCAGGTCGAGCAGTCGGGCCAGGGCGAGTAACCCTGGCTCGTTCTGTTTACGGTCGATGCTGGCCAGTGCGGTGACACGCTGGCGCTCGACCCCGCCCTCGGCCAGGGCGCTGTCGAACAGGCCCAGCAGGGTGTCTACATCACAACCCCGCTGGCAACCCAGGCCGACCACCAGGGTCATGCCGAGTATTGATCGTCGCGGTTGCGGCGGAACAGCCAGGCGCTGATCAGGCCCAGGGCCAGCCAGAACACCACGTTGGTCAACTGCGAAGCGATCTTGAACTGCGCTTCGAGGGCTTCCGGCGCCAGCATCGAATGGGTTTCCGGCTGCGGTGCACCGATCACATGCGGCACCACGAGGATCGCCGCGCCCAGGACTTTCAGCAGCCAGTTGCGACCAAACACGATCAGGGCAATACCCACAGCCGTCGAGGCAGCGGTGCCGATCCACCAGATTTGCCGTTGCGCCAGGTCGGCGGCGGCAGTGCCCGGCAGCTCCGGTGGCAGACCCAGGGTGGGCGCCAGCACAAAAGTCGCGTAGCCGGCCAGGCCCCACAGCAAGCCTTGGGCCGTGCGGGTCGGTGCGCGCAGGGTGTAGAGGCCGGCCAGCATCAGGGCGAAGCCGACGGCGACCACCAGGTTGCCGCCGGTGGTCGACAGCACGCGCTGCCAGCCGTCTTCCGGCTCCCAGGCTTCGGCGTCGTGGGAGTGTGCAGCGGCGCCAGCGGCGTGCTCATGCACGACTTCGGTCGCGGCCGGGGCTTTTTCAAAGGTTTCCGCCTGCAGAATCAGCGGAGCGACCCAGAAGCTTTGCAGCAGGGTCAGCAGCAGGGCGGCCAGCAAGCCGGTGAACCCTGCGGTTTGCGCAATACGCTTGATCATGTCGGCAGGCCTCAGTGGCACGGGAACGCGGCGCTGTGGCGGGTATCGTGGGCCGCGTTGTGTACCGCCTCGATATGGGAGAAACCGGCGAAATACACCAGGCACGCGCCAAGGATCGACGCGCCGATGGCGGCGGTCAGGCGTTGGCTGAGGGTGGCGGAGCTGCTGGCGGTGTGCGAGGTGCTGCTGATGATCGACATGGCGCGTCCCTTTCAGGTGTCAGGGTGACACGAGCGCATGCAAACCCCGCGAGCCAGGCACGCAGGGTTTTAACAGCGCCCGCCCACCGCGGGTTTGTTATTCGATGTTATTCGGGCCGGTCTCCGGGCTTGCGAGGGACACTGGGTCTATAAAGCGTCGCCTTCCCATGCCGTACAGGCACAGTGGATCTGACGCTTCACTCGCTTACCGTTGCGGGGGCAGCACCGGACTCGTCATGACGCCATGACTCACCGGTTTCCCGTTTCACCCTGTGAAGGGCACCCGAAACAAGATGTGTAGGAGAGCATGGGCCGGGGACGGTAGTCAAATGCGGCGAGCCCCTGTAGCCTTGCACCCTCGAGGTTCTTCGGCCCAGGCCGAAGCTAAGAAGGGAACGCGGTCCAAGCCGCGGCTGCCCCCGCAACTGTGAAGGGTTTATCTGACTGCCACGCCACTGCCACTGCGGCGGGAAGGCGCAGTCGGCGCCGGTCGCAAGACCCGCAAGCCCCAAGCCAGGAGACCTGCCTCGCCACCGATTTTCCAATTCAACCGGGCGGGGTGATCCGGTGACGAAATCCGCTTCTGCGCGCCGCCGCAGGGCCTATCGTCCCGTATGCCCGCCCCAAAGGGCATCCGATGAAAACACTGGCCAAACTCCCCGTCACCATCGTTACCGGCTTCCTCGGTTCGGGCAAGACCACCTTGCTGCGCCATATGCTCGACAACGCCCAGGGCCGTCGCATTGCGGTGATCGTCAACGAGTTCGGCGAGCTGGGTATCGACGGTGAGATCCTCAAGCAGTGCTCCATCGGTTGCACCGAAGAAGAGGCCAACGGCCGTGTGTACGAGCTGGCCAACGGCTGCCTGTGCTGCACGGTGCAGGAAGAGTTCTTCCCGGTGATGCGCGAACTGGTCGCCCGTCGCGGCGACCTCGACCATATCCTTATCGAAACCTCGGGCCTGGCCCTGCCGAAACCCTTGGTACAGGCCTTCCAGTGGCCGGAAATCCGCAGCGCCTGCACGGTTGATGCGGTCATTACCGTGGTCGACAGCCCGGCCGTGGCCGCTGGCACCTTTGCCGCGTTCCCGGACCAGGTCGACGCCCAGCGCAAACTCGACCCGAACCTGGACCATGAATCGCCGCTGCACGAGCTGTTTGCCGACCAACTGGCCAGCGCCGACCTGGTGATCCTCAATAAATCAGACCTGATCAGCGCCGAAGACCTGGCCCGTGTGCGCCTGGAAGTCGCCGAAGAACTGCCACCAGCGGTGAAGATCATCGAAGCCAGCAGCGGTCGCCTGCCGTTGGACGTATTGATCGGCCTGGGCGCGGGGTCCGAAGAACATATCGACGCTCGCCATAGCCACCACGATCATCACCACGAAGGTGAAGACGAGCATGATCACGACGCCTTCGATTCCATCTCCATCGACCTGCCCCAAGCCGACGAAGCGCTGCTGCTCGACGCCCTGAACCAATTGGTGGTTCAGCACGGCATCCTGCGGGTCAAGGGCTTCGCCGCCATCCCGAACAAGCCGATGCGCCTGCTGATCCAGGGTGTGGGTACGCGTTTCGACAAGCACTTCGACCGTGCCTGGGGCGCCGACGAAGCGCGCATCACGCGGCTGGTGCTGATCGGCCAGGAGCTGGACGCGGCGGGCCTCGAAGCGCAACTGCGCGCTGCCCTCAGCGTTTAACCCATGCACCTGCTCAGGACTCAGCCCGGTGGTTTCGTCGCGGACGACAATATTGCCGACCTTGGCCAAACTCCCGCCGAACTGGTGATCCTGTGCAGCGGCGATTCCAGCCTGGCGCTGCTGGCCGAAGCCGCCCAGCAGTTGCCCGAGGATTACCCCAGCCTGCGCCTGGCCAACCCGATGCAGGTGCAGAACCACGCCTCGGTCGATTTGTATGTCGACGAGGTGCTGCGCCACGCCAAGGTCATCCTGATTTCCCTGCACGGCGGCATCGGTTATTGGCGCTACGGTATCGAGCGCCTGGTGGAGCTGGCCGAGCGTGGCGTTACGCTGATCCTGGTGCCGGGGGATGATCGCCCGGACCCGGAACTCAGCGGCCTGAGCACGGTGAATGCCGAACAGCGCGACCGCCTGTGGCACTTCCTGCGCCAGGGCGGGCTCGCTAACGCGCTGGATTTTTTCCGCTGCCTGGCCAGCGGCTACCTGGACCGCGATTACCCGTGGGCCGAGCCGCAGACCTTGCCGCGCACCGCGATCTATCACCCGCACAAAGCCAACCCTCGCCTCAATGACTGGCAGACCGATTGGCACGCGGATTGGCCCGTGGCGGCGGTGCTGTTCTACCGCTCCCACCTGCAGGCGGCCAATACCGGTTTTATCGATGTGTTCTGCCAGCGCTTGCAGGCGGCGGGCCTTAACCCGTTGCCGATGGCGGTGGCCAGTTTGAAAGAGCCCGGCTGCCTGAGGGTGGTCGAGGACCTGCTGGATGAGGTCGGTGCGGCGGTGATCCTGAACACCACCGGTTTTGCCCAATCCAGCCCCGAAGCCCCGCATCTGCGGCCGTTTCGCCGCAATATCCCGGTGATCCAGGCGATCTGCGCCCAGGATAACCAGCCGGGCTGGCAGGCCAGCGAACAAGGCCTGGGCCCGCGCGACCTGGCGATGCACATTGCCTTGCCCGAGTTGGACGGACGGATTATCAGCCGGCCTATCAGCTTCAAGGATCTGGCCTGGCGCAGCGAACGCAGCCAGTCGGACGTGGTGTGCTACCGCGCAGCGCCCGAACGCATGGACTTCGTCGCCGAACTGGCGCGCCGTTGGGTCGAGCTGGCACGGGTGCCGAATGGGGATAAACGCATCGCCCTGATCCTTGCCAACTACCCGACCCGCGATGGTCGTATCGGTAATGGCGTGGGCCTGGATACCCCGGCCGCCGCGTTGAATATCCTGCGTGCCCTGCAAGCCGAAGGCTATCCGGTGCCGGAGCAACTGCCCGAAAGCGGTACCGCGCTGATCCATGAGCTGCTCGGCGGCGTCACCAACGACCTCGACAGCCTCGACCTGCGCCCCTGTCATCAAAGCCTGGGCCTGGACGACTACGAGGCGATGTTCAAGCGCTTGCCTGAATCCAACCGCCAGGCGGTGCTGGAGCGATGGGGCGCCCCGCACAACGATCCAATGTTCCGCGACGGCCGCCTGATGATCGCCGGCCTGCGCCTGGGCCAGACTTTCGTCGGCATCCAGCCGGCCCGGGGTTACCAGGTGGATGCCAGCGCGGTGTATCACGACCCGGACCTGGTGCCGCCCCATGGCTACCTGGCGTTCTACTTTTGGTTGCGCCACACCTATGGCGCCCATGGCGTGATCCATGTGGGCAAGCACGGCAACCTCGAATGGCTGCCGGGCAAGGGCGTTGGACTCTCGGAAAACTGCTGGCCGGATGCGCTGCTGGGACCGCTGCCGAACATCTACCCGTTTATCGTCAATGACCCGGGCGAGGGCGCCCAGGCCAAGCGGCGTACCCAGGCGGTGATCATCGACCACCTGATGCCGCCGCTGACCCGCGCCGAAACCTACGGGCCGCTGCGGGACCTTGAGCTGTTGGCGGACGAATATTACGAAGCCCAACTGCTCGACCCACGCCGGGCCCGCGAGCTGCAAAAAGACATCCTCAAGCTGGTGCGTGAGACCCGCATCGATCAGGAGCTTGAACTGGATGGCGACGCCGATGCCGCTATCTGGCTGCCGCGCCTCGACACCTACCTGTGCGACTTGAAGGAGTCGCAGATACGCGACGGCCTGCACATCTTTGGCGAATCCCCCGTGGGCCGTTTGCGCATCGACACCTTGCTGGCCTTGCTGCGCATCCCGCGTGGCGACGGCCGTGGCCCGCAATCGAGCCTGCTGCGCGTGTTGGCCAAGGCGTTCGCGCTGGGTTTTGACCCCCTGGACTGCGCCCTGGCCGAGCCCTGGACCGGGCGACGCCCGGCGGTGTTGCAGAAGATCGATGGGCAGCAGTGGCGCACCGCCGGGGATACCCGCGAGCGCCTGGAACTGTACGCTGCGAGAATGATCGAGCAGGCGTTGGAAGGGCCGCTGGAACAGCTGGAAGAGCCCGGCTGGGAAGAAGTGAAGGCGGTGATCGAAAGCCTGCGCATCGTCGTGGCGCCACGCCTGGACGCCTGCGGCCCGGCGGAAATGCATGGCTTGCTGGAGGCCCTCGGCGGGCGCTTTGTGCCTGCTGGGCCAAGCGGCGCGCCGAGCCGGGGGCGCCTGGATGTGCTGCCGACCGGGCGCAATTTCTTCACCGTTGACGTGCGCAACCTGCCCACCACCACCGCGTGGCGCATCGGCTTCCAGTCCGCCAACCTGATACTTGAACGGCACCTGCAGGACCACGGCGACCACCTGCGCCAACTCGGCCTGTCGGTGTGGGGCACGGCCACCATGCGCACCGGTGGCGACGACATTGCCCAGGCCATGGCGCTGATGGGCGTACGGCCGGTGTGGGCCACCGGCAGTCAGCGGGTGGATGATTTTGAAATCCTGCCCATCAGCCTGTTGGACCGCCCGCGCGTGGACGTCACCTTGCGCGTGTCCGGGTTTTTCCGCGATGCCTTCGCCAACCTGATCCGCCTGTTCGACGCGGCGGTACAGGCGGTGGCGGCCCTGGATGAGCCGGACGACATGAACCCGCTGGCCGCCAAGGTGCGCAGTGAGCGCGCGGCATTGCTGGCCTCCGGCCTGGATGCGGAGGCCGCGGCGAAACAGGCCGGCTGGCGTATCTTCGGGGCCAAGCCCGGTGCCTATGGCGCGGGCGTGCAGGGCGCCATTGACGGGCGCCTGTGGCAAAGCCGCGAGGACCTGGCTGAGGTCTACCTGAACTGGGGCGGCTACGCCTATGGCGGCTCCGACGAAGGCACCGCTGCTCGCGCGCAGTTTGCCCAGCGCCTGAGCCAGGTGCAGGCGGTGTTGCAGAACCAGGATAACCGTGAGCACGACCTGCTCGACTCCAACGACTACTACCAATTCCAGGGCGGCATGCTCGCCGCCGTGGAAACCCTGAGCGGCGACAAGGCCGCCAGCTATCACGGCGACCATAGCCAGCCGGACCTGCCGAGGATTCGCACCTTGAAGGAAGAGCTGAACCGGGTGATCCGTTCCCGCGCCGCCAACCCCAAGTGGATCGACGGCGTGAAGCGCCATGGCTATAAAGGTGCGTTCGAAATGGCCGCGACCGTGGACAATCTGTTCGCCTTCGATGCCACCACGGCGCTGATCGACGATCATCAATATGCGTTGCTCGCTGACGCCTACCTGCTGGACCCTGACACCCGCGCGTTCGTGCAGCAGCACAACCCTGCGGCGCTGCGCGACATGACCGAGCGCATGCTCGAAGCCCAGCAGCGTGGCCTGTGGCAGGAGCCGGGGGCGTACCGCGAGGCGCTGGAAAACCTGTTGCTGGATATAGAAGAAGACAGCTAGAACGCGAGATGCGGCTTGTTGTGGCTGGCGGGCTTGTTGTGGTGAGCGGGCTTGCCCCGCGCTGGGCTGCGAAGCGGCCCCAAAAACATAGTCCCGGAGCTACCTGGCACACTGCAGCGCTCCTATTGGGGCTGCTTCGCAGCCCAGCGCGGGGCAAGCCCGCTCACCACAAGTAGCTTGCTCATGACCGGGTGATTACTTGTACAGCAGAATTTAAAGAGAGAACGGATGACCGATATTCCCCATTTCCCGCTGTCCGCCGTGGTCGCTGCCGACGACCTGAAACTGGCGCTGTGCCTGACCGCCATCGACCCGAAGATCGGCGGCGTGCTGATCGAAGGCCCGCGTGGCATGGCCAAATCCACCCTGGCCCGTGGCCTGGCGGATCTGCTGGCCAGCGGTCAATTCGTCACCTTGCCGTTGGGCGCCACCGAAGAGCGCCTGGTGGGTACCCTGGACCTGGATGCCGCGCTGGGGGAAGGCCGCGCGCAGTTTTCCCCTGGGGTGTTGGCCAAGGCCGACGGCGGCGTGCTGTATGTCGACGAGGTCAACCTGTTGCCCGATCACCTGGTGGACCTGTTGCTCGACGTCGCCGCCAGCGGCACCAACCTGATCGAACGCGACGGCATTTCCCATCGCCATTCGGCGCGCTTTGTGCTGATCGGCACCATGAACCCGGAGGAGGGCGAGTTGCGCCCGCAGCTGCTGGACCGCTTCGGTTTCAACGTGGCGCTGAGCGGGCAGACGCTGCCGGCCGAACGCGGGCAGATTATCCGGCGGCGCCTGGATTTCGACAGCGACCCCGCCGCGTTCTGCACCCAGTGGGCCGGGCAACAGGCGGCGCTGCGCCAGCGCTGTACCCAGGCGCGGGCGCGGCTGGACAGTATCGAGCTGGATGATCAGGCCCTGGCGCAGATCACCGAGCGTTGCTTTGCTGCCGGTGTCGACGGCTTGCGCGCCGACCTGGTCTGGCTGCGCGGCGCCCGGGCCCACGCGGCGTGGCGGGGCGCGGATACCATTGCCGAAGAAGACATCGAAGCAGTGGCGGAATTTGCCTTGCGCCACCGTCGCCAGGTGCAATCCCCACCGGCCAGCCCACCCAATCAAGGGCAGGCGCCGACACCCTCGGACACCTCGCCCGGCCAAGGCCAATGGGGCGATATGCCCGCACCGGCACTGCCCACTGGCGCTCGCCGAGACGTGCCTGCCTGGCCAAAAAAGCCCTAGGCATTCGCCCCCGACCTGGCGCGGGGGCGGATGCCCGGCCCAAGGCGGGGCGACTGGACAACGGCAGGCAGGGCAAGGCACGCGGCGCACAGCAGGGTTCGATCAACTGGCCGGGCACCTTGCTCGGCGGCCGGCCGCACTCCCGTGGAGACCTGCGCTACCACCTGCGCAGCCGCTCGGCCCATGAGTTGTGGCTGGTGATCGTGGATGCGTCGGCGTCCACGCGGCGGCATCGTGCATTAACCGACGCCAAGGGCTTGCTCGCCCAGCTGTTTGACGACGCCTACCGGCAACGGGCACGCATGGCGTTGTTGACTGCCAGCGGCCAGGCACCGAAGTGGCAGGTACAGGGTTTGAAAGCAGCGAAAGGCCTGGCGGGCTGGCTGGATCAGTTGGGCGCGGGCGGTGGTACGCCGTTGCTGGCGGCGCTGACCGAGGCCGCGCATTGGCTGGTGGCGCGGCGCAAGCGTTATCCGGCCGAGCAGCAGCGTGTACTGGTGATCACGGATGGGCGGCTCAAGGACATCGGTGGGTTGCCGTTATTGGCGTCTGCGGGGTTGCTGGTGGATATCGAGCGCGGGCCGATCAGGCTGGGGCGGGCCCAGGAGCTGGCGGTGGGGTTGCAGTTGGATTATCGGCATATCGATGAGGTGTAGTGGCGGTACCACAGCCATCGGGGGCAAGCCCCCTCCCACATTTGATCGAGTACACCCATTTGGAATGCAGTCAGTGTGGGAGGGGGCTTGCCCCCGATGAGGCCCTCACATACACCACACACGCTATCAGCCAGCCCCCGGCACATTCGGCCAAAGATCCGCCACCAGGAACAAGCGCTCGGCTTCCTCCCAATCCTCGCCGTTCTGCACCATGCGCACCAGCAACTGCGCAGGCGCCATCGGATCAAGGTCTGCCAGCCAGGCCTGCATCTGTTCTTCACTCCACACTTCATCCGCCGGGTAGTGCGCCGGCGCCAGCCACGCGTGCCGGGGCAATGGTTGCCAGCGGCCTGGCGCACTGGCGCTGACAAAATCCCGCCAGTCCCGCTGATGCAGCCAGCGCCCGCGCAGATGCTGCGGGTGTGCGCCGTGGGGCGGTTCGGCCAGTCCAGGCCAGGGATAGAGCAAATATCCGCCTAGCCACAGGTGCGCATCAAACTGCTGAATATCCAGGGCCGCCAACACCTCGCGGCTTTCTGCCCGCGCCGAGATCGGCAGTTGATGCTGGGCCAGGTGCGCCAGCTTGCGGTCCAGCCGATCGTGGCAGCCTGGGCCCAGCCACTGCGCGGTGTCCTGGCCGTTGCCGTCCTGCGGGCCCAGGTAGAGTTTGATCGCCAGTTCCAGGTGGTGCACGCCATCACGGTCGCGCAGCAGCATGTCCAGCTCGCCCAGGGTGTGCCCGGCGCGGCGGATCGGCAGGTTGGCGGCGAGCAGTTCTACCCCCGGCGCATGCTGCACGGCGAACTGCCACAGGCGTTCGTAGTACAGGCCCAGGCGCCGGGTGCGTGACAGGCTCAACCAGTGCTGCAAGGCACGGCTGTCCCGGTCGAGTGCACGTAGCCAGTGTTCAAGGAGGTCGGGCGCCTGCACCCAGTCGCTGCCCGCCAGCGGGTGGCGCTGTGGCCACGGTGTCTGCGCGAGCATCGGCGGGGCAAGCATCACCCACGCCAGGTCGCGCACCTCGGGGTGGCGCAGCTGGCGGGGCAGGTTGTGCAAATCCGGGAACACAGTCATGGTCCGAGCATAGCCTTTTAACCGTTGCGCAGGGGGCTGAGAACCGTTGTCATCAAGGCTTCACGGCGACAAAGGATTTTGCCTGAGCCGGCCTTTCGCCCATAATCGTTTCTTTTTTGCCCCACCCCCCAATCCCGCAGGAGCCCCATGGAGCACTTTCGCAATATCGGCATTATCGGTCGCCTGGGCAGTACCCAGGTGTTGGACACCGTCCGCCGGCTGAAAAAATTCCTGCTGGAACGCCACCTGCATGTGATCCTCGAAGACACCATCGCCGAAATCCTCCCCGGCCACGGCCTGCAAACCTCGTCGCGCAAGATGCTCGGCGAAGTCTGCGACATGGTCATCGTGGTCGGCGGCGACGGCAGCCTGCTCGGCGCGGCCCGGGCCCTGGCGCGGCATAACGTGCCGGTGCTGGGGATCAACCGTGGCAGCCTGGGGTTTCTCACCGATATCCGCCCCGATGAGCTGGAAGTCGAAGTGGCCAAGGTGCTCGACGGCCATTACCTGGTGGAAAACCGCTTCCTGCTGCAGGCCGAAGTGCGCCGCCACGGCGAAGCCATCGGCCAGGGCGATGCGCTCAATGACGTGGTGCTGCACCCGGGCAAATCCACGCGGATGATCGAATTCGAGCTGTACATCGACGGCCAGTTCGTGTGCAGCCAGAAGGCCGACGGCCTGATCGTCGCCACGCCCACCGGCTCCACCGCCTACGCGCTGTCGGCCGGTGGCCCGATCATGCACCCCAAGCTCGATGCCATTGTGATCGTGCCGATGTACCCCCATATGTTGTCCAGCCGACCGATTGTGGTCGATGGCAACAGTGAGCTGAAAATCGTGGTGTCCAAAGACATGCAGATCTACCCGCAAGTCTCCTGCGACGGGCAGAACCATTTCACCTGCGCCCCCGGTGACACCATCACCGTGAGCAAGAAGGCACAGAAGTTGCGCTTGATCCACCCGCTGGATCACAACTACTACGAAGTGTGCCGCACCAAGTTGGGCTGGGGCAGCCGCTTGGGGGGTGGAGGCGACTGATGCTCGATCCCGCGCGTAGCTACGACCTGATTGGTGACGTGCACGGTTGCGCTCATACCCTTGAGCACTTGCTCGACCAGATGGGTTACCACAAGCAGGGCGGCACCTGGCGCCATCCTTCGCGCATGGCGGTGTTCCTCGGCGATATCATCGACCGTGGCCCACGCATTCGCGAGGCGCTGCATATCGTCCACGACATGGCCGAGGCCGGCCAGGCGCTGTGCATCATGGGCAACCACGAGTTCAATGCACTGGGTTGGGCCACACCGGCGCCGCCGGGCAGTGGCAGGCAGTTCGTGCGCGAGCACACCCCACGGCATGAGCGGCTGATCCACGAGACCCTGACCCAGTTCGAGCAGCACCCGGCTGACTGGCACGACTTCCTCGCCTGGTTCTACGACATGCCGCTGTTTGTCGATGCCGGGCGTTTCCGCGTGGTGCATGCGTGCTGGGACGACGGCTTTATCCAGCCGCTGCGCGCGACGTTCCCGGATGGCTGCATCGACCAGCACTTCCTGCAGGCCGCCGCCGTGCCCGGCAGTTTTGCCTGCAACGCCTTCGACCGCCTGTTGCGCGGCACCGATATGCGCCTGCCGGATGGCCTGACGCTGACCGGTGGCGATGGCCTGACGCGCTCGTTCTTCCGCACCAAGTTCTGGGAAGACGACCCTAAGACCTACGGCGACATCGTGTTCCAGCCCGACGCACTGCCGGAGCCGGTGGCGCGCACGCCATTGTCGCCCCATGAAAAGAATTCCCTGCTGCGCTACGGCGCCGACGAACCCTTGCTGTTCGTCGGCCATTACTGGCGCAGCGGCAAACCGGCGCCGATCCGCCCGAACCTGGCGTGCCTGGACTACAGCGCAGTGCTGTACGGCAAGTTGGTGGCGTATCGGCTGGACCAGGAAACCCGCCTCGACCCGCGTAAGTTCGTGTGGGTCGATGTCGAGCGGCCGGAGGTGCTCACATGAGCCCCTGCGCGCTGCAAACGCACTTTTGAGGAAACTCCATGGATGATTCGACGTTCGACCAACTGGAGGCCGCGCTGTCCGCTGCCCCCGGTAACGTCGCGCTGCTGACCCTGCTGCTCGGTGCCAGCCTTGAGCGCGGCGAGCATGAGCGCGGGCTGAAGCTGTTGCCCGCCGACCTTGAACAGTGGCCTGACGCCCCGGCGTTGAAGCTGGCGGCCGCCCAACTACTGCTGGCCGCCGGCCAGGCGCACAAGGCATTGCCTTTGATCGAGGGTGAAGACCCAGCCGCGCGCCTGCTCAAGGCTCGCACCCTGGCAGCGCTCGAGCGCCTTAAAGAGGCCCAGGTGGAATACCGGGCGGCAGTGGATGCCAACCCGGCCCTGGAAGATATGGCGTTGTGGCGCCGCTTGAACGTGTCGGTGGTGGACTTTCCAGGTGCCGAGGGCCGCCCGCGCTTGCGCGTGATCTCCAATGACGACACCGACCAGAGCGAAGTGGTGCGCCTGCTGGTGCCGGAAAAGGAAACCCTGACCTTTGACGACATCGGTGGCCTGGATGAGCTGAAAAAGACCATCCATAAAAAGATCATCCTGCCGTACCAGAAGCCGGGCCTGTTCCAGCGCTTTCGCAAGAAAGTCGGCGGCGGTGTGCTGTTGTACGGTCCGCCGGGTTGCGGCAAGACCATGCTGGCCCGCGCTACGGCGGGGGAGTGCAAGGCAACCTTCTTCAACGTGGCAATTTCCGATGTACTGGACATGTACATCGGCGAGTCCGAGCGCAAGTTGCACGCGTTGTTCGAACAGGCGCGGGCCCAGGCGCCGGCGGTGATGTTTTTTGACGAGGTCGAGGCGCTGGGTGGCAAGCGTGCCAATACCCGTGAGTCGACGTCGTCCAAGCTGGTGAGCCAGTTCCTCTCCGAAATGGATGGCTTCACCAATGACAACCATGGCGTGCTGATTCTCGCGGCGACCAACGTGCCATGGTCGGTGGATTCGGCGTTCCGTCGCCCTGGCCGTTTTGACCGGGTGTTGTTTGTGCCGCCACCGGACCGTCCGGCGCGGGAAAGCATGCTCAAGTCGATGATGAAAGGTCGCCCTATGGCTGACGACATCGACTTTGCCTTCCTGGCCAAGAACACCTCGGGGTTCTCCGGCGCCGACCTCAGCGAGCTGGTGGAGACTGCGGCTGACGAAGCGATTGAGGCCTCGATCGACAGTGGCACCGAGCAGTCCATCTGCGATCGGCATTTCAAGGCGGCGTTGAAAGAAGTGCGCGCCACGACCCTGGAATGGCTGACCACGGCGCGTAACTACGCGCGGTACGCCAATGAAGGCAACCAGTACGACGAAGTCCTGGCCTTCCTCGACAAACACGGGAAGGGCCGCTGATGGCGCAGTACGGTGGTTACCGCATCGAAGATGAACCGCGTCCGGGGGCCTTGGCCAAGTGGGCGGTTTCGCCGTTCTGGCCGCTGTTAGGCTTGATGCTCGGCGGTGCCTGGCTGGGCTTGCCGTGGTTTGTGTTCAACTCGATTGCCGTCGGCAGTCCGACGCGCGTGCGCGAGTGGATACTTGCGGGTGTGGCGCTGCTGGGCAGCCTGGTGATCGGGTTTGTACTGCTGCAACTGGTGGGCGCCGGTTATCTCCAGACCCAGGCGGAAATTCAATACGCCTTGCTGGTGCTGGTGGTGTGGAAACTCACCATTGGCTACCTGCTGTACATGCAGCAAAACGCGACCATCGAGATTTACCAGTATTACGGCGGCGAGTTGAGCCGCTTTGGTTTTCCCTTGGCGTTGATTGGTGGCTTCGTGCTTAAAGGCATGGTCGTCAAATGGCTGCCGTACACCCTGTGGTATCTGGTGGTGAGCTGATGAATACCGACTATCTGCTGCAACTGGCCTACCAACGCCTGCAGGCCGACCATAACGACGGCGCAATCGACGCGCTGCGCCAATTGCTCGCCAGCGACCCGCATTCGGCCGAAGCCCACGCCTTGCTGGCGATCTGCCTGATGAACATGCGCCGGGTGCATGCCGCCAAGCGTGAAGTGCAACTGGCCCTGGCCGCCGATGCACAACTGCCGTTGGCCCATTACGCGGCCGCGCAAGTCGCCATCGCCTTACGCAAGTTCAAGTTGGCGCAGGACCATGTGACCCAACTGCTGGATATGGAGCCGCTCAACCCGGTGAACTATCGTTGCCTGGCCGACCTGTATCAGTTGACCGGCCGTTTGGCACAGAGCCGCGAGCCGTTGGAAAAAGCCCTGGAACTGGGGCCGGACGATCCGGCCAACCTGGTGGCCATGGCGCAGTTCCACCGCGCCAGCAGCCATTGGGACCAGGCGTATCAATTCGCCCGCCAGGCTTTACAGGCAGACCCTTCGAACGCGGCCGCGGTGGTGGTGCTTGGTCACCTGTTGCTGCGCGAAGGTGACATCAACGGCGCCCGTGACCACGCGATCTGGGCCCTGCAGGAAAACGCCACAAACGTCGCGGCGCTGCATTTGCTCACCGCCGTCAAGGCTCGCAGCAATGTGTTCCTCGGCACCTGGTGGCGTTTCAACAGTTGGATGAACGAGCGCAGCGCTACCCGCGCCATCATCCTGCTTTTGTTCATGTTTGTGGTCTACCGTGTAGTGGTCATTACCCTGACAGCCCAGGGCTATCCGCAAGTGGCCGAGATGGTCAACTGGGTGTGGCTGGCGTTTGCCGCCTACACCTTTGCCGCGCCGCAGATCTTCCGGCGCTTGCTCGACAAGGAGCTGGTACAGGTCAAGCTCTCCAAGGAATTCTGACGGGCCAGGCCCTGTCACCCATGTACTCGCTGAACCAGCGACCGTTATCAGAGGTTGTTCACATGTCGTCTTTTGCTGAAATGATCGAAAACATCACCCCGGACATCTACGCGAGCCTCAAGCTCGCCGTGGAAATCGGCAAGTGGTCCGATGGCCGCAAGCTCAGTGCCGAGCAGCGCGAGCTGTCCCTGCAGGCCATGATCGCCTGGGAGATCCAGAACCTGCCGGAAGACCAGCGCACCGGCTACATGGGCCCGCAGGAATGCCAGTCGAAGTCGACCACCGTGCCGAACATCCTGTTCAAGTCGGATGCGATCCATTGATTGAAATTGGTCGCGGTGCAGTCAGCAAAATGTCGGCGCAACTCGGTGAACCGACCGTTCAATATGCGTTTCGCCTGGGCGATACCGAGGTGCCGGTCAACCCCCTGATCGGCACCCATGTGCGCCTGGAATACCTCGGTGCCATCCATTGCAGCCATTGCGGCCGCAAGACCAAGACCAGCTTCAGCCAGGGCTATTGCTACCCGTGCATGACCAAGCTGGCCCAGTGTGACCTGTGCATCATGAGCCCCGAGCGTTGCCATTACGACGCCGGCACCTGCCGCGATCCGGGCTGGGGCGAGACATTCTGCATGACCGATCACGTGGTGTACCTGGCCAATTCGTCGGGCATCAAGGTCGGCATCACCCGTGCCACCCAATTGCCGACGCGTTGGCTGGACCAGGGCGCCAGCCAGGCGCTGCCGATCATGCGCGTGGCGACGCGCCAGCAATCCGGGTTTGTCGAGGATGTATTGCGTAGCCAGGTGGCGGACAAGACCAACTGGCGTGCGTTGCTCAAGGGCGACGCGGTGGCGGTGGACCTCAAGCAGGTGCGCGACGAGTTGTTCGCCTCCTGCGCCGATGGCCTGCTGCAATTGCAGGAACGCTTCGGCCTGCAGGCCATCCAACCGGTAACCGACCTCGAACCGTTGGAAATCCGCTACCCGGTGGAGCAGTATCCAGCCAAGATCGTCAGCTTCAACCTGGACAAGAACCCGATTGCCGAAGGCACGCTGCTGGGGATCAAGGGCCAATACCTGATCTTCGACACCGGCGTTATCAATATTCGTAAGTACACGGCCTACCAGCTCGCCGTGCATCAGTAGAAGGATGCCACCCATGCGCACCGAACAACCGAAGATGATTTACCTGAAGGACTATCAGGCGCCGGACTACCTGATCGAAGAGACGCACCTGACCTTCGAGTTGTTCGAGGACCACAGCCTGGTCCACGCGCAGCTGGTAATGCGCCGTAACCCCGAGCGTGGCGCCGGCCTGCCGCCGCTGGTACTCGACGGCCAGCAACTGGAGTTGCTGACCGTCAACCTCGGCGACCAGGAACTGAGCGAGGCTGACTACCAGCTGACGGACAGCCACCTGACCCTGCATCCGACCCGCGAGACCTTCACGGTCGACACCAGCGTGCGCATCCACCCGGAAACCAACACCGCCCTGGAAGGCCTGTACAAGTCCGGCAGCATGTTCTGCACCCAGTGCGAGGCCGAGGGCTTCCGCAAGATTACCTATTACCTCGACCGCCCCGACGTGATGAGCACCTTCACCACCACCGTGATCGCCGAGCAACACCGCTATCCGGTGCTGCTCTCCAACGGCAACCCGATTGCCAGCGGCCCCGGCGAAGACGGCCGTCACTGGGCAACCTGGGAAGACCCGTTCAAGAAACCCGCCTACCTGTTCGCGCTGGTGGCCGGTGACCTGTGGTGTGTCGAAGACAGCTTTACCACCATGACCCAGCGTGAAGTGGCACTGCGCATCTACGTCGAGCCGGAAAATATCGACAAGTGCCAGCACGCCATGACCAGCCTGAAAAAATCCATGCGCTGGGACGAAGAAACCTACGGCCGCGAGTATGACCTCGACATCTTCATGATCGTCGCGGTCAACGATTTCAACATGGGCGCCATGGAGAACAAGGGCCTCAATATCTTCAACTCCAGCGCCGTGCTGGCCCGCGCCGAAACCGCCACCGACGCCGCGCACCAGCGGGTCGAGGCGATCGTCGCCCACGAATACTTCCACAACTGGTCGGGCAATCGCGTGACCTGCCGCGACTGGTTCCAGCTGTCGCTGAAGGAAGGCTTTACCGTGTTCCGTGATTCGGGCTTCTCCGCCGACATGAACTCCGCCACGGTCAAGCGCATCCAGGACGTGGCCTACCTGCGTACCCACCAGTTCGCCGAAGACGCCGGCCCCATGGCCCATGCGGTTCGCCCGGACAGCTTTATCGAGATCTCCAACTTCTACACCTTGACCGTGTACGAAAAAGGCTCGGAAGTGGTCGGCATGATCCACACCTTGCTCGGTGCCGAAGGCTTCCGCAAAGGCAGCGACCTGTACTTCGAACGCCATGACGGCCAGGCCGTGACCTGCGACGATTTCATCAAGGCTATGGAAGACGCCAACGGCGCCGACCTCAGCCAGTTCAAACGCTGGTACAGCCAGGCCGGCACGCCACGCCTGGCGGTGAGCGAGTCCTACGACGCTGCGGCCAAGACCTACAGCCTGACCTTCCGCCAGAGCTGCCCGCAGACCCCGGACAAGGTCGAGAAACTGCCGTTCGTGATCCCGGTCGAACTGGGCCTGCTGGACGGGCAGGGCGCGGGCATCGCCTTGCGCCTGGCCGGTGAAGCCACGGCCGGCGCCACGTCCCGCGTAATCTCGGTGACCGAAGCCGAGCAAACCTTCACCTTCGTCGACATCGCCGAACAGCCGTTGCCGTCGCTGCTGCGTGGCTTCTCGGCGCCGGTGAAACTGAGCTTCCCGTACAACCGCGACCAACTGATGTTCCTGATGCAGCACGACAGCGACGGCTTCAACCGCTGGGATGCGGGCCAGCAGCTGTCGGTGCAGGTGTTGCAGGAACTGATCGGCCAGCATCAGCAGGGCCAGGCGTTGCAGATGGACCAGCGCCTGATCACGGCCTTGCGCAGTGTGTTGAGCGACGAAAGCCTGGACCAGGCCATGGTTGCGGAAATGCTGTCGTTGCCGGGCGAAGCCTACCTGACGGAAATCAGCGACGTCGCGGACGTGGATGCCATCCACGCCGCGCGTGAGTTTGCTCGCAGGCAACTGGCTGACAACCTGCATGAACCGCTGTGGTTGCGTTACCAGGCCAACCGCGAACTGTCCAAGCAGACGCCTTACGTGGCGGCGGCCGAGCACTTCGCCCGGCGGGCCTTGCAGAACATCGCGCTGTCGTACCTGATGCTCAGCGGCAAGCCCGAAGTGCTGGCGGCGACCCTTGAGCAGTTCGACACCAGCGACAACATGACCGAGCGCCTGACCGCGCTGGCGGTGCTGGTGAACTCGCCGTTCGAAGCGGAGAAGGCCCAGGCGCTGGCGGTATTTGCCGAGAACTTCAAGGACAACCCGTTGGTCATGGACCAGTGGTTCAGCGTGCAGGCCGGCAGCCCGTTGCCGGGCGGGCTGGAGCGGGTCAAGGCGTTGATGGAGCACCCGGCGTTCACGCTCAAGAACCCGAACAAAGTGCGTGCACTGATCGGCGCGTTTGCCGGGCAGAACCTGATCAACTTCCACGCCGCCGACGGTTCGGGCTACCGCTTCCTGGCGGACCTGGTGATCCAGTTGAATGCGTTCAACCCGCAGATCGCTTCGCGCCAGTTGGCGCCGCTGACCCGCTGGCGTAAATACGACGGCGCGCGCCAGGCGTTGATGAAGGCGGAGCTGGAGCGCATTCGTGGGTCGGGTGAGTTGTCCAGCGATGTGTTCGAGGTGGTCAGCAAGAGTCTTGCTTAAAGCGCCGGCCAGGTAAGCGATAGAACGTGCAACGGGTAACCTGTGGCGAGGGAGCTTGCTCCCGTTGGACTGCGTAGCAGTCCCCTCTTTTGGGGGCGCTCGCGACCCGGACGGGAGCAAGCTCTTATCAAGCTTAAAATAACTCACTGATTTTAAAGGGATAAAATTTCACACTGAAGTCTTGAGTCCTGCATAAATAATTTCAGGCGAGCGCATTTTTTTGGTGAGCGGGCTTGTCGAATCGTCGCACCGCCCGCGTTGGGCTGCGCAGCAGCCCCAAAACCAGGCGCAGAGGAGTGTCTGATACACCACATTTGTCTCCATCAGGGGCGCTTCGCGCCCCAGCGCGGGCGGTGCGACGATTCGACAAGCCCGCTCGCCACAGAGGTCCCAGTTTGCTGCGCGACAGCGCTACGTCGAAGAGGTAGTGGCACCTCCCTCGCCACAAGTGCAGTGTTCTTCCTTAAATGACGGGGCTCGTCTGATCGGGGCTGTTTTCCTGCTGACATTTTCTGACAGGGTGCTCTGCTAATCTGCAGCTCTTTTGTTTTTCGGCAGGATCAACGTGTCGCGTACCACTCGTTTACTGACGTTGTTGCAGGCCCTGCGGGGCAAGAAACGCCCGGTGACCGCCGCCGTGCTGGCGGCGCAATTGGAGGTGTCCGAGCGTACGCTGTACCGCGACATTGCCGAGTTGACCGCCCTGGGCGCGCCGATTTTCGGCGAGGCCGGGGTAGGGTATGTGCTGCGCAGCGGCCTGTTTTTGCCGCCCTTGATGCTCAACGCTGAAGAAACCGAAGCGATCGTGCTGGGCTTGCGTTATGTGGACCAGCGCGGCGATGACGTGCTCAGCCGTGCCGCCGCCAACGCCTTGGCGAAAATCGCCGATGTGCTCGACCCGGCGGCGCAGGAAGCCTTGCGCAACCCGACGTTGCTGCCCGGCCCGCCAGGGTTTGGCTACCCGGAAAACCGCGTGCCGCTGGATGTATTTCGCGAAGCGATTCGGCATCAGGACAAGTTGCAGATCGACTACGCGGATGCCAGCCAGACCCAGAGTCAACGCCTGATCTGGCCCCTGGCCCTGGGGTTTCTCAATGAAGTGCGGGTGATCGTGGCCTGGTGTGAGCTGCGCGGCGCGTATCGCACCTTTCGCACCGACCGCGTGGCGAGTGCCGAGGTCGTCGGCGAACGTTATCCGGGGCGGCGCAGCGACTGGCTGCGGGCCTGGCGCAAGCTGATGGAGCAGAATGAATCCGGGCCGTTCACTCCTGACAAAAACTGACACACCCCTGGCTTAGCATGCTGTTACAACCACCTGAAAAGGAGCTTTGCCATGTCCCAGCCTGAATTGGCCCCCGCCATCGCGGCCTATATCGCGGCGACCAATACCCGCGACACCTCGGTCATTGCCCAGTGTTTTGCCGACGATGCCAATGTGTTCGATGAAGGCCAGCACCAGGTGGGCACCGCCGCCATTGCACGCTGGATGGAAGACACCGGGCGCCGCTACCAGCCGCGTGTCGAGGTGCTCAAGGTGCAGCACCGTACCGGCAAGGTGCTGGTCAGCAATGTGGTC
The DNA here is from genome assembly GCF_900100935.1 of Pseudomonas sp. NFACC25. Classification (NCBI taxonomy): domain Bacteria; kingdom Pseudomonadati; phylum Pseudomonadota; class Gammaproteobacteria; order Pseudomonadales; family Pseudomonadaceae; genus Pseudomonas; species Pseudomonas sp. NFACC25. The sequence continues at coordinate 221,707 of NZ_FMUC01000006.1, forward strand.
TCCGGCAATTTTCCCGGCAGCCCGCTGGAGTTGCGCTACACCTTTCGCCTGGACGCGCAGGGCAAGATTTCACGGCTGGACATCTCCCTGTAGGTCATAATCGCGGGCATGACTTTCGACTCGCCCCTCGCTGCTTACCAACACGCCATTACCCAACAGGGTTTCGTTGCCGACGACGCCCAGCGCCGGGCGGTGGATGCCCTGCAAGCCTGTCATGCGGCCCTGCATCAAGGCCGTTCGCCCGTGGCTGGCGTTTACCTGTGGGGGCCGGTGGGGCGCGGCAAGACCTGGTTGATGGATCAGTTCTACCAAAGCCTGCGGGTGCCCGCGCGGCGTCAGCATTTTCACCACTTCATGGGCTGGGTGCATCAGCGTCTGTTCCAGCTCACCGGCACCCCTGACCCGCTGCAGGCCCTGGCGCGGGAGCTGAGCCGGGAGGTGCGGGTGTTGTGTTTTGACGAGCTGTTCGTCAGTGACATCGGTGACGCGATCATCCTCGGCCGGCTGTTCCAGGTCATGTTCGAGGAAGGTGTGGTGATGGTCTGCACCTCCAATCAACCACCGGCCCAGCTGTATGCCGATGGCTTCAATCGGGAGCGCTTCCTGCCGGGCATTGCGGCGATCGGTCGGCATATGCACGTGGTGGCGGTCGACGGTGGCGAGGATCATCGCTTGCATCCAGGCGTGGGCCGGCAGCGCTATTGGGTGAACCAGCCCGATGCGCTGGCGAACGTGTTCGCGCAATTGGCCGAAGGCCAGGCGGTGAGTCGTGGCCCGGTCACCGTCGGCCATCGTTCCATCGTGTGCGTGCAGGCCAGTGACAGCGTGCTGTGGTGCCGCTATGCCGACCTCTGCGAACAACCCCTGGCGGCAATGGATTTCATGCTGCTGTGCGATCGCTTCAAGGCGATCCTGTTGGGGGACGTGCCCAACCTGAGTGCGCAACAGCGCCCAGGCCGGATTGCCCGCGGCACCGAGGATGGGGTCGAGCGCGTGGTGGCCGGTGATCGCGAGTTGCCGCAGTTGTCGGTGCACGACGACAGTGTGCGTCGCTTCATCGCCTTGGTGGACGAGTGCTACGACCGCAAGGTGCCGTTGTTCATCGACGCCCAGGTGCCACTGGAGCGCCTGTATACCGACGGTTACCTGGCGTTTCCTTTCCGTCGCACCCTGAGCCGGTTGCAAGAAATGCAGCTGCAGCGCTTCGGCTGAGGCCTGTACGAAAAAAGCCCTGGATGGGCACTTTGGGTTTTTTTAGTGCCAAAGCCTTCGCGCTTTCGGGCGCACATTTGTAGTTAATCTCCTTCATCTGGTGCTGACTCCACGCTTACAATCGTGCCCCTCAAAGGGAACCGGTTCCCTTGTAGTCGTGATCGAGGACGGAAATGGACACCCCAGATATCCTGGTGCTGCAAGCCAGCTACACCAATCCTGTACATGCCGAAGCCATTGCCAAGGTGCTTAACCATTACGCCGAAGACCCCATGGGCGGCGGCCATAGCCTGCCAGCCGACCTGCTGGAGCAACTGCCGGCCGAGTTGGCCAAGCGCCCCCATGCGTTCAGTGTGCTGGCGTTTGTCGGCGGTGAGCCGGCGGGTCTGGTGAATTGCTTTGAAGGGTTTTCCACCTTTGCCTGCCGCCCTTTGGTCAACGTTCACGACGTGGTGGTGATGAATGAGTTTCGCGGCTTGGGGCTGAGCCAGAAAATGCTGCTGAAGGTCGAGGACATCGCCCGCCAGCGTGGTTGCTGCAAGATCACCCTGGAGGTGCTGGAAGGTAATGCCGTCGCCCAGTCGGCGTATCGCAAGTTTGGTTTTGATGATGCGAAGTTTGATCCGGCCCATGGGCGCATGTTGTTCTGGAACAAGCCGCTTTAATAAATAACCGGCGAAAAAAAAGGGCGCCAGCAGAGGGCGCCCAATAAACCTTTGCCAACGGAGCGGAATGGCCGAGGGTATTGCGGATTAACTAACGATTAAATTAACTCTTGGGCTGTTCCTGTTCGGTCGTGTTGGTGTTCGGTGTCTTGCCGTTGGCGGACGCCGTTTGTTCAGTCGTGCCGTGAAGCGTCTGCTGCGTGAAGGTGAAGTTGTTGTAGAACTCCTTCGAGCGCTCCGAGCCGCCTTCGGCAAATGCGGCGGCGGAGCCCAGGGTCATCAGGCTGGCAAGCATCAAGGTCGAGAGTTTCATCTGTGTTTACTCATTAAGTGTGATCGGTTATCTGCTCTGTCCTTGATCAGAATCTTGGGGCGATTCTGGTGCGATCTTATTAAGTGGGAATTAACGCGAGAAACATCCGAAGTTAACAATATCGTTAACTTCGGATGGCCGGCTTTAAAGCTTCCAGTCCAAGGCCAGCGTAATGGCGCGTGGGTCGCCCCAATACACGCCGTTATAAAAGCCGACGCGTTCGTAATACTTTTTATCGAATAGGTTGTTGACGTTAAGCGACGCTGAGACGTGCTCGTCGAATTGATAGCGGGACATCAGGTTGACCACCGTGTACGCCTGTTGTGTGATCTTCGCCCGTTCGGTCACCGGTGTGTTGCCGACGCGTACCCCTGTAGGTCGATTGCTCCAATCGTAAATGTCGCTCTGCCAGTTCACCGCGCCGCCGACCGTGAGGTTGCGCCACGCCCCCGGCAAACGGTAGGCGCTGGACACTCTCAGCAGGTTCAGCGGCTGCCCGGTGTTGTTGCGTTTACCCGAGCCGTTGACCGAATGGGTGTAGGTATAACCGGCCGTCAGGTTCCAATCGGGCAGGACTTCCCCGGCAGCTTCCAATTCGAAGCCGTTGACCTTGTTACCTTTGCCGCCGGACTTGTAGTACTCCTCCCCGGTGGTCGGGTTTCGCTCCACCGAATCGTCCCGCTCGGCGACGTTGTCCTGGGTGCTCCAGAAATACGCCGCCGCCAGGTTCAGGCGCTCCTCCAACACGCTGCCCTTGAGGCCCACCTCGTAGTTGCTACCGACCACGGGCTCCAGGTACTTCTTGTTGGCATCCCGCAGGCTCTGGGGTTTGAAAATGTCGGTATAGCTCGCGTAGACGGTGTACTCCGGCGTCAGGTCGTAGAGCAGGCCGGCGTAGGGCGTCCACATATCATTGTGGGTCTGGGAGGTCTTGTTGGTGGCCGTCAGTTGGTCGTTGGCGTTGTATTCGGGGGCCGCGCTTTTCAGTTCCCAACTGCCATAGCGGCTGCCCAGCACTGCATGCAAGCGGTCGGTGAGGCTCAGTCTCGTGGCCAGGTAGCCAGCCTTCTGTTGCTTGCTGCTGTGCTCGCCCTTGAGGTCGGTGACGGTGTCGCCGAACTTGGCGATCCCGCCCATGTATTTCCAGTCTTCGATGGTGTAATAGCCGGCGGGTAGGTTGCTGCGCATCACGGGGGAGACGTCCCGCTGCGTGGCCTCGCCATAGCCCATCATCAGTGCATGTTCGCGGCCCAGCAGTGCATAGCTGCCGGCGAGGTTGAGGTCGACGGCCTCCATTCTCGATGTGCCGCGCATATGGCTCGCCCAGGCGGTCATGCCGCTGCGGTCATCGTTGGGGAAGCCTGCGCCGCCGTAGTACACCTTGCCATCCGTATCGCTCTGGCGATGGGTGTAGGCGGCCTTCACGTGCCAGTCGCCGCCCAGCCGATGGTCGAGGGTCGCGAAGGTGGTCTTGTCCGTCAGCGGCCAGGAACTCCAGTGCGCCGCCATATTGGTGGAGCGCGACAGTCCGGCCTTGCCGCCCTCACTGTTCCAGTACGGCACGGTACCCCATGAGGTGCCCTGGACCTGCTTGTTCTGGTAATCGAAACCTACGGCCAGCACGGTATCGTCGGAAAGATCGCCTTCCAGGATGCCGTAGCCGACCGCCCGCTGCAGGCCATAGTTGTCGCGGAACGATTGGCTGTCACGGTAGGCCAGCACCGTACGCCCGCGCAGCTTGCCGTCGAACGCCAGCGGGCCGCCCACGTCCACGTAGCTGTAATAGTTGTCATGGCTGCCGGCGCTGACGCCGGTTTTCGCCTGCCATTGGGCCGTCGGGCGCTTGCGCACCATATTGATGGTGGCCGAGGGGTCGCCGGCGCCGGTGGTCAAGCCCGTGGCACCGCGTACCACCTCGATGTGGTCATAGATGATGGTATCGGCGTCGGACTTCATGTAGCCGAAGGTATTGAGCATTCCGTCAATCTGGAAGTTGGTGATGCCGTAGCCGCGGGAGGAATAGGACACGCGGTCGGAGTCGTTGTGCTGGACGTTGATCCCGGTGGTCTGGCGCAGCACGTCGGTCAACGTGTTGAGATTGAAATCATCCATCTGCTGGCGAGTGATCACCGAGATCGATTGTGGGGTTTCCTTGACCGACAGGTTCAGGCGGGTGGCGGTGCTCATCGAGCCGGTGGTGTAGGCACCGGTGTGTTCGGTGGTGGCGCCCAGGCCTTCGGCGGAGATGTTGGTCGCGCCGAGTTCGAGCGGGGTGTGTTCGGGGTCGGTTTCAGCCAGCAGGTCCGGGCTTAGGGCGGCGCCGCACAGGCCGAGCGTGAGGGTCATGGAGCGGGTAAAAGGCGCGAACATCGCGGAAGACTCCTTGTCGTCTTTGCGGCCACCCCGGAAAGGGAAGGCCTTGGCTCAAAGACGAAAGGAGCGGGGGAACTTTAGGGCTAAACGAGAATGATTGTTATCTTTCTGTTACAAGGCCGGCGGTTCCTGCAGGACCACATCGGTCGGATTAACCTTCTTGGGCTTGATCAGGCTGAAGTCAATCAAGGCCTTTTGCGGGCGCATGTAGGGGTTGCCGATCATCAGCGGGCGCGGCGTGAAGCTGTCGCTCACGACGCTCTTGCTGCGGTCCAGTTCGTTGAAACTCAGCCCGGCGAGGTCGGCCCAGGTGTGGATCAATTGCGAGCTGCTGTAAGGGCGTTGCAAGTCGCCGGCAAACTTCCAGTCGTGGGTTTCACGCCATTTCGGCGAGGCGTAGGCCATGAACGGAATGGTGTACATCGGCGCTGTCGGCTTGCCTTCGTTACGCCCCAGGGTGGCGTGGCCAGCGGAATCGAATACGTCTTCGCCGTGGTCCGACAGGTACAGCAAAAAGCCGTTGGGATCGGTCTTGGCGTAGTCCTTGATCAGGCTCGACACCACGAAATCGTTGTACAGCACCGCATTGTCGTAGCTGTTGTAGATGGGCAGTTGATCGTCACTGATCCCGGCAGGCACGCCCTGGCGGTCGGTGAATTTGTCGAAGGTCGGTGGGTAGCGGTACTGGTAGCTCATGTGGGTGCCGAGCAGGTGCACCACGATGAACTTGCGCTCGGCCGGGTCGGCCAGGGCCTTGGAGAATGGCTCCAGTACATCGCCGTCGTATTGGCGGGCGTTCTGGTTGCGGTTGTTGTTCAGGTACACCTGCTCGTCGGCCTGTTCGGAAAAGGTCGTGAGCATGGTGTTGCGTTTGGTCATGGTCTGCTGGTTGGTGATCCAGTAGGTCTTGTACCCGGCCTGTTTCATCACGCTGACGATCGACGGTGTCTTGAGGTAGAGATCGGGGCTCTCCTCGTCGGCGAACGTCAGTACCTGTTGCAGGGCTTCGATGGTATAGGGGCGCGGGGTGATGACATTGTCGAACACCGCCAGTTGGTCGCGCAGCTTGTCCAGTTCCGGCGTGGTGTTGCGCGGATAGCCGTAGAGACTCATGCGTTGACGGTTGGTGGACTCGCCGATCACCAGCACCAGGGTCGACGGCTGGCCGGCCATGGTGTCCTTGAGGTTGGTCAAGGGCGCGATCTGGCTGGCGCTGTCGAGCATGCCCTGCATGTTGTCCAGCTGTTCGGTGTAGCGGCGGTAGGCAACGATCATCTGCCAGGGCACGGCCGGTTCGATGCGCGATTCGAAGCGGTCGATGGCGTCGTCCAGGGTGTCGCTGCGGGCAATCTGCTTGACCAGCGGGTAACCGATGATCGCCACCAGGATCGCCGTGGCTGCCATCAGGGCCTGGCCGCGCGGCAAATACACCGGGCGTACCCGGGTCCACAGGAAAATAGCCACGGCGGTGTGGGCAATGAACGCCAGCACGATCCACCAGGCGAAGTATTGGGTGGCGTACTCGCCGGCTTCGGAGATGTTCGACTCGAACATGATGAAGATGACGCTTTGGGAAAATTCCTGCTGGTAGATGAAGAAATAACCCAGGCTGGCCATGGAACAGGCCCACAGCACCACGCCGATCACAGCGGCCAGCAGGCGCGTACGGCGGGGGAATACCAGCAGGGGCGCGAGCCATATCGCGCTCATGAAGAAGGCTTGGCGAAAACCACTGAAGCCGGAAGTGCCGCTGAGTTGGATCAGCAGTTGGGTAATGCCGGAGAAGTACCAGAAAAACACGAATAGCCAGGCAAGACCGGCCCAATCAAAGCCTTTCGCAGACTTGCTGCTGCGTTCGAACATCGCCATCCAGCGCTCCAACCCGATAATTTTTCAGTTGACGCGCAGGGCTGCACGCAACAGAGGCCACCCTTGCATGGGATGGCCCTTGGGGGCGGGAGTATCGGGAAGGGCATGTGAAAACTTTGTGAGATTTATGTAGCCGTTATCTTACAAAGTGATGACGGGCTCAGCAGAGCGCGGGCTGCACACCGGAAGGCTGGTCCAGCTGGGCTTGAATGATATGGGCACGCAGGCGCATGACCTCAAGCTGCAACTGATCGCGTTCGTCTTTCAACTGGCGCAATTCATCGCGACGGAGTGTGACGTAGAGGGTCTGTGGAGGACGGGTCATCTGTGCTGTGCTCATTGCTTGCCTCGCAAATAGCCGGTGTGTCGCGGTGTGCCAGAACGCTTGAGTCGAGGTTCTCGGCAACAGTCGGAAGCAATTCTGAATTCTTTTCCACTTCAATGGAACTTTTTTATTTTTGGTGGTCGTGTGACTTTCGGAGGCGTGATGGTGAAACGATGGCAATTTTTTCCCATGAAACTACACGGATCTGCCCTGGACTAACCCTCATTAGCCTCATTGCGCTATAAACTATGTCACACATTTATTCAGTAGTTGGGAGCATCAGCACATGCAACTGGGGATTATCGGACTAGGCCGCATGGGCGGGAATATTGCACGGCGCCTGATGCTCAATGGGCATACCACCGTTGTTTACGACCGTAACGAAGCATTTGTCAAAGGTTTGAGCGAAGAAGGCGCCACCGGCGTTGCCGACTTGAAGGCCCTGGTGGCCGGGCTGCAGAAACCCCGTGCCGTCTGGGTGATGTTGCCGGCAGGCGACCCCACCGAAAACACCATCAATGAACTCAGTGAGCTGCTGGAAGACGGTGACGTGATCATCGACGGCGGCAACACCAACTATAAGGATGACGTGCGTCGCGGCAAGGCCCTGGCGCAAAAGGGCCTGCACTATGTCGATGTCGGTACCTCCGGCGGCGTCTGGGGCCTGGAGCGTGGCTACTGCATGATGATCGGCGGCGACACCGAGACGGTGCAGCGCCTCGACCCGATCTTCGCCAGCCTGGCACCGGGCCTGGGCAACATCCCGCGCACCAAGGACCGTTCCGCGTCGGCTGACAAGCGTGCCGAGCAGGGCTACATCCACGCCGGCCCGGCGGGCTCCGGGCATTTCGTCAAGATGATCCACAACGGCATCGAGTACGGGATGATGCAGGCGTTTGCCGAGGGTTTTGACATCCTCAAGACCAAGAACTCGGAAAACCTGCCCGAAGACCAGCGCTTCGACCTCAACGTTGCCGATATCGCCGAAGTCTGGCGCCGTGGCAGCGTGGTCTCGTCCTGGTTGCTGGACCTGACCGCCGACGCCCTGGCCACCGACCCCAAGCTGGACGGTTACTCCGGTTCCGTGGCCGACAGTGGCGAAGGCCGCTGGACCATCGAAGCCGCCATGGAGCAAGCCGTACCGGTGCCGGTACTGTCCACGTCGTTGTTCGCGCGGTTCCGCTCGCGCCAGCAGAGCACCTACGGTGACAAGATGCTGTCTGCCATGCGCTTTGGCTTTGGCGGCCACGTGGAGACTTCCAAAAAATGACCGCCAACGGCAAGAAACTCAAGGCCGAACCTGCTCCACCCACCACCCTGTTTCTGTTTGGCGCCCATGGCGACCTGGTCAAGCGCCTGCTGATGCCGGCGCTGTACAACCTCAGTCGTGATGGCTTGCTGGGCGATGGCCTGCGTATCGTTGGCGTCGATCACAACGCCATCAGCGATGCCGACTTCGCCCAGAAACTCGAGGATTTTATCCGCACCGAGGCGGCGAGCAAGGTCAAGGGCAATGGGGATAACGCCCTCGATCCGGCATTGTGGGCGCAACTGGCCAAAGGCATCAGCTACGTCGAGGGCGATTTCCTCGATGACAGCACCTACGCCGACATCGGCAAGAAGATCGCCGGCAGCGGTACCGGCAACGCGGTGTTCTACCTGGCCACCGCACCGCGCTTCTTCAGTGACGTGGTGCAGCGCCTGGGCAGTGCCGGCCTGTTGACGGAAACCGATGACAGTTTCCGGCGCGTGGTGATCGAGAAGCCCTTCGGCTCCGACCTGGCCACCGCCGAAGCGTTGAACGCCAGCCTGCTCAAGGTGATGAGCGAGAAGCAGATCTATCGCATCGACCATTACCTGGGTAAGGAGACGGTGCAGAACATCCTCATCAGCCGTTTCTCCAACGTGCTGTTCGAAGCGTTCTGGAACAACCATTACATCGACCACGTGCAAATCACCGCCGCCGAAACCGTCGGCGTGGAGACGCGAGGCAATTTCTTCGAAAAAACCGGCACCCTGCGCGATATGGTGCCCAACCACCTGTTCCAGCTGCTGGCGATGGTGGCCATGGAGCCCCCGGCTGCCTTTGGTGCCGATGCGGTGCGCGGTGAAAAGGCCAAGGTCATCGGCGCGGTACGCCCGTGGTCCCTGGAAGACGCGCGGGCCAACTCGGTGCGCGGGCAATACACCGCGGGCGAAATCGCCGGCAAGCCACTGCCCGGCTACCGCGAAGAAGCCAACGTCGCTCCCGACAGCAGCACCGAGACCTTCGTCGCCCTCAAGGTGATGATCGATAACTGGCGCTGGGTCGGCGTGCCGTTCTACCTGCGCACCGGCAAGCGCATGAGCGTGCGCGACACCGAGATCGTGATCTGCTTCAAGCCGGCGCCCTATGCGCAATTCCGTGACACCGAGGTGGACGAGGTCAAGCCCACCTACTTGAAGATCCAGATCCAGCCCAACGAAGGCATGTGGTTCGACCTGCTGGCGAAAAAGCCCGGGCCGACCCTCGACATGGCCAACATCCAGCTGGGCTTTGCCTACAAGGACTTCTTCGAGATGCAACCGTCGACCGGGTACGAAACCCTGATCTACGACTGCATGACCGGCGACCAGACCTTGTTCCAGCGCGCCGACAACATCGAAAACGGCTGGCGAGCAGTGCAACCGTTCCTCGATGCATGGAAGGAGGACGACGGGATCCAGACCTACAAGGCCGGTGAAGACGGGCCCGCAGCGGCTGATGGGTTGCTGGCGCGCGATGGCCGCACCTGGCACTCGCTCGGATGAGTGATGCAGCGATTCATCCCATCCGTTTTATCCTCAGCGACGTGGACGGCACCTTGCTGCATCCGGATCACCGCCTGAGCCAGCGTACTGTCGACGCGGTGAGCGCCCTGCGCGAGGCCGGGGTGTTTTTCAGCCTGGCCAGCGGGCGACCGCCCAAGGCCATGCTGCACCTGATCGAGACATTCGGGATCGATGTGCCGGTGGCGGGCTTCAACGGTGGCACCTTGATCAACCCGGATGGCAGCATCCTGGTTGCCCACCACCTGCCGGCGGAGGCGGCGCTGGTGACCTTGGCGCTGTTCTCGGCCGAGCCGGATGTGGAAGTCTGGGTGTTTGCCGACGGCGACTGGCTGCGCCGTGGTCCGCCAGGGCCGGTGGAACCGCGGGAAGCCCATGGCCTGGGTTATGGGCCGGTGGTGGTGGAAAGTTTCGAACCCTACCTGGAGCGTATCGACAAGATCGTCGCCGCGAGCAACGACACCCAATTGCTGGTGGCGTTGGAAGCGCAATTGCAGCCCAAGGTCCAGGGCTTGGCCCAGGTGTCGCGTTCGCAGCCGATTTACCTGGATGTGACGGCCATGCTGGCCAACAAGGGCGAGGCGTTGAAGACCCTGGCGGCGCACCTTGGGGTGCCGCTGGAGCAGACGGCGGCCATCGGGGACGGGGGGAACGATCCGGCGATGTTTCAGGTGGCCGGGCTGTCGATTGCCATGGGGCAGGCGGAAGAAGCCGTCAAGCGCCAGGCCAGCGTGGTCACCGGCAGCAATGTCGAGGAGGGCGCTGCGGAAGCAATCGAACGGTTTATTCTAGCGGCGCGATAAGCGTCTTAAGTTCCATTGTGCAACTTGCGATCACTGTTTTGCAGTGATCGCAAGTTAGCCGCGATTTACTTCGGCATGGCCCAGGACTGCAACTGGTAGCCATCTTTGTCGAGTTCGGCGCGGGCCTGCAACAGCAAGTCTTCCAATTGCGCCGGGTCGCTATAGGTGTTCGACGACAGCTGTTTGCTGCCGATACGGTTATTGGTGCGGTCGATGACACTCAGGCTCAGGGCGCCATTGCCATCGTGCCAGGCCACGCATTGAAAGGGCTGGAAAGCACGGTCTGCGATCAAAAGAGCTTCGTTGATGCGGAGCGGGGCGTTCATGTGGGTCTCTCTCTAAATGCCCATTCAAGTGAGTACCGGCGGTTGGGCTGACCGTGCGGCGGGTTACTTGTACTGATGCGCGATGACGGGGTGCGGGTCACATGTTAGAGCAACAAATTTCAACTTTTCCTGATGGACGTCATGTAAGCGGCTGTTTTGAAAGCTGATTGAAAGTTTTGCGAAGACGCAACTTTTTGACCTGCAAACGCGAGTAGTGGCTTTTTGTCCGCACTTATAGCGAAACGATACAAGCACGCTGTCAAGATCTTGCTAGGGTTATCGGCAACCATTACAAACTGTTGTTTCTAAATAACTTTAGTGATTTTTGACGCCAAGGATCAGTCATGGGTGTGCCCCTCGTCCAACGTCGTTTGCTCGTGGTTGACCCCTGTGACGACTGCCACGGGTTGCTGCCCGGTTTGCGTACGGCCGGGTGGGATGTCGACAGTTGCACATTGGAATCGGTAGGAGAGCGCTCATGCGATGTCGGCCTATTGCGCCTGCAGCCCTATCATCTGGAGCGGCCTGAAGCGGTCAAGGAACTGATCAGTCGTAGTGGCACCGAGTGGATCGCCGTACTCAGCCAGGATGTGTTGCGCCTGCAAAATGTGGGGGACTTCGTCTGCGAGTGGTTTTTCGACTTCCATACCCTGCCATTCGACGTGGCGCGGGTGCAGGTGACCCTGGGCCGCGCGTTTGGCATGGCGCGCCTGCGTGGCAAGGGTCACACCCCGGTAGATGAAGGGCACGAGTTGCTGGGGGAAAGCCGCCCCATTCGTGAGTTACGCAAATTATTGTCCAAGCTGGCGCCCACGGAGTCCCCGGTACTGATCCGTGGCGACAGCGGCACCGGCAAGGAGCTGGTGGCCAAGACCCTGCACCGCCAATCCCAGCGCCATGCCAGGCCCTTTGTCGCGATCAACTGCGGCGCCATTCCTGAACACCTGATCCAATCCGAACTGTTCGGCCATGAGAAGGGCGCGTTTACCGGCGCCCATCAACGCAAGGTCGGGCGCATCGAAGCGGCCCATGGCGGCACCCTGTTCCTCGATGAAATCGGCGATTTGCCCATGGAACTGCAAGCCAACCTGCTGCGCTTTCTCCAGGAAAAGCAGGTCGAGCGGGTCGGCGGCAGCCAGCCGATTCCGGTGGACGTGCGGGTGTTGGCGGCCACCCACGTCGACCTTGAGGCGGCCGTCGCCAAGGGCGCTTTCCGCGAAGACTTGTACTACCGGCTCAATGTGCTGCAGGTGGTCACCGCGCCCTTGCGCGAGCGCCATGGTGATGTGGCGATGCTGGCCAACCACTTTTCACGCTTCTACAGCCAGGAAACCGGCCGCCGCCCCCGCAGCTTCAGCGATGACGCCCTGGTGGCCATGGGGCAACACCCGTGGCCGGGCAATGTGCGCGAACTGGCCAACCGCGTGCGCCGCGGCCTGGTACTCGCCGAAGGGCGCCAGATCGAAGCCGCCGATCTGGGATTGCTGGGCGAACAGGCAATTTCGCCACCCATGGCTACACTGGAAGACTATAAGCACCGTGCTGAACGCCAGGCGCTGTGCGATGTGCTCAATCGGCACAGCGACAACCTGAGTGTCGCGGCCCGTGTGCTGGGGATTTCCCGGCCGACGTTCTACCGGTTGCTGCACAAACACCAGATCCGCTAGGGCGGGTAAACCGAAAAGCCCCGCAACGACCCTTATCGTTGCGGGGCTTTTCCTTGTGCACCGGATTCTGTAGCGGTCGGGTTAGAAGTAATACGGGAATTTCAAGCTGAACGTAAAGTCCGGCGCATCGTCTGTCATGCCGATTGCCAGGTTCGGCACGATGGTCAGGTTATCCGACGCGGCAATGGTCATCCCCACGTTGAAATAACCGGCGTTGGCATCGCTGGAAACCACCGATTGCCAGTCGCCGCCGTTGGGCTTGAGCCTGCTCTTGCGCTGCACCAGGTCGGACACCGAGAACGACATACTCATCTTCTCGTTGAGGGCAAAGGCCACGCCGACCCCGAACTGGAAGCTGTCGCCCAGGCTGACCTTGCCGCCGACCTTCTGGTTGACGTCACTGCTGATGTCATCGAAGGATTCTTCGAAGTTATGGGTGTAGGACAGCGAGCCGAATAACACGGCAGGATCGAAGGTCTTGACCAGGGAAATGCCCGGAGTGATCGACCACACGCCATTGCCCGTAGGCAGGCTTTCCGGCACGAACAGGTTGTCGTTGCCGGGTGTATTGATCAGCTTGATACCAAACGGTTCTTTGCCGGTGGGCGCCTTGACCCGCACCGACACCACCGCATCCGGCAGGGTGGGGGTTTCGTCGAGGAACTTGTAGGCCACGCCGAAGTTGACGTCGCCGATGGTCGGGTCGCGGGTGACCGATTGTTCCGATGTGGCGGTGCCGTTGTTGCCGGCACCGGCAGACTGGTAAGTCGACTCGCGGTACACCACCGGCACGTTCACGTCGAACTGCCAACGGTTATCGACGTTGTAGCGCCCGGTCAGGTCCAGGGTCCAGTTATCGGACTTGATTCGGTCCAGGTTGATATTGCCGAGGAAAATCGAGTCCAGCGCCAGGAACCCGTTGAGGGTCAACTGACGGGCGTCGTAACGGGCATAGGTAACGCCGGTTTCGAAGCTGAACTTGCCGTTGCCGAAAAAGCCGCTGGCTTCGTTATAGAGGTTACTGACACTTTGCGCCGGGGCCGAATCATCCTTGAGGGACTGGCCGTAGGAACTGCCGCCGCCCCCCGCCCCACCGGATGCCGCCGCGGCCCCCGTGCCCGCGACGGTGGTGCCGTTGGCTTTTTGAAAGTCTGCCGGCGACTTGGCCAGGCGTTTGGGGGCCGGGGTTGCCGGTTGGTCTTCGACCTGACGCACGCGCTGCTCCAGCACGGCCAGCGCTTTTTGCTGCACTTCGTACCGCTGCTTGAGTTCCAGGAGTTCCCGTTTGAGGGTTTCGATGTCGCTGTCTGGCGCTGCATACAGAACGGATGCGGGCAAGAGCGTACTTAAACAGATCACAGCACGGAGCGATAACGATCGATGCATGAAATAAGCCGTCCTTTTCTAATGCGTAAGTGTCGACGGTCAGCGTAGTTCAATAACCGAGCGTGCGTAGGGCTTTGAGTTGATCCAGATTGCAGTTCAACGCACCGTTGTTCAAACCGTTGTTGTTCATCACGACGTTAAGTTGGGTCATGTTGTTGACGAAGTTAGTGTTGCCGGTCAGCACCGTGCCTTGCAGCACATTCCCGCCGCCGATCTGCTGCAGGCTGTTGCCCTGGTTGTGGTTGGCCTGGATCGCCATCTGCAAGCCACCGTTGTTGGCCGACACGCTCACGCGGCCTGCCGCGCTGTCACCGGTCACCGTGCCGCCGGCGACCAGCACCTGTCCTGATTGCACGATGTTGGAGGGCGCAAAACCGTTCTCGACGGTGATGCCCACATTGTTGTAGGCGGTGTTGCCATCGCCGGCGGTGCGTACGCTTTGTGTCACACCCTGGCCGCTGCCCAGGCCGGCGCCGCCGGTTACCGTGCCGGTGCCGGTGTTCGGGTTCGTGCCGTTGCCGGTCGAGCCGGTGGTTTGTACGTAGAATTGCGGGGTGATGGTCGACGAATCGATCTGCATGCTGGCCTTGCCGGTGATGGTGTCACCCACGGCGTTGGTCCAGGTGCTGCTCATGACAATGCCGAAGCTGATGATCCGTCCCGGCATCACGTAACGACCGCGCAGGTCGGCCATTTCCGAATCCTTGAGCTCGATGGGTTTGAACCCCGACGAAGCATAAGCGGGCATTGAGGCTGCCAGACACAAGACCGTCAGCCAACGGGAAGTGTTCATCTTTTGCTCCTGGAGCGTCCTGCCCCTTATTGCGCTTCTTAGAAGAAGTCGCTCTGGATAAAACCGAAATCCATCAGCTCGGCATCGCCTACGGGCCTGAACTCATTCAACTGGTTCTTGGCGGTCAGTGGCGTGGGCGGGTCGAGCAGGGCGTTGGCCTTGTCGTAACCTTCACCCAGCACGGCGAACACGATGCCGTTCCAGCCCTTGACGAAGTCATCATGGGAATAGCGCTTATGGCCCAGTACCGGGTCGCCGATATAGACCCAGTCCTTGTCGGCCCGCTGCATCACCACGAAGTGCTTGTAGCCACGAATTTCCAGCAGGACCACCACGGGGATCCTTACGGTGACCAGTGTTTCTGGCGCGATTTTGTAGCCCCGGGCACGCATGCCGATGCTTTCGAGGTAGCGCTTCATGTCCAGCATGGAAAAGCCCTGGGTACGCACCAGGTCCTGGTCGGCATTGACCAGCATGCCTTTGATGACGTGATCTTCGTCTACATCCAGCCAATAACCCTGGCGCAGAATGGTAGCGAGTGCCGCAGCACCGCAGCTGAAATCGGTTTTCTGTTCCACCAGGTTGGCGAACCGGCGTTCACGAATACTCTCGACCTTCTTGTAGATCACTGTACCGCCAGGCAGGGCGGAGATCGCCATGGTGCCTGCCCAGGTCGGGCCGGTGAGCAGCATCAGGAGGGTGAGGGTCGCGAGGCGCATGATCGTGTGACCTGCTGGACACTGGAATAAAAAAGGGCCTTGTTGCCAAGGCCCCGTTGGATCAGAAGCGCACGCCGCTGGCGCAGACGCTGCAACCTTGACCGATCGACAGGCTGTTGCTGCCTTGGTTGCCCGAACCGGATTGCAGGTTCACACCCACATTGCCGGAGTTGCGGTTAACCGAGTTGTCGAGGCTGGAGTTGTTGGACACGTATTGGGCTTTGCTGCCATGGCCATACCCGTAGCTGGTAGCGGCAGTGTTCAGGTAGCTGTTGGCGAGCGAGTTTTGCTCGGTGTTGGCGGCCGCTGCGATGTTTTTGCCATCAGCGGTGGTGATTGCCAGGTTGTTTTTACCCTGGTTGCCTTGACCGGCCTGGCCGTTGTAACCCAGGTTGCCGGAGTTCCCGTTAGCCGAGTTATCCAACGAGGCGTTGTTCTGGGTGCCTTTGTTGACGAAGTTGTTGAGCCCGCTGTTTTGATTGACATCGACGACAGCGAATACCGTTGCAAAGTCACCTTTGGCACTGGAGATGGCGCCGGAGTTGTCGGCCTGGTTACCACTGCCCGCCTGTACGTTGACCCCGGTGTTACCGCTGTTGCTGGTGACCGAGCCGTCGGCGGAGGCGTTGTTTTCGGTTTTGGTGTCATCGAACTTGTTGCCCACGCTGTTCTGCACATCGGTCACCACAGAGGCAACCACACCGGTGGGTTGAGGTGCAGGGTGCCAGCCACCACCTGCTTGAGCAGCAGCAGCCATGAGTGCGGCCAGTGCGAAAACCAGTGGTTTCAGAGCCATTTGAGGTTTCATGGTGTTTCTCCTTGCTTCTAATTAGTTGGTTAAGTGTTGGTACGGTCTAACGAGTGCTACCAAGCGTTTACTTGATAGTGATGCCCAGGGTGTTAGCCACTCGGTTCCCCACCCCGGCACTCTGGTTCACCTGAATCACTCCTCGGCTGCCTGTGAAGGCCTGGTCGCTCGTAACGACAAGGCGGCTGCCAGTGGTGGGGGTGAGCCCTGAGTCGGTTGCCAGCGTCGTGGTGTTCTGTTGCAACAGGACGCTGTCATCGATGCTTTGCGGGCCAGGGTTGATGCTGATCCGCACGGCATTGATGGATTGGTTATTGGCCCCGGCCGACTGGTTGATGCCCAGTACACCGTTGCCGTTGGTAAATGAGCTGCCCTGGATCGCCGCCCTGGCGTTCAGGGACGGGTCGACACTGCCGTCGAGGCGCTGGATGTTGACGTTGGTGGCCTGGCCACCGAGCGCGATGGCGCGGCTGTTGGACATTTGTTGCTGGTTGCCGGCCGCCTGGTTGATCGACACGACACCCTGGTATTGTTGGCCGCTGTTGTGGATCACCGCCGTGTCGTCGGCGAATGCCGGGGCGCTGGCCAACAGGGCGAGAACGAGCAGGGAACGATTCATCACTTGCCCCCCAGCATGCTGCCGATGTTATTCAACGGCGCCATGCCGCGCTGGACCGAGTCGCTGATCTGCCCGCCCATGCCGCTGCCCGCACCGTGGCCCGCAGCGGAGCCGGCCCCCAGGGTGGACATGCTGTTTTGTGTGGCGTGCAGGCCGGTCAAGGTGCCGTTGGTCTGAACTGCGCGGACAATGCTTGAGCCGCTGCTGATGCCGCCGATATCCATATCACTGAGCTCGCCAGTGGCACCGATGATGTCCCGGCTGGGGTTGGCGTTGGCGGTGGTGGGGTAGGGGTCTTTACCGAAGGCGGCGCGGCCGTACATATGAGCCTGTACGTTGCGCCCTGTCACGATCACGCCATCCTCTGCAAAGCTGGGAACACTGATGCCGACGCTGAGTACACAGCTGATCAGCAGCACGTTCATCGAACCTTGAGTGAGTGTGGCCACGGCGGCATTCCTTATTCGTCGCGCTGACCCTAAACAGCGCTGCAAGGGATAGAGCAGAAGCCGTGCCGCTTTTTATTTACCGTTGTTATTCAATGGCTTGGAGTTGTTTGTGGGCGAAGTGATGTCAGTGCTGTTTCAGCGCTGAGACACCTGCCGCCCAGGCATACACACAGCGCCGTACCACAAACGATTCACCAAGCTGTATCAGCGTTGTAACACTGCCTATGACAAAACGATGAATCCGCACCACAGGGGCGGTCCAGGGGAGTCGAGTGTCTCAAAAATGGACACTTCAGGCGCAACGACGCCCGAGCCGGGGGCAAGCTCAGCCTTTGGGGGATTTACGCGGGATGGAATTGAGTACGGGGTTGCCATCCTGGTTCTGGGTCAGATAGACCGGCAAGACCTTGGGCAAGGAGGGGATGAGGTTATTGACCTCGGTGATGTTGTAGATGCCGCCGATGCGAATCGTCCCGGTGTTGGCGTCTGCCAGCATCACCGGTTTGTTCAGGTAGCGGTTGATCAACGGCAACGCATCCACCAGCGCCAGGTTGTCGAGCACCAGCTTGCCCTGGCGCCAGGCCAGGGCGCTGTCATTGGCGGTGATTGCCTGTATGCGCGGCGTTGCATCGCCCTGTTGGTAGCTGGCCTGCATGCCCGGCGTCAGGGGCACGCTGCCGTGTAACGCGTCGCTGGCAATCTGCACCGAGCCTTCGAGCAACGTGACCCGCACCTGGTCTTCATACTTCCAGACGTTGAACTGGGTGCCCGTGACGCGCACCTGGCCTTCGCCTGCGTGCACGATAAACGGATGGGCGCTGTCATGGCTGACTTTGAAGAACGCCTCGCCCTTGTTCAACGTGACGCGGCGCTGATCCTTGTAGTTGCTGTAGACCAGCTCGGTGCCCAGGTTGAGTTCCACCTGGCTGCCGTCGCCCAGGGTGACCTGGCGCAAGCCGTTGGCGGCCTGGAAACGCTCATAGGAACTCGGCAGCCAGCCGGCTTCCCAGCCAGTGAAGGCGGCCAGAGGCAAGGCGACCAGGCAGATCGCCGCCGCGACCGCGTAGGTGCGCAGCCGGCTGCGCGGCTTGAACGGCACCACCACCGACGGGATCTCGTGGCGCGGCAGGTGGTCGGCGACGTCCCAGATTTCCAGCATGGCCGCGTATTCAAAGGCGTGCAGCGGATGGGAGTCATGCCATTGCGCAAAAGCCTGACGTTCATCCGCGGTGCAATCACTGGCGTGCAGGCGCATGCACCAATGCGCGGCGGCGTCGGTGATGGCGTCATATTCGGCTTCTGAAACGGACTTTTCGCTCATTAACTCATCCTGATTTCGCACATTCTAACCTCCCGAGGTGGACCGCGAGAACAGGCGTCATGGCGATTGCACATCAATTGGAACTTATTCTTATTTGCCAGGACCTAAAAAATTCAGGACATTCCCACAATGGAGTACGAATATGCTGAAGAAAACCTTAGTCGCCCTGTGTGCAACCACCGCGCTGCTCAGTGCCGGCGCCGCCATGGCCGATAAGCCCGGTGCGGGCTGGATCACCATTGAAAAGGCGATTGAAGTGGCCAAGACCAAGGCCGGCTACATCGAAGTCTATGCGGCCGAAGCCGATGACAACGGCTATTGGGAAGTCAAGGGCCGCAAGTCAGACGGCACCGTGTATGAAGCGCGCATCGATGGCGCTTCGGGCAATATCCTGCGTGACCAGAAAGACTGATAGACCCGCCGGGAGCCTGTTCAGGCTCCCGCATCCAGTTCCCGGCCGAGTTGGCTGATCATGTAGGTCACCGAGTCGGCATTCGCCAGAATGGTATCGATACGTTTATCGGCGTCGCTCATGAAGATGGCACGGGCATCACTGAGGGTGCGAGTGCCGGTGGTGCTCAGCACCTTGTCCTTGGCCGGTGTGGTCCCGCGGTTGCTGCCGAAGTCTTCCCATTCCTGGGAAAAATCGTCCCAGGTCTTGAACAGCAGGGCGGCGGGCGTGAGGGTGGACAAGGCGGTCTCACGCAAGTCGGCCAGGTCGGTCTGCATCGGCCTGGCGCCGCGGATGCTGACATTGATCAGGTCGTGGAACGGCCGCATGCTGTCCAGGTAGGCCAGGTCTTCGGTCAAGGATTTGATGTGGGTGATTTCGTGAATCAGCACCGTTGCCCGTGCATGGGCAGAGAGGTTGAAGGGCGTGTTCAGACGGTTTTGGTAGATATCCATGTGCGGGTCGAAGAAGCGATCGAGCAAATAGATTTTCTGCTCCGTGTCATTGGGCAGCACGAAGGCAAACGTGTCGTGTGGGCTATAGCGATGGGTGCCGGCGACAAAACGCTGTGAGTCGGGACCGATCAGGGTGTGATTGGTCAACTCATCGAGCAGTTCGTCGACGCGTCGCTCGACTCTTTGCACTTGATCGGAGGTCAGCGTGATCACGCCGAACAACTCACTGAAAAACCGCCCGGCACGACTGTTGGGGTCCAGGTGCGTGGCAAAGTGCAGGAGGTTGCGCTTGCAGGTGACCGCATAGTACGTCGCGACATTGAGCGCTTCATCGATGCACTGGGCTTTCCAACTCGACAACGCCGCAATTTCCCGCATGCCCGCCGCTTCGATATTGATGGCATCGCGCTCGGCCGCCCGTGTTTGCACCCTGCCGGTGTAGCGACTCAAGGTTTTTCCGTAGCGTGGATGATGTCGATCCAGGTCCAGTGTCCAGCCGCCCTGGGCATGGTGTTGTACATAAGGGCCGTGCAACTCGCCGTTGCTCAGGCGCCAGCGTTGCCCGGCTTTTTTCACCGGGTAGACCTTGCCTGCCACCGCGACAAAATCGCGGGTGCCGGTCTCATCTCGATAGGGGCTGTTGGGTGAAACTTGCTTCAAATCAGCCAAGGCCACCCCATGGTTTTCAAACGCTTGCAAATGGGTACGCCCGGGAGCGGTCAGGTCCAGGTCAGCCGACCTATCGGGTGAGGGCGCAAAGGCCTTGTCCATGTCCCTGCGCAAAGAGGCCAGCTCGGCCACCCCGGCGGCAAAGGTCTTGAGCGCGTGTTGCCAGCGATGTTGCTGCAGGTCTTCAGCGGAGGCCTTGAACAATTCATAGCTGCGCCACACCACCAGCGGATAGGCGAGCTTGCCGGCCAGCAATTGCAGGCCCTTGGGGATTTCCTCGCTGAACAGGCTGGTGACCGCGTCCCATTGGGCGCTGCCCAATCGCTCGAACTGGCGGGCCAGCATCCGCAGCAGCATCTCACTATTGTCATCGAACAACTGGTTCAGCAGGTTGCCGCCGATGGGCGATACGCCAAGACGAATCTCGGACAATCCTTGGCTCCAACGCTCGCCCAGCAAGTTGCGGTAAGTCGCTTGATGGGGCGCATCCAGCTGCCCGACTATCCAATCCTGCAGTGCGCCCGGGGTGGTGAATTCATGGAGCAGCGCGGCTTCATCCGCGTATTCGCGCAATAGATGCCTGGGACTGTAGGGCGCGTACAGGACCAGTGGGCCGCGGACGCCGGCGGCCGGCCCGATCAGGTAGCAGCCCAGCGCCTTGACCCGCGCCGCGCCCTCGGTGGCGATCAACTCAAGCGGACGAACGATCGCGGTCGCGCCACGCACGGCGGCCCGCGCCACCGCATCGGGCATGTCGAAGGCTTGCTGGATATAGCTCCAGGCCGAGGCGGACAGCCGCTCATCGAGGGTTTGCCCATGGGCGTATTGCAGCAATTGCCAGGGCAATTGCCGGCAGAACAATCGACGCCGTTCGCGGGCCTCTTCGGACTGACCCTTGAGAAGAGGGGTGAGCCGGGCCTGGTAGAGGCGTTTCAAATCCAGTTGGCGCACCAGTTGCACGATGGCATTGCCGTCCAATGCCGCCGGCAGCGGCGTGGCGGTACGCGAACGTGGCCGTATGGCGTCGCCACTGAGTTCGGGCAAGTGCCGCAAGGCAAAGTCCGTCAGGGTCTGGGCGTTACCTTTCAGGTCGATACGGCCGGGTATCAATACGTTATCCGGATTGACCACTTGCCCCGGAAAACGCGCGTTGAGCAGTTCCGCAAGCACACGCCGGGCTTCATTGCGCATCGGCGTGATGCTGTGCAGGTAGTCACGTGCGTCCGGTGCGCTGATGCGGTATTGCTCCAGCAGTTCGGCGTGGAGGATTTGCTCGTGGGGTGGCGCCATGCCCAGCCCTACCGGCAGCGCCTGCTGGCGGACCAGCGCGTGCGCGATGGCGATGGCCCTGGGCAGGTTGCTCGGTGGCGGGCGGCGGATCAGGTTGTCCATGCCGGTCTGCAAACGCGCGGCCTTCAGTCCCATCCAGAACAGATGATTGATCTCGTCACGGGTGAAGTCGCTGTAGGTCTGTTGCCGGTCATGCAGCAGGTGATCGTCGATACGTTGCAGTGGGCCGAGCTGACAGGCCTGATGGGGCACGCGCTTGGAGACGCGCAGGTTTTCCATCAGGGGCAGTCGCCGCCGGGGATGCTGCAGGCGTTGCTCCAGGTCATCGCGCAGGGCCTTGATCGATGCAAAGGCTTCATAGCCGCCATGGGGCGTCCACAACAGCGCCATGCCTGAATGCACGTTGTCCAGGCCGCCACGTTCGGTCAATACAAAACAATTGGCCAGGGCATGGGGCGTGGGATCCGAGCCGATGCGGACAGTCAGGCCGAACGCATCCGGGATAAAGCCGTTCAAGCCATGGCGGGTGAGGCGGGTCATGCTGTCGGCCTGGAGCGTGCTGTCCAGCAACGCCAGGCCGGCGGGCGACAGGCTCTTGTTCAGCGCCCGCAGTTGCGCTTCGCCGTTCAGGCCTTGCAGCATGCCCTGGCTCAGGTGCGCCTGGTTATTCTCCAGCAGCACATTCGGCAAGCTGCGCAGGTCATTGCGGGCAAACGTGCTCACTACCTGGTCGATGATCGCGTTGAAGGTCGCGAGGGTCAGGTTGTTCAGTTTGTAGGCGGCACCGGCGCTGCGCTTGCCGTAGAACCAGGTCAGGTAGGACGCGGGCAGGGCATCGGCTTGCCTGGCCAGGCGGGCGATAAAGTGCTCGACCATGCTCGAAGACGCCTGGGGCAAGCGCTCTTCGCGCTCCTGGGCCTGGGTGGGGTAGGTATTGATGTAGACGTCTTCGGGCTGCAGGTCCAGGTTTCGTCTGCTCAACTCCACCTGCAGGGCATGGGCGGCCAGGGTGCGCAGGGTTGGGAGTTGGCTGCGCTCCCGTGCCATTGCCGCCTCGACCGCCTGCAGTCGTTGCAGGTGCAGCCTGGCTTTTTCCGCCTGGACGGTGGAGGGGCGGCCATTGCCGCTGCTAATCGGATGGATGGACCAGCGTCCGTCGCTTTCCTGCTCCAGCAACCGAGTGTCGAGCATGTTGCGTACGTCCAGGGCGCTGTCGAGCAGGGCGGCCAGGTCGACGTTGCCTGCGCTGCGCCGATAAAGCCCGAGCGCATGCTCAAGGTTGCCGAGCTGTTTGGCGACGATGTCCGCGACCGTTTCCTGGAACACATCGCCGGCGACAGGTGTTCCGGTCACCTGGATTTGATCCATGCCGACGAATACGCTGCGCTCATCCATGGACAGGAAATTGAGCAACTCGTCTTCGTGCCCCGCGGTCTTGAGCATGGCCAGCAGGGTGTCGTTGAGGTCCTTGAGGTCGGCGAGTACCTGCAAGCCACGGGATTGGGTGTAGAGGTACGCGTGGGCAGTGCTGATCATCAGGGTGCTGGCCAGCTCGACGTAATGCTGAAAAGGCGCATGCACCCGCACTTTTTCGATGTTCAGCTGGCTGTCAACGGCTTTGCGCGCGGCCTGGTCCGGAAGAAATACCGTGCGCAGCCGCAGGCTTTCAGCGCTGCTGAGGACCGTTGCCTGGTGCTTGAACAACAGGTCGGCGCGAAACTTGTCAGCCATGACCCGGCTGAAGAAGCGCACGCGCGACTGGCCATCCTTAAAGTCTTCGTTCCAGTAGGTCTGCAGCAGGCTGTTCAATAACGTTGAAAGAATGCTGGCGGTTTGTTCGACCACGCTGTCCCAGCGCTGTTGCTCCTGGGCCAGTTGCTCGGCGCTGAAGGCCCGGGTGTCATGCCCGATGTTGAAATACGTATGGGTCTGGTCCGTGGGCCAGGCCTGCTGGACATAGAAGCGCAACAGCGCATCCCGCAGCGGTTCGGAGGCGACCCAGTGTATGTCCTCGGCCGTGGCCGCACGGCGGAAAAAGTTCACCCGGGTGTTGCTCTGGTTCACTCCTGGAAAATAGGTGCGGGCCATGATGCCGAGCAAGGTGTCGAGCATCTCGCGCAGGCTGGGGAGTTTGCGCAGCTCGGCGAGCATCGCCAGCACATTTTTCTGCTGGGCCGCGAGGATCACGCGTTCCTGGTCCTCCATCACTGCGCCCTGGATCACTGCGGTGGTGACTGTCAGTCGTGTGTCCGCCCCAAGCCCATCCCGCTCGTCGATCGACAGGAAACTCAGCAGGTCGGCGCGGTGCTGCGGTTGAGCCAGGCGGTCGCCGAGTGCATCGAACAACCCGGTGTGGCTTGCGAACAGCTCCAGGCCGCCGTAGGGCGTATAGAGCACGGTCTTGGCCTCGTCGGGTGTCGGGCTCATCACGAAGGCGCCGGCCAATGGGATGGCAGGTTGGTCGGCGAGGCCCACCAGCAGCCTTTCCACCCGCATGGGATAGCCGGTTTCCGTCGGCGCCATGCGTATCGCGTCAGTGGCGTAATACAGCGTGTTCAGCCAATCAAGGTCCTTGACGGTGAACCCGAGCGCACGCTCCCGTTCCGTCGGTTCCTTGCGTCGGTCCGGGCGCAACAGTTCTTCGAAGAAATAAGGTGGGGTGACGTTTGCCATGCTGCACTCTCCATCGGTATGGCGCGTTTGAGGCTCCAAAATAGGTGCTGGCATCACGTGGAGGGCGGTAGATAACTGGCGCAGATCTCAAGCGCCCGTTGACAGCAGGCACGGCAGGCGTTGTTTAATCATCGGCCTGGATTCTTGTTGTCTCTTCCAATTATAAAATCGGAGCTACAGATGTCTGCCCAGTCCCCGATAGTCGACAACGCCACAGCCCTCATCGGTTTCAACGACCTGGTGGGGTTGCTGAGTGCGGTATTCGTGAAACACGGCACCGCGCCGGAAGTGGCCGAAATCCTGGCGCGCAATTGCGCCAGTGCCGAGCGTGACGGCGCCCATAGCCACGGCATTTTCCGCATCCCCGGTTACCTCAGCACGTTGGCCAGTGGCTGGGTCAATGGCAAGGCGGTGCCGGTGGTCACTGATGTGGCGTCCGGCTTTGTACGGGTAGACGCCGGCAACGGGTTTGCCCAGCCGGCCCTTGAAGCGGCGCGCGCGCTGCTGGTGGATAAGGCTCGCAGTGCCGGTATCGCACTGCTGGCGATCCACAATTCCCATCACTTCGCGGCCTTGTGGCCGGATGTCGAACCCTTCGCCGAGCAAGGGTTGGTGGCGCTGAGCGTGGTCAACAGCATGACGTGCGTGGTGCCCCATGGCGCCGACCGGCCGCTGTTCGGCACCAACCCCATTGCCTTTGCCGCGCCGCGTGCCGACGGCTTGCCGATTGTGTTCGACCTGGCCACCAGCGCCATCGCCCACGGCGACGTGCAGATTGCCGCGCGCAAGGGTGAGCGCCTGCCGCCGGGCATGGGGGTCGACAGCCTCGGCCAGCCCACCACCGACCCCAAGGCTGTGCTGGAAGGCGGCGCATTGTTGCCCTTTGGCGGGCACAAGGGCTCGGCGTTGTCGATGATGGTCGAATTGCTGGCGGCGGCCTTGACGGGCGGTAACTTTTCCTTCGAGTTCAACTGGGCCGACCACCCCGGCGCACGCACGCCCTGGACCGGGCAACTGTTGATCGTGATCGACCCCAGCAAAACCGCCGGGCAAAGCTTCGCCGAGCGCAGCCAGGAACTGGTGCGGCAGATGCATGCGGCGGGGTTGCGGCGCTTACCGGGGGATCGACGTCATCGCACACGGGCGAAGTCGTTGGAGGAGGGCGTGGTGGTGGATCTGGACGCGTTGAACCAGCTGCGGGACTGGGCTACGTAGCAGTTGACGAGGCTCGTCAGCTGCTACGGGCATGTGTCGGTCAGTTACGGCGACCCAGCAGCAGGCCAACCACCAGGCCAAAGCCCGCGGAGATCGCCACGGTCTGCCATGGATGGCCACCGATGTAGGTTTCGGTGGCATCGACCACCGGCTTGCTGCGCTCGCGCACGTTGGATACCGAGTCCAGTGCCTGCTTGAGTTTGATGGCGACCTGTTCGCGCAGGGTTTCGCCTTCTTCGCCCACCAGGGCAGCGCTGCTTTTAAGCAGCTTGTCCGATTCTTCGATCAGGGCCGTCAGTTCACTGAATGCTTGATCCTTGATTTGATCTTCAACAGCTTGGGCGGCAGTTTTGCGGGCCATGGGTGTGACTCCTTGCAGGTGAATGTGACAGTGAACAATGGAGTGCCGGGCGGTGGCAAAAGTTGCAGTTTTTTTGCCGGGTCGGCACTGGCGAACGAAATCCGAATCCGGAAAAATCGACCTACAGTGTAAGATGTCGTCTATTTGTGCAGCAGGAATTTCAACATGAGCTTCAATCTCGCCAACAAGACCCTCGCCGAACGCGCCGAGCTGGAAGATGAAAAGTCCCGCCTCTACGACCTGTGGCAAACCAACCTGGGCAAAGCCAAGGGCGAAGCCGCGCGGTTGTTCGGTGAGCGCGCCAAGCGCAAGGGCAAGTGGGCCGAATGGGTCCGCGCCGAACTCGACGGCATGTCGCCGCCGGAGTTTTCCAACATGGTGCGCAGCGAAGTCAACAAGTTGATGGCGGCGGCGAAGTAAAGCCGGCGGCAATCGCTTCGCGTACTTTAAGCAACATCGGATCAAGCTGGGCCTGGGTGCGCCAACCCAGTTCCACCGGGTAGCGCGGCAGCGCCAGCGGGCAGGGCAGGACCCGCAGGCCGGTCATCTCGGCGATGGCCTGCGCCGCATGCCCGGGAATGGTCGCCACCGCCTGGCTGCCCTTGAGCAGAAACGGCAGTGCGGCAAAATGACTGGTCGAGGCGCACACCTGGCGGCTCAGGCCCTGCGCTGCCAGCCCTTCGTCGGTGATGCCGATGAACCCGCCTGACGACACCAGCACATGCTCGCGGGTGACAAATTCATCCAGGCTGAGACTTTCCTGGCCCGGCGCCAGGCTGCGTGGGTCCACGACGCAGCGATAATCCCCCTCTCCCAGTACCTGCCGACTCAACCGGCTTTGCGCAAAGCCGCCTGCGGTAATCGCCAGGTCCAGGCTGCGGTCGAGCAGGGCACCGGCAACGATCTGGCTGTGGGTCTGGCGGAAGATTACCCGCAACTGTGGCAGGCGCTGTGCGATGGCATCCATCAGCCGGCGGCCATAGGCGATCTCGAAGTCATCCGACAGGCCCACCACCACCGACCGGCCTTGATAATTCGGGTTGTCCGGATTGACCATCGCCAGGCTTTGCCGACAGCGCGCCAGCGCCTCGCTGATCACCGGTTTCAATTGGTTGGCCCGCAGCGTCGGCGCCAGGCCACGGCCGGTGCGCACAAACAATTGGTCGCCATAGACGTCGCGCAGACGTCGCAGGCCTGCACTGATGGCCGACTGCGTGACACCCAGGCGCAACGCCGCGCGGCTGGCGCTGGACTCATCGTGCAGGGCTTCGAAGGTTTTCAGCAGGTTCAGGTCGACCTGGGCGATATTCATCTGGCTCATATCATTCAGCACTGAGGTGGGCTTTATTCATGATCGAGCCTGGCGAGAGAATGGGCAACCCCCCTTATCTGGAGTGATCGTGATGCCCGTTTCTACTGTGGCGGCCCTGCAAATCGGTTCCCTGCCAGGCGGCAAGGCCGACACCCTGGCGCAAATCCTCGCCTATGAAGACGAGATCCTGCGCAGCGGCGCGCAATTGGTGGTGATGCCCGAAGCGCTGCTCGGCGGCTATCCCAAGGGTGAAGGGTTTGGCACCCAATTGGGCTATCGCCTGCCCGAAGGCCGCGAAGCCTTTGCCCGCTACTTTGCCAACGCCATCGATGTGCCGGGCGCCGAGACCGAGGCCCTGGCCGGCCTGTCGGCACGTACCGGCGCCAGCCTGGTGCTGGGGGTGATCGAGCGCAGTGGCAGCAGTTTGTATTGCACCGTGCTGTATGTCGAACCCACGGGCGGCCTGGTGGCCAAGCACCGCAAACTGATGCCCACCGGCACCGAGCGGCTGATCTGGGGCAAGGGCGACGGCTCGACCTTGCCGGTGATCGACGCGGCGGCAGGGCGTATCGGCGGTGCGGTGTGCTGGGAAAACATGATGCCGCTGCTGCGCACCGCGATGTACGCCAAGGGCGTCGAGGTATGGTGCGCGCCGACGGTGGATGAGCGCGAGATGTGGCAGGTGAGCATGCGCCATGTGGCGCATGAAGGGCGCTGCTTTGTGGTCAGTGCGTGCCAGGTGCAGGCCTCGCCCCAGGCATTGGGCATCGAGGTCGCCAACTGGCCTGCGGAACGCCCGTTGATCGCCGGCGGCAGCGTGATTGTCGGCCCGATGGGCGACATCCTCGCCGGGCCACTGGTGGGGGAGGCCGGGCTGCTGACGGCGCAGATCGACACCGATGACCTGGTGCGAGCGCGGTACGACTATGACGTGGTGGGGCATTACGCCCGCCCGGATGTGTTCGAGCTGGTGGTGGATGAGCGCGCCAAGCCAGGTGTGCGCTATATCACCGACTGAAAGCCGGTGGAAATGTGGCAGGGCCCCTCAGCGTTTAGAGGATTGATTTTCCAGCCATTCCTCGCGGGTCATTTCCCAGATATCCCGTGGGAAAGTACCTGCCACAAACTCACCTTCATCCGTTCTGATCAAACGCATACCCGTACGCTCGGAAATCCGCCGCGAGCCCAGGTTGGGCGCGGCCTTGGGCACTCGCAGCACAGGGCGCTTGAGCACGCCGAACCAGTAGTCGGTCACCGCCGCGCTGGCTTCGGCCATCAACCCTTGCCCCTGCCATTGCGGCCCCAGCCAGAACCCGCGGTTGTTATCCTGCTCGTCCATCAAGCTGACGTTACCAATCAACTGTCCAGGCGCGCTTTTCAGGCGCAGGGACCAATGCCATTCCTCGCCACAAGCCATGGCGGGCAGGGCGATGTGCTCCAGGTAGGTGCGCGCGCCGTCGGCCGGGTAGGGCCACGGCACCAGGGCGTTGAGGTAACGCACCACGTCCCAATGCGCGAATTGCTGCTGGATCCCTTCGGCATCGTCCAGGGTCAGCGGGCGCAGGATCAGGCGTTCGGTGAAGAGTGTCGGTTGCATGGGGTCATTACCAAGTCGCGGTATTGGGCAAATCCAGCGTGCCACGGTCCACAAAGCGCATCGTGCCGAACAGGCCTCCCTCCAATTTGCCCCGCAGCACGTAGGGCAGGTTGTTGAGGCTCTGGGTCTGGCTCAGGCCCAAGGTCTGGCGCAGCACGGAAAACGCCGAAACGCTCACCGGCACCATCAGCACGGTCTCGGAAAAACGCGGGATGCTGCCGCGCTGATCACTCACCCCCGACGCCAGCGGCCGGCCATTGACCTCCAGATCCAGGGCCACGCCGTTGTAGTCGATCGCCGTTTCATTGGGGTTCTGCACCCGCAGTTTCACGGCGAAGCGCACTTCCAGGTCCTGGCTTTGCAGCGGCTCGATGCCCACCACATTGATATTCACCGGGTCGCGGTTGGGGAACAGCGCACAGGCGCTCAGGCTCAGCAGTAGCAGCGATAGAACCATGAGCTTGCGCATGCAAAGGGTGCTCCTATTTCGTGACGTCCGGGTCCTGCATCACTTTGAGGGTAGAGGACTCCGGATCAAATTCATCTTCTTCCAGCTCTATGAACGCTTCCGGCAGGAAAATGTTCAGCAGGATTGCACAGAACGCGCCCACGGTGATCGGCGATTCGAAGATGTTGTGCAGCGCCTTGGGCAGGTCGCGCAACACTTCCGGCACGGCGGCCACGCCCAGGCCCATGCCCAGGGAGATCGCCACGATCAGCACATTGCGGCGGTGCAGCCCGGCTTCGGCGAGGATCTTGATGCCGGCCACGGCGACAGTGCCGAACATGATCAGGGTCGCGCCGCCCAGCACCGGCTTGGGCATCAGTTGCAGCACCGCGCCGATCATCGGGAACAGCCCCAGCAGCACCAGCAGGCCGGCAATGAAGTACGCCACGTAGCGGCTGGCCACGCCGGTCAACTGGATCACGCCGTTGTTCTGGGCGAACGTCACCATCGGCAGGCTGTTGAAGGTCGCCGCCATCGCCGAGTTGAGGCCGTCGGCCAACAGGCCCGACTTGATGCGCTTGATGTACAGCGGGCCCTTGACCGGCTGTTGGGAAATCATCGAGTTGGCCGTCAAGTCACCGGCCGCTTCCAGGGGCGAAATCAGGAAGATCACCGCCACCGGGATAAACGCCACCCAGTCGAACGAAAAACCGTACTTGAACGGCACCGGCACGCTGATCAGCGGCACCTGGGGCAATGCCGCCATATCGACGCGGCCCAGGTACCAGGCCACCACAAAGCCCAGGGCCAGGCCGATCACGATCGAACCCAGGCGCAGGAACGGGTTATTGAAGCGGTTGAGCACCACGATGGTCAGCAGCACCAGGGCCGCCAGGCCCATGTTGCTCGCCGCGCCCAGGTCGCTGGCGCCAAAGCCGCCGGCCATGTCGGTAACGGCCACCTTGATCAGCGACAGGCCCATCAGGGTAATGATGGTGCCGGTCACCACCGGGGTGATCAGTTTGCGCAACTTGCCGATGAACTGGCTGAGCACCACTTCGATAAACGCCGCGAAAAAGCAGATGCCAAAGATCGTCGAGAGGATCTCATCGGTGCCGCCGCCCCGGGCCTTGACCATGAACCCCGCGCTGAGAATCACGCTGATAAACGAGAAACTGGTGCCTTGCAGGCACAGCAGCCCCGAACCGATAGGGCCGAACGTGCGCGCCTGCACAAAGGTGCCGAGCCCCGAGACAAACAGCGCCATGCTCACCAGGTAGGGCACTTCGCTTTCCAGCCCGAGCACGCCACCGACGATCAGGGTGGGGGTGATGATGCCGACGAAACTGGCCAGCACGTGCTGCAACGCGGCAAATATCGCCGCACTGAAATGCGGGCGGTCCTCGAGGCCGTAGATCAGGTCGGATTTATAGCGGGGGCGGGGGGCTTGAGCGTCAGACAAAATGAGGGCTCGGGTCAGAAAATGGAGGCGCAGGATGCCAGAAACGGCCCGGCGTCAGAAGTGTAAAAAAATATTTATAAAGACCCTGCATAAAACCCCGATTCCTGCCGATACTGCTTATAGGCCCATCTATCAAAAACAACAGTGATGGCCGGTGTCAGGCAGTGCGTTGACGCTGGCTGATCGTTTCGTGGCATGGACGCGCGCCGCCACTCTATTTCGAGATCGCCCTTATGTCGCTCCGTCACCTGAATATCGCCCCTCGCGCTTCCCTCGGTTTCGCCTTCATCGCCCTGTTAGTGGTGGTGTTGGGCGGGTTCGCGGCCAACCGCATGACGTTGATCCGCCAGGCCTCGGTGGACATGAGCAGCAACCAGCTGCCCAGCGTGACGTACCTGGCCCAGATGACGGAGAACGTCCTGCGCATGCGTATCCTGTCATTTCGAGTGCTGGTCAACCGCGAGCCAGCCGGCCTGCAGGAAGCCGAAACCCGCATCGGCGTGCTGGTCGACAAGGTCAAGACGGCCCAGGCCGGCTACGCGGCATTACCCGCCGGTACTGAGGAAGCGGCGTTGTACAAGACGTTTGTCAGCACCCTGGATAACTACTTCAAGGCCCAGGCGGACATGCTGGCGCTGTCCAAGCAAGGCGACGTCGAGCAGATGCGCACCCTGATCAATACCCGGATCAAGGAAGGCACCGATCAGATGGGCGAGCAGTTGAACAAGCTGATTGCGATCAATGCCGCCAACGCCAAGCAAGCCAGCGACGCGGCAGGGCACAGTTACACCAGTGCCATCACCGGGATTATCGTGGTTTCGGTCAGCGCTGCACTGCTGACGGTGCTGCTGGCCTGGCTGCTGACCCGCAGCATTGTCACGCCGTTGCGCAAAGCCGTTCAGGTGGCTGAAACCATCGCCGGTGGCAACCTGACCAGCGTCGTTGAAGATAATGGCAACGATGAACCCGCGCGCCTGATCAACGCCCTGTCGACCATGCAAACCAACCTGCGCCAGACCATCCAGCACATTGCCGGTTCGGCCACGCAGCTGGCCTCGGCGGCGACAGAGTTGAGCGCCGTGACCGAGGAAGCGTCCCGGGGCCTGCAGCAACAGAACAATGAAATCGACCAGGCCGCCACGGCGGTCAACGAGATGACCGCGGCGGTGGAAGAAGTGGCGCGCAATGCGGTGTCCACCTCCGAGGCCTCCAACCAGTCCAACCAGGCCGCGCGGTCGGGTCGCGACCGGGTGATGGAAACCGTCGGCGCGATCCAGACCATGACCCAGGACGTCCAAAACACTGCCGCGATGATCGAAGGCCTGGCCACCCAGGGCCGTGACATCGGCAAGGTGCTGGACGTGATCCGCGCGATTGCCGAGCAGACCAACCTGCTGGCGCTCAACGCCGCCATCGAAGCGGCCCGCGCCGGTGAAGCCGGCCGCGGCTTTGCGGTGGTAGCGGATGAGGTGCGGGCCTTGGCCCATCGCACGGCACAGTCGACCCAGGAAATCGAGAAGATGGTCGCCGGCATCCAGAACGGCACCGGTGAAGCGGTGCAGTCGATGCAGCAGAGCAACCAGCGCACCCAGGACACCCTGGAAATGGCCCGCGCCGCCGGCGTGGCCCTGGAGCAGATCACCCAGTCCATCAGCCTGATCAACGAACGCAACCTGGTGATCGCCAGCGCGTCGGAAGAACAGGCCCAGGTCTCCCGCGAAGTGGACCGCAACCTGGTGAACATCCGCGACCTGGCGACCCAGTCGGCGGCGGGCGCCAACCAGACCAGTGCCGCCAGCCATGAGCTGTCGCGCCTGGCGGTGGACTTGAATGGGATGGTGGCGAGGTTCGTTATCTGACCCACTTTTTGCAATGCAATCAAATGTGGGAGGGGGCAAGCCCCCTCCCACATGTGTTCTGTGTGGTGTCAGAAGCTATTGCTTCCAGGCCCCTGGGTTCACCAGATTCTTGGGTTTTTCACCCGCCAGCGCCTGCAACAGATTATCCACCGCACACTTGGCCATCGCCTCCCGCGTCTCATGGGTCGCCGAGCCGATATGCGGCGTCGCCACCACGTTGTTCAAACGCAGCAACGGCGAGTCGTGGCTGAGCGGTTCTTTCTCGAACACATCCAACCCCGCCGCCCGAATCGTACGTTGCTGCAAGGCGTCCACCAACGCCGCCTCGTCCACCACCTTGCCCCGCGAGATATTGATAAAGATCGTCTGCGGGCCCATCCGCGCAAATTGCTCGGCGCCAATCAGCTTCTCGGTTTCGGCGGTCAGCGGCAGGGTCAGGCAGACAAAATCGGCCTGTTGCAGCAAGTCGTCGAGGCTGCGGTACTGCGCGCCAAAGCGCTGTTCCACCGCCGGCTTGGGCGAATGGCTGTGGTAGAGCACCGGCATGCCAAAACCGAAATGCCCGCGCTGGGCCAAGGCTTCGCCGATGCGGCCCATGCCGATGATGCCCAGGGTCTTGCCATGCACGTCGCTGCCGAAGTGTGACGGGCCGATATTCTTGTTCCACTGGCCGGCGCGCACCATGTCGGCCAGCTCCACCACACGCCGGGCGGTGGCCAGGATCAGCGCGAAGCCGGTGTCGGCGGTGGTTTCGGTGAGCACGTCCGGGGTGTTGCTGAGCAGGATGCCGCGCCGGGTCAGGTAGTCGATATCGTAGTTGTCGACCCCCACGGACACGCTGGCCACGGCTTCCAGTTGCGGCGCGAGGTCGAGCAAGCCGGCATCCAGGCGCAGGCTGGCACCCAGCAGGCCATGGGCGGTAGGCAGTGCATCGCGCAGCTTGGCCAGGCCGGTCTCGTCCAGTGCGTCTATCAGGGTGACGTCGCACTGTTCATGCAGGCGCGCCATCAACGGTGCGGAGAGCTTCTTGTACAGAACCACAGACTTTTTCATGGGGTTTTCACCTTCAATTCGAGGGTCGAGATGGGCGCGCGTTCACGGTCACTGGCGCCGGGCTTGAGGAAAATCGTCAGCACCACCGACAGCATCAGCGCGCCGCTCATCAGCAGGTACGAGGCGCCGGGCGAGCCGGTGCTGCTATTGAGGTAACCCACCAGGTAGGAGCCGCCGAACGAGCCGAGGGCGCCCATGCTGTTGATCAGCGCCATGGCGCCACCGGCGACGTTGGCGGGGAGGATTTCCGGGACAATGGCAAAAAACGGCCCGTACGGCGCATACATGCAGGCTCCGGCAATGACCAGCAGGGTGTAGGACCACCAGAAATGTTCGGCGCCCAGAGCGTAGGAAGCGTAGAACGCGATGGAGGCAATCAGCAGCGGCGGCCACACGAAGCGCTTGCGCTTTTGCAGTTTGTCCGAGCCCCACGACACCGCCAGCATAGCGATCACGGCGGCGAGATAGGGCAGGGCCGAGAGCCAGCCGGCTTCGACCATGTCCATCTGCAGGCCTTTCTTGAGGATCGACGGCAGCCACAAGACGAAGCCGTACACGCCGATGCTCCAGCAGAAAAACTGCAGCGCCAGGATGATCACCTTGGGCGAACGGAACGCTTCGGCGTAATTCTTCACCGCCTTGATACCGACCTGCTCGGCGGCCAACGCGCTTTCCAGGTCTTTTTTGTGCTGCTCGCTCAGCCACTTGGCGTCTGCGGGTTTTTCATCCGCCAGCTTCCACCAGATAAATGCCCACAGCACCGCCGGCAGGCCTTCGATGATAAACATCCAGCGCCAGCTGAAATGCTGCACCAGGTAGCCGGACACCACCGACATCCACAGCATGGTCACCGGGTTGCCGAGGATCAGGAAGGTATTGGCCCGCGAGCGCTCGGCACGGGTGAACCAGTGGCACAGGTACACCAGCATGGCCGGCATCACGGCGGCCTCGACCACGCCGAGCATGAAGCGAATGACGATCAGCATGTAGGCGTTGGACACCACGCCGGTCAGGGTGGCCAACCCGCCCCAGAGGATCAGGCTGACGAAAATCAGCTTCTTGACGCTGCGCTTTTGCGCATAGATGGCGCCCGGCACCTGGAAGAAGAAGTAGCCAAGGAAAAACAGTGCACCCAGCAACGACGACATGCCGGGGGTGATCATCAGGTCCTCGGCCATCCCGGAGGCGGCGGCAAAACCGTAGTTGGCGCGGTCCAGGTAGGCCAGGCTGTAGGTGATAAAGACGATGGGCATGATGTACCACCAACGGCGGGTGGCGAGTTTCACGGTGTCCATAAGGTTGCTCCTGAGCTTGTTGTAGTTGTGGCAACAGGGTGTGGGTCAAGCGACGGATCGGGTGGGTAATTCGGAGCGGGTGGGCAAGCCTTCCATATCGCCGCGGCTTTGCACGGCGCGGCTGCCGATCCAGTTGCCGCGTTGTACCGCCTCGGGGAAGCTGAGGTTTTCCAGCAGGGCGCTGATCATGCCCACGGCAAAGCCATCGCCGGCGCCGACGGTGTCCACCACCTTGTCCACGCGCACGGCGGCGACAAAGCCCTGGTCCAGCTGGGTGCGGAAGTAGGCGCCGTCCGGGCCGAGCTTGATCGCCACGGCTTCGGCGCCCTGGTCGAGGTAGAACGCGGCAATATCCGCCGGGTCGTCGAAACCGGTGAGCAGACGGCCTTCGCCCAGGCCCGGCAGGACCCAGTCGGCGAGGCCGGCGAGGGCGTTGATTTCGCGGATCATCTGTTCCTGGCTGGCCCACAGCGAGGGGCGCAGGTTCGGGTCGAACGACACGCTGCGCCCGGCTTTGCGCATCTGGGTCATCAACTCGCGGGACAGCTCGCGGGTGGCCTCGGACAAGGCCGGCGGAATGCCGGTGGCATGCAGATGGCGGGCCTGCAACAGCACCGGGCTGATGGCCGCAGTGGACAAATGGCTGGCGGCCGAGCCCTTGCGGAAGTACTCCACCTGCGGGTCATCGCCGGCTTCTTCGCGGGACTTGAGCTGAAAGCCGGTGGGGTGCAACGGGTCGACCGCCACATGCCGGCAATCCAGGCCTTCTTTTTTCAGCGTGTCGACCACAAAGCGCCCAAGGGAATCATTGCCCACCCGGCTCAGCCAGGCGACGTTGAAGCCCAGGCGCGACAGGCCGATGGCAACATTGCTGTCGGCGCCGGCAATGCGTTTGTGAAACTGCGCCACCTGGGCCAGGTCGCCGGTCTGCTCGGCGACAAACATCGCCATGGTTTCGCCAAACGAGAGGATATCGATCTCAGACATGGGCATTCTCCCCACGGGGTTGGCCAAGGAGGGCGAGGGCGGCCACCTGTTGCGCGG
This sequence comes from Pseudomonas sp. NFACC25, assembly GCF_900100935.1. Taxonomy (NCBI): domain Bacteria; kingdom Pseudomonadati; phylum Pseudomonadota; class Gammaproteobacteria; order Pseudomonadales; family Pseudomonadaceae; genus Pseudomonas; species Pseudomonas sp. NFACC25. Next base: position 257,347 of record NZ_FMUC01000006.1, read on the forward strand.
TGACGTCGACCAGGTCATCGCCCTGCAACGGGAATTCCACCGCCCGTGTAATGCCTTGAGTCATGTGGGTGAGCAGTTGTTCCCACAGATGCAGGTCGGTGGCGCCGGGCGGCAGTGCCACCAGCTTGCCGTCCGCGCGACGGGCCACGGCCTTGCAGTGCAGGTAGTCGACGTGCCGGCCGAGCAGGCGCGCGGCGGTCAGGGCGGATTGGTCCTGCCATTGCCAGTTGCCGATATCGAAGGTCATCTTTACCGGCAGGCCCAGGCGTTCGACTTCAGTGAAGAAGCGCTGCATCGGCTCGATGCGCCCGCCGTGCAGGGTCTGGTCGTTTTCCACCAAGAGTTTGACCGGATGGCGGGCGAGCAGGGCGTGCAGGCTTTCCAGGTCGTTGGTATCGGTGAAGTAGCCGAGGGAGACTTTCAGCCAGCGCGCACCAAAGGCCTGGGCGCGGTCCAGGGTTGCGTTGAGATCGGCATTCGGCTGGGCGCGGCCGGCGATCCACAATTCCAGGGGCGATGAGAACACACACTCCAGGCCTTGCTCGGCGGCAGCCTGGGCCAGTTGTGCAGGTTGCTCGCTGGTCAGCAGTTCTTCGCGCCACTCGATGCGCCGGGCACCGGCGGCGGCCAGCAGTTCGACAAAACTCAATTGGCCTTGCTGGCGGACCAGGTCGGCGCCGTAGCTGGAAAGGCTGATGGAGACGGGGTATTTGTGCATTGTTGTTTACCTCTGAAACCGGTTTCATTTTTTCACGTTATAAAGGTTGAATCGACTCTGCTACGTGTAAGGACGCTGGGTCGAACCTCGAATGATCAACTGGGGCAAAAAGTCCAGGGTGCGGGTCGGTTCGGTGTCACCGCGCAAGCGCTTGAGCAGGCAGTCGAACGCACTGGCGCCAATGGCTTCGGTGGGTTGGGCGAGGGCGGTGATGCCGTTGCCCACCAACGGGTACCAGTCGAGGTCGTCCAGGGCGATCAACCCGATATCGTCGAACAGGTTGCAGTCCAGCGCCTTGAGCGCACGGGTGCAGGCCAGTGTGGCGACGCCGTTGGCACAGAACACCGCCTTGGGGCCGGGTTTGGCGAGAAAGGCTTGCAGGCGTGGTTCCAGCCCGTCATCGAGCGCCAGCACCGCGCCGGTCAGCGCCGGGTGCCGGGCGATTTCGCCCTTGAAGCTGTCCAGGCGTTCCTGCCGTGAACTGGTGCCATCGCAGGCTTCGCTCACCAGCAATACATCGCGGTAACCCTGCTGTTCCAGGTGTTCCACCGCCATGCGCACCGCCGCCGGGTTATCCAGCCCCACCAGGTCGCTGTGCAGCGGCTCGACCTTGCGGTCCACCAGCACCAGGGGCATTTCCCGTTGCAGTTCCAGCAATTGGTCGAGGTGATGGCCGAGGGTGTTCACGATCAGCCCTTCGATGTTGTAGGAGCGCAGCGCCGCCAGGTGTTGGCGCTCCTGTTCGTCATCGCGGTCGGTGTTGCACACCACCAGGCTGTAGCCGTGCCGGCGGCAGGCGGTTTCGACGCCGTGCATCACGGCAATGGAATAGGGGTTGCGGATATCGGCCACCAGCATGCCGATCAGGCGCGTGCGGCCACGTTTCAACCCGCGGGCCATCTGGTTGGGGCGGTAGCCGAGTTGTTCGATGGCGTGTTCGATACGCAGGGCGATGGCATCGGAGAGCAGGGCGCGGTCCTCGCCGATAAAGCGGGACACGCTGGCTTTGGACACGCCGGCGCGTTGGGCGACGTCGAGCATGGTGACACGGGTGCGTTGGGCGGCGGAAAAAGGGGTCACGGTCGCGGGCCTTTCTTATTGGTGTTGGAGGTCATTAAACATCGACAAGGATGCTTGAAACCGGTTTCAGAAAACACCAAATCAGAAGATCCGTCAAGCCAATGCGGCGCCGACGTAGCTGTTGAAACCGACGAGCGGCGATGCCTACCTGTTAGTTTTGACAGTACCCAAGCGTGGTATTTGGGCGCTTAATCCTTGCCAAGGGCATCTTCCGTTGTATCGTCGGCAGGACAGTTATATGAACACTTCCAACCCTCGTCGCAGACGTGTCTCCAGAAGCAATATTTTGTCTTTTTCCGAGATCAAGGTGCCCATCCTTGATGATGCCGTGCCCCCGATTATCGAGGGGTATATCCCGCGCGAGTACCTTGACTCGGATATTGAGGTGGTCATCGAGGAGCTTTGGCCAGAGTCCGCGCCGGAGGGGAGTTTCGACGTCCTGGTCGTTCATTGGCGCCGTAGTGGAAGTGAGGGAGAGCCGCTCCTGCGCCGGCGGTTCAATGGCCCGATTGATCCGGCGATTTTTCCACTGCGTATTCCCGTTGACCGGAGGTATCTGGAGAACGACGGCACCGTGCTGCTGAGCTATGAGGTGCTTGAGCAGGGCACTTTGCCCACCTCTTCGCCAACGCGCGTGTTAGTGCTGGACCGTACCCCACCCAACAACAATATCGCCCCCCAGGTGCCTGAATTTCCCGTCAGTATCATCGATGAGGATTATCTGGCTGAGAACCCGACTGTGAACATGCGGATACCTTTTTACACTGGCCGTCGCGCATGGGACCGGGTCGAGTATTACCTTTCGGATGAAACACCACCACCGGAGCGGGATACGCCTGATGGTTTTTTTGACTTTGTTTCTGAAACTGAGCCGTTGGTTTTCCCCGTACCAGGAGATCTGTTTCGGCTTTATCGAAACGGCCTTCAATACATGCATATTGTGTTGCGGGACCGCTCCGGTAACCCAGGGCCGCGATCAATCCAGACACCGGTTATTGTTGATCTGGATCCCTCGCCCTCCGACCTCCAGGCACTGGTTGTTCCGGCGATGGTGAACGGCTTGATTGATCGCCAGGATGCACGCCTTGGCGTTGTGGGGAAGGTGCTGTACGACAATTGGCAGGAGGGGGACCATGTCACGGTTACGTGGGGCGCTACGCCGTTATCGCCACAGCCGGTCACCCAGCTGCCTCTTGATGTCAGCATCCCTTGGGAAACGTTGATTGCCCAGGGGCTGGGGCAAGCTTCCGGCGTTGCTACGTACACCATTACTCGCACCGGTGGAACGCTCCCCACCCCTCCCAGCCCACCGACGGTGATCAGATGGAACTTCACGGTGGCGGGGCAAGACCACGGCGATGCACCGCAACTGCTTAATCTCGACCTTCCTGCCGTGATGGTCTGGGGTGAAGGTTCCATGACCGAGAACCTTATCGATATACGTGATCAGGATCAGCGCATTTACGCCAGTGTTCCGTTGTACCACCGGCCTCAGGATGGGGAAAAGTTGACGCTGTATTGGGGCAACTTTCCCAGTACCGCTGTACCGGTTGCACACTACACGGTGGATGTAAGTAAGGGCGATGCGGAAGGCAGCATTGTCGAGTTCAGTGATATTCCCTGGAATGTCATCACGGGAGCAGGCAATAACGACAGAATGCCTGTTTATTACACGACCTCTAACGGCGTTAATGAACAATTGGCCAACTTCACCAACGTGACAGTGGCCGTGGTTCCTATATTGAGTCTTACGCAAGTGCAATTTCCCAGTGCAACTGCAGACGCCTGGATAAATTGTCAGACTGTTCCTCCCATGTGGGACCATATCCCCCTGGGAATTCCGGGAAATACACAGCTCAGAGAAGGCGATGCGGTGCTCTTGAGTTGGCAGGGTTATGAGGGTTTTTTTACCGGGCCCATTGACGGGACTGAAGACTCTTTGCTGCATTTCCTTTCGGCGGAAGAAGCGAAGAAGGGTTATATATTTAAGCAAGATAACTATGAAGAAAAGATAAAGCCCATACGGTCAGACAATCCGGCAAGCGTGGGGAGTTCGGCACTGGTGTCTTACGAAGTGCTCCGTGGCACCAGAATCATAGGCAGGGCACGGGAGCGGCAAGTCAAGATTGACCAACGCTACTCCAGTGGACGTTATTGCGGTCCCGACGAAGACGGGGAACAGGACTCGCCTGTTAACGAGTGACTGAGTCCAATAATAAAATTGAGCTTCGATAGTGGTCTCAAGTGTTTTAGAGGCGGGGCCAACTATTCGGTTCAAGGCGAGCGATTTCTCGTTTCGCCTGTGACATTGAAGTGGTAACCGGCGTTAATAATTCGCTTATGGAGAACGTAGATGACTATCTTTAGTAAGAAACAACAGGCTGCACTTGCCTCTCGAAAGCTCAATCGAGAGTATGTTTCCAAGTATGGCGGCGGTATTTTTGAGTTTGAGGCGCCGGAGTTCAGCTCGCTAAATGATCAGGGGCTGATCCTCGCAGCGGCCTCAAGAAAAGACTTACCTGTTACGTTTGTAGCCCCATCGCTTGAGGTGCCTCCTGCAGAAGCCCGGCTGGAATTGGTGATGCGCGATAAAGGTGTGACAAATTGGGCACCGTCTCTGTATACGCTTCGCTATTCGGGAGCCGGTGCAATCAATGCGGGCGACATTATTGTCAGGAATATTCCGAGCTCCCGCCTGAGTCAGGGGAAATACGAAATTGCCTATATCTTGTATGAAGACAAGCTCCCTACCCTGTCAGGAATCGCGCCATTGGAGGTGGATCTGACGGCACCCTACAAATTCAATGTCGACGACGATGAAGAACACGATATCCATCCGTTTGCTCCGTTATTACCGGCCGACCTAGGGCCGGAAATCGACGAACTCTATGTAGAGGAACATGATGAGGGATTGGTATGTACCTACCCGAATTACGAGGACTATGGTCGAGCAGACGGTGACACAATCACGGTCTATTTCTCGAAGTATTCCTCATCGCTTCTTGCTACAGAGATCGACACGGTGCCGGTGGAAGATAGCCTTGAGTTTGTTATTCCATGGGACCGGATCGAAGTGCTGGAAGCTGGCACATACTATTTGTTTTATATCCTGAAAGACCTGGCCCGTAACAAAAGCAGGGAATCTGTTCCCTGTCCCGTCCGGCTGAACCTGGTGGGGGTTCCTGATCCTTTGCAGGCGAGGGTGCCGTTGGCGCTGTTGCCGGCCGATGGCCTGATTGATCTGGCGGATGCTCACGAGCCCGATGGCGTGACGGTGGAGATTCCTCAGTACGCCAATGTGCGAGAGGAGCTGGATGTCATTGACCTCACCTGGGGCGGCGAGAGCGTGGGGCGCTTCAATGTCAGGGATTACACGCCGTTTCCTCTAAGGCTGCCGGTTGATACCGATATCATCTTCGACGTGTATGGTACCGGCCCCGGGGAAGTGGACACGGATATCGATTACCTGGTTGATCGCAATGGCAACGAATATCCCGCGCCCACGCTAACCATTGAAGTGGATCTTTCAGGCCCCGGCCCCGACCCGACGCCAGACCCGGAAAACTCTCGGCTCAACCTGGTGAACGTGTACGGTAGCGATCCCGATCAGGAAAACCATTTGCTGCCGGAAGATTTCGGTAACGACGCGACCGTCGAGATTGTGCTGTGGGAGGTTCCCCCGCCTGTACCCGGTATCACCCTTACTGGTTATTGGGGCAGTTTTGCGTACCCCTTCGATTCAATCGAGCTGGATGGCGAAACCGGTGGAGACACCGTTACCCTCAACGTGCCTTGGCCAATCATCAAGGAGGTTGGCAATGGCACGGTCCCGGTGTTCTATACCTTGAGTTGGGAAGTCAATGACAACCTCCAGCGATCTCGTCCCCAGAATGTCGAGGTCGACGCCAACATAGTCGTCATGGAGCAGCCGACCTTCGTCAAGGCTGGCACGGATATGGCTTGTACGGATCTGGATCCGTTTAACTTTTCCGCACGTGTCAGAGTGCCGGGCAATACCACCTACTTCCAGGAGGACGCTGTCGTCCGCGTGGAATGGCAGGTATACAGCGACAGGGCCAGCACTACGCCATTGGGGGATCCTGTATCGTTCAACTCGCTACCGTTGACACCGGATATGGTTTCAAATGGTTTCTTCCTGACGATTCAGCCTTACACCACCGTCATCAGGCCTGCTGGGCGCAACTCAGTCAGCATTCAATACTTTGCGATGGTTAATGGCGTTGAGGAGCCATCTGAGAAGGGCTTTACAACGACGCTGTTCGCAAACCGGTCTACGCCGCCGCTGTACTGCGAGGAGCTGCCGGTTCTCGGGGAGGATGAATAGTCAATACACGTTGTTCAAAGGGCGCTTCGGCGCCCTTTGGTTTTCACCTGTCATGAGCTTCCTTGCGTAGTTGCGTTACCCCATTCCCGCCATTGATACGCGATTTTCCTTAGGGTGGTTCGGATAATTCCTACATCCGTCGTTAGTGCTCACCGGTAATTTTGCGGGCCTTAACTGGCCAGTTTTCACTGCATTCGAAACAGGCCGAACTTTTCTGTTATGGAACGCCTGTTGAACGAGTGAGTGATCATGAATACCCAGTCTATTTTTAAGTTAAATCCTTTAGCCTTCGTCGTTAAGGTTGCGTCGATTGCATCACTGTTAGCTCTCGCTCCGCACGCTCAGGCAAGGCTGATCGAAAATCGAACCGAGACCATTGACTTTCACGACGTGCTCGACAGCTATACGTTGGAAAATGCCACGCTCAACGTGATAGAGGGGCGAACCGAGAGCGTCTATGCCGCCCGCTCCAACCTGAACCTGAGCGACTCGAGTACCGTCCTCGGCACCGTCGTTGCACAGGCGGGCTCGAACGTCAACGTGGATACCAGTCGTGTTGTGGCGCAGGGGGATTTCAATGCGGGTATCACGTTGTACAGCAGTAATGCGTTGATCAACGGCAGCGTGATTTCCAGTGCCGACTACGATGGGTTGGTGCTCAGTCGTTTCTCAGGCTCCACCGTGGGTTCCAACGCGACTGTCAATGGCAGCGTGGTTTCCGGGGCAACCGGCGGCGCAGCGGTTGGAGGCCACAGCGTGCTGAACCTGGACCGCAGCATCGTGCAGGGTACAGACGCTGGCAGTTTCGGTTTGAAGTTGCAGGGCGCAGAGGCCCATGCTCGTCAAAGTGTAATCACAGGCGGCCTTAACGGCGTAGTCCTGACGAATGAACCCCGTAGTGTGCTTGCCAATAGCTTGGTACTGGACAATACCCACGTGACTGGCGAAACCGGTGCAGCGATTGTGGTAGAAGGCCTGCTGGGCAGAGGGGCCAACGCATCGATTGAGGTGCTGAATGGCTCGACACTGTCCGGTGGCAACGGCAACCTCCTTGAGGTCAAGGATGGGTCTTCGGCCACTGTACGGGTTGATAACAGCCAACTACTGGGCAACGTGATCGTTGAGTCGGGCAGTACCACACACCTTGACTTGCAGAACCGGGCTGCGTTGACCGGTCGCCTGGAAAATGTTTCGTCGTTGAGTATCGGTAGCCAGTCGCTGTGGGACATGACCGGCAACAGCCAGGTCGGCGCCTTGAATCTGTCGGGCGGGATGATCAGGTTTGGTGCGAGTGACGCCTTTTACCAGTTGGACCTGACCAGCCTGTCAGGTAACGGCACGTTTGTGATGGGCACTGATTTTGCCCGGGGCTTGACCGACTTCCTCAACATCACGGGTTCCGCCAGCGGCAACCATCAATTGCTGCTATCCAGCAGCGGCGTCGAGCCGGTCAGTGCCAATGAGGTGCGTATTGTTCATACCGGTGGCGGTGATGCGCAGTTTTCGCTGATAGGCGGATCGGTCGATGTGGGGGCGTGGTCTTATGGGCTCAAGCAAGACGGCAATGACTGGTTCCTCGACCCGTCGTCGCGGGTCATCAGCCCTGGCACCCGCTCGGTGCTGGCGCTGTTCAATGCCGCGCCTACCGTGTGGTATGGCGAGCTGTCTTCTCTGCGTACCCGTATGGGTGAACTGCGCCACAGTGGTGCTGAGTCCGGCGGATGGGTCCGCAGTTATGGCAACAAGTTCGAGGCCAAAGGTGGTGCCGGAAATGGCTACACCCAATCGCAACGCGGTTTTTCCCTCGGTGCGGATATGCCGATGATGGACAGCCCATGGCTATTGGGGGTCATGGCCGGTCATAGTGAATCAGATCTGGATGTTGGCCGTGGAACGTCGGGCACTATCAAAAGTTACTACGTCGGTGCCTATGCCACTTGGATGGATGAAGACAGTGGCTACTACTTTGACGGTGTGGCCAAGGTGAACCACCTGCGCAATGACTCCAAGGTGGGGTTGAGCGATGGCGCACAGGCCAAGGGTAACTACTCCACTAATGCCTTGGGTGTTTCGGCAGAGGTCGGGCGTAATATTCGGTTGGATGATGCGTTCTTCGTTGAACCGTTTGCCCAAGCGTCGGTGGTGACTACCAAGGGCAAGAGCTACCAACTGGATAACGGGATGCAGGCCAAGGGCGATCACACCCACTCGGTCCTGGGTAAATTGGGGGTGACTGTCGGCCGTGATTTTGTGCTCGATAGCGGTAGCGTTGTACAGCCTTACTTGCGCGGTGCGGTCGCTCATGAATTTGCCAAGAACAACAAGGTGTCGGTGAATAACCAGGCTTTCAATAACGATCTCTCGGGCAGCCGTGCAGAGTTCGGTGCGGGGGTTTCGGTGTCCTTGTCCCAGAACCTGCAGTTGCATGCCGACTTCGAACATGCGAAAGGCAAGCGGATTGATCAGCCTTGGGGCGCCAACGTGGGCGTGCGTTACAGCTGGTAATCAACAATGCCCTGGATCAAGTGATAAAAAACGCCCCGGTTTCCGGGGCGTTTTTTGGCGGGTCAAACATTGAACAGGATTTGCATACGTTGATCCTTCATATTGACGTCAACGTAGTAGACGTCCAAGGCGCCACTGACATGGTTGGTTTGCTGGTTATGGATAAACTCAATCGTGCCGCGCGAGGCTGTATAAGCGGGAGGTGGCGCGTCATTGAGCTCCATATAAATAATTGAAAAACGCTCGTCGGGTTCGTCGGGCTTGAGGGTGTACCGGCCGGAGGGCAATGTCGCCGGATCCGCCAGATATTGGAAAACAACGATTCGCCGGCGGTTGCCAATGCCTAAATCCCGCTGAGTGGCCTCAACCCACCAATAATCGGATTTGAGTTCATGTTTGGGGAAATCGTCCTTGAAAGCCTGAGTCGCGATCGTTCCCTGAAAGTAAACTTGGTTAGTGGACCGGCTGTTTTCACTTACCGCAGATGCAGTTGCAGTACTCATGGTTATAGTCTCCCGCTCTCGTCAATAAATGTCCTGTGAAGGCATCATTGCCCACTTGGGACAAGCCTGTTAAATGCGACGGTTTACGTTTGCTTCCTTTGCACGCGCTTTCATTCCATTGCCTTTAATGAAATATTGTCGACGATCAGAAAAGTAATGCCCTGTATTTGCAGCGTGATGTCATGAATGCCAGCGGGGACGGTGAATAAGTAGGTGTATGAATCCCAGCCTCCCTCTCCGCGTAACTCGAACTCAGGTACGTGATCGGGGGTTATATGAAACATTACAACCCCATGGCCGCCGGTTGGTGTTTGTGCATCGATAGAGAAGACCAGCGCCTGCTCGGGAACGACCCTGATGTCCTGCTCGATATAAGCGCCCAGATTCAACTGACACCGTTGATCGTGGAAGGTCGCGGAATTGGGTGGCGGTGACGAAGTCCATTCATCGCCGTTGCGTGAGAAGTCCCCGTTACCGATCAACTCAATCGGTATGATCGTCCCTTCTTCCTCCACTAGCCTGACGTTATCGAACCAGACGTCCCCCGACGTTCCTGTCAATTGCACGGTTGCGCTGACAGTGCCTGTGGGAGGCGTGAACGTTAATGACTGACGCAACCAGCCTTGGTTGCCGGACATCGATATCGATTCATTGACCCCCGAAGGCTGAAAAACCACCGTTATCGAGCCGGTACCTCTGTAAGTAATCAGCGTAAACAGGCTGAGGGTATAGACCGTTGCCTCAACCACAGGTACCGTTTGCTCAGCCATTCCTTGAGTTCTGACGATGCAACTGTGCTGGGAAAAATCAACCCTGCCGGGAAGTGTCGCGGTGGCTGTCCAATGGGTTCCATGGTCGATAAAGTTTCCATTCAGGATCAGATTCTTATTTAACGGAACAAGTGGTGACATGGCGTGCTCCCGCAGGCTTTGATACCCGTCATGGCCCGTGCTTTTTGACAAGTGGCTTTATTCAGCGCCATTAACGCCTTGCCCACAACTGTCAGAATTCACAGGTTTGCTCGCCATTCGTCGCCTTTTCTATGCTCCCGCTAAAACGCTCAGCCAGGCGGAGCCGAACAACAGCAACGCCATACCTTGGTTAAAACGCTGCATGGCCTTGGTCGAGCGAAACACCCGGCTCGACCCCACCCCCAGCAACGCCCACGCCCCCAGGCACGGCAACGAAATCATAAAAAACGCCAACGACAGGTACAGCACATGGCTCTGGCGCGCCTCACCGTTGTCGGCAAACACACTGACCACCGCCAGCGCCATCATCCAGGTCTTGGGGTTGACCAATTGCAGGCTGGCGGCGCCGGCCAGGCCCAGGCGTTTTTGCGGGGTGTTCGGGTCGATGGCTTCGGCCGGCGCGCGGAAGATCTGCCATGCCAGATAGCTGAGCCAGGCCACGCCCACCCATTGCATCGCGGCCTGCACCCTGGGCAATTGCGCCAGCGACTGGCCCACGCCCGAGCCCACCAGCAACACAATTCCCGCAGCCCCCAGACAGGCACCCAATACGATAGGCAGTGCAGCCTTGAGCCCATAACGCGCGCTGTTGCTCAGCACCAGGATGTTGGTGGGGCCGGGGGTGATGGAGGCAACGAAGGCAAATAACAGGAAGGGCAGTAACGGGGAGGACATGCTGGGGACTCCAGTGAATCGTTCAGTGGCGTCCATCCTCACAAGCCTGTGCGTTACTGTCTGGAAGATTTGAGCAGCGCTTGCGGTACGCGGCCGGTGTCAAGCCGTAGGCGCGCACGAACCAGCGGCCCAGGTGACTTTGATCGGCAAAGCCCAGGGCAATCGCCATATCCGCCGGTTGCTCGCCCTTGGCCAACAAATGCCGGGCACGGGCCAAGCGCAGTTGTACGAGGTAGGCATGCGGCGGCAGGCCGAAGGCGCTCTTGAACGCGCGGGTCAGGCGGAAGCGGTCGACGCCACAGGCTACGGCCAGTTCGTCCATGCCGACGTCTTGATGCAAGTGGGCATGCAGGTATTCGCGGGCCTTATGGGCGACCAGTGGCAAGCGTGGATCGTCACGGTAGCGCGCGCGCCACGCCAGGTGACCGGTCAGGCGCTCCAGCAATTGGTCCATGACACGCTGGCGCACGATGCGCAATTCACCGCTGTGCAGCGTCTGGAACGCCTGGCTGGTGGCGATGGCCAGGCGTGGATCGCTGGTCAAGGTCGTGGCGAAACCCAGTTGGCTGTTGAGCGGCGCTTCTTCGAACACCGCACTCACTTCCCGCGCCAGCCACTGCGGGTCGAGGTACAGCATGTGGTAGGTAAAGCCGTCCGGCGTGGGCGCGTCACCGTCATGCAATTCACCGGGCTCCACCAGGAACACCTGGCCGGGCACGCTGTTGTGCCGGGTGCGGCGGCAGTTGAACTGCTGCACGCCTTGTTCGGTGACGCCGACCAGATAGCTGTCATGCCAGTGGGGGTCGTAGGCGTGGCCCTCGAAATGCGCGCGCAGGGTCTCGATGCCGGTGTCGGCGTCCTGGGACAGATCGATCCAATTATGCGCAGCCATGAAACACCGGGACGGAATGTGTAAGGGTATTAGCGCCCACCGACACCTGAGCGTCTAGAAGGTTTGTGCAGCCTAGCCGAACAGCCCGGCGGCGATGTTGATCGAGAACCCCAGGATCGCCGTATTGAACAAAAAGCCGATCAGCGACTGCCCCAGCACCACCTTGCGCATGCCGCGGGTGGCGACGCCGACGTCAGAGGTTTGCACCGCCACGCCGATGGTGAAGGAGAAATACAGGAAGTCCCAGTAGTTCGGCGTCAACAGCCCTTCGGCAAACCGCAACGCCGGCTCCTTGCCATTCCAGGTGTAATACAGGCGGGCGTAATGCACGCTGAAAATCACCCCGATCAACAGCCATGAACCGATCACCGTCAGCCCGGTAAACCCGTAGTGCAGCAGGCGCTCGGACGTGGCCAGGTCTTTGCTGCCCACCAGTTCGAAGGTGATGGTGGCCAGGCTCGCGATGGCGGCGATGCACACGGTGAACAGCACCAGCCCGGCGTTTTCGTCCTCGATTTCGGCGATACGCTTCACCTCGTCGGCCTTGGCACGGCTGGTCAGCCACAGCATCAGCACCAGGTAGGTCCAGACCCCGGCGTTCCAGCCGATGAGGATTTTGCTGGCGAGGGTGTCGGCCGGCGCCAGGATGCCGACGGCAAGGCCGAGCACAGCGGCGGCGGAGAGGCGAGGGTGGGTACGGGCTAGAAAGGGCATGGCAGCTCACAGATGGTTACCTGTGAGCACCTTAGCGCATTTTTGTTGTGGCAAGCGGGCTTGCCACCGTTACAGTGTCCCCCCCAAAAGCCTTAGCGCTTTTTGCGCACCAGCTTCATGACCACCACAAAGAACACCGGCACAAACACCACCGCCAGGGTCGCGGTGATCATCCCGCCGATGACCCCGGTACCAATCGCCTGCTGGCTCGCCGAACTGGCACCGGTGGCAATCGCCAAGGGCACCACGCCGAGGATAAACGCCAGCGAGGTCATGATGATCGGGCGCAACCGGAGTCGTGCGGCTTTCAGGGTGGCGTCGATCAGGTCTTCGCCCTGGTCATACAGGTCCTTGGCGAACTCGATGATCAGGATCGCGTTCTTCGCCGACAAGCCGATGATAGTGATCAGGCCGACCTTGAAAAACACATCGTTTGGCATGCCCCGCAAAGTCACCGCCAGCACTGCGCCGAGCACGCCCAGCGGCACCACCAGCAACACCGACGTCGGGATCGACCAGCTTTCATACAGCGCCGCCAGGCACAGGAACACGATCAGCAGCGACAGGCCCAACAGGATTGGGGCCTGGGAGCCGGACAAACGTTCCTGCAACGACAACCCGGTCCACTCCTGGCCCAGGCCTGCCGGCAATTGGCTGACCAGGCGCTGGATTTCCTCCATCGCCTCGCCGGTGCTGTGGCCGGGTGCGGCCTCGCCGGAAATGGCGATGGCAGGGTAGCCGTTATAGCGCGTCAGTTGCGCCGGGCCCTGGGTCCATTTGGCTTCGACAAACGCCGACAGCGGTACCATCTTTCCATCCTTGTTGCGCACGTGGATCTTCATCAAATCCGCCACCTGGCTGCGCTGGTCGCCTTCGGCCTGTACCACCACGCGCTGCATGCGGCCCTGGTTAGGGAAGTCGTTGACATAGGCTGAACCGATGGCCGAAGACAGCACATTGCCCACATCCGCAAACGAGACGCCCAGCGCGTTGGCCTGCTTGCGGTCGACTTCCAGCTGCACTTGCGGCGCCTCGGCCAGGGCGCTTTCGCGCACGTTGGCCAGGATCGGGCTTTTTCCGGCGGCGTCGAGCAATTCGGTACGCGCCGCCATCAAGGCTGCATGGCCTACACCGCCGCGGTCCTGCAAGCGGAACTCGAAACCGCTGGAGGTGCCCAGGCCGTCCACCGGGGGCGGCAGGATTGCATAGGCAATCGCGTCCTTGAGTTCGCTGAAGGCCATGTTGGCGCGGTCGGCAATCGAGGCGGCGGAGTCATCGCTGCCGCGTTCCGACCAGTCCTTGAGCGTAGTAAACGCCAGCGCGGCGTTTTGCCCGGAGCCGGAGAAGCTGAAGCCCATGATCATGGTGGTGTCACCCACCCCTGGCTCCCCGGCGTTATGCGCTTCGATCTGTTCGGCCACCTGCACCGTGCGGTTCTTGCTCGCGCCGGGCGGCAGCTGGATGTCGGTGATGGTGTAGCCCTGGTCTTCCACCGGCAGGAACGAGGAGGGCAGGCGGCTGAACATCAGCCCCAGGCCCACCAGCAGCACCAGGTAGATCAGCAGGTAACGGCCGCTGCGCTTGAGGGCATAGGCGACCCAGCCTTCGTAACGGTCGGTGAGTTGCTCGAAGCGCTTGTTGAACCAGCCGAAGAACCCGCCCTTGGCATGGTGCTCGCCCTTGGCAATCGGCTTGAGCAGCGTGGCGCACAGGGCTGGGGTCAAGGTCAGGGCGAGGAAGGCCGAGAACAGGATCGAGGTGGCCATCGACAGCGAGAACTGCTGGTAGATCACCCCCACCGAGCCGGCCATGAACGCCATCGGCAGGAACACCGCGACCAGCACCAGGGTAATGCCGACGATGGCGCCGGTGATCTGGCCCATGGCTTTTTTCGTCGCCTCCTTGGGCGACAGGCCCTCGGTGGCCATGATCCGCTCGACGTTCTCCACCACCACGATGGCGTCATCCACCAGGATGCCGATGGCCAGCACCATGCCGAACATGGTCAGCACGTTGATCGAGAAGCCCAGCAACAGCATGGTGGCGAAGGTGCCCATCAGCGCGATCGGCACCACCAGCGTCGGGATCAGGGTGTAGCGCACGTTCTGCAGGAACAGGAACATCACCGCGAACACCAGGGCCATGGCTTCGAGCAGGGTGTAGACCACCTTGGTGATCGAGACCTTGACGAACGGCGAGGTGTCGTACGGGATCTTGTACTCCACATTGGCCGGGAAATAGCGCGACAGCTCGTCCATCTTCGCCCGCACCAGGGTCGCGGTGTTCAGCGCATTGGCCCCGGGCGCCAGTTGCACGCTGACGGCGGTGGACGGCTTGCCGTTCAGGCGCGTGGAAAACTGGTATTCCTGACTGCCCACTTCTACCCGCGCCACATCGCCGATGCGCACGGTGGAGCCGTCCGGGTTGGCCTTGAGCACGATATCGGCGAATTCCGCCGGCGTGGACAGCTGGCCCTTGACCAGGATCGCGGCGGTGATTTCCTGGGTCCTGGTACCCGGCAAGTCACCGATGCTGCCGGCCGAGACCTGGGCGTTCTGTGCGCTGATCGCGGCATTCACGTCGGCCGGCGTGAGGTTGAAGCCGATCAGTTTCTGCGGGTCGATCCAGATGCGCATGGCGCGTTCGGCACCGTACAGCTGGGCCTTGCCGACCCCGTCCAGGCGCTTGAGCTCGTTCATCACGTTGCGCGCCAGGTAATCGCTGAGCGCCACATCGTCGAGCTTGCCGTCGTTGGAGGTGAGGGTCACCAGCAGCAGGAAACCGGCGGAGACTTTCTCCACCTGCAAACCCTGCTGGGTCACGGCCTGGGGCAGGCGCGGCTCCACCGCCTTGAGGCGGTTTTGCACATCGACCTGGGCCATTTCCGGGTTGGTGCCGGGCTGGAACGTGGCAGTAATCGTTGCCGAGCCGAGGCTGCTCTGGGATTCGAAATACAGCAGGTGATCGGCGCCGTTGAGCTCCTGCTCGATCAGGCTGACCACGCTTTCATCCAGGGTCTGGGCCGAGGCGCCCGGGTACACCGCGTAGATTTCCACCTTCGGCGGCGCGACGTTGGGGTACTGGGCCACCGGCAACTGCGGGATGGCCAGCAAGCCGGCCAGCAGGATAAACAGGGCGACCACCCAGGCGAAGATCGGGCGGTCAATAAAGAACTGCGGCATTGTCAAAGATCCTTATTGGCCGGAAGCCTGGGCAACGGGTGTGGGGCTGTCATCGACCTCGACTTTTTCACCGGGGCGCGCGTGCTGCAGGCCTTCGACGACGATACGGTCGCCGGGCTTGAGGCCATGGCTGACCACCCAGCGGTCAGCGATCACCGCACCCAGTTCCACCGGCTGCTGGCTGACGGTCTGCTCGGCGTCGAGCAGCAGCACCATGGGGATGCCGGCGCTGTCGCGGGTGATGGCGCGTTGCGGCACGCTGATGCCCTGTTTGTCGACGGCCTGCTCCAGGCGGACCCGTACGAAGCTGCCGGGCAACAGGTCGAGGTCCGGGTTGGGGAACTCGCTGCGCAGGATGATCTGCCCGGTGCCCGGGTCGACGCTGATCTCGGCGAACAGCAACTTGCCCGGCAGCGGGTAGAGGCTGCCATCGTCCTGGATCAACGTGGCCTTGGCCTGGTCCTGGCCTACCTGCTTCAAGCTGCCGGCGCGGAAGGCGCGGCGCAGGTCGTTGAGCTCGCGGGTGGACTGGGTGAGGTCGGCGTGGATCGGGTCCAGTTGCTGGATGATCGCCAGGGGCGTGGCTTCGTTCTGGCCCACCAGTGCCCCTTCGGTCACCAGGGCGCGGCCGATGCGCCCGGAAATCGGCGCGGTCACGGTGGCGTAGCCCAGGTTCAACCTGGCGCGCTCGACGGCGGCCTTGTTGGCGGCGACTTCGGCGTTGGTCTGGCGCAGGTTGGCGCGGGCGTTGTCGTAGTCCTGGCCGCTGATGGCATTGCCTTCCACCAGTTGGCTGTAGCGCTGCTCCTGCAGGCGCGCCTGGAACGCATTGGCCTCGGCCTTGCTCAGGTTGGCCTGGGCGCTGTCCAGGTCAGCCTTGAACGGTGCCGGATCGATGCGAAAC
Source organism: Pseudomonas sp. NFACC25 (assembly GCF_900100935.1). NCBI lineage: Bacteria > Pseudomonadati > Pseudomonadota > Gammaproteobacteria > Pseudomonadales > Pseudomonadaceae > Pseudomonas > Pseudomonas sp. NFACC25. Next base: position 273,836 of record NZ_FMUC01000006.1, read on the forward strand.
AACACGTCGCCCTGTTTGACGTCATGGCCTTCCTTGAACACCCGTTGCATCACCACCCCGGCCACCCGTGCGCGCACTTCGGCGATGCGTGGCGCGGCGATGCGTCCGCTCAATTCGCTGGTGATGGAGAGGGGCTTGGCCTCAAGGGTTTCGATGCGCACTTTGGCCAGGGGCATTGGCGGCGCTTCGTCGGCCGATTGGTCACAGGCACTCAGGGCCAGCGTCAGGGCCAACAGGCAGAATGGCGCAAACAGATTCTTCGACATGCTCTTATCCCAATATTGACTGGCGCATCCTAAGGGCACCTGCGCCGTGGTGCTGTGAAGCTGTGTAGGTCGTCTGTGAAGAAATGTAAGGTGCGGCGCGCGGGGCGCCGAGGGCGTATATCCTTGCACAATCCTGCAACACACCAACAAACCGCATTATTTGGAAACACCATGCCCAACATCCTCCTGGTGGAAGACGACGCCGCACTCTCCGAGCTGATTGCCAGCTACCTGGAACGCAATGGCTACCACGTCAGTGTGCTCAGCCGTGGCGACCACGTCCGCGAGCGCGCGCGCCTCGACCCGCCGGACCTGGTGATCCTCGACCTGATGCTGCCCGGCCTCGACGGCCTGCAAGTGTGCCGCCTGCTGCGCGCCGACTCGGCGGGCCTGCCGATCCTGATGCTCACCGCCCGCGACGACAGCCACGACCAGGTGCTGGGCCTGGAAATGGGCGCCGACGACTACGTGACCAAACCCTGCGAGCCGCGTGTGCTGCTGGCGCGGGTGCGCACCTTGCTGCGGCGCAGCAGCCTGTCCGAGCCCCAGGTGGCCAACGACCAGATCCTGATGGGCAACCTGTGCATCGACCTGTCGGAGCGCACCGTGACCTGGCGCGAGCAGGCGGTGGAGTTGTCCAGCGGCGAATACAACCTGCTGGTGGTACTGGCCCGGCACGCGGGCGAGGTGCTCAGCCGCGACCAGATCCTGCAACGCCTGCGCGGTATCGAGTTCAACGGCACCGACCGTTCGGTGGACGTGGCCATTTCCAAGCTGCGCCGCAAGTTCGACGACCACGCCGGTGAAGCGCGCAAGATCAAGACCGTATGGGGCAAAGGCTACCTGTTCAGCCGTTCCGAGTGGGAATGCTGACCGATGTTTCGTGTACTGCTACGCCTTTACCTGATCACCATCATTACCTACAGCGCGGCGATCTTCCTGATTCCCAAGCTGGTGATCCAACTGTTCGAGCACCGTTACCTGGACTACAACGTCGAGCAGTCCCGAGGCATGCAGAAGCTGATCGTCAAGCAGTACCTGCGCGCGCCGGTGGAGCGCTGGTCCCAGGTGACCGAGCAACTGGGACGTGACTTCGCCCCCCTCAAAGTGCAATTGCTGTTGCGCCAGGACGCCAGCTACACCACGCAGGAAGCCAAACTGCTGGAGCAGGGCAACCCCGTGATTCACCTGGGGGAGTTCGGCTGGATGGAGGACATCAGCTCGCCGCTCAACGAGCAGTTCGTGGTCAAGCTGACCATTCCGCCAGACCCGCTGGACATGAACCTGTTGTACTGGTCGATGAACGTGCTGATCGGTGCGGCGTTGCTGGCCTGCCTGCTGTTCTGGCTGCGTCCGCACTGGCGCGATCTCGAACGCCTGAAAAGCACCGCCACGCAACTGGGCAAAGGCAACCTGGCCGAGCGCACACACATCCCGGCCAGCTCCAATATCGGCAGCCTGGCAGCGGTGTTCGATACCATGGCCGACGACATCGAACACCTGCTCAACCAACAGCGCGACCTGCTCAACGCGGTCTCCCACGAACTGCGCACGCCCCTTACGCGCCTGGATTTCGGCCTGGCCCTGGCGCTGTCGGAAGACTTGCCGGAGGCCAGTCGCCAGCGCTTGCATGGCCTGGTTGCGCATATTCGCGAGCTGGATGAATTGGTGCTGGAGTTGTTGTCCTACAGCCGCCTGCAAAACCCGGCGCAATTGCCCGAGCGTGTGGAGGTGGTGCTCGATGAGTTTATCGACAGCGTGCTCGGCAGTGTCGATGACGAACTGGAAAATCCCGAGATCGTCATCGATGTAGCACTCGACTGCGCTGTGGAACGCTTCAGCCTCGACCCGCGCCTCACCGCCCGTGCCCTGCAGAACCTGCTGCGCAATGCCACGCGTTACTGCGACAAGCGCATTCAGGTGGGCGTCAAGGTCTGCGCCAAAGGCTGTGAAATCTGGGTGGATGACGATGGCATCGGCATTCCGCTGGACCAGCGCGAGCGTATCTTCGAGCCTTTTTACCGTCTCGACCGCAGCCGCGACCGCGCCACCGGTGGCTTTGGCCTGGGCCTGGCCATCAGCCGGCGAGCCCTCGAGGCCCAAGGCGGCACCCTGACCGCACTGGCCTCGCCGTTGGGCGGCGCACGGTTCCGGGTGTGGTTGCCCACGGCTGCCGATTAGAAAATCTCCCGGGGAAGGCGCACACTGTGCCCCCGCTTTACCCGAGGAGAGATTGGCAATGACTGGTGTCCACACGTCTGCTCAACGAGGTTTCTCTACCCAGGCCGCCACCTACGCCCAGGGCCGGCCGAATTATCCCAGGCAACTCACGGGCTGGCTCACGGATGTACTCGGCGTCGATGGGCACTCACGGGTGATCGACCTGGGCGCCGGCACCGGCAAGTTCACGCGCCTGCTCAGCACCCTGGCACCGACGTTGATCGCCGTCGAACCGGTGCAGGCCATGGGTGCGCAGTTGACCCGGCTGTTGCCGGACGTGCGCCTGGTCAACGGCACCGCCGAAGCCATCCCCCTGGAAACCGCCAGCGCCGACGCGGTGGTCTGCGCGCAAGCCTTTCACTGGTTCTCCACCCAGGCCGCGCTGGCGGAAATCCACCGCGTGCTCAAGCCCGAAGGGCGCCTCGGGCTGGTGTGGAATGTGCGCGATGAGTCGGTGGACTGGGTAGCGGCGATCACTGCGATCATTACGCCCTACGAGGGTGACACCCCGCGTTTTCACTCCGGACGCTGGCGCGAAGCCTTCGACGGCAAGTACTTTTCCGACCCCGAAATGACCTGTTTCCCCTATAGCCACGTCGGCAGCCCCCAGGAAGTGATCATGGATCGCTTCCTCTCCGTGAGCTTTATTGCTGCGTTGCCCGAGGCTGAAAAAGCCCTTGTGAGCGAGCAGTTGCGTGGCTTGATCGCCAGCCATCCGGCCCTGAAGGACCGCGACACGGTGGCGTTTCCTTATCAGACCCAGGCGTATGTCTGTCGTCGACTGCCATAAAAGGCATAAAGTCAGATCATATTGATATAAGTCGTTATAAGAAAAATCGCTATCCTGCGGCCAGAAATTTATAAGGCCGCGGGTAGCGTTGATGGAAGTGGGTAACTTTGGTTTTGTAATTGCGGGCCTGATCGTTGGTTTTATCGTCGGCATGACCGGTGTCGGCGGGGGCTCCTTGATGACCCCGATCCTGTTGTGGTTCGGCATCAACCCGGCCACGGCCGTGGGCACTGACCTGCTGTACGCGGCCATCACCAAATCCGGTGGCGTGCTGGTCCACAGCAAGAACAAGAACATCGACTGGACCATCACCGGCTGGCTGACCCTGGGCAGCGTGCCTGCGGTGTTGCTGACCCTGTGGTTCCTCGCCAGCCTGCACACCGACCCCAGCGCCATGAACGCGGTGATCAAGCAGGCCCTCGGCGTGGTGCTGCTGCTGACCGCCCTGGCGATCCTGTTCAAGCAACGCCTGCTGGCATTCGCCCAGCGCCACGCCGGCGATCACTACCATATGAACCCGCGCAACCTGAATGCCCTGACCGTGGTGACCGGTGCGGTGCTGGGGACCATGGTTGCGCTCACCTCCATCGGCGCCGGCGCCCTCGGCACCGTCGCGCTGTTTATCCTCTATCCGTTCCTGGCCACGCGCCGCCTGGTCGGCACCGAGATCGCCCACGCCGTGCCCCTGACCCTGGTGGCGGGCCTGGGCCATGCCGGCATGGGCAATATGGACTGGCACCTGCTGGGCTTTCTGCTGATGGGGTCGCTGCCGGGCATTTACTTCGGCAGCCACATGACCGGCAAGGTCCCGGACGGCGTATTGCGCCCGTGCCTGGCGATCATGTTGATGACCATCGGCTACAAATTGGCCTTTTGAGGCGTACACAGGATTCAAATACACAGGGGCCAAATGTGGGAGCGGGCAAGCCCTAATGCCAGTCAGTTAAGGAGGAACACTGTAACTGTGGTGAGCGGGCTTGCCCCGCGTTGGGCTGCGTAGCAGCCCCAAAACACAGCCCCGGACCTGCCTGGCACACTGCAGCGCTCTTATTGGGGCTGCTGCGCAGCCCAACGCGGGGCAAGCCCGCTCACCACAGGTTACTGTTTGCCCGTTCTATCTCTTAACTGATCGGCATAGCCCCCTCCCACAGTTTTGACCCCGCTCAGCCTCAGGCTTTCGCCGGGCCATTGCCGATCTGCCACACAAACGGCGGCTCGGTGCCATTGATCACCCAGTCCCCCACGATCCGCGCCTTGTAGATCACCGGGTTGTGCGACGACACGGTCCGCGCATTGCGCCAATGGCGGTCGAGGGACTTGCCCTGGCGCACATCCGACGCCCCCAGTGCGTTGAACAACTCACTGGTGGCGCGCTGGATCAGCTCCGACACCACCACTTGCGCGGTGGCTGACTCGATTTCGGCCGCGACGTTGGCTTCGCGCTCGGCGACTTCATCCCCACCGAACCGCGCCAGGTACGCCCGCTGCGCCGGCACGGCGGCTTTCAGCGCGCTGGCTTCGGCGGCGTAGACCAGGGCGGCGACTTCGCCCACCACCTGCTGGATCTGGGCATCCTGGCTGACGTGCTGGGCATTGCCGTGGCTGTAGATGCGCTTGCGGCTGCGCACCTGGTGGGCCACATCGCGCAACGCGGCACGGCCGATACCGGCGAGGCTGGCCAGCAGGACAAGTTGGTAGAACGCGGTCTGGTATTTGAAGCGGGTCGCGAAGTCTATGACGTTTTCCGCCTCCACCACCGCATCGGTAAAGCGCGAGGTGCCGCTGCCGGTGGTGCGCTGGCCAAAGCCGTCCCAGTCATCGCTGTGTTCCACGCCGGGCTGGCGCGCGCGGGTGGCGGCGATCACATCGCCGCCGGTGTCGCTGCGCTGGGCGTACACGTCGATCCAGTCGGAGAAAATACTGCCGGTGCTGTAGAACTTTTCACCGTTGAGTTTCCACCGATCGCCGTCCGGGCTGACCTTGGTGACAACCTCGCCGATGGCCACGGTGCCGATTTCGGTCCAGGCGCAGCCGACGATGTCGCCGTCGACAAAGCGCTTGAACCACAGGTCGCGGCCGGCACTGGGCGGCGCATTCAGGCGGTCTTCGGCAAAGGCGAAATGCCCGCGCAGGGCCTGGGGCACATTGGAGTCGGCCTCGGCCAGTTCGATCAGCAGTTCGAACAGTTGCGGCAGCGAAGCACCGCCACCGCCATATTCCACCGGCACCCGCACCGCGCCGAAGCCGGCTTCCTTGAGCCACTGGATCGGTTCATGGGGCAGGGCGCGGGTTTGTTCGCGCTCCACCGCGCCAGCGGCGATGCGCTGGAAAATCGGACGAAAGCGCGCCGCCAGCGTGGGGTAGTCGACGCCGACAGACAACGGGTTGATAACGTGGTGTTCGGTCATGAGCAAGGCTCCGGGGCAGTGATCGGTGCCGGGAGTGATTGCACACTCCGTGCCGGGTGCCAGGCCCAATGTTTACGGGGGGATGCACGCTGTTTACTGTTGCTCCAGCAACAGCAAACCGACAAAGCGCTGCAATCCCTGACATTGGCATTCCAAGCTTCCCAGCCCCGAATTCGTGTCGCAACCCTTGTGGCGCGGGCGTTTGCCCGCGTCTGGCACGCTTGCTGCTCAACCCCTCAGTACATTCCTTAGTGCGAGGTACCGTTCGATGAGTCAGCAAGCCGTGAAATTTGCCTATTGGGTGCCCAACGTCAGCGGTGGGCTGGTGGTCAGCAAGATCGAACAACGTACCCACTGGGGCATCGACTACAACCGCAAACTGGCGCAATTGGCCGAGGAAGCCGGCTTCGAATACGGCCTGACCCAGATCCGCTTCACCGCCGGCTACGGCGCCGAGAACCAGCATGAGTCCGTGGCGTTCAGCCATGCCTTGCTGGCCGCTACCACCAGGCTCAAGGTTATCGCCGCGATCCTGCCCGGCCCATGGCAACCGGCGCTGGCGGCCAAGCAACTGGCGACCATCGACCAGCTCACCAATGGCCGCATTGCGGTGAACATCGTCAGTGGCTGGTTCAAGGGCGAGTTCCAGGCCATCGGCGAACACTGGCTGGAGCACGACGAGCGCTATCGCCGTTCCGAAGAATTCATCCGCGCCCTCAAAGGCATCTGGACCCAGGACGACTTTACCTTCAAGGGCGACTTCTACCGTTTCAACAACTACACCCTCAAGCCCAAGCCCCTGGGCCAGCCGGAAGTGTTCCAGGGCGGCAGCTCGCGGGCCGCACGAGACATGGCGGCGCGCGTGTCGGACTGGTACTTCACCAACGGCAACACCCCGGAAGGCATCAAGGCCCAGGTCGATGACATTCGCGCCAAGGCCGCTGCCAACAACCATTCGGTCAAGGTCGGCGTGAATGCGTTCATCATCGCCCGCGACACCGAGGAAGAAGCCCGCGCCGTGCTCGCAGAGATCATCGACAAGGCCGACCCGGAAGCCGTGAACGCCTTTGGCGACGCGGCCAGGCAGGCCGGCAAGGCATCACCCGAAGGCGAGGGCAACTGGGCCAAGTCGAGCTTTGAAGACCTGGTGCAGTACAACGATGGCTTCAAGACCAACCTGATCGGCACCCCGCAGCAGATTGCCGAGCGCATCGTCGCACTCAAGGCAGTGGGCGTGGACCTGGTGCTGGCGGGCTTCCTGCACTTCCAGGAAGAAGTGGAGTACTTCGGCAAACGTGTATTGCCGCTGGTGCGCGAGCTGGAAGCCAAGGCCGGGATCAAGCAGGTGGCCTGACCAGGGTTTTCTCCAGGCGCAGGGCCGGGGTGTGGTCTGCGTAGTAGTCGTTGACCTGGGCGAAACGCCGGTAGCCGTTGCGTTCATACAGCGCCAGGGCGCCGCGGTTGTCGGTGCGCACCTCCAGGCGCAGGTGGGCGCACCCGTGCGTCACCCCGCAGGCCTCGACATGGCTGAGCAACTGCTTGCCCAGCCCGAGGCCGCGTGCGTGCTCGGCAATGGCGATGGAATACAGGCGCGCGAACACGCTGCCACGACGAAACAGCACCAGCGCATAACCGAGCAACTGCCCGTCCTGTTCCGCCACCAGCAACTGGCCGTGGGCGCGGCTGATCATCCAGTGAAAACTGCGCGATGAGAGCCGGTCGGTGGTGAAACACTGGTGCTCCAATGCCACTAATGCCGGTATATCACCGGGTAATGCAATGCGAGAGAAAAGAGCCATATAACCGCCGTAAAAGTTGCGTAACGAAACGGGACTTCCCTAAAAGATCGTGCTTAATAGAAAAGGTCGAGTTCTCTAAAGCGGATCAAATATTATGTCGGCGGTACAAGGTCATTGGCGTGAAGTATCCGAGCAAATCGTCGCGGCGACAATAACATCGAAGGGCTTTTTTTCGGCGCCGCCTCGAAGTAACAGTCAAGTGGTGATCATTGTTGAGCGCAAGGAAGATTGGGCCTCCTACTTTCCCAGCGAAGACATCGTCACCGCCCAGGAGTACCTGGAACAAACCCGGCAGAACGAGTCAGGCAAGCGGGTGCAGGTGATCAACCTGTGCCGCAGCTACAAGTACCTGGGGCACGGCTACTACTGCTCGTTGCTGGCCGAAGCGCGCGGACACAAGGTGATTCCTTCGGTGCGCACCATCAGTGAGCTGACCAGGAAGTCGCTGTACGGCCTGGCGCTGGACGACTTGGATAAAACCCTTGATAAAGCCTTGAGTCATCACCTCTACAGTAATACCGAAGGGTTTACCCTGACACTTTACTTCGGCAGGACCACTATAGAGCCGTTGCAGGAATTGGCCCGCCAGTTGTTTGAAACATTCCCATGTCCGATCTTGTTAGTTGAGTTCAGAAAACATAACGGTTGGCATATCGTAGGGGTCAAGTCCGGCGTATTGCACAAGTTACGCGACGACCAGGAAGATCAATTCGCCCACGCCCTCGATAACTTCAGCCGCAGGATCTGGCGCCAGCCCCGTTCACGGCGCCTGGCCCGTTATGACCTGGCGATCCTCCATGATCCCCAGGAGCAATTGCCGCCGTCCAACGCCCGTGCCTTGGAGAATTTCATCCGCGTGGGCAAGGGCCTGGGCATTGATGTGGAGCTGATCGAGCGCAAGGACTACGCGCGCCTGGCCGAATACGACGCCTTGCTGATCCGCGAGACCACCAGTGTCGACAACCATACCTACCGCTTTGCCAAAAAAGCCGAAAGTGAAGGCCTGGTGGTGATGGACGACCCGGCGTCGATCCTGCGTTGTACCAACAAGGTCTACCTTACCGACCTGCTCAACAGCCATCAGTTGGGTATGCCTGCCACCGAGATTCTCTACAAGGAACGACCGCAGGACTTCGAACGGGTCGGCGAGCGCCTCGGGTTTCCGCTGGTGTTGAAGATTCCCGACGGGTGTTTCTCCCGTGGCGTGATCAAGGTCGAAAGCCAGGCAGCCTTGCTCAAGGCCACCGCCGAGTTGTTCGAGCATTCGGTGCTGCTGCTGGCCCAGGAATTCTTCTACACCGAGTATGACTGGCGCATCGGCGTACTCAACCGCAAGCCGATCTTTGCCTGCCAGTACTTCATGTCCAAGGGCCATTGGCAGATCTATAACCACAAGGCCATCGGCCAGGCCATCAACGGCGAATGCCGCACCCTGGCTGTCCATGAAGCGCCCCGGGCGGTGGTGGAACTGGCGGTGAAGACCGCCAACCTGATCGGCGACGGCCTCTATGGTGTGGACCTCAAGCAGTCCGGCGACAAGGTGGTGGTGATCGAGGTCAACGACAACCCCAACCTGGATGCCGGCATCGAAGACGCCTACCTGCAGGACGACCTGTACAGCCTGGTGCTGGAAGAGTTCGTGCGGCGCCTGGAGTTGAAACGCCAGGGCCAGGTCTGGTGAGGTTCAAGGCGGTATCTACGGCGGTGGGTGAATCAAGGGCGGGTTTGCAAGGTCAGCACTTCAAAGCCATCCGCCGTCACCGCCACCGTATGCTCCCACTGCGCCGACAGGCTGTTGTCCTTGGTCACCACCGTCCAGCCGTCTTTCAGGCTGCGCACCTTGGCGCCGCCCTGGTTGAGCATCGGTTCGATGGTGAACACCATGCCTTCACGCAGTTCCAGCCCGGTGCCAGGGCGGCCGAAGTGCAGGACCTGCGGTTCTTCATGCATCTGCTTGCCGATGCCGTGGCCGCAGTATTCACGCACCACGCTGTAGCCATTGGCCTGTGCATGGCTCTGGATCGCATGGCCGATATCACCCAGGCGCGCGCCGGGCTTGACCTGGCGGATCCCGGCCCACATCGCCTCGAAAGTCATGTCCACCAGGCGCCGCGCCTTGGGCGCGACGGTGCCGATCATGTACATCTTGCTGGAATCGGCGATAAAGCCGCCTTTTTCCAGGGTGATGTCGATGTTGACGATGTCGCCGTCCTTGAGGATTTCCTTGGCGCTGGGCATGCCATGGCACACCACCTCGTTGATCGAGGTGTTGATGGAGAAGGGGTAGTCGTATTGCCCGAGGCTGGCGGGGCGGGCTTTCAATTCGTTGCGGATAAAGGCTTCGACGGCGCTGTCCAGTTCCAGGGTGGAACGGCCGGCGGCGACAAAACCGTCGAGCATGTCGAACACTTGGGCCAGCAGGCGTCCGGACTCGCGCATCACAGCCAGTTGGGCGGCGGTCTTGATCATCAGCTGCGCCCCCGGATCAGGTCGGGCTTGTCCAGCAACAGTTTGTTGATCAGCTCGTGGTAGGGCAGGCTGGGATTGAGTTCGGCGAGCAGGCCGACCTTGATCCAGAACTCGGCCTGGGCGTTGATGGAGCGGTCCATGGCCGCACTGGCCAGCCGGAGTTGTTCGTGCAGTTGGTCGCTGATCTTGACGATGCCCATGAGGTTCACTGTAGTGGTTGGATATACGAATCGTATATGTTTCATATGTCGTCAGTAAACATGATGTTGACTTGATCCGGATGGCCGGTTAATTTCCAGGCATGACCTATCCAGCCTTCCGCAGCCAGCCAAGCATTATTACCGCCATTCCTCATTTGGCGGGATAGCACACGGCTGCACCCCAACCCGCCTTAGAGGCGGGTTTTGTTTGTTCCGTCTCCAGGGCCTTTAAAAACCAGGAGACACCCATGAGCACGTGCCCCGCACCGCCTACCGCTGATACGGCATTGCTTGAACACTATGTGAAAAAGATCCTCGCCGCGCCGGTCTATGACCTCGCGGTGCGTACGCCCCTGCAAGCCGCGCCGGCACTCTCGGCAATGCTCGGCAACCAGGTGCTGCTCAAGCGCGAAGACCTGCAACCGACCTTTTCCTTCAAGATTCGCGGCGCCTACAACAAGCTGGTGCAGCTTACCGGCGCGCAGAAAGCGCGCGGTGTGGTGACGGCGTCGGCGGGTAACCATGCGCAAGGCGTGGCACTGGCGGCGAAGACGCTGGGGCTCCAGGCGCGGATCGTGATGCCGTGCAGCACGCCGGAATTGAAGGTGCTGGGCGTGCGCTCCCGGGGCGCCGAAGCGGTGCTGCACGGCGAGAGCTTCCCGTTTGCCCTGGCCCATGCGCTGCAACTGGCCGAGATGTCCGGCTGCACCTTCGTTTCGCCCTTCGATGACCCGGAAGTGATCGCCGGCCAGGGCACGGTGGCCATGGAAATCCTGCGCCAGCAACAAGGCCCGTTGGACGCGATCTTCGTGCCCGTGGGCGGCGGCGGCCTGATAGCCGGCATTGCGGCCTACGTCAAATACCTGCGGCCCGAAGTGCGCATCATCGGGGTCGAGCCCGAAGGCTCCAGTTGCCTGCTCGCCGCACTGCAGGCCGGGGAACGGGTGGTGTTGCCAAGTGTCGACAGGTTCGCCGATGGCACCGCAGTCGCCCAGATCGGCGCCTATGGCTTTGAGATCTGCCGCGATTGGGTCGACGAAGTGATCACCGTCAGCAATGACGAACTGTGCAGCGCGATGAAGTTGATCTATGACGATACGCGTTCCATCACCGAACCTTCCGGTGCGCTGGCGGTGGCGGGGGTTCGCAAGTACGTGGCCAGTCGTGGGGTAAGTGGGCAGACCTTGGTCGCGGTTAATTCAGGTGCAAATATCAACTTTGATAGTTTGCGATATGTTGCTGAAAGAGTGGCGGCACAAGCTGCAGTTTAATTCGAAGCGTGGGGTTAAACGATTAATCGAAGCGGTTCGACGATGATTTAACTGAGGTGATCTAAGCTATATAAATTCCTACATTGCTTATGAAGAAAAGTTACAACAAAAACGGAATTTGCCGAGTAGGCTGGTAAAGGTAAGCGTCTTCCAGGGCTGGCGAGACGTGGCAGGCACGCGCCTGCAGACTTATAACAATCGATTGGCAAGTCTCAAAAAAGGAGAGGTTGGCCATGCTTTCGGAATTAGAACTTCGCAGCATTATTGAAGGAAGTTTCCTGCCTAAACGGTGCGAATGCACCAAAGCCGAAGATGCTTCGCTGACGATCAAGGTCTATGACGACCGCGACCGTGACCGGGTGGATTTGGAGGTCAAAGGTATCAATGCTGACAAACTCGACAGCAGTCGAGCTATTTGCAACCTCATTACCGGGTTGCGTGAAGACCTCAAGCACAGCCATGCACCTGTCCAGCAGCGGGCTGGAGGGCGCGGTTACTACTGATCGTTGGTCATGAACGGTGGGCCTGGTAAATGCCAGGCCCAATGCTGTGTATGTTTGCCCATCAATTCTGGAAATCGCAGGCTTCGGACATTTTCCAGTAGCTCACGTCTTCCACTTTGCCCGCCTTGTCCAGGAACTTGATATCCGCATCAATGACTTTGCAGTCGCCGGTTGGGGTTTCGTTCATGGCCAGGACCTTGGCAATGTTCATCGGCATGCCGTAATGATAAGGCACGGGTTTGACCGCCTGGGTTTGATCGTCAGCCTGGGCCAGGCCCGACACTGCCGCCAGCGCCAGGGCGCCGCCGAGCATTAAGGTGTGCAGTTTCATGGTGGTGCTCCGCAAGTGAGTGGAATTTCACTCTCGACTTGCGGGATTAACCATCGATTAATTTTGCCCTGGCTGACAAAACCTTCATCCAAGCTGCGGGCGATACGGCAAGTCCGGCCCGGTCTTGCCGCACGTCAGTGCCGCAGCGCGGATGGCGAAGCCGAGCATGGCGTCGATCTGCGCGCGGGTCAGTTGTTGCAGGCCTTGCACCGAGTCCAACTGGTGCTCGGTCAGCCAGGCAATCAACGCGGCCTGGAAGGTATCCCCGGCACCCACGGTATCCGCCATCACCACGCGCTGTGCCGGTTGCGACCAGGTGCCATGCTGACGGCTGAACACACTGGCGCCATCGCCGCCACGGGTGAGGAACACCAGCTGGCAACGGTGTTGCAGCCAGCCCTGCAGCACGCTTTCCGGCGACTGGCCGGGGTAGAGCAGGTGCAGGTCTTCGTCGCTGACCTTGATCAGGTCGGCATGCTTGGCCAACTCGGCGACGCGGTCGCGCCACAGTTGGATATCCGGCTGCGGATTAAGGCGCACGTTGGGGTCGAGGCTGATCAGGCGCTTGCCGCTTTCGCGCTTGACCAGGTTCAGCAGGGTGTCGCCGATCGGTTGCACCACCAGGGAGAACGAGCCGACATGCAGGCCGCGCACCTCATCGCCGAGGACCGGCAAATGCGCGACTTCCAGCAGTCGGTCGGCGCAGCCTTCACCCCGGAAGTTGTACTGCGGTGAACCGTCGGCGCCCACGGCGACCATCGACAAGGTGGTCGGCGCGGCAAACTCCACCAGGAACCGCTCGCTGACGCCTTCATCCCTGAGCACGTGCAACAGCCGGCGCCCGAGGAAGTCGTTGGACAGGCCGCCGAACAACCCGGCCTCGATGCCCAGGCGGCGCAAACCCACCGCGACGTTGAACGGTGAACCACCGGCAATCGCCTTGTAAGTGACCTTGGAGGCCTGCCCGCTGGCATCTTCCTCGCTGAAAAAATCAAACAGCGCTTCACCACACACCAGATACATAGTCGTTCGCTCTTAAAGGGTTGCCACGTGCTGTTGATAGCGTTCGTAAGCCAGTTGGTAGGCGCTGACATTGGCCGCCACCGGCAGGGTACGGCTGGCGGGGTCGACGCTCACGCATTTGTCGCACAGGCTGGCCAGGGACTCGCCGGACTGGCTCCACGCCGCCTGGATCGCCGCGCCCAGGGCGGCGGCTTCGCTTTGTTCGGTGCAGATCACTTCGGTGTTCATGATATCGGCGACCATCTGCCGCCACACCGGGCTTTTCGAGCCGCCGCCGATCAGGCGGATGCTCTGGCTTTGCAGGCCGGTGTGGCGTAGCAGATCGAGGCCGTAGCGCAGGCCGAAGGTGGTGCCTTCGACCACCGCGCGGCACAGGTTGGCACGGGTTAGGTTGGTCATGGTCAGCCCATGCAGGCTGCCAGTGGCGTGGGGCAGGGCGGGTACGCGTTCGCCGTTGAGGAACGGCAGCATGCTGACGCCATCGGCGCCAATCGGGGCTTGCTCGACCAGTGCGTTGAAAGCGTTGAGGTCCAGCTCGAACAACTCGCGGATCACCCCGGTAGCGTTGGTCAGGTTCATGGTGCAGATCAACGGCAGCCAGCCGCCGCTGGACGAGCAGAAGGTGGCGACCGACGCCTGGGGGCTGACATTGGGCTGGTCGGCGAAGGCATACACGGTGCCGGATGAGCCCAGGCTCATGGTGATCACGCCGGAGGCGATATTGCCCGTGCCGATGGCACCCATCATGTTGTCGCCGCCGCCACTGGACACCCTGGCATTGGGGTTGATACCCAGGCGTTCGGCGATGGCCGGCAGGATCGTGCCTACGCTTTGATCGGCTTCGATCAATGTCGGCAGCGCAGCTTCAAGGCGGCCGCTGGGGTCGATGTGCTTGAGCAGCGCCATATCCCAGGTGCGGGTGCGCACGTTGAAGTAACCGGTGCCCGAGGCATCGCCGTATTCCGCGACCGCGCGGCCGGTGAGCCAGTAGTTGAGGTAGTCGTGGGGCAGCAGCACATGGGCGATGCGCGCGAACACATCCGGGTGCTGCTCGCGGGTCCACAGCAGTTTCGACACGGTGTAGCCCGGCGCAATCGCCACGCCCAGGCGCTCCAGCGAGCCACTCTCGCCGCCCAGGTAGGCCAGCAGGCGCTCGTTCTCCGGCGCGGTTTCGGTGTCGCACCACAGCTTGGCCGGGCGCAGCACCTGGCCGCTTTCATCCAGCAACACCAGGCCGTGTTGCTGGCCGGATACGCCGATGCCGAGGATGTCCTGGCCGTCCACGCCGGCCTGTTGCAAGGCGCGGTGGGTGGCTTCGGTAAAGGCGTCCAGCCATTCCTGGGTGTGCTGCTCGCGACGGCCATTGGCGCCGCTGATCAGGGTGTGCGCGGCGGCGCCCAGGCCCAGTACCTTGCCGCTGGACGCGTCGAGGACGATGGCCTTGGTGCCTTGGGTGCCGCAGTCGATGCCGAGGAACAGGTTTTGCTGGGTCATGAGGGTGTGCTCAGCAGTGTTATTTTTTTGGATTGGCAACCCGGTCCAGTGTGGGAGGGGGCTTGGCCCCTCCCACACTTAAATCGGTTTCTTCAGGAGGTGCTTCAGGGTAGCGGTTACGCCTTTGTCACGCAGGCTCCCATAGCACCGCTCGAACGCTGCCACAAACCCAGGCGAGTTGGGAATAGCCGTACCGAAAATCTCTTCCACTGCCAGCAACCGCTGGCTGATCAACCCCTCATCGCTCACCAGCCCCTGGCAGAATGCTGCGCGCGGATCGGGGATCGTGTAGCTCACGCCATTCTCATCCACACCCTTCAAATACAAGGCCCAGGCCGCGACCACCAGCGCCGCACGCTCGGTCTCGCGCCCATCGACTATCAGGCGGTTGATGGTCGGCACGGTGAACTTGGGAAACTTCGACGAGCCGTCCGAACACACCCGTTCCAACTGGTCGGCAATCGCCTGGTTGGAGAAGCGGTCCACCAGGGTCTGCTTGTAGTCGCTCAGGTCGATGCCCGGTACCGGCGCCAGGTTCGGCGTGACGTCGAGGTCCATGTAGGCGCGCATGTAAGCCACGAACAGCGGGTCGTTCATGGTCTCGTGCACAAACCGATAACCCTTGAGAAACCCCAGGTAGGTCAGGGCCAGGTGGCTGCCGTTGAGCAAGCCGATCTTCATCTCTTCATAGGGCGTCACATCGTCGGTGAACTGCACGCCGACCTTTTCCCATGCCGGGCGGCCGTTGACGAATTTGTCTTCCAGCACCCACTGCACAAAGGGTTCGCAGACCACCGGCCAGGCATCGTCGATGCCGTGTTCATCGTGCAGTTGCAGGCGGTGGGCGGTGCTGGTCATCGGCGTGATGCGGTCGACCATGGCGTTCGGGAAGCTCACATGGGCCTTGATCCAGTCATGCAGCTCGGCATCGTGCAGGGCGGCGAACGCCAGCAGTGCCTTGCGCGTGACAGCGCCATTGTGGGGCAGGTTATCGCAGGACATCACGGTAAACGCCGGGACGCCGGCCGCGCGGCGCTGGGTCAATGCCGCGCAGATAAAACCGAACACGGTTTTTGGCGACGACGGATGAGCCAGGTCATGCTGGATCTGCGGCAGGTGGGCCATGAACTCGCCGTTGCTGTCGTCGATGCAGTAGCCGCCTTCGGTGATGGTCAGCGAGACGATGCGAATCTCGGGACTGGCCAGTTTGTCGATCAATGCCTGGGCGCCGTCTTCGGCCAGCAGCATGTCGCTGATCGCGCCGATCACACGCACTTCGGTGTCGTCGGTGTCGCCCAGTTCGTACAGGGTGAACAGGTAGTCCTGGCCGGCCAGGTCGTCGCGGGCCTTGCGGTCCTCGCTGCGCAGGCCGACGCCGCAGATGCTCCAGTCCAGGCCTTCGCCGGTATTCATCAGCGCATCGGTGTAATACGCCTGGTGCGCGCGGTGGAAGCCGCCGACGCCGATATGGGCGATACCTTGGGAGGTACTCGCAATGGCATAGGCCGGCAGTTTGACTTCCGGCGCCAGCTGGGTGAGGTTCTGTTTATTCAGTTTCATCACAAATCTCGCAAATCAGGCGGCAGCGCGCAGTGGACGGGCCACGGCAACACCGTCGGTGTCGAACAGATGGCAGTGCGCCGGGTCCAGGTGCAGGTGCAGCGTTTCGCCATACTGGCTGGCCATGTCGCCGCGAATCCGCATGGTCAGCGGCTCGCCGTTCGAGGTGATGACGTGGCAGAAGGTGTCGCTGCCCAGGCGCTCGCCGACGTCGGCGGTGACGGTCAGGGCGGTTTGCCCAGGCGACGCGATTTCCAGGTGCTCCGGACGAATGCCCAGGGTCACCGCACTGCCCACGCTCAGGCTGGCGCCGCTCAGCGGCAGGCTGATCAGGGTGCCGGCGTCCAGCTGCACCTCACAGCCCTGGCCGTCGACGCGGGTGACCTTGCCTTTGAGGAAGCCCATTTTCGGCGTGCCGAGAAAGCCCGCCACAAACAGGTTGGCCGGCTGGTGGTACAGCTCCAGCGGCGAGCCGACCTGCTCGATACGCCCGCTGTTCAACACGACCACCTTGTCGGCCAGGGTCATGGCTTCGACCTGGTCGTGGGTCACGTAGATCATGGTCGCTTGCAGCTCTTTGTGCAGGCGCGACAGCTCCAGGCGCATCTGCACGCGCAGGGCGGCGTCGAGGTTGGACAGCGGTTCGTCGAACAGGAAAATCTTCGGGTTGCGCACGATGGCACGGCCGATCGCCACGCGCTGGCGCTGGCCACCGGAGAGTTGCTTGGGCTTGCGTTCCAGCAGCGGGCCCAACTCGAGAATGCGTGCGGCTTCGTTGACCTTGCTCTCCACCAGCTGCTTGTCGACGCCGGCCAGGTCCAGGGCAAACGACATGTTCTTGCGCACGCTCATGTGCGGGTACAGCGCGTAGGTCTGGAACACCATCGCCAGGTCGCGCTTGGCCGGGGTCACTTCGGTGATGTCGCGGCCATCCAGTTCGATGGTGCCTTCGCTCACCTCTTCGAGGCCGGCGATCAGGCGCAGCAGGGTGGATTTACCGCAGCCCGAGGGGCCGACGAAGACTACGAATTCCTTGTCGTTCACTTCCAGGTCGATGCCCTTGATGATCGAGAAACCTTCGAAGCCTTTTTGCAGATTCTTGATTTTGAGGTTGGCCATGATGGGCCCTCCGCTAGAAATTATTATTTAACTGCGCCGAAGGACAAACCGCGCACCAGCTGTTTCTGGCTGATCCAGCCAAAGATCAGGATCGGCGCACAGGCCAGGGTCGAGACGGCAGACAATTTGGCCCAGAACAAGCCTTCGGGGCTGGAGTAGGAGGCGATCAGTGCGGTCAAGGGCGCGGCGTTGGACGAGGTCAGGTTCAGCGACCAGAAGGCCTCGTTCCAGCACAGGATCAGCGACAGCAACACCGTGGAGGCCAGGCCGCCCTTGGCGATCGGCAGCAGCACCCGGACCATTTCCTGCCACAGGGTGGCGCCGTCCAGGCGCGCGGCTTCGAGGATGTCCTTGGGGATGTCCTTGAAGTAGGTGTAAACCATCCAGACCACGATCGGCAGGTTGATCAGGGTGTAGATGATGATCAGCGCAATGCGCGTGTCCAGCAGGCCAAAGCTCTTGGCCAGCAGGTAGATCGGCATCAGCACGCCCACGGGCGGCAGCATCTTGGTGGAGAGCATCCACAGCAGCGTGCTCTTGGTGCGTTTGGTTTCGTAGAACGCCATGGAGTAGGCGGCCGGCACCGAAATCAGCAGGCACAGGGCGGTGGCGCTGAATGAAATCAGCACCGAGTTCCAGGCATAGCTGAAGTAGTTGCTGCGCTCGTTGATGTGCAGGTAGTTCTCCAGGGTCGGCGTGAAGATGAATTGCGGCGGCGTGGCGAACGCGTCGATTTCGGTCTTGAAGCTGGTCAGCACCATCCAGAAGATCGGGAAGAAGATCAGGATCGCGATGGCCCAGGCCAGGGTGCCGAGCAACAGGCTTTGCAGGCGGCGGGATTGTTGAAGCGTCATGGCGCGGCCCTCAAGGCTTGTCAGTCAGGTTTTTGCCGATCATCCGCACCAGGATGATCGCCGCGATATTGGCGATGACCACGGCGATCAAGCCGCCGGCCGAGGCCATGCCCACGTCGAACTGCACCAATGCCTGGTTGTAGATCAGGTAGGCGAGGTTGGTCGAGGCGTAGCCGGGGCCACCGTTGGTGGTGGTGAAGATTTCGGCGAATACCGAGAGCAGGAAGATGGTCTCGATCATCACCACCACGGCAATCGGGCGGGCCAGGTGGGGCAGGGTCAGGTGCCAGAAAATCGCGATGGCGCCGGCACCGTCCAGGCGCGCAGCTTCCTTTTGTTCCTGGTCGAGGGACTGCATGGCAGTCATCAGCAGCAGGATGGCGAACGGCAGCCATTGCCACGACACAATGATGATGATCGACAGCAGCGGATAGTGCGCCAGCCAGTCCACCGGCTCGGCGCCGAAGAACTTCCACACGGCGGCGAGAATCCCCGACACCGGGTGGAAAATCAGGTTCTTCCAGATCAGCGCACCGACGGTGGGCATGATGAAGAACGGCGAAATCAACAACACCCGGACGATGCCACGCCCGAGGAACTCACTGGCCTCCAGCAGCGCACTGATCAACACGCCGAACACCACGCTGATCAACAGCACGCTGCCCACCAGCAACAACGTATTGGTGGCGCCGGGCAGGAAACCCGAGTCGGTGATGAAGTAGGTGAAATTCTCCAGCCCCACGAATTGGTTCTCGCCGGGGTAGAGCAGGTTGTAGCGGATCAGCGAAAAGTACAGGGTCATGCCCAGCGGCACGATCATCCACAGCAGCAGCAGGGCGACCGAGGGCGTGACGAGGAACCAGCCGGGGTTGGCCAGGCGGTTTTTGGCGGATGTATTCATGATAATCAAGGCCAGTGCGGAGCAAGGATCGGAGTGCGGTCAGTGTGGGAGGGGGCTTGCCCCCGATGGCGGAGTGTCAGTCGATGAATCAGTTGGCTGATCCACTGCCATCGGGGGCAAGCCCCCTCCCACATTTGACGGTGGTGACGCTCAGGTTACTTGGGGTAACCGGCCCGCTTCATTTCCCGCTCGGTGGTGGTCTGCGCGGCGGTCAGTGCAGCATCGACCGTTTGCTGACCGGTCAGCGCGCCGGAGAAGAACTTGCCGACCTGGGTCCCAATCGCCTGGAACTCGGGAATGGTCACCAGCTGGATACCGATATACGGCACCGGCTTGAGGGTCGGTTTGGTCGGGTCGGCGACTTTCAGCGATTCCAGGGTCACCTTGGCGAACGGTGCAGCCTTCATGTATTCGTCGCTGTAGGTCGACTTGCGCGTACCTGGCGGCACGTTGGCAACGCCGTCGGTCTTGGCGACCAAGGCACCGTATTCCTTGGAGGTGGCCCAACTGGTGAACACCTTGGCGGCGTCCTTGGCCTTGGAGCTGGTCGGGATCGCCAGGCTCCAGGAATACAGCCACGACGTGCCCTTGTCGGTTTTTTCGTGGGGGGCAAAGGTGAAGCCCACATGGTCGGCCACTTTGCTTTGGGTCTTGTCGGTGACGAACGAGCCGGCGACGCTGGCATCGACCCAGATCGCGCACTTGCCGCTGTTGAACAGCGCCAGGTTTTCGTTGAAACCGTTGCTGGAAGCACCCGGCGGGCCGGATTTCTTCATGTTGTCGACGTAGAAGTTCAGCGCGTCCTTCCACTCGGGGCCGTTGAATTCAGGCTGCCACTTTTCATCGAACCAGCGCGCACCGTAGCCGTTGGCCAGGGTGGTGATCAGCGCCATGTTCTCGCCCCAGCCGGCTTTGCCGCGCAGGCACAGGCCGTATTGCTCTTTGCTCTTGTCGGTGAGTTTGGCCGCGAATTCGCCGATCTGGCTCCAGGTCGGATGTTCGGGCATGCTCAGCCCGGCGTCCTTGAACAGGTCGGTGCGGTAATAGGTGATCGAGCTTTCCGCATAGAACGGCAGGGCGTACAGCGAACCCTTGACGGACAAACCGTCACGCACGGAAGGGAATACGTCGTCGAGGTCGTAGGACGCCGGCAGGTCCTTCATCGGCTCCAGCCAACCCTTGGCGCCCCAGAGTGCGGCTTCGTACATGCCGATGGTCAACACATCGAACTGCCCGCCCTGGGTGGCGATGTCGGTGGTCAGGCGTTGGCGCAGCACGTTTTCTTCCAGCACCACCCAGTTCAGCTTGATTTCCGGATGCTCGGCCTCGAAGGTTTTCGAGAGCTTCTGCATGCGGATCATGTCGCTGTTGTTGACGGTGGCAATGGTCAGGGTTTGCGCGCCAAGGCTGACGGCGCTGAGGGTCATACAGGTACAGGCAAGCAGAGCTTTTGCTGTGAACTTCATCGCGCACTCCATTTCCGCGCCCAGGGGCTACGGAAGGACAGTTATTGTTGTTGTGTCTTCCTACGGGGAGTCAGGAAGAGTGTGCGTTGATTACAGCCTTCAAATGGGGTTGTGACAAATCCTTGGGAGCACTTGGACTGATACTTTTTTGCACTCGGGTGAGGGCTGCTTTTTGACCCTCGCGATATTCAGGCCCAGGGAAATCTGCAGGTGCGCTGCTCAGGCAGGTGTTGAACGACGCCATGAAGTGATGGTGTTGGCACCCTTTGCATGGCGTTCATCTTTCTTCAGGGGGCCGCGTCTTTCAGCAGCTTCATCACCGGCGGCTTATCGGTATCCTTGTGGGTGGCGGGTCCCATGACTTCCACCTGATGGATTCGCAGGGCTTGGCCGTTGCTGGTTTCGAAGTCTATCCAGAACTTTCCTTCCCCATTGGTTGTGGCGTTTCTTACCCAATAAGTGCTCATTTCGGAGTGGCTCATAATGTTGGGGGAAGTATATGAGCCCCCCGCATGCGTTACCTTCAAGTAACTGCCCGTTAAGCGCACACGACAATAAATAAGCACGGTCAGCTGACTGCGAGGAGGAAGGATTTCGCTGAAAATCCTGCTTGCCTTCTGGACAAGCCAGACTGTTCTGCCACTTACATCGTCAAGAATGATATTGCCGCCGCCTGTCCATCCATGTTTCTCGCCCTCGTCAGCAAATACGACACGATGGTGGATGATGGATTTTTTTTTACGGGGTTGACGTGTTGTTGGGCTCATTTCTCGATCCTCGAATTAAGTGAACGCGGTCATTCAGGAATGATGTGCACGCTCATTTAAGGAGGGGGCGTCCGATGGCGATACTGTGAGAACTACCAGTTCCGACCGACGGGGTTAACGGTAAAGTGCCCCAGGCGTGCAATGCTGTTGGCGTCCGCGATTTGTTGCGCCAGGGGCAGGGCAATGATGACGGTCTTCAGATGAGATGTGACAAGTCCTTGGCTACACGTGGACTGCTGCTTTTGCACGGGTGAGGGCGTCTGTTCACGGAGGTTCGGGCAAAAGCGCTGCCTTCAGTCGCAGTCGTTTTTGCCCGGAGCCTCAGTTGCCTATCCTATAGGCGGGGCTTGGGGAGTGCGGTAAACCCATTTATCCAGGCACTATCTGTCGGAATTATAGGACCGGTTCCCATCATTATTTGCATATTGTCGAGCTCCCATGGGTTCATGACTTTTGTGAATGTCTAGGATGAAACAGGTGCAAACCTATTTCAGGCCTAGACAGGTATCGATGACTCTCTGGATTTCTTCATCAAGTGGCCTGACCGTTTCCATTGGGTCTCCATCCTGATTCGGCTATACAGTTTGTTGGGTGACGGCTTGCGTTGTGTCAAGGCTGATTGGTCGGGTCAGATCTCTAACCCGGGCAATATCAAATCTGCGCTGTGCCATTGCATTGATATCAAAGGCACCGACGTTATATTTTGGTCCCGTGAATAAGTTGCCAAAATGGTTGAGTCCTTTGCCGACTTCGCCACTGTTCAGTGTTTTTTCCAGCCCGGCTTTCATTGATGTTTCTGAATTGAATGTCGCCAACCCATAGTTGGGATCGTAATAAAACCAGTTTTTTTTGCTGGCGTCGGCGGGGTCGATCCTAACCCCCGCGAGCATGCCATGATCTTTCGTGGCGATCAGCAAGGTCTTCGAAGTCTCGGCGTTACCCAGTGTTGTGCCAATATCCTTGTAGGGCGTGAGGACGCCTGAGGTCCCGGTTTGAAAGGTGCTTTGTCTGTCTACGTTAGCTTGCAACGCTGACAACTCTGAGATGAATTTGGAACCGCCAGCGGACTTCGGGTTGGCCATGGCCATATTCACGTTATCGATCACCGTGTTTTCGGTGCCCTCCGAGAGCGCGAGCGCCATCGTATTGGACAGGGCAGCACATTCACCGTCTGAGCCTGGTTGTGTCAGGGCAAGATAAAAGGCTTGGGACATTCCACGACTGGTTCCGCCCGCACCCTCTACTTCTCGATTGAACGTCTCCATGCTGATGCGGGAATCGGCAATGATGAGTTTTTCCCGTTGCCGAACCAGGCTTCCCACTTGTTCGGCGCTTAGCTGGCTGTCTGCAATCAGTTGTTTGATTCGGTCTTTGCCCATGTCGCTGCTGTAGCCCGGTATAGTTTCCGGTTTCAAGCTGTTGTAGCCGGTTTTAAAGGCTTCCTCATCTCTTAGCTGCGAGTTCACGACGTTCATCTCGAATCTGGCGGGCATATCCGGATCGGGTTCGGCATTGGAAAAAAAGTCAAACAGGCCATTGACGTTGCGTTGGTTACTTTCGGGCACGAATCCTTTTAGCGCAGGTCCATCAGCCGCCATTGTCTTGGGGTTATAGGCATACCACTCGCCGTCCTGGAACATGGCCGTGAGCTTGACAAGTGCAGAGTTATCGCCACTTCTCACCGTGCCATCAGCCATGTCCGCAGTCGGCACAAACGCCTCTCCAGTTGGCCTTGTATATTGGCCGCCCTGCATTCTGCTCACGGAGCTGAACGCCTCCTCGGTGCCGGTGGCAGTCAGGTCTTGGAGCACAATGCTTTCTGTTTCCTCGATCCCAAACCTTTCGACGAATTTCGCCGAGGCCTTGGCCGCCGCCCAGGCCGCGCCGGATTTGGCCACATTCCAGAGTTTGCCGACGCCCTCGGTAAATACGTAGATCGCGATATCAACGCCCAGGTCTTTTACCGCGTCCGCATATTCACCGTTGTAGATGTCCACGAGGCTCGAGCCTCCCGGGAAGAAGCGCAAACCTTTTTGGAAGTAGTCACTGAGCTCCAAACCGTTTTCAACAGCGTTGTTCAGCCCACGTTGTGTAGCGAGTACAGCCGCCTTGTTCAAGTACACGCTGTCAACCAGCACCTCGGAGAGGTGCTGTATTCTCGTTCCGTCATAGCTGGAAAGGTCAGTTTTGTCGTTCTCCGCATATAAGGGTCGCCTGCCGTGTGCAAAGTGATCCGGGTCGACGAGGCTGCCTTGATCAAGGCGTGTTATGAGGACCTCGGATTTGATGTTCGGTTTTGGTTCGGCGTTGGTTTGAAACGCGGCTGTATCGACGGTTTCTTCGGTGGTTTGGCCGTAAGGTGCTCTCTGTTCGATATTGGGGACCGGCACTATTTTTCCATAGGCTGGATAGATCGCGAACGTTCTGGACTGCTCCTTATGGGTGAACTGCATCAGGATGCCACTACCGGTGCCTTTCACTTGCAGGATTGTCGCGGAGCCATTGTTGACGATGTCTCGGTCCGCCAGCGGGAGCTGGCTGAACATGTTTTTGAACAGGGAAATGGTGTGGGTCCTGCGTAGGGCGAAGTCTTTTTCAAATTCCCGATTGAATTCCTTGTTGATATCAACCAGCGTGGCGCGTGCGCGAAGGGCATCGAAGTCGGGCCCCCTCTCTGACTCCCAGCGCCAGCCTTCATTCAGGCGGCCGGATTCATAGACCTCGACAATACTTGCCCGAGTATTGGAAAACATTCCTAACGGGCCAGCCATTTCAGTGAGGTACGGACGCTTATAGGGGATATCGGCACCCCATTTTTCCCTCAGCTCTAACAGGGCCATTTCCCTTCTGCTTGGTGGGTCGAAATTACTCAAGTAGTGCCTGGCCCTGGAGATATCATCATTTTGTTTTTTGAGCTTCTCCTGGCTGCTGGCGAGCTGTTCAAGGGTGTATTCGTCCTTGTCATTTCTCACGATATGGCCATTCACGATGGCCCAATCCAACACCGGGTTCATCTGGGCGACAGAGTGCAGTTGGGATTCACGTTCGGAAATGGGGCTGATCCGATGAAGGTCCATGACTTGCCCGAAGGTCATACCCGAGGCGGCACCAGGAGCATTCAGTTCGATCCGATTGACGGCGGTCATAAAGCTGACCCATTCGGTCGAGCCCAGTGTCAAGGCCGGTGGCACATCTTTAACCAGCAGATGGGGCGCCCCCCCCGTCATCAACAGGTGCGCGGCGACGGGCGCAAGGTTTGCCGGGATCTTTCCATTTTTGGTCAAGTGGTTGTTGAACCGCTCACGAATCTTGTCCGTGCCCAATCCCCACATATCCGTATGCATCAGATCAAAGCCTGCGAGGCTATTGCGTGAGGTGTCGGCCTCGGGATCAAGCTCCAGTACCAACGCGGTCAGTAGCCACTGCTTGAGACTGGTCGAAGTGACTGCACCCTTCATCTCGGTTTGCAGATTCGTTGCCAGTTCCAGGGCGCTGTCGCTGGACAGCAGTTGGTCCAGCGCTTGGACAGGGCTGTTGCTGAGCTTGGGCACTTGGGCATTCAGGTAGCTCAGGAGGTTGGGATGGGTGCCGATGGATTGTTTTACGAAGGTACTCACGGCCTCGCGTTGGGCCTTGTTCAGCGGGAGGGCCGTGGCCAGAAACCCCCAGTTATTACCCAGTGTCGGCGCTTGCGGCAGGGGAGTCTGCAGAGCCTGTAACAGGTTACCGATCTGTTCGGCCGATTTCGCCTCGTACCAACCCCGATCCGCGAGAAATTTCTGCACGGTTGTCACGCCTTTAGGCTGATGGGACGAATCCGGGTCGACAATGAAGCGCGTGGTGTCGTCGTTATCGATGTTGCCCTGCTTGAGCTGATTGATCAGCGCATACCGATCGTTGCTGTTACCCAATGCGGTTTTTTGCTGGTTCAGCCCATTCACTATTCGTTCCGGGTGGTCGGGTTTCCTTGGGAACTTCTTCGTGCTGCCCAGATGCGTCATGCTGCGTTCGAATGCCGGGCTGCGGGGGGCCGTATCGATGCCATAAAAACGGCCTATCCAGCCCAGCGGCACGGCGTTGCTGCCGGCTTGAGACAGCGTGATCTGCATCATAGGCGTCGTAAATACCTTGGCGGCGTGGAGTACCGGGGCCAGTACGTCGAAATGCTCGGGGTAGTTTTTCGCAAAGTCGGCGGCGCTGAAGCGCCGGTCAACGCCGTTGATTTTACCGATCAGCGCTTCGCCATCGGAGGCAAAGCGCAGAGAGGTCAAATCAACGTTGTATTTCTGCGCCCAGTCGGTAAAACCACGCGCCTTGATGGCTTTGTGCAGGTAACCGAGCCATTGGCCGAACAAGCTGTCAGTCGGGATCGGTCCGACCATCCTCGTCGAGGCTTGGGCGGGATTGTTTTTCAGCCCGCGCATTGCGCGATACGTGGCGGTGGCCAGTGCGCTCTCGGCGCTGGCCAGGGCGTCTTGCGGGGACGGTGCGCGCTCCACCGTCGCGCCGAGACCCGACTCCGCAGCGGCCGCCAGGGTTTCAAGTTCAGAGCCGGTAATGGGTGTTTTGGTAAGCTGTTGAGTGATTGCGTACTGAAGCTCACCTACAGCCGTAGACGAAGTGCTGTCCGCGCGGGGGGCAGTGAGTGCCTTGAAACCGTTGTTACGGGACATCTCGATACTTTTATCGAGAAGCGAGATCAGCTCGCGTTGCCGCCAGTCGGCTTGTTGGCCGTTTTGTTGACGCGGGATCTCTTCGTTGTAAAAGCGCAGGACATCATACAGCGATGCAGAGGGCGGAGTCGGGTATTGAACAAGACGCTCCTGTCCAGCGTCCATCTGCTGGACTGCATCTTTTATTTCTTCCCAGACGACACCCCAGCCCGAAAGATCGTTCGGCTTAAAGAGGGTGTCCTTGCCATTCACCTTGCCTGTCAGGTCACCGGTGACGGGGTGGATACGCACGCTGCGGGGCTCAACGTTGTGCTCTTGTACAAAGGTGGTAAAGGCACTGCCGGTCAGCGCACCCAGGAGGTTTTTGCGCACCTGGTTGAAGGTCGAATATTCCGGGATATTTGTGAGCACTGGCGGGAATTTGTCGCCTTCGATTCGGGCTTGAGGTACGAACCTCATCAGGGCCTGGCTGCACTGCTGCGCCAGGGTTTGATCGGCTTCCTGGACCTTTTGCTCCGCAGTCAAAGGTGTGAACTGCTCAAGTCGCAGTTTCAACTGATCCGGCGGCAAATCCATGATCCGTTGGCTGGCTTCTCGCTGTCGCTGTTTGACCGGTGCGTAAACGGCCGCGAAGTGCGGGTCGGTGTTGCTGAAGGCGCTGAAGGTGCCCTCGCGCTGCAATTGTCTGATGCTGAGCAGGATGTCGTCGGTTTGAATTCTGCCCAGTTGCGTGCCGTAAAACGAGGCTATGTTGTAAGCCGATGCGTGTTCCCTATCGTGGAAAATGACAGCGCCTTGTTTCCCCGCGAGGACTTTTCTGACTGCGCCTACCACTTTGGCCGCCGCAGCTTTCCAGTCCGCGTCCCGATGCAGGTAGAGGTTGACCGGGACGTTGTCGCGCATTTCGGTCAGTTGTCCCCTGGAGTTGATCGTCAATCCAGAAACATCGATCTTCCTGGCTTCGGCAAACGATTTGAACGGTTCCGAGTGCAGCGCATCGGCCAGTTCGGCCCAGGCTTGGCCGAAGGTTGAGTCGGCCGGGATGGTCACCTTGTCCTCGGCATCGCTGGAGTGACCTTTCTCGACGGCAAGCCGTTGGCGCATCAAGCTATTGGCCACACCTATGGCCAACTGCCGGTCACCACTGTCGACCAGGGCATTGGTGAATTGGCGCAGCGCCGCAGTGCGTGTTGGGGAGGCCGGTTCAGGTGTATGCAGATCTCGGCGTAACCGCGACGGCACAGGGCGAGTGCGGGGCGTGTCAGGTGTTGAGCCGTCAAGTATTTCCTGGATCAGTTGAGCGTAAGTTTTTTGCGAGTCGAGGGCGCTTGGCTGGTTCAGGTGTTGCTCCACCTGATTGCGCAGCGCTGTGTCCGTCAGTGGCTCATGACTGCTTTTAACCAACTGGCTGATGCGCTCGGCTACGCTGGGTTGTTCCTTTGTCACGGCGAACCTGAGCAATTGCTCGATACGTTTACCGGCCGGCGCCAGTCCATCACTCGATTGAGCGGACGCGGGGAACGTTTGAATATCCTTGAGGCGTTTATGAAAAAACTCGATGACTTTAGAGGTTACTGAGCCTATGGGGGGCGTGGGCCGATTCAGCTCGCTTGGAATCGTGGTGCTGACAGTGTGTGGCGGATTAAAGCTGATCATGGGACTGTCCTTTTACCGACGTATTTATAAGAATGGCCTCTCGACAGATACAGAGAGGTACTTCAATACGTGGCCAAGGGACTGATGGGCGTTCCTGTTCAGGGCTGTGAGAACGTTGAGTGATTGTAAGTCTTTGCCTGGATTGGTCAGCGCAGGTTTTGTTGCGTGAAACGCTGCGCTGCCAAACGCCAGGCGTACGAGGGGTCCCTATCCCTGCGCGGCCAACCCGCCGATATACCCATGAGAATAGGGGGTCTTCGGTTTTACGATAAGCTTCTCCAGCCATGTTGGGTCCAGCGGGTCAATGGATTTGCCTCCCTCCAAAATCTTCACGTTTTCGCGGCTCAAGCGCTTCATGACTTCGCTCAACTTCTGTGTGTACTGGCTGGCTGGGCAGACGATATCTGCCCATGCATCGACAATCCAGGCATCCGCCCAAGCAGGTTCCGAGAAGTCTACTGTGGCTTGGGGGAGCGTGGAGGGGCCTCCGACGAAGGTGAACGCATGTGCATCCGAAGCGTGCCATTCGTAAGCGCTGCCACCGTTTTTTTCAATGATGTCCTTGGACAGCAGGGCCATTTCTCCGCAGTTGCCGGCGCCGGCTTTCAAGATCAGGTTCGGGCGGTTCAAGGCATGTTCCGGCACGGTTCTGCGTAACCATTCATTGGTCATGTTTGCCGCCTCTGCGCGTGCCATGTCCGCTTTTGAGCGGACCATATTGCCGGGCCCCAGCCCGGTTGCCTTCATGATGCGATCCACGCTGTTTTTTGCCTGTACTGCATAGAACTCGTTTTTTTGTCCTTGTGTCCAATCGGCGAAATTGTCGGGTGGGTCGACCTTGGTAACTTGATTCGGCCGCAACGCTATATCCGGTTTGCCTATCGCCCTGGTCCGCTGCAATTGGTAGATCACTTCACGCTGTTGTTCGTGAGTAAGGCCTTTACACGACGCTTTTAATTGATCGATGTCTTCTTTCTGGAAACCGGAACGCTCCAGCTCTTTAAAGGCGGAATCCAGTTTGGGCAACGCAATGAAGTTGGCATCAAACGGCATCTCAGTGACACCTTGCCGTGTACTGAATGCGTTGCGGTAACCCTCGACCAGAGAAAAGTCGTGGGGCGTGCATTTATTGAACGTCAGTTCGCCGGTGGAGGTGTCATTCAGCTTGGTGTAGTAAAACTCTGCGGTATCAGCCTCTATCACCAGGTATTTGGTTTTACTTGCTCCCCTCTCCACAATCACGCCTCGAAGTTCACGCTTGTCATTGCAGTCATCGCTGATTTTGTTGAGCGTGACCACACGGGTTTCCTTCGCAAACGAATCACTGGCGTGTGCGCCGGAAAAACCAAAATTGGGATCGTGTTTCAGGCTGCCGCTGATCTGCGATTTGTAGACGATGGGTTTGTTCTGAGGCATCGGGACCAGTTGGGGGCCCATATCGCCATCGACCATTTTGTATCGACGGCGCTCGAAAATGACAAATTGATCACGCCTCAACAAACCTGGCGTCGAGGGGAACAGGCGCTGGTGTTCAAGGGCTTGAAGTTCCCGACGCGATGTTTCGGCAACGATCTCTATTTCCTTGGAAAAGCACGTATCACTGGCCCCGCGCCTGACCTTGCCCTGTGCAACCGGAGGGGCTGGACAGATCGCTTCAAAGCCCTCCAGGGGCTTAAAGTGATCGGCTGATTCCAGATCGCTCAGCACGCCAGGGGTGCGGGTGTCGTAACGGTAGACCTTGCCCTCATTGACCAGATCAAAGCCATGGCTGCGGGGCAGGGTATAGGCATCGGCGGCCAGTGGTTTTTCCGTGACCAGTGCTTGAGTACCGTCCGAAAAGGTCTCTTGTCTCACGACTGAAGACGTATCAGAGACGAACCCTTCCAGGGCTGGCCCGTAAGCTGTCATGGTCTTGGCGTCGTAGGCGTACCATTCGCCATCTTGCCGCACCGCGGTGAGCCTGATCTGCTGAGCGCTGCCGGATTGAATAAGTGCACCGTCGGCCCTGTCGGCCGCCGCGCCCCATTCGCCGGCTGCTTGGTCCACAAGAGGGCTGCCCTGCATACGACTGACTGAGCCGAACGACTTCACGGTGCTGACGGCCGTCACGTCTTTGACCGCCATTGAGGCGACGCCTTTTTCGGCTGCAGATTCAACGACAGTTTCTCCAAATTTGACGGCTGCACCTTCGAAAGCCTCCGCGGCGACTGACCAAACCTTTCCTAATGCACCAGGGACGACAATGCTCAGCGCATCAACTAAGAGGTCCTGGCCGGCCTCGGCATAGTTGCCTTGGTAAAGGTCTTCGACGCTGCTGACGCCAGGGACCATGCGCGCCAGGGAACTGAGCCGTTGAAGAAACGTGGGGCCTTTGGTTTCCAGGGCGTTATAACCGTGGTTGATCGCCTTGTACTCGTCTTTGCGCAGGAAGTGCGAATCGACGCAGATAGTGGCGATTTTCCCGAGTTGCTCATTAAAGAACGCGGGCGCCGCGTTTGAGCGGGTGTCGCGGAATGTGGCCCGACCGTCATTTACCAGCTCCCCATTCACCAGCGTGCTCGGTGTGATGCGGTCGACAATGACCTTGGAGGTCTTTCCGTCTCGTGGCGCCGCCGCCGAATTGAAGGCGGCGAAGTCCAATGGCAATTCATGGGGGCCTTCATCGGCGCCGTCATAAATCTTGCCGAAATTCTTGTTCGTACCGCCCAGGGGCATGGGGTTCGGCAGATTCGATATTGTTTTTACCGTGCCGGCATCGGGGAAGACGGCTACGTCAGTGATGTTGCCGTTGTGTCCGGTCGCACGAAGCAGTAGGCCGTGGCTGCCTTTTTTACCGGTTTTGGCGCTGAGGTGTTGCCACGCACTGGTGTCTGATTCCCGAACGCTGTAGTACTCAATCCTGCCGTTGGCCAGATGGTTGCGGACCTCGGCCGGGAGCCTGGACAGCAGGTCCTTGATAATCACGATCGAGTGCGCGCGACGAGGGACGAAATCGCTTTCGATCGCTGCGTCGTACTGTGTATTGACGTCGGGCAATTGGTTCGCCTGATCATGCATTGCCTGGATAGGGATACGCGCATCCCTGGCTTCCCAGGCAGGAGTGGTCGAGCCACTTGTCAAACTATCGATCAGGTTTGTTGGCTTGTAGGTATCCCCCAATTGTTCGGCTTCATAGGCTTCGACCACGCTCGCCAGGGTGCCGTACAACTGATCGCTCTCTCTCCAGAGGCTGCGTTGTTCATAGGGGATTCCCTTGCCAAATTTCTGCTCGAGGTACTCAAGTGCCAGGGCGCGTCGGGTGGGCACAGGGTTATCCTTGATATAGCGTTTGGCCTCTGCCACAGCAGTGGTTTGTTCACCCAGTGCCTTGATACACGCTTGCAGCAGCTCTGGCGTGTACTCGTCATTGGCATTCCTGCCGATAACGCCATTGATGATCCCCCAATCAATCAGAGGGTTCATTTGCGCCCTGAGCAATTGCAGCTGTTCATGGGCGGAGAGAGGCTTGACCTTGTGGTAGTCCATCACTTGCTTGAAATTCATATGCCGCGTGGCGCCGGGCGCTATTTGTTCGATCCGGTTTACAGCCGTATGAAACATCGCCCATTGGGGTGTGCCCTGAACAAGGGACGGGGGCAGATCCTTGACCAGAAACTGCGGTGCGGCGCCCGACATCAGCAAATGCGCCGCAATCATTGCCTGCGGGGTTGGCACGTTGCCGGCGCCGGGATGATCAAGGTGGAGTGCAAGGCCTTGGCGTATTTCATGCGCAGGCCTGCCCCAGTTTTGCGCCTGCATGAAGTCATAACCCGCCACATGATTGCGCTGCGTGCCGGCCGCTGGATCAAGCTCCAGTACCCACGCGGTCAGTAGCCACTGCTTGAGACTGGTCGAAGTGACTGCACCCTTCATCTCGGTTTGCAGATTCGTGGCCAGTTCCAGGGCGCTGTCGCTGGACAGCAGTTGGTCCAGCGCTTGTGCAGGGCTGCTGCTGAGCTGAAGGGGTTGGGCACTCAGGTAGCTGAAGAGGTTGGGATGGGGGACGATGGATTGTTTCACGAACCTACTCACGGCTTCGCGTTGGGCCGTGCTCAGCGGAAGGTCCGTGGCCAGAAAACCCCAGTTGTTGCCCAATGTAGGAGCTTGCGGCGTAGGTGTCTGCAGTGCCAGTAACAGGTTATCGACCTGCGCTGCCGACGTGGCTCCAAACCAGCCCTGATCCGCCAGGAATTTCTGCACGGTCGTCTCGCCTTTAGGCCGATGGGACGAATCCGGGTCGACAATGAAGCGCGTGGTGTCGTCGTTAGAGAGGTTGCCCTGCTTGAGCTGATTGATCAGTGCATACCGATCGTTGCTGTCACCCAATGCGGTTTTTTGCTGGTTCAGCCAATTCACCATTTGTTCCGGGTGGTCGGGGCTCCTTGGGAACATCTTCATACTGTCCAGCTGCGTCATGCTGGTGTCGAATGCCTGGCTGCCGGGCTGCGTAGTGATGCCATAAAAGCGGCCTACCCAGTCCAGCGGCACGGTGTTGCTGCTGGCTTGAGACAGTGTGATCGGCCTTCCAGGCGTCGCAAATACCCTGGCGGCGCTGAGCACCGGCGCCAGCACGTCGAAATGCTCGGGGTGGTTTTTCGCAAAGTCGGCGACGGCAAAGCGCCGGTCAACGCCGTCGATTTTGCCGATCAGCGCCTCGCCATCGGGGTCAAAGCGCAGGGAGGTCAAATCAACCTTGTGTTTCTCGGCCCACTCGGTGAAACCACGCGCCTTGATGGCTTTGTCCAGGTAGCTGCACCATTGGCCGAGCAGGCTGTCAGCAGGGATCGGTCCGATCATCCTCGTCGAGGCTTGGGCGGGATTGTTTTTCAGCCCGTGCATTGCGCGATACGTGGCGGTGGCCAGTGCGCTTTCGGCGCTGGCCAGGGCGTCTTGCGGGGAGGGTGCGCTCTCCACCGTCGCGCTGAGCCCCGACTCCACAGCGGCCGCCAGGGTTTCAAGTTCAGAGCCGGTAGTGGGCGTGTCGGCAAGCTGTTGGGTGATGGCGTATTGGCGCTCACGTACAGCCGTATACCAGGTGCTGTCCGCGTGGGGGGCTGTGAATGCCTTGAAACCGTTGTTACCGGTCATCTCGATACTTCGGTCGAGAAGCGAGACCAGGGCGGGTAGGCCGTTTTGTTGACGAGGTATCTCTTCCTTGTAAAACCACATGACCTCATACAGTGATGCGGAGGGTGGGGAGGGGTATCGAACGGGGCGTTCCGCTCCAGCCGCCATCTGCCGGATTGCATCGGCTATTTCTGCCCAGACGCCACCCCAGCCCGAAAGATCGTTCGGCTTAAAGAGGGTGTCCTTGCCATTCACCTTGCCTGTCAGCTCACCGGTGACGGGGTGGATACGAACGCTGCGGGCCTCAACGTTGTTTTCTTGGGCAAAGGTGGTAAAGGCACTGCCGGTCAACGCATCCAGGAGGTTTTTGCGCACCTGGTTGAACGTCGAATACTTCGGAACCTCTTTGAGCACCGGTGGGAAATCGTCGCCTTCGATTCGCAATTGAGGTGTGAGTTTCAGCATGGCCTGGCTGCACTGTTGTGCCAGGGCTCGATCGGCTTCCTGGACCTTTTGCTCCACGCTTGAGGGTTTGAACTGCTCGAGGCGCAGTTTCAATTGATCCGGCGGCAAATCCATGATCCGTTGGCCGGCTTCTCGCTGTCGCTGTTTGACCGGCGCGTAAACCGTGGCGTAGTTCGGATCGGTAGTGTTGAACGCGTGGAAGTTGCCCTCGCTCAGCAGTTGTCCGATGGCAAGCAAGGTGTGATCGCTTTCGATTTGGCCCAGTTGCAAGCCGTAGAAAGCGGCGACGTTGAAGGCCGACGCTTGATTGCGCCCATGGAAATCAACGGCCAGCGAGGTGTCCCCGGCGATCCTTTTGACTGCGGCCAATACCGCCCCTGACGCGGCTGCCCAGCGGGCGTCGTTACCCAGGGAGAAGTCGGCAGGCGGCTCCTTGCCTGTTTCGATCAGGCGGCCTTCGGGAGTCATGGTCAGTTGGGAGAGATCGAGCTTCCTGGCCTCGGCAAACGATTTGAACGGTTCCGAGTGCAGCGCGTCAGCCAGTTCCGTCCAGGCGTGGCCGAAGGTGGAGTCGGCCGGGATGGTCACCTTGTCCTCGGCATCGCCGGAGTGACCTTTCTCGACGGCAAGCCGTTGGCGCATCAAGCTATTGGCGACGCCTATGGCCAATTGTCGGTCACCGTTTTCAACCAAGGCTTCGGCGAACTGGCGAACGGGTGCAATGCGTGGGGCGGAGGTTGATGAAATATCACGGCGCTTTCGGCTCAGGCGCGGCGGGGCAGGGTAAGTGTTTGGTGCACTGGGCGAGGCGCCATCCAGTATTTCCTGAATAAGCTGGGCATAGGTTTTTTGCGGATTGATTGCGCTGGACTGGTTGAGTCGCTGTCCCACCTCGTTGTGCAGCGCTACATCCGTCAGCGGTTCACGTGTGTTCTTGATCAACTGGCTGATTTGTTCGTCCAGGCTGGACTGTTCTTTGGTGACCGCAAACCTGAGCAACTGCTCGATGCGCGTGCGGTCTGGCAACGGTATATCACTCGCTTGGGCGCTCGCCCGCATGGGTTGAGCGCCGTTCAAGCGTTTAAGAAACAGCTCGATGACTTGGGGTGTCACTGACCCGGCAGGTTTTGTGGGCAGATTCAGTTCCTTTGGAATGAAGAAACCTGGCGTGTGCGACGGCCGAACATTGATCATGGAACTACCCTATGCCTGCGTAGATTGAGTTCCCCTCTTGCTGGTTAAACGAGAGAGGCACTTCGCTAAGTGGCCTGGGGCTTGTTCCACGTTCCTGTTTGGGGTGGGAATTGCCGACACGCTTTGTAAGTACCTGTTTAGTTAGGTGCTGGGTCAGGCCAGGTTTTGTTCCGTCAGACGCTGAACTGCCAAACGGCGGTAGTGAGAGGGGGTCATGCCCTTGAGCTGCTGAAAGCGCCGGTTGAAGTTGGAAATGTTGTTGAAACCCGACTCGAAACACACATCCGTCACGGCCTTGTCGCCATCGGCCAGCAGCTCGCAGGACTTGCTGATGCGCAGCCGATTTACAAACTCGATAAACGTGCGCCCGGTCGCCTGCTTGAACACCCGGGAAAAGTACGTCGGCTTCATCCCCAGGTGCTCCGCCACTTCCTCCAGGGGCAACTCGCGCGCGTAGTGGGCGAAAATGTAGTCCACCGCGCGGTTGGTGCGGTCGATACTGTGTTCATCCGCCAGTTGCGGCGTGGTCACGCCGGACAGCAACTGGTAGTCCTCACAGCTGCTCAACACTTCCAGCAGGATAAAGAAGTGCCCCAGGCGCGCCATGCCCCGGGCATCTTCGATACGCTGCATCAGGGTCATGGCCTGGGCGATGGTTTTCTTGCAGCGAAACTCGATGCCGGACTGCGCGCGCTCCAGCATGGGTGTCAAGGTCTTGAGCTCGGCGAAAATATGGCTGCCCTGCTCGAACAGCTCATCGGTGAAGTTCACCAGCATGTCGCGCTTGGGCACCACTTCGTCTTCCTCCACCTGGCTGATCCAGTTGTGGGGCAGGTTGGGCCCTGTGAGGAACAGGCTTTCCGGATAGAAGTTGCCGATATAGTCGCCGATAAACACCTTGCCGGAACTGGCGACGATCAGGTGCAGTTCGTATTCCTTGTGGAAATGCCAGCGCACCAGCGGGCAGGGGAAACCATGCTGGCGATAGATGATGGACAGGCCGTTGTGATCGTCCATCAGCTCGTAGGAAGGGTCAGTGATACGCGTTGCTCGGGTCATGCTGCCGTCGCTTTATTGTGGTTGCTGCTGGGGATAATGCCCCCTCGCGCACGACCTCGCCAGCGCCGCGGTTCACAGGCTACGGTTTTTCGCCTCGATCCACTGGGACATGTACTGCGTACTTTTATGGGCATGGTGGCGCAGCATGCTGCCGGTGAAGTTGCTGCGGCGATGGGCGGCGAGGTGGCTGCGGCAGTGTTGCAGGCACTCCACCAGTGCAGGCCCGTGGACAGTGCGGTCATAACGGCCGGCAATCAGTTGGCGCCCATCCTGCTGGGCCTGGGTCCAGCGTTCGCGATCCTGATAAAGCGCCACGGCCGCCGCCGCCAGGGCTTCGGCGCATTGCTCGATGGCGCCGGGCCATGGCCGCTCGTCGCCCATGGCCTCGGCGCCGATGGGGGTGGTGATATTGGGGGTGCCGCAGAGCATCGCATCGGCCAGCTTGCCCTTGATACCCGCGCCAAAGCGCAGGGGCGCCAGGCAGATGCGCGCGGCGCTCATCACTTGCAGGGCATCTTCGGCCCAGTTCATCACATGAAAGCCCTGCGCCGGGTTGTGCAGGGCGGTGGCCTTGGGCGGGGTGTAGGCGCCGTAGATATGCAGCTGGGCACCGGGCAATTGCTGGCGAATCAATGGCCAGACGCTGTTCTTCATCCACAGTACGGCGTCCCAGTTCGGCGCATGGCGGAAGTTACCGATGCTGAGGAAGTGTGCACGCTCTTCGAACGGTACGAAGGCCTCGGTTGGCGGCGTCATCATCAGCGGGCACCAGTGGAGCAGGGCGGCGGGCAGCTTGAACTGTTCGGTGAGCAGGCGGATTTCCACGTCGGAGATCATCAGGCTGATGTCGCAGCGGTAAATCGCGGCGATTTCGCGCTTGGCCAGGTCGGTGTCGGCCATCAGTTGGAACGCCTCCTCCAGGGCCGGGGCGAACAGCGCGCTGAAGTCGTCGCTGCCCGGGTGGGCCTTGAGGTGCGCCTTGAGGCGCTGCTGACGGGCGTCGCGCAGGCTTTGCAGGTCGGAGGTCTCCAGCACGCGCAGGGCGTCGGGGCAACACTTCTCCACGCGCCAGCCAAACTGTTCTTCCATCATGAAACGGTCGAACAGCACGATATCCGGGGCCAGTTCGCGGATAAAATCGTCGAAACTGCTGTTATTGAGCTCAATCGCGCATTCGGCGATGCCCAGCGCCAGCAGGTCGGCCTTGTGCTCGCCCAGTGCTGCCGGGCTGCTGAAGGTAATATCCCAACCTTGCGTAAGAAAAGTTTCGAGGATCTGTATCATATGCCCGCCCGCGGCCGAGGAACGGGGCTCCGGCCAGACATAACCAATGACCAGGACTTTGGTGGCGGGCTGATTCATTAACAACGGTTTCCTTGGAGGGCAGGCGCAAAGCGCGCAATTAAACCACAACCGCGTGGCATGACAATTTGTGTCTGGCGGTAGGTAGCCACGGTACTTTGTGGTTAACTTCCGCCTCTCGAATTCGTTTAACCAAAACCCAGCATAAGGATTCTGTTCATGGCTCAAGTCACTCTTCGCGGTAACCCTGTCCAGGTTGAAGGCGAATTGCCGAAAGTCGGCTCTGAAGCAGCCGACTTCACCCTGACCGCCGGCGATCTGTCGGATGCAACCCTGGCTACCTTTGCCGGCAAGCGCAAAGTGCTGAATATCTTCCCAAGCGTCGACACCCCGACCTGCGCCACGTCGGTACGCAAGTTCAACGCCCAGGCCAACGAACTGAACAACGCCGTCGTACTGTGTATCTCCACCGACCTGCCATTCGCCCAGGCGCGTTTCTGCGGCGCCGAAGGCCTGGAAAACGTGAAGAACCTGTCGGACTTCCGTGACCCTGGTTTTGCCGTCGATTACGGCGTAGCGATTGCCGATGGCCCGCTCAAAGGCCTGACCGCCCGTGCGGTCGTGGTGCTGGACGAAAACAACACCGTGCTGCACAGCGAACTGGTTTCGGAAATCGGCCAGGAGCCGAACTACGAAGCGGCCCTGGCTGTTTTGAAGTAACTGTTTCGGCGCGTTACTGTCGTTTTGCAGTAACACCCGTAAGACATGATTGCGGCCTGGCCTAGTCCAGGCCGTTTTCATTTGTGGCTCAGACGTTTAGCGAAATAGCCCGCAGACTAAGCCGCAGAAGTTAAAAGTTGTAAGCCCAAGGTAAATAGCCGGTAAAGGCGCTTTTCTTAACGCGCTCCAGTGCTTATCTTTCAGCCTCCCGAAGAAGAAGCTCTCGCGCCCAATGGTTGATCACTCCATGCAATCCTCCCCCCGCAACTCCCGCCGCTGGCTGTTCGGCCTGCTCGTGCTGCTGGTTATCGCCGGCCTGTGCTGGAAATTCTGGCCAGGCGGCGGCGCCCACAAAGACGCACCGGCCGGGCATACCGGTAAAACCGGCATGGCGCGCCCGGGGTTCGGCGGGTCCACCGGCCCGGTGCCGGTGCGTGTAGCGCCGGCGGTGCTGGGGGAGTTCCCGGTGTACTACAAGGCCTTGGGCACGGTCACCGCGCTCAATACCATCAATGTGCGCAGCCGGGTGGGTGGCGAGCTGGTCAAGATCGCCTTTGAAGAAGGGCAGATGGTCAAGGCCGGCGACCTGCTGGCCGAGATCGACCCGCGCAGCTACCAGAATGCCTTGCTCCAGGCCCAGGGCACGCTGATGCAGAACCAGGCCCAGTTGAAAAACGCCCAGGTCGACGTGCAGCGTTATCGCGACCTGTACGCCCAGGACAGTATCGCCAAGCAGACCCTGGACACCGCCGAAGCGCTGGTCCTGCAATACCAGGGCACGGTCAAGACCAACCAGGGCGCGGTGGACGACGCCAAGCTCAACCTCGAGTTCACCAAGATCCGCGCGCCTATCAGTGGTCGCGTCGGCTTGCGCCAGGTCGATGTGGGCAACCTGGTGGCGGCCAACGACACCACCTTCCTTGCGGTGATCACCCAGACCCAACCGATCAGCGTGGCCTTCACCCTGCCGGAAAACACCCTGGAAACCGTGCTCGCCCGTTATCACGCCGGCAACAAGCTGCCCGTGGAAGCCTGGGACCGTGGCGACGTCAAGCGCCAGGCCACTGGTGTGCTGCAAAGCCTGGACAACCAGATCGACGTCACCACCGGCACCCTGAAATTCAAGGCGCGTTTCGATAACAAGGACCAGGCGCTGTTCCCCAACCAGTTCGTCAACGTGCATTTGCTCGCCGATACCTTGCACAACGTGGTGCTGGCGCCGTCCGCCGCGATTCAGTTCGGCAACACCGGTACCTTTGTCTACAAGCTCGATGGCGACAAGAAGGTCAAGGTCCAGCCGCTGGTGGTGGGTGACACCGATGGCGACAACACTGTTATCAAGGAAGGCCTGGTCGCCGGCGACCGTGTGGTGCTGGAAGGCACCGACCGCCTCAAGGACGGCAGCGAGATCGAAGTGGTCAACGACAGCGGCGAAGTGCCGACGACGCCCACCGAACACCTGCAAGGCAAGCCGGCGGCTAAAGGGGAGACCGGCACCACCGCCGGCAAGGCGCAAAAGGTCGGTTCATGAACCTGTCGCGGCTGTTTATCCTTCGCCCGGTCGCCACCACGCTGAGCATGCTGGCGATTGTTTTGGCCGGCATTATTTCCTACCGCTTGTTGCCGGTCTCGGCGCTGCCCCAGGTGGATTACCCGACCATCCGGGTGATGACCCTGTACCCCGGTGCCAGCCCCGATGTGATGACCAGCGCGGTCACCGCGCCCCTTGAGCGCCAGTTCGGGCAGATGCCCGGCCTGACCCAGATGGCGTCCACCAGTTCCGGCGGCGCCTCGGTGCTGACCCTGCGTTTCAACCTCGACATCAATATGGATGTCGCCGAGCAACAGGTGCAGGCCGCGATCAACGCCGCCACCAACCTGCTGCCCAAGGATTTGCCGGCGCCGCCGGTGTACAACAAGGTCAACCCCGCGGATACCCCGGTGCTGACCCTGGCCATCACCTCCAAGACCATGCTGCTGCCCAAGCTCAATGACCTGGTCGACACACGCATGGCGCAGAAAATCGCGCAGATCAGCGGCGTCGGCATGGTCAGCATCGCCGGTGGCCAGCGCCAGGCCGTGCGCATCAAGGTCAACCCCGAAGCCCTGGCGGCCAACGGCTTGAACCTCTCCGATGTGCGCACCCTGATCGCCGCGTCCAACGTCAACCAGCCCAAGGGTAACTTCGACGGCCCCACGCGGGTGTCGATGCTCGATGCCAACGACCAGTTGGTGTCGCCCCAGCAATACGCCGAGCTGATCCTGGCCTACAACAATGGCGCGCCTTTGCGCCTCAAGGATGTGGCGCAGATCGTCGACGGAGCCGAAAACGAACGCCTTGCCGCCTGGGCCAATGAAAACCAGGCCGTACTCCTCAATATCCAGCGCCAGCCGGGCGCCAACGTGATCGAGGTGGTCGACCGCATCAAGGCGCTGCTGCCGAGCATCACCGACAACCTGCCGGCCGGCCTCGACGTGACGGTGCTGACCGATCGCACCCAGACCATCCGCGCCTCGGTCACCGATGTGCAGCACGAATTGCTGATCGCCATCGCCCTGGTGGTGATGGTGACGTTCCTGTTCCTGCGGCGGGTCAGCGCCACGATCATTCCGTCGATTGCCGTGCCGCTGTCGCTGGTGGGCACCTTCGGGGTGATGTACCTGGCCGGGTTCTCCATCAATAACCTGACGCTGATGGCCCTGACCATTGCCACCGGTTTCGTGGTGGACGATGCCATCGTGATGCTGGAGAACATTTCCCGCTATATCGAGGAAGGCGAGACGCCGCTGGCTGCTGCGCTCAAGGGCGCCAGGCAAATCGGCTTCACCCTGATTTCCCTGACCCTGTCACTGATCGCCGTATTGATCCCGCTGCTGTTCATGGCTGACGTGGTGGGACGGCTGTTCCGCGAATTTGCCATCACCCTGGCGGTGGCGATCCTGATTTCCCTGGTGGTGTCCCTGACGCTCACGCCGATGATGTGCGCGCGTTTGCTCAAGCGCGAACCCAAGGAAGAAGAGCAGAGCCGTTTCTACAAGGCCAGCGGCGCCTGGATCGATTGGCTGATCGAAGCCTACGGGCGCAAGTTGCAATGGGTGCTCAGGCACCAGCCGTTGACCCTGTTGGTGGCCATCGCGACCCTGGGCCTTACGGTGGTGCTGTACCTGGTGGTGCCCAAGGGCTTTTTCCCGGTGCAGGACACCGGGGTGATCC
Source organism: Pseudomonas sp. NFACC25 (assembly GCF_900100935.1). Taxonomy (NCBI): domain Bacteria; kingdom Pseudomonadati; phylum Pseudomonadota; class Gammaproteobacteria; order Pseudomonadales; family Pseudomonadaceae; genus Pseudomonas; species Pseudomonas sp. NFACC25. The sequence continues at coordinate 314,666 of NZ_FMUC01000006.1, forward strand.
AGGGTATTTCCGAAGCGCCGCAGTCGATTTCATTCGCCGCCATGAGCCAGCGCCAGCAGGAACTGGCGCAGATCATCCTCACCGACCCGGCGGTGCAAAGCCTGTCGTCCTATATCGGCGTGGATGGCGATAACGCCACCCTCAACAGCGGCCGCTTGCTGATCAACCTCAAGCCCCACGGCCAGCGCGACTTGAGCGCGGCCCAGGTGATCACGCGCCTGCAACCGCTAATCGACAAGCTGGTGGGCATCCGCCTGTTCATGCAGCCGGTGCAGGACCTGACCATCGAAGACCGTGTGAGCCGCACCCAGTATCAATTCAGCATGTCCTCGCCGGACGCCGACCTGCTGGCCCTGTGGAGCGGCAAGCTGGTGCACGCACTGAGCCAGATGCCGGAACTCACCGACGTCGCCAGCGACCTGCAGGACAAGGGCCTGCAGGTGTACCTGGTGATCGACCGCGATGCGGCCTCGCGCCTGGGCGTCAGTGTGTCGACCATCACCGACGCACTGTATGACGCGTTCGGCCAGCGGCAGATTTCCACCATCTACACCCAGGCCAGCCAGTACCGCGTGGTCTTGCAGGCCCAGTCGGGGGAAACCCTGGGCCCGGCGGCGCTGAACCAGATCCATGTGAAGACCACCGACGGCGGCCAGGTGCGCCTGTCCAGCCTGGCCCATGTGGAACAGCGCCAGGCGCAGTTGGCGATTGCGCACATCGGCCAGTTCCCGGCGGTGATGATGTCGTTCAACCTGGCCCCCGGCGTTGCCCTGGGCAAAGGCGTGGAGCTGATCAACCAGGCGCAGAAGGACATTGGCATGCCGGTGGGCGTGCAGACCCAGTTCCAGGGCGCGGCCCAGGCGTTCGAAGCGTCGCTGTCGAGCACCTTGCTGCTGATCCTGGCGGCGGTGGTCACCATGTACATCGTGCTGGGTGTGCTCTACGAGAGCTATATCCACCCGATCACCATTCTCTCGACCTTGCCCTCGGCCGCGGTGGGGGCCTTGCTGGCCTTGCTGCTCAGTGGCAACGACCTGGGCATGATCGCGATCATCGGCATCATCCTGCTGATCGGTATCGTCAAGAAGAACGCGATCATGATGATCGACTTCGCCCTCGACGCCGAACGCAACCAGGGCCTGGACCCGCAGACCGCGATCTACCAGGCGGCGCTGCTGCGCTTCCGGCCGATCCTGATGACTACCCTGGCCGCCCTGTTCGGTGCAGTGCCGTTGATGCTCGCCACCGGCTCCGGTGCCGAACTGCGCCAGCCCCTGGGCCTGGTGATGGTCGGCGGCCTGCTGGTGAGCCAGGTGTTGACGCTGTTCACCACGCCGGTGATCTACCTGTATTTCGATCGCCTCGGCCGCCGCTGGCGCAAAGAGCCGCAAAGCCTGGAGCCGGTTGAGTCATGAACCTGTCCGGACCTTTCATTCGCCGGCCGGTAGCGACCCTGCTGCTGAGCCTGGCGATCATGTTGCTGGGCGGGGTCAGCTTCAACCTGCTGCCGGTGTCGCCGCTGCCACAGATCGATTTCCCGGTGATCGTGGTCTCGGCCAGCCTGCCCGGCGCCAGCCCCGAGGTGATGGCCTCCACGGTGGCCACGCCGCTGGAGCGTTCCTTCGGCGCGATTGCCGGCATCACCACCATGAGCAGCTCGTCGAGCCAGGGCTCCACCCGGGTGATCCTGGCGTTCGACTCCGACCGTGATATCAACGGTGCCGCGCGGGAAGTGCAGGCGGCGATCAACGCCTCGCGCAACCTGCTGCCCAGCGGCATGCGCAGCATGCCCACCTACAAGAAGATCAACCCGTCCCAGGCACCGATCATGGTGCTGTCGCTGACCTCGGACGTGTTGCAGAAGGGCCAGTTGTACGACCTGGCCTCGACCATCCTCTCCCAAAGCCTGTCCCAGGTGCCGGGCGTGGGCGAGGTGCAGATCGGCGGCAGCTCCCTGCCGGCGGTGCGCATCGAGCTGGAGCCCAAGGCCCTCGACCAGTACGGCGTGGCCCTGGACGACGTGCGCAACACCATCGCCGCTGCCAACCAGCGTCGGCCCAAGGGCTCCCTGGAAGACAGTGAGCGCAACTGGCAGATCCAGGCCAACGACCAGCTGGAAAAGGCCAAGGACTACGAGCCGCTGCTGATTCGCTACCAGGACGGCGCCGCCCTGCGACTCAAGGATGTGGCGAAGATCAGCGACGGCGTGGAAGACCGCTACAACAGTGGCTTCTTCAACAATGATTCGGCGGTGCTGCTGGTGATCAACCGCCAGTCCGGCGCCAACATCATCGAGACCGTCAGGCAGATCAAGGCGCAACTGCCGGCGTTGCAGGCGGTGCTGCCGTCCAGCGTCAAGCTCAGCCTGGCCATGGACCGCTCGCCGGTGATCACCGCGACCCTGCATGAAGCCGAGATGACCCTGCTGATTGCGGTGGGGCTGGTGATCCTGGTGGTGTACCTGTTCCTCGGCAACTTCCGCGCCTCGCTGATTCCAACCCTGGCGGTGCCGGTGTCGCTGGTGGGCACGTTCGCGATCATGTACCTGTACGGGTTCTCACTGAACAACTTCTCGCTGATGGCGCTGATCCTGGCCACCGGCCTGGTGGTGGACGATGCCATCGTGGTGCTGGAGAACATTTCCCGGCATATCGACGCGGGCGTGCCGCCGATGAAGGCCGCTTACCTGGGCGCCGAGGAAGTCGGTTTTACCTTGCTGTCGATGAACGTATCGCTGGTGGCGGTGTTCCTCTCGATCCTGTTCATGGGCGGGATCGTCACCAACCTGTTCCGCGAGTTTTCCATCACCTTGTCGGCGGCGATCATCGTGTCGCTGATCGTGTCGCTGACGTTGACGCCGATGCTCTGCGCCCGTTGGCTCAAGCCCCACGTGAAAGGGCAGATGACCGGCCTGCAGCGCTGGAGCCAGAAGATCAACGACCGCATGGTGGCCGGCTACGCCACCAGCCTGGACTGGGTGCTGCGCCATCGCCGCCTGACCTTGCTCAGCCTGCTGCTGACCATTGGCGTGAACGTGGCGCTGTACGTGGTGGTCCCGAAAACCTTTATGCCGCAACAGGACACCGGCCAATTGATCGGCTTTGTGCGCGGGGACGACGGCCTGTCGTTCAGCGTCATGCAACCGAAGATGGAAATCTTCCGCAAGGCGGTGCTCAACGACCCGGCGGTGCTCAGCGTGGCCGGCTTTATCGGCGGCAACAACGGTACCAACAACGCGGTGATGCTGGTCCGCCTCAAGCCCATCAGCGAACGCAAGGTGTCCGCCCAGGCGGTGATCGAGCGCCTGCGCAAGGATGTGCCGCTGGTGCCGGGCGGGCGCCTGTTCCTGATGGCCGACCAGGACCTGCAATTCGGCGGCAGCCGTGACCAGACCAGCGCGCAGTATTCCTACATCCTGCAAAGCGGCGACCTGGCCGCGCTGCGCCTGTGGTACCCGAAAGTGGTCGCGGCGCTGCGTGAGCTGCCGGAGCTGACCGCCATCGACGCCCGCGAAGGCCGGGGCGCGGCCCAGGTCACGCTGATTGTCGACCGTGACCAGGCCAAGCGCCTGGGCATCGACATGGACATGGTCACTGCGGTGCTCAACAACGCCTACAGCCAGCGGCAGATTTCCACCATCTACGACAGCCTCAACCAGTACCAGGTGGTGATGGAGGTCAACCCCAAATATGCCCAGGACCCGATCACCCTCAACCAGATGCAGGTGATCACCTCCAGCGGCGCGCGGGTGCCGTTGTCGACCATTGCCCATTACGAGAACAGCCTGGCGGACGACCGCGTCAGCCACGAAGGCCAGTTCGCCTCGGAAAACATCGCCTTCGACATGGCCCCCGGGGTCACGGTGGAGCAGGGCACGGCGGCCATCGAGCGGGCGATTGCCAAGGTCGGCCTGCCGGAAGATGTGATCGCCAAGATGGCCGGCACCGCCGATGCCTTTGCGGCCACGCAGAAGGGCCAGCCGTTCATGATCCTCGGCGCGCTGGTGGCGGTGTACCTGGTGCTCGGCATTCTGTATGAGAGCTACATTCATCCGCTGACGATCCTCTCGACCCTGCCGTCGGCCGGCGTCGGCGCGATGCTTGCCATCTACCTGACGGGAGGGGAGTTCAGCCTGATTTCCCTGCTCGGCCTGTTCCTGTTGATCGGGGTGGTGAAGAAGAACGCGATCCTGATGATCGACCTGGCGTTGCAGCTGGAACGCAACGATGGCCTGGGCCCGCTGGAATCGATTCGCAGCGCCTGCCTGTTGCGTCTGCGGCCGATCCTGATGACCACCCTGGCGGCCATCCTCGGCGCCTTGCCGTTGCTGCTGGGCACCGGCGATGGCGCGGAAATGCGCCATCCCCTGGGCCTGACCATCATTGGCGGCCTGATTTTCAGCCAGGTCCTGACCCTCTACACCACCCCGGTGGTTTACCTCTATCTCGACCGCGCGCGCCACCGCTTCAACGCCTGGCGCGGTGTGCGTACCGATGCTGCCCTGGACACTGCGCTATGACCGATTCAACCTTCGCCAAATTGGCCATGACCCGGGGTTCCCGTGTTGCGAGCCTGGTGCTTTGCGGCGCACTGCTCAGCGCTTGCGCCGTCGGCCCCGATTACCATCGCCCGGAAGTCACTGAACCCGCGCAGTTCAAGGAGGCCCAGGGCTGGCGCCAGGCCGCGCCGAGTGATTCCCTGGCCCGTGGCGCCTGGTGGGAGCTGTACGGCGATCGCCAACTCAACGACCTGGTGCTGCGCCTGAATAATTCCAACCAGACCGTGGCCCAGGCCGAAGCGCGTTTTCGCCAGGCCCAGGCCCTGGTGCGCAGCTCACGCGGGGCGTTTTACCCCAGCGTCGACCTGAGCGCGGGTAAAACCCGCGCCAGCCAGGGCACCGGCAGCAGCAGCGCCAGCCTCAGCAGTTCCAGCAGCGGGATCCGTGACACCCTCAACGCGCAGCTCGGCGTGAGCTGGGAAGCCGATATCTGGGGCAAATTGCGCCGTGGCCTGGAGGCCAACGAGGCCAGCGCCGAAGCCAGCTCGGCAGACTTGGCCGCGATGCGCCTGAGCCAACAATCGGAACTGGTGCAAAGCTACCTGCAACTGCGGGTCATGGACGAGCAGACCCGCCTGCTGCAAGCCACGCTGGACACCTACCAGCGCTCCCTGCAAATGACCGAAAACCAGTACCGCGCCGGTGTCTCCGGCAAGGACGCGGTGGCCCAGGCGCAAACCCAGCTCAAGACCACCCAGGCCAGCCTGATCGACCTGATCTGGCAACGCGCCCAACTGGAAAACGCCATCGCCGTGTTGATCGGCGAGGCACCGGCCAACTTCAACCTGGCGGTGAGCAAGGACATCCCGGCCCTGCCGCAGATTCCGGTCAGCCTGCCGTCGCAATTGCTTGAACGGCGCCCGGACATCGCCTCGGCCGAACGCTCGGTGATCGCCGCCAACGCCAATATCGGCGTAGCCAAGGCCGCCTATTACCCGGACCTGACGCTGAGCCTGGCCGGCGGCTATTCCAGCAGCACCTATGCCGACTGGATCAGCCTGCCGAACCGCTTCTGGTCGGTCGGGCCGAAACTGGCCATGACCCTGTTCGACGGCGGCCAGCGCTCGGCGGAAGTCGACCGCACCGTGGCGTCCTACGACGAAACCGTGGCCAAGTACCGCCAGACCGTGCTCGACGGCTTCCGTGAAGTGGAAAACTACATGGTCCAGCTCAAGCTGCTGGAAGACGAGGCGGTGGTCAGCAACGAAGCCCTCGAGGCCGCCCGAGAATCGCTGCGCTTGACCCAGAACCAGTACAAGGCCGGGCTGATTGCCTATCTGGATGTGGTGACTGTCCAGGCCACGGCGCTGAGCAACGAGCGCACCGTGTTGACCCTGTTGCAGAGCCGCCTGGTGGCCAGCGTGCAATTGATCGCCGCGCTGGGCGGTGGCTGGGATGGGCAGACGCCGATTGCCGAGAAGGATTGATCGATCGTTACCATGTGCGTGGGAACGCAGTGTGCGGGTAATTTCAGTCAGTAGATTGGCGTCAAATTGCCACTAATGGCCCTCTGATAATTAATCAACTGTCCAAGAATTATTCTCGCTACAATCGCCCGCTTTGCCACTTGGCACGGGCGTTTCGGGTCCGTTGCCCACGAGAAGTCCCATGCTTATCGGTAGCTATTCCCCTTCGCTGGTCGCGATCTCGCTGTTTGTCGCGATCCTCGCTTCCTACACCGCCCTGGACCTTACCGGCCGCATCGCGACCGCCAAGGGGCGCGCTGTGTATTTATGGATAGCCGGCGGGGCCATGGCGATGGGGGTAGGCGTCTGGTCCATGCACTTTATCGGCTTGCTGGCGTTGCGCCTGCCGTTTGCCTTGGGCTTTGATATCGGTATCACCGCGCTGTCGTTGTTGATCGCGGTATTGTCCTGCGGCTTTGCATTATGGCTGGTCAGCCAAGCGCGTTTGCCTGCCTGGCAACTGGCGTTTGGCGCGCTGGTCATGGGCAGCGGTATTGCCACCATGCACTACACCGGCATGGCCGCGATGCGCATGACGCCGGGCATCGACTATGACCCCACGCTATTTGGCCTATCGTTGCTGATCGCGGTGGTGGCGTCCGGCGCCGCGCTGTTGATTGCGTTCAACCTGCGCCGCAACACGCCTTACGTACGCCTGGCCCGTGGTGGTGCGGCGGTGGTGATGGGCTTTGCAATCGTCGGCATGCATTACACCGGCATGGCGGCCGCACGCTTTGCCGATGAAAGCTACTGCGCCGCCGTGCTGGACGGTTTGAGTGGCAAGGGCCTGGATAACCTGGTGTTGGTGACGACCCTGGCGGTACTGGCCATCGCGTTGCTGACGTCGTTGCTCGACGCGCGCCTGGAAGCCCGCACTGCGGTGCTCGCCGACTCACTGACCCAAGCCAACCAGGAACTGACCCACCTGGCCCTGCACGATATGCTCACCGGCCTGCCCAATCGCACCTTGCTGGCCGATCGTATTCAACAGGCCATCGAGGCGGTAAAGGAGCAGGGCGGTTGCTTTGCCCTGATGTTCATCGACCTGGATGGCTTCAAGCCGGTCAACGATGCTTTTGGCCATCACATGGGCGACCAGTTGTTGCGCGAAGTCGGCCTGCGCCTGCGCGAAGACCTGCGCAGTCACGACACCCTGGCGCGCATCGGCGGCGATGAGTTTGTATTGCTGGTGCAGTTGACCCAGCCCGACGATGCCCTCGGCCTTGCCGAACGCCAGGTGGTGCTGATCAACCGCGCGTTCCAGGTGGCCGAGCATGAGCTGAAGATTTCCGCCAGCGTCGGCATCGCCATGTTCCCGGGCAATGGCAACACCCCCCAGGAACTGCTGATGAACGCCGACGCCGCCATGTACCATGCCAAGGGCATGGGCAAGAACGGCTACAGCTTCTTTGATGTGTCGATGAACACCAATGCGCGCAAGCAATTGCAGCTGCTGCAAGACCTGCGCAATGCCCTTGAGCACGAGCAGTTCCGGCTGTATTACCAGCCCAAGTTTGATGCGATCAGTGGGATCCCGGTGGGCGCCGAAGCGCTGGTGCGCTGGGAGCATCCGCAACAAGGCTTGTTGTTGCCGGCGACCTTTATCGAACTGGCGGAAAAAACCGGCCTGATCATCCCCATCGGCGAATGGGTGCTCAATGAAGCCTGTCGCCAAATGAGCCTGTGGTACGCCCAGGGTTATGAGCACTGGCGCATTGCGGTGAACTTGTCGGCGTTGCAGTTTTGCCACGCCGGGCTGGTCAACAGCGTGGCCGGCGCCCTGGCGCGGCACCGGTTGCCGGCCAACAGCCTGACCCTGGAAATCACCGAAACCACCGCGATGAGCGATGCCGATGCGAGCATGACGGTGTTGCAGCAGCTGTCGGACATGGGCGTGGACCTGTCCATCGACGATTTCGGCACGGGCTACTCCAGCCTGATGTACCTCAAGCGCCTGCCGGCCAACGAGTTGAAGATCGACCGTGGTTTTGTGCGTGACCTGGAGCATGACAGCGACGACGCCGCCATCGTGTCTGCCATTGTTGCCTTGGGCCAGGCGCTGGGGCTGCGAATCGTCGCCGAAGGTGTGGAAACCGATGTGCAGCAGAGTTTTCTCACACGGTTGGGGTGCAACTCCCTGCAAGGCTACCTGCTCGGCCACCCGTTGCCGGCGGACGGTTTCATGGACCATATCCAGCGCGGTGAAGACGCAGCGGCGCCTGACAAAAGCCGTGCGTGACGGTTAGTATCGGATCCAACCCTAAACACCAGGTTGGATCAGGAGACCGCACGCATGGACAAAGTCCTCATCATCACCGGGGGCAGCCGTGGTATCGGCGCCGAGACGGCATTGCTGGCTGCCCGCGAGGGCTATCGCCTCTGCATCAACTATCACTCCGATGAAAAAGCCGCCCACAGCGTGCTCGAGCAGGTTCGCGGCCTCGGTGCCCAGGCGATTGCGGTGCGCGCGGATGTCAGTATCGAAGATGAAGTGATTGCGCTGTTTCATCGTGTGGACGCCGAACTGGGCCGGGTCACCGCGTTGGTGAACAATGCCGGCACCGTGGGTCACAAGTCGCGGGTGGATGAGATGTCCGAGTTCCGCATCCTGAACATTCTCAAGACCAATGTGCTCGGTCCGATCCTGTGTGCCAAGCACGCGGTGCTGCGGATGTCGCCCAAGCATGGCGGGCAGGGAGGCAGTATCGTCAACGTGTCGTCGGTGGCCGCACGCCTGGGTTCGCCGGGTGAATACGTCGACTACGCCGCATCCAAGGGCGCACTCGACACCTTCACCCTGGGCCTGTCCAAAGAAGTGGCGGGCGAGGGCATCCGCGTCAATGCGGTGCGCCCCGGCTACATCTTCACCGACTTCCATGCCCTGAGCGGCGACCCGGACCGGGTCAGCAAGCTCGAATCCGGTATTCCCATGGCCCGTGGCGGGCGGCCGGATGAAGTGGCGGAAGCGATTATCTGGCTGCTGTCGGACAAGGCTTCGTATGCCACGGGGACTTTTCTGGATTTGGGTGGCGGTCGCTAGTGATGCAGTGCCTGCACCGGCGCCATCGGGGGTAAGCCCCCTCCCACACTGAGCGTATTCACAGCCCAAAATGTGGGAGTGGGCTTGCCCCCGATGGCGTCAGAAAGCGCAACGCCATCACTCAAAACGACCGCACAATCCGCCCCAACGTCTCCATCGCCTTCTCCGAGGCCTCGGTCCACGGGCTGCCGTAGTTCAGGCGAATACAGTTGCGAAAGCGCTGGGTCGCCGAAAAGATCGGCCCCGGCGCAATGCTGATGCCTTGCGCCAGGGCCATCTGGAACAACTTCAACGAATCGGTCTGCTCCGGCAATTCCAACCACAGGAAATACCCGCCGGCCGGCTGGCTCACCCGTGTCTGCGCCGGGAAGTAGCGGGCGATCGCCGCCAGCATGGCGCTTTGCTGTTCTTCCAGGGCATAACGCAGTTTGCGTAAATGCCGGTCATAGCCGCCGTGTTGCAGGTAGTCGGCAATCGCCGCTTGCGCCGGCATCGAGGGGCACAGCGAGGTCATCAGCTTCAAGCGCTCGACCTTCTGGGCGTAGCGCCCGGCCGCCACCCAGCCGACGCGATAGCCCGGCGCCAGGCTCTTGGCGAAGGAGCCGCAGTGCATCACCAGGCCTTCGGTGTCGAAGGCCTTGGCCGGCTTGGGTGCCTGCTGCCCGTAGTACAACTCGGCGTACACGTCGTCCTCGATCAACGGCACCTGATGGCTGCGCAATAACTCGACCAGCGCCTGCTTCTTTGCTTCCGGCAATGTCGCGCCCATGGGGTTCTGGAAGCTGGTCATGGTCCAGCAGGCCTTGATCGGGTAGCGCTCCAGGGTTTGCGCCAGGGCACCCAGGTCGATGCCGTCGCGCGGGTGCACGGGGATTTCCACCGCCTTGAGCTTCAGGCGTTCCAGCACTTGCAGGCAGGCGTAGAACGCCGGGGCCTCGATCGCCACCAGGTCGCCCGGTTCGGTGACCGCCTGCAGGCACAGGTTCAACGCTTCCAGGGCGCCGTTGGTGATCAGCAGCTCCTCCATGGGCAGCATCAGGCCGCCGACCATATAGCGCAGGGCAATCTGCCGACGCAGTTGCGGGTTGCCCGGCGACATGTCGGTGACCACCAGGCGCGGGTCCATCTCGCGGCTGGCGCTGGCCAGGGAGCGGGCCAGGCGCGGCAGCGGGAACAGCATGGGGCTGGGGAAGGCCGAGCCGAAGGGCACGGTGTTGGGGTCTTTGATCGAATCGAGTACCGAGAACACCAGTTCGCTGACATCGACTTCGGTGGACTCATGCACCTGCTCGCTCACCACCGGTTCGGAGAACGGGCTGGGTGCATGGGTGTTGACGAAATAGCCGGAGCGCGGCCGTGCCCGGATCAGCCCGCGACGCTCCAACAGGTAGTAGGCCTGGAACACCGTGGACGGGCTGACGCCATAGGTCTGGCTGGCATAGCGCACCGACGGCACACGCTGGCCGGGGCCGAGCACGCCGGAGCGGATCAGTTCTGCGATGTCGTCGGCGAATTTTTCGTAGCGTTTCATGTTGGCCTTAAACAAATAGGTAATATGAGTGCAGCCCCTCTCACATTTGATCTGCATCATTTTCGACAGCGAGGTCTCAGCGGTTCAGTGGTGCCACAAAGCGACTGTCGGCGGCGCTGTAGATCCACGGCTCGTCCACATCCGAAACCTTGAAGCGCACTGTCTGCGAGCTGCTCGCCGGCTTGTCGGCCAGCAACGCCACCGACACCGGCACATCGACGATTTCCCCCGGTGCCAGGCTGATCTCGGTCTTGCCTTGCAGTTGGAAACCCTGCGCATCCAGCAGCTCCACCCGATATTCCTGGCGCTGCTGTGTCTTGTTGATGACCTTGAGGCTGTAGATGTTTTCGATCTGGCCCTGGGCGTTCTCGCGGAACATGCCACGGTCCTTGGTCACGTCCAGCGATACCATCGGCCGCTCCAGCAGTGCCACCACCAACGCCGCAATCATCACCAGCAGCACCGCACTGTAGCCGATCAGGCGCGGCCTGAGCAGGTGGGTCTTGCCGCCTTGCAGTTGATGCTCGGAGGTGTAGCTCACCAAGCCCCGCGCATAGCCCATCTTGTCCATGATCGAATCGCAGGCGTCGATGCACGCCGCACAGCCGATGCATTCCATTTGCAGGCCGTCGCGGATGTCGATGCCGGTGGGGCAGACCTGCACGCACAGCTGGCAGTCAATACAGTCGCCCAGGCCGACAGCGGCCGGCGTGACCTCGCGTTTACGCGGGCCGCGATGCTCGCCACGGGCGCTATCGTAGGAAATGGTCAGGGTGTCTTTATCGAACATCACGCTCTGGAACCGCGCATACGGACACATGTGCATGCACACCGCTTCACGCAGCCAGCCGGCGTTGATGTAGGTGGCTGCGGTAAAAAACAGCACCCAGAACAGACTCACGCCGCCCATTTGCCAGGTCAGCAGTTCGGCGGCCAGGGGGCGGATCGGCGTGAAGTAGCCGACAAAGGTCAGCCCGGTGAGCACGCTGATGCCCAGCCACAACGTGTGTTTGGCCGAGCGTCGCGCGAGTTTGTTCAGGCTCCAGGGCGCCGCTTGCAGCTTGATACGCTGGTTGCGCTCGCCCTCGGTGACCTTTTCGCACCACATGAACAGCCAGGTAAACGAGCTTTGCGGACAGGTGTAGCCACACCACACGCGGCCGGCGAACACCGTAATCGCAAACAGGCCGAAGGCACAGATGATCAGCAAAGCCGATAACAGGATGAAATCCTGGGGCCAGAAGGTGGCGCCGAAAATATGGAATTTGCTTTCGGCCAAGTCCCACAGCACGGCTTGCCGCCCACCCCAGTTCAGCCACACCGTGCCGAAGAACGCCAGGAACAGAAAGCCCGCGCCAACCACGCGCAAGGTGCGGAACAGGCCGGTGAAACTGCGGGTATGGATCAGGTTATCGCTGGATTTGGCCTTCACCTTCTTTGGGTGCATCGGCTCAAAGGTTTCCACGGTTGGGATTCGTTCGCTCATGGTCGTTCGCTCATCAGCCTCCATCAGGCCGATGAACTATGCGCGCCGGTCTGTTTGCGTAACAGACTCAGGTATGGCGATAAAAAGCGGATCAGATGGGCTCTGGCCAGGGGCCTGCGTCAATGTGCTGCACCCCATGGCGCGTGAGGTGCAGGCAAAACTGACGCGTGCTGATACAGATCAATTAAATCAGCGAACCAGGTTCTTCAGCCTTTACATGTTGGCGCCCATCATGGGCACCTGCCACCGTCAGGGCGTCGGCCTCGGCCTCGGTGATATAGATCCGCTCGGCCGCCAGTTCCACGTACGACATGGATTTGTCGGTGTCGGTAACGATATGGACGCGGGTCGCCGGCACGCTCTGTTCCTGGCCATTGTCATCGAGCATGAAGTAGCACAGTTGGTTTTCGATACGCAGGGGCATGCCGGTCTCCTTTTTCATGGGGTATGAAGGTTAGGGGGCAGCAAGGTGTGTGGGTTCAAGGCAACTGACTGGCGGTCGCCGCTGTCCATCCTTTATCCATAAATAAAGGACAGCATCCATGGACGCCTGGTGGCACGAAGTGTGGCAAACCCTGCAGGCCGAATTCGCCGACCTTGGCGACGCGAAACAGCTCACTCAAATCACTGTTCGCCTGCTGATCGCAGCGCTGTTGGGCGGCATCCTCGGGTTTGAGCGCGAGCACAAGGGCAAGGCTGCCGGTGTGCGCACCCATATGCTGGTGGCAATGGGCGCCGCATTGTTTGTGCTGGTACCGCAGATGTCTGGCAATCAGGCGGATGCCATGAGTCGTGTGGTCCAGGGGGTGATCGCGGGGATTGGTTTCCTCGGCGCAGGGACGATCCTCAAGGGCAAGGAAGACGAAGAGGGCCAGCACGTCAAAGGCCTGACCACCGCTGCCGGGTTATGGATGACCGCCGCCATTGGGGTGGCGGCGGGAATGGGCCGCGAGTCGACGGCGGTGTTGAGTACGCTGTTGGCATTGGCGGTGTTCAGCGTGATGCCCAGGATTGTCAAATCATTGGAAAAGGAGCCCTGATTAAAAGGAAATCTTCGCTACTTGAGTGGACGAATTACCCGCGTTGGGATTGGCGGTGTCAGGTCCCCGGGAGGCGTGACCAATGCCTGAGGGCGAACGTAGGGCGTCGAGGTTATTCTTCGTCAACAAGCCGCCGAGATCAGAGAAGGACTTGGCTGTTGAGTCAATGTTGGAAAACTTTTGCTGGAGGTTGTCCAGGGCGATGTCGTTTGCGAGGAGGGTGTTCAGCACACCATCGCTTCCATCGGCGTCAATTAATCTTGTCAAATTATTCAGGGCCTGCAGTTCCAATAGATTTATCTGGTGCTTTGTTACCGCGTTCTTGGCCGAGCTCAGGCTTGGGGCAAGTTGGTCTTTTCCGAGTTTATGCCCGATGGTTTCAAGGACTTGTGCGTTAGCTTGAGCGTTAGCGCCCTGCAACATTGAGCGGAGATTGGCTGGGCTCAATGTCGAACGGGTCAGATCAATAATTTCACGGGATTCCTTAGAGTGGGGGTTGCGCATGATCCGATTGAGGTTGGTGGGGGTCAGTAAGGCGTTAACGTCGTTCAGGCTGCTGTGCGCCTGTGTTGCGTCCAGTGAGGGTGCCAGGGGGGTGGATGCACTTGCCGGGTAAGACGACGCTTGTGGGGCGCGGTCTGGTTGAGGAAGTTGAGAAAGAGGCGAAGTGTGCTGGGGGGAGATGATTGACATAAGTATCCTCGCGATCAGATGAATTGTCGTAACGCTACGTCCCTGGATATCGGACGAAGCGTTTACGCGAGGTGAGTATAAAAACCAATGGAGTAACGTTCTTTCAGCCGTAGTTTCCAGATTGTGCAGGAAGCTTCTGTTTTGTTTGTGGTCCGCTCGCGGGGGGACAGCTTTTTTTGTCGAGCGAACCTCAAGCCTCATCGAGTCTTTCAGACAATTACCGGTGGCATGGTCGTCGGCGGTTCTTCCACGGGGGGCGGTTCATTTTCCGGCGGTTCCTTCTCGGGAATGGGTTGCGGTTCTGTAGGCGGCAGGGTCGGGTTGTCGATATTCGGGTCCGGGGTTTCAGCCGGGATCGGGATATTCATCGGTGTGGCCTCCTTTGTGCTTTGCTCTAGCGGTGGACATCCACCGGGGCCAATTGATTCCCCGCCCAATGGCGGAACATCCAGCTGAACTTTTAACCTTGGCCCAGGCTCGGACCTATAGCGGCCCTGCTCAGGGAGAGCGCTGCCGTATCGGAATTCGGATCAAGCAAAGAGCGTCCACAGGGCGTAAGGGGAAGATGCTCGATGACTGCTGAAACACTGGCTCCAGAAGACTCCATATTGCCGCTGTCCCAGGCGCTGTTGCTGCCCAGGATCGCGATTGAAAGCACTTCACCCGTGATCGACGGCGGCGAATTTGCCGTGAAGGCCGTGGTGGGCCAGCGGGTCAACGTCACCAGCAAGGTATTCGCCGATGGCCACGACAAGCTGGCCGTATTGATCCGTTGGCGCCCGCTGCATGACGAAAGCTGGCACAGCGTGGTCATGAACGACGTGGGCAACAATGGCTGGGAAGGGGCGTTTACCGTCACCGTCCAGGGCCCTCACGAATACTGCATCGAGGCCTGGATCGATACCTTCGCCAGCTTCTGCTATGAACTGCGCAAAAAACATGAAGCCGGCGTGCCGGTCAGCCTGGAGTTGCAGGAAGGCCGCAGCCTGGTGCTGCAGGCCGCGGAGCGCAGCGACAACGAACTACGCGACCGCCTGATGCTGTTGCACCACGAACTCTCCGGTTTGCTGGAAACCGAGCAGGTCGCGCTGTTTTTGCACGAAGACAGTGCACACCTGATGACCCAGGCCGACCACCGCGCCTACTTGAGCATCAGCACCGTCTACCCGATTGATGTGGAGCGCGAGGCGGCGCAGTTTGCCAGTTGGTACGAGCTGTTTCCCCGTTCGATCACCGACGATCCGGCCCGCCACGGTACCTTCAACGACGTGCACTCGCGCTTGTCGATGATCCATGACATGGGGTTCGACGTGCTGTACTTCCCGCCGATCCACCCGATCGGGCGCAGCCACCGCAAAGGCAAGAACAATTCCCTGACCGCAGGCCCCGACGATCCGGGCAGCCCCTATGCCATCGGCAGCGAGGAGGGCGGCCACGAGGCCATCCACCCGCAGTTGGGCAGCCGTGATGACTTCCGGCGCCTGGTCAAGGCCGCCGCCGAGCATGGCCTGGAGATCGCCCTGGATTTCGCCATCCAGTGCTCCCAGGACCACCCGTGGCTCAAAGAGCACCCGGGCTGGTTCAACTGGCGCCCGGACGGCACGATCAAATATGCCGAGAACCCGCCGAAGAAGTACCAGGACATCGTCAACGTCGACTTCTATGCCGCGGATGCGATCCCGGGCCTGTGGACCGAGCTGCGTGACATCGTGGTGGGCTGGGTGGAAGAGGGCGTGAAGACCTTTCGCGTCGACAATCCCCACACCAAGCCGCTGCCCTTTTGGCAGTGGCTGATCGCCGATGTACGGGCAAAGTATCCCGAGGTGATCTTCCTCGCCGAAGCCTTCACCACCCCGGCGATGATGGCGCGCCTGGGCAAGGTCGGTTACTCCCAGAGCTATACCTACTTCACTTGGCGCAATACCAAGGCCGAACTGGCCGAATACCTGGCGCAATTGAACGAGTCGCCGTGGCGCGAATGCTACCGGCCGAATTTTTTCGTCAACACACCGGATATCAATCCAGGTTTCCTGCATGAATCCGGGCGTCCGGGCTTTTTGATCCGCGCCGCGCTGGCCACCATGGGTTCGGGCCTGTGGGGCATGTATTCGGGGTTTGAGCTGTGTGAAGCGGCACCGGTGCCGGGCAAAGAGGAATACCTGGACTCGGAGAAATACGAGATTCGTCCTCGGGACTTCACCGCACCCGGCAATATCATCGCCGAGATCGCCCAGCTCAACCGCATCCGCCGCCAAAACCCGGCCTTGCAGACCCACCTGGGGCTGAAGCTCTACAACGCCTGGAACGACAATATCCTGTACTTCGGCAAGCGCAGCGAGGATGGCAGCAACTTCATTCTCGTAGCGGTCAACCTCGATCCGTTCAATGCCCAGGAGGCCCACTTCGAGTTGCCGTTGTGGGAATTGGGCCTGCCGGACGATGCGCACACCCAGGGTGAAGACCTGATGAACGGCCATCGCTGGACCTGGTATGGCAAGACCCAGTGGACGCGGCTGGAGCCGCAGATGCCGTTCGGGATCTGGCGCATCAGCACCTCTTGAGCCTGGTGAGGAGCAACATGTGGGAGGGGGGCAAGCCCCCTACCACATTGACCAGGTTCAGTCTGCACGATTTTTCGAGTATTTCAGGAGTTTCCAATGGCGAAGAAACCCAAGGCTGCCACCTTCATCAAAGACCCGCTCTGGTACAAGGACGCGGTGATCTACCAGGTTCACGTCAAATCCTATTTCGACTCCAACAACGACGGCATCGGTGACTTTCCCGGCCTGATCGCCAAGCTCGACTACATCGCCGACCTGGGTGTCAACACCATCTGGCTGCTGCCGTTCTACCCCTCGCCACGCCGCGATGACGGCTATGACATTGCCGAATACCGGGGCGTGCACAGCGACTACGGAACCATGGCCGATGCCCGGCGCTTTATCGCCGAAGCCCACAAGCGCGGGTTGCGGGTCATCACTGAGCTGGTGATCAACCACACCTCCGATCAGCACCCGTGGTTCCAGAGGGCACGCAAGGCCAAGCCGGGCTCGGCGGCGCGGGACTTCTACGTGTGGTCCGATGACGATCAGAAATACGACGGCACCCGCATCATTTTCCTCGACACCGAAAAGTCCAACTGGACCTGGGACCCGGTCGCCGGCCAGTACTTCTGGCACCGCTTCTATTCCCACCAGCCGGACCTCAATTTCGACAACCCGCAGGTGATGAAAGCCGTGCTGTCGGTGATGCGCTACTGGCTGGACATGGGCATCGACGGCCTGCGCCTGGACGCCATCCCCTACCTGATCGAGCGCGATGGCACCAACAACGAAAACCTGCCGGAAACCCACGACGTCCTCAAGCAGATCCGCGCCGAGATCGACGCCCATTACCCCGACCGCATGCTGCTCGCCGAGGCCAACCAGTGGCCGGAAGACACGCAGCTGTATTTCGGCGACCG
Source organism: Pseudomonas sp. NFACC25 (assembly GCF_900100935.1). NCBI lineage: Bacteria > Pseudomonadati > Pseudomonadota > Gammaproteobacteria > Pseudomonadales > Pseudomonadaceae > Pseudomonas > Pseudomonas sp. NFACC25. The sequence goes on from NZ_FMUC01000006.1 coordinate 331,943, forward strand.
CAAGGGCGATGACGGCGATGAATGCCACATGGCGTTCCACTTCCCGCTGATGCCGCGCATGTACATGGCGCTGGCCCAGGAGGATCGCTTCCCGATCACCGATATCCTGCGCCAGACCCCGGAGATCCCCGCCAATTGCCAATGGGCGATCTTCCTGCGCAACCACGATGAGCTGACCCTGGAAATGGTCACCGATAAAGAGCGCGACTACCTGTGGAACTACTACGCCGCTGACCGTCGCGCACGCATCAACCTGGGCATTCGCCGGCGCCTGGCGCCCCTGATGGAGCGCGACCGCCGCCGTGTGGAGTTGCTCAACAGCCTGCTGCTGTCGATGCCCGGCACCCCGACCCTGTATTACGGCGACGAAATCGGCATGGGCGACAATATCTACCTCGGCGACCGCGATGGCGTGCGCACGCCGATGCAATGGTCCATCGACCGCAACGGCGGTTTCTCCCGCGCCGACCCGGCCAGCCTGGTGCTGCCACCGATCATGGATCCGCAATATGGCTACCTGTCGGTCAACGTCGAAACCCAGGCCCAGGACCCGCACTCACTGTTGAACTGGACCCGCCGCATGCTGGCGGTGCGCAAGCAGTCCAAGGCGTTTGGGCGTGGCAGCCTGAAGATGCTCTCCCCAAGCAATCGCCGCATCCTGGCGTATACCCGCGAATTCACCGGCGAAGACGGGCGCACCGAGATCATCCTGTGTGTGGCCAACGTCTCGCGCAGCGCCCAGGCGGCCGAGCTGGACCTGTCGGCTTTTGCCGGCATGGTTCCGGTGGAGATGCTCGGCGGCAATGCGTTCCCGCCCATCGGCCAACTGAATTTCCTGCTGACCCTGGCGCCGTATGGCTTCTATTGGTTCGTGCTGGCGGCGGAAAACCAGATGCCCAGCTGGCACGTGGAGCCGGCGCAAAGCATGCCGGACTTCACCACCCTGGTGCTGAAAAAACGCATGGAAGAGCTGCTCGACGAACCGTGCCGCACCACCCTCGAACAGACCTCGCTGCCCGCCTGGCTGCCCAAGCGCCGTTGGTTTGCCGGCAAGGACACCGCCATCGACAGCGTACGCATCGCCTACGGTGTGCGCTTTGGCGACCCGCAGCACCCGGTCTTGCTCAGCGAGCTGGAAGTGACCGCCGGTGGCCAGGTCAGTCGGTATCAGCTGCCGTTCGGTTTTCTTGGCGAAGACCAGTTCACCAGCGCCTTGCCGCAACAGTTGGCCCTGGCCCGCGTCCGGCGAGTGCGTCAGGTCGGCCTGGTGACGGACGCCTTCAGCCTGGAGCACTTTATCCGCGCGGTGATCCAAGGTCTGCAGGCCGGTACCGTGTTGAACGGCAGCGACGGCGACCTGCGTTTTGAAGCCACGCCACACTTGGACACGCTGCAACTGACGGACGAGTCGCCGGTGCGTTACTTGTCTGCCGAGCAGTCCAACAGCTCGGTGGTGGTGGGCGAGAGCCTGGTGCTCAAGCTGATCCGCAAAGTCAGCGCCGGGGTGCACCCCGAGCTGGAAATGAGCGCCTACCTGACGCAGGCGGGTTATCCGAATATCTCGCCGCTGATGGGCTCGGTGATTCGCCATGATGGCGCCGGCCAGGACAACCTGCTGATGATCGCTCAGGGCTACTTGAGCAACCAGGGTGACGCATGGAGCTGGACCCAGAACAACCTGGAACGTGCCATTCGCGATGAACTGGCCGAGGCCATCTCCGAACAGGAACAGCATTACAACGCACTGGGCGAGCTGGCGGACTTCGCCGGGCTGCTCGGCCAGCGCCTGGGTGAAATGCACGGGGTGCTGGGGGCCAAAACGACCAATAAGGACTTCAAGCCCGAACCGACCAGCGCCAAGGATACCCAAGCCTGGGCCAAGGACGTTGGTGCGCAGATCGACCGTGCATTGCAATTGCTCAAGCTGCATCAAAGCCAATTGAACCCTGCCGATCAGGCGCTGGTCAGTGAATTGCTGGCGCAGAAAAAAGCCATCGGCGCGCATGTCCAGGCGCTGGCGAAAGCCACCTTGGGCGGGCTGCGCATTCGCGTCCACGGTGACTTGCACCTGGGCCAGGTGCTGGTGGTGAAGGGCGATGCCTACCTGATCGACTTTGAAGGCGAACCGGCGCGGCCGCTGCATGAACGGCGCGGCAAGCACAGCCCGTATAAAGATGTGAGCGGCGTGTTGCGCTCCTTTGACTACGCGGCGGCCATGGCCTTGAACGTACAAGGGGTGGATCACTCGCCCGCAGCGGACCAGGCGCGCAGGCGCGTGACCGATCGCTACCTGAAAGAGGCCCGCCAGGCATTTATCCAGGCTTATCAGGCCGCTGCGTCTACACTGGCGCATGACTGGCAGGATGCCAAGGGCCAGGACGCCGCGCTGACGTTGTTCAGCCTGGAGAAGGCCGCGTATGAGGTAGCGTACGAAGCGGAAAACCGCCCGACCTGGTTGCCGGTGCCCCTGCAGGGCTTGCACGGGTTGTTGAGCGGGATTACATCTAAATCGAACACTGCACGCGGTGGGGAGACGTCATGAGCTTTACGAGTAAAGAACCGCTGCAACCGAAGTTGACAGCCATGCCGGCGTCCAAGGACGTCGAAGCGCTGGTGCGCGCCGAGCACCACGACCCGTTTTCCATTCTCGGGCCACACGATGACGAGCAGGGCGGCCAATTTATCCGCGCGTTCCTGCCGGAAGCCTTGAGTGTCCAGGTGCTGAGCCGCGATGGCGGTGAACAGATCGGCAGCCTGGATGCGACCCAGGTGCCGGGCCTGTTCGTCGGGCAGTTCAACACCCGCCAGGCGTACTTGCTGAAAATCCAGTGGGCCGGTGGCGAGCAGATCACCGAAGACCCTTACAGCTTCCAGCAACTGTTGCTGGGGGAGATGGACCTGTACCTGTTCGCCGAAGGCAACCACCGTGACCTCAGCAGTTGCCTGGGGGCCCAGGTGACCAGCGTCGATGGCGTAGACGGCGTGCGTTTTGCCGTGTGGGCACCGAATGCGCGGCGGGTTTCGGTGGTGGGAGACTTCAATATCTGGGACGGCCGCCGCCACCCGATGCGCCTGCGGCATCCGTCGGGCGTGTGGGAGATCTTCATTCCACGCCTGCAACCTGGCGCCGCCTACAAGTACGAAATCCTCGGTGCCCACGGGATTCTGCCGCTCAAGGCCGACCCGATGGCGCTGGCGACCCAGTTGCCACCCGATACCGCCTCGAAAGTCGCCGCGCCGTTGCAGGTGGACTGGCAGGACCACGAGTGGATGCAAGCGCGGGTCGAGCGCCAGAAGGCCACGGCGCCGCTGTCGATCTACGAGCTGCATGTGGGCTCCTGGCAGTGCGAGCTGGACGAGGCCGGCGAAGTGGCGCGCCAATACACCTGGCGCGAGCTGGCCGAGCGGTTGGTGCCGTATGTGCAGCAACTGGGCTTCACCCATGTTGAATTGATGCCGATCATGGAACACCCGTTCGGCGGTTCGTGGGGTTACCAGGCGCTTTCACAGTTCGCACCGACGGCGCGTTTTGGCTCGCCGGAGGACTTCGCCTATTTTATCAACGCGCTCCATCAGGCCGATATCGGCGTGATCCTCGACTGGGTGCCGGCGCATTTCCCTACCGACACCCATGGCCTGGCGCAATTCGACGGCACTGCGTTGTATGAATACGCCAACCCGCTGGAAGGCTTCCACCAGGACTGGGACACGCTGATCTACAACCTGGGCCGCACTGAGGTCCACGGCTTCATGCTGGCCTCGGCGCTGCATTGGCTCAAACACTTCCACATTGACGGGCTGCGGGTGGATGCGGTGGCGTCGATGCTGTACCGCGACTATTCGCGCAAGGCCGGCGAATGGGTGCCCAACCGCCATGGCGGGCGCGAGAACCTGGAAGCCATCGACTTCCTGCGCCATTTGAACGACGTGGTTGCACTGGAAGCGCCCGGCGCCCTGGTGATCGCCGAAGAGTCCACCGCCTGGCCCGGCGTCAGCCAGCCCACCCAACAGGGCGGCCTGGGCTTCAACTACAAGTGGAACATGGGCTGGATGCACGATTCTTTGCATTACATCCAGCAGGATCCGGTCTATCGCGCCCATCACCATAACGAGTTGAGCTTCGGCCTGGTGTATGCGTGGTCCGAGCGCTTCATCCTGCCGATTTCCCACGATGAAGTGGTGCACGGCAAGCACTCGCTGATCGACAAGATGCCCGGCGACCGTTGGCAGAAGTTTGCCAACCTGCGCGCCTACCTGGCGTTCATGTGGATGCATCCGGGCAAGAAGCTGCTGTTCATGGGCTGCGAATTCGGCCAGTGGCGCGAGTGGAACCACGACCAGCAACTGGACTGGTACTTGCTGCAGTACGCCGAGCACAAAGGCGTGCAAAAGCTGGTGGGTGACTTGAATCGCCTGTATCGCGAAGAGCCGGCCCTGCACGAGCAGGATGATGCGCCTCAGGGTTTCCAGTGGCTGATCGGCGACGACGCGATCAACAGCGTCTACGCCTGGCTGCGCTGGAGCAAGGACGGCAAGCCGGTGCTGGTGGTGGCCAATTTCACCCCGGTGCCCCGTGAGGCCTACAAGGTGGGCGTACCGTTTGGTGGGCGTTGGAGCGAGGTGATCAACAGTGACGCCGATACCTACGCGGGTTCCAATTACGGCAATGGCGGTGGCGTGTTCACCGAGGATGAGCCACGCCATGGGCAACCGGTGTCACTGTCGTTGAACCTGCCGCCGTTGGGGGTGCTGATTTTGCGGCCTGACGGGAGTTAAAGGCTCTACCCTGCTGGATTCAGTTGTCCACGCTGGTGGCAGGGTGCCACAATGGCGCCTTTGTCATGGCAGTCGAATCAGGCGAATTTCATGAATGGCCTTGGGCATGGGCGGGACCAGGATTGCTTTATAGAGGCACAGGTGCGAACCGACCGTTTGCACCAGTTGTTTCGCCAGTCATTTGCAGCCATTTTCGGCAGCTACATGGCAGCCGCCATGCTCTGCTGGCTGTGCTGGGAGCGCTTCGATCACACGTTGATGCTGGTGTGGCTGGTGGTGTTGGGCGCGTCGTCGCTGCTGCGGGTCAAGATGTTCCTGGACTGGTTCCGCTGCCCCAACAGCGAACGCACCCCGGACCGCTGGGAGCGCCGCTACTGGGTCACGCTGGTACTGTCCGCGGGCATTTGGGGGGCTGGGGCACTCGCGCTGATGCCCCCCGATGATCGGTTGTCCCAGGCGCTGGTGATGCTGTTCACCGTGGGGATGTCGGTCAGTGCGGTGTCGTGTTATTCGGCCTATCGCTATATGACCCTGGTGTCCATCGGCCTGGTGTTGCTGCCGTGCACCCTGTGGCTGTTGTTCCAGCCCACATCGATGCAAGTGGGCATCGGCATCGCGGTCCTGGTGTTTTCCACGTTTGTGGCCAGTGCCACGCGCAAATTGTCCGATGCACTGGAGAAAGCCTTTCGCCTGACCCGGCAAATGGAACGGGCCCATAACATCTCGACCCGTGCCGCACAGACCGATGAGCTGACCGGCCTGATGAACCGCCGGGCGTTTTTCGAACATGCGCAATTGCTGTATGCGCAATGCCGTCATAACCAGCAGCCGCTGTGCGTGCTGATGATGGACATGGACCACTTCAAGCAAATCAACGACACCTATGGGCACCAGGCCGGCGATCAGGTCTTGCGCCAGATTGGCGGGGTGATCAGTGCGTCGTTCCGCAAGGCCGATGTGTATGGTCGCTTGGGCGGCGAAGAGTTTGCCGTGTTGTTGCCCAATACGTCGTTGGACACCGCGCGCACTATTGCCGAGGACCTGATCAAGGCTATCGCCGGTTTGGCCGCCGAGCCGGTCAAGGGGCTGTCAGCCAGCCTTGGGGTGGCGTTCACCCATGCCGTGGACGAGGACCTGCACGGCCTGATGAACAGCGCCGACAAAGCGCTGTACCGGGCCAAGGCATTGGGCCGCAACCAGGTGGCCGTGGCGGAGTAGGGCGCGGCTCAGTCCTTGTGCATGGCCTTGATCAATACCCGCGAAACCTGCTCGGCAGAGTAAGGCTTGGGCAGGAACTCGAAGCCGTCATAGCCATTGTCTGCCAGCTCTTCGCTGTAGCCCGAGGTCAGTATCACCGGCAGGTCCGCTCGACGCTGGCGCAACAGCTTGGCCATGGCGACCCCGGTGATACCGGGCATGACCACGTCGGAGAAGATCACATCGAAGGCCCTCCCATCGTGCCCGGCAAGGGTCAGGGCCTGTTCGGCATCGGTCACCCAGGTGGCCTGGTAGCCCAGGTCTTGAAGAATCTGGCTGGCAAACCGCCCGATCTCCAGATTGTCCTCCACAATCAGCACCCGGCACTGTGATGTGTCGTGGGACGAAGCCGGCGCTTCCTCGCAGGGGAGTGGCAGTGCTGCTTCGGCTTCGACCTGGGGCAGATACAAGGTGAATACGCTGCCTTGGCCGGGCGTGCTGGTCACATCGATATTGCCCCCCGACTGCTTGGCGAAGCCGAAGACCTGCGACAGGCCCAGGCCGGTGCCTTTACCCACCGCCTTGGTGGTGAAGAACGGCTCGAAAATGCGTTCGACGGTGTCTTCGGGAATGCCGGGGCCGGTATCGGCGAGCGAAATGGCGACATACGCCTTACCCGACCCGGCGTCGCCGCGAATATGGGGCAACGGCTGTGCCCCGAGGACTTTCAGGGTCAGGGTGCCCTGGCCCTCCATTGCGTCCCGTGCATTGAGGGCGATGTTGATCAGTGCGGTTTCAAACTGGCTGGCATCGATCCGCGCAAAACACGGCTGCGAAGGCATCTCGACACGTACATGAATGCGCGCGCCTGTGACGCTCTCCAGCATCTCGCCGATGTTCTGAACGCGCTGGCCCACGTCGAAGACTTCCGGGTTCAGCGGTTGGCGGCGGGCAAAGGCGAGCAATTGGCTGGTCAACTTGCTGGCCCGCTCTACGGTATCCGCCACTGCGCCCATATAGCGCTGGCGACGCTGCTCCGACAGGTCTGGCTGACGCAGGAAGTCCACCGATGAGCGGATGATCGTCAGCAGGTTGTTGAAGTCATGGGCCACGCCGCCGGTGAGTTGGCCGATGGCTTCGAGTTTCTGCGACTGGCGCAGCGCGGCTTCGGCCTTGGCCAGCGCCAGGGTGCGTTCTTCGACGCGCTGTTCGAGAGTGGTGTTCAGTTCGGCATAGGCCGCCAGGCCCTTGCGCACATCGGCATCGGCACGCACGCGCTCGATATGCGCCCAGGAGCGCTCGGTGACTTCCCGCAACAGGGCCAGGTCGTAGGGTGACCAGGGGCGTGGGCTTTTGTCATGGACGGCCATCAGGGCGGTCAGGCGACCGTTCTTGATCAGCGGCATGCAGATCGTCGCCGTCACCCCCAGGGCCTGGAAGGTGGCGGACTCTGCGGGCGGCAACTCGCGCAGATTGTCGTGGATCACCAGGGGGGCGCCGGCGCGCAGGCATTTGACGGCCATCTCGCCGAACGCCGCCAGGCTGTAGCGGCCAATGATGCTGGGCGAGCCGGGCGCGGTCCAATTGTCTCGAATGGTAAAGCCGTCTTCATCGGCGTCCATGTCGGCGTAGGCGCAATTGCTCACCTGCAGGTGCTCGGCCAGCAACCGGGTGGTGCTGGTCATGATGGCTTCGGCATCGACGGCGTTGACCACCGCGTTGCCGATGGCGTCCAGCACCGCCAGGCGGCGTGCCAGGAACACCGTGGAGGTGGTCTCGGTGACGGTGTCGAGCATGCCGACCACCTTGCCTTGGGGATCGCGGATCGGGCTGTAGCAGAAGGTGAAGTACGCCTGCTCCCGCCTCGGGCCGCGTTCAATCACCAGGGGGAAGTTTTCGATATAGGTGGCGTGGCCCTCGAAGGCGGCGTTGGCGATGTGGCTGACGTCATCCCACACCTCGGCCCACACTTCGTTGAACGGGCGCCCCAACGCGTAGGGCTTGCTGCCCAGGATCGGGATAAACGCATCGTTGTAGAGCGTGATCAGTTGCGGGCCCCAGACAATCGCCTGGGGAAAGCTGGAGGCGAAGCACAGCGCCACGGTGGTCTTTAACACGTCCGGCCACTGTTCCAGCGGTCCTAGGGGCGTACTGGCCCAATCATGCTGACGTACTTGCTCAGCCATGTCGCTGCTGCTTTGCAGCCAATTCATCATTGGGAGAACACCTTGTATTCCGGAATCTTCAACGCGCCCGCAAGGATGTGGCGTAAAGCTACAGACCTGTCTGGTCGCTGCCAGTTCAGCACGATTATCCGCTAGATGGCATTTTGATGCTGTATTCGTTTGAAAGAGCGAAGGGCCGGGGGGTGGGCGATTGCCCAACCCTTATTGCGTGCCGAATAAAGCGGTCCAGTAGATGCCCGCGTCACTCTTCGGGTCCATGGCATAGGCTGCGCCCAATTCGCGAAACTGCGGGTTCATCAGGTTGGCGCAATGACCCGGGCTGGCGAGCCAGCCGTCGACCACCTTGCGCGGGGTGTCCAGGCCGGCGGCGATGTTTTCGCCGATGTTTTTCGCGATATACCCGGCCAGTTCCGCGCGGTCGCCAGGCGTGCGGCCGTCGTGGTCCAGGTGGTCGAAGAAATTGCCGTTGGCCATGTTGCGCGTGTGGCTGTTGGCGGCCCCGGCCAACGCCTCGTTCCACGACAATGGCGTGGTCGCGGTAAACGCCTGGGTGCCGCATTGGCGCGGTTGCGTGCGGGCGGCATTGATCAGGTCGAGCAGCTTGCGGCCTTCGGTTTGCCAATCGCCCAGGCCGCTGGACAGCAACGGGCGGGCCAGCACGATGCGCCAGTCCTGGCCGCTGTTGCTCACGCCGATGTCGACGAATTGCGGGTCCAGCACCACCCGGCAGAAACTCTCGCGCACGGCTTTCATGGCTGCCTGGGCGTCCTTGGGCCCGGACAGGCTGATGGCCTGCACATTGACCATCGGGTACGCGGCCCGGGCCAGGGCCTGCTGCAGGTCGCCGACGTTATTGGCCGGCAGCACCAGCCGTGTATCGTTGGCCAACGGTGGCAGTTCCTGGGAACCCTGGTCGCCGCAGCGCTGCACCTGGCTGCGGTACTCGTTGATCTGTTGCACCAACTGACTTTCTTCATTCGCCATCGCGCTGGCGCAGAACACCGTACTGGCGGCCAGCGTCGTAAGACCCATCATCAATGACAGAACGCGCATGGACGTTACCCTTGAGCTTGAAAGTGCCCATGATGCGCGATGTAACCCCGTCTGGCGCAACGCCTTTTTTGTTTTTTTGCCTCAACGGGCATTCTGTGGGGCATTCACGGCGCGGATGCGGCCCGCTGTCATCGCGGTGGCCAGCAGGATCAAGCCCACGGCGACGGTGAAAGTCGCATGCAGGCCACTGGTCACGGATTGCGCGGTGGCGCGGGTGACATCCGGGGTCGCCCAGGCGAACACCGCCCCCAGAGCCGAGGTACCGAAGATCAGCCCGATATTGCGTGACAGGTTGAGCAAGCCTGCGACCGTACCTCGGCGCGCACCGTCTACATCGCACATCACCGCAGTATTGTTGGCGGCCTGGAACAGGCTATAGCCCGTCGTCAGAATCACCAGCCCCCCAAGGTAGGCGATCAATCCCGAGGCCAACGACAATAGTAATGCGCCGCAAACCAGGATGCCCAACCCGGCGAAAGTCATAAGGCGCCAGCCGTGGCGGTCGGTGAGGCGCCCCGCCGGTACACCGCTGAGCGCCGCGACACAGGGCCCGACGGCCATGGCCAGGCCCATCCATTGCGGGTCCAGCCCCAGCCCCTTGGACAGGTAGAAAGGGCCGACCACAAAGGTTGCCATGATCACCGCCGCTACTAACGCACTCATCGCGAGACTCGTGCGCAATGATGCTTCCTTCAACGGTGACCAGACGCTGGAAGGTGAGCCTGCTTGGCGTCGATCAACCGGCAAGTAGCGCCACGCGAGGCTGGCCGTGAGTAACCCCAAGGGCATGCCCACCAGAAACAGCGCGCGCCAGCCCCACACACTGAGCAATAACCCGCCAGCGGCGGGGCCCATGGCGGTACCGACGGCTGACATTGTGCCCAGCAGGCCCATCACCCGGCCGGTGCGTTCCTTGGGCACCGTGTCGCCGACCATCCCCAGCGCCATGGCCATCATGCTCGCCGCGCCCAAGCCCTGCAGGAGGCGTGCGGCAATCAGCCAGCCCAGCGAGGGCGCGCCTGCACACAGCCCACTGCCCAGCGCAAACAGCAGCAGCCCGGCGAGCAACAGCCGGCGACGGCCCAGGCGATCGCCCATTCGGCCGGCCATGACAATCACCGCCGTGATCGCCATCAGGTAGGCGAGCACCACCCACTGCACGGCATGAAACGACGCATCGAATGCCTGTACCAGGCTGGGCAGGCCGACATTGGCGATGCTGGTGCCGAGGGCGGCGAGCAACATGGACAGCGACAGGCTGGCAAGGCCGCCCCGTGAAGACGTATGCATGGAAGATTCCTTGGGTGGACGCAACTGTCACAAATCTACGACCTCGCCTAACATGGCGGAAGACGCAGGGTTTGCAGTTAATACCTGCGTCAAACGCCTGCTAAGGAGCGCCCATGCCCGACTTTAATCTGCTGATCACCCTGGATGTCTTGCTGGCCGAAGGCAGTGTCGCCCGAGCGGCCAAGCGCTTGCAGTTGAGCCCCTCGGCCATGAGCCGGGCGCTGGCGCGCTTGCGTGAGACCACCGGCGATCCGCTGTTGGTCCGCGCCGGGCGCGGGCTGGTGCCGACGCCGCGGGCGCAGGCATTGCGTGAGCAGGTCAGCCGCCTGGTGCAGGACGCCCACGCAGTGCTGCGCCCGGCACACGCCCTGGACCTGGCCCAGGTGGAGCGCACGTTCACCTTGCGCACCAGTGAAGAGTTCGTCGAAAACTTCGGTCCTGCGTTGCTGGCGCGCATCGCACGGGAGGCGCCTGGTGTACGCCTGCGTTTCGTCAGCAAGACCGACAAGGACAGCACGTTGCTGCGCGAAGGCAGCGTCGACCTGGAGACCGGTGTGGTCGACCCCGACGCCAGCCCCGAAGTGCTGACCCAGGCGCTGTTTCGCGACCGTTTGATTGGCGTGGTGCGCAGCGGCCATCCCCTGAGCCAGGGCGACATCAGTGCCGAGCGGTTTGCCCTGGGGCGGCACGTCTATGTCTCGCGGCGCGGGCAGGAGCGCGGCCAGATCGACGATGGGCTTGAAGCCCTGGGCTTGACGCGGCAGATCGGCACCGTCGTCGCCGGGTTCGCCACGGCCATCGCCCTGGCCCGCGACACCGACCTGATTGCCAGCGTGCCCGAACGCTACACTGCCCATCAGCGCGAAGGCCTTTACAGCTTTGCGTTGCCGTTGACGCTGGCACCGTTCACCGTGGCGATGCTCTGGCATCCGCGGCTGGATGCCGACCTGGCCCACCGCTGGTTGCGCGGGTGCGTGCGTGAGGTGTGCGGGCACTGAACGGCCTGCAACAGGTACAATCGCCGCTGCCTTGACGCGAAACCCCAGGAATCTGCATGTTCAGCCTTACCCGCTATACCACACCGTGCCCCGAGCCCATCAATGCCCAGATCCTGCAGATGGTGGTGGACAACCTCACCGACATCAGCAGCGTCGCACTGCCGCCGAGCAACCTGCTCTACAACATTTACCAATACGCCATCGGCTTTGAGGTGCACCTGTACCTGGAGGCAGTGGGCGGGTCGAAGGGGATTGCCGTTGAGTTGATCGTGGCGATGCTCGAGGAGCAGGTGATTGGCTTTTGCCTGTATCTGCCGGTGAAGGATGATCCTGAGGCCTGTGGCATCGCCTTCATGGCGGTGCAGACTGGTTTCCGGCGCCAGGGTGTGGCGCGCGGGATGATGGCGGACGTGCTGGCGCGCTATCCCCATGCGGAGTTGGCCTGTGCCGTGGAGAAGGTAGCGGCCTTCGAGGCCATGGGGTTTGAAGTGCGGGGTGCGCGGGGCACCCAGGTGTTGATGAATACCCGGGACTACGGCACCGATGGCTTGATGGGCGTGTTGGATGTGGCGGCGATCTACAGTTCGCTGGAGGTACGCCAGATCCATACCTACCTGCTGCAAAAACATGGCAAGCGGGCGATGGTGGACGCCGAGAAACAGCGGGACCGGCACCTCGATCAACTGGCCCGCAAGGTCCAGCTGTTTGTGGCAGGGCGTTAGCCTGGCCTGGTTGGCTTTTTTTGTGGTGAGCGGGCTTCTGTGGTGAGCTTGCCTCTGTGGTGAGCGGGCTTGTTGTGGTGAGCGGGCTTGCCCCGCGCTGGGCTGCGAAGCGGCCCCAGAAACAGCCCCGGAGCTGCCTGGCACACTGCAGCGCTCTTGTTGGGGCCGCTTCGCAGCCCAGCGCGGGGCAAGCCCGCTCACCACAACAAGCCTGTCCACCACAACAAGCCTGTCCACCACAACAAGTCTGCTCACCACAGCAAAGTTCGTTTACCACAGAAGCTTCTTCAGTCTTCAACGCCGTGGGCGGTTGACCATTGCCAGGATGGTCGCCAGCAACTCATCTTGCGCCTCTTCACGGCTGATCTCGCCACTGGCCGCAGCGTAGGACAACGCTTCCGCAGCGCCCAGCATCGCCCTTAATCCTGCCTGTGATACGTGGCCAAAGGGTTCCAATGCGGCACGGCATTTGTCGAGAAAAATCGCCTCGTACTTACGCTTGAGCGCTTCCAGCTCCGGCGAACTGCTCAGTGCGGCAATCACCCCCGGAATTTCCCGGCCCTGCAATAACACGCAATCGACATAGCACGAGGCGATCACCCCGGCGCGTTCTTCCAAGGTCGCGCGGCTGGCGTCGAGGGCTTCGGCAAACACCTGGGTCTGACGCGCGTCGAAGTCTTCATACAGCGCGGCGAGCAGCCCGGCACGGGTGACGAAGTGGTCGTAGACCACCGGTTTGGTGACGCCGGCCAGTTCCGCCAGGCGGCCCAGGGTCAGGGCTTCGGTGCCTTCCTCGCGCACCAGCTGCCAGGCCACCTCCAATAACTGACGCAGGCGATCTTCACGGGACAGGCGACGACGTGGGGCAGGGGATTCAGGGCTTGACATGCTTATATACCAAAAGTAACTTGATGGCGTTAACTTACCAGAAGTAGCTTAAGCCCAAAGGGAGTCAAAGTCATGCATGCACTCATCGTCGTTGCCCATCACGACCCACAATCCCTCACCCACGCCGTGGCCGCACAGGTGTCTGCCGGGCTGACTGCTGAGGGCCACACCTTCGAAATCGCCGACCTCGCCGCCGAAGGCTTCGACCCGCGCTACACCGCCGCCGATCACCGGGTACACCGCACCCAGGCCACGCCCCCGGCCGACGTGCTGGCGGAACAGGCGCGCATCGAGCGCGCCGATGCCTTGGTGCTGGCGTTCCCGATCTACTGGTGGTCGCTGCCGGGCCTGCTCAAGGGCTGGGTCGACCGTGTGTTCGTCAACGGCTGGGCGATCGACTACGGCCCGGATACCCCGGTGGTGAAAAAACTGCGGCATTTGCAGGTGCACTTGCTGGCCCTCGGCGGCGCGGATGACAGCGCGTTTGACCGTCATGGCTACGCCAAGGCGATGCGCACCCAAATCGACTACGGCATCTTCGATTACTGCGGGGCGAAGGTGGTGACGTCCGAGCTGTTGCTGGATTCGGAAGGCGGCGCGGCCCCGGCGCATCTGAAGACGGCGAAAGCGATCGGGCAGAGGCTGTTCGAGGCCGAGACGGTCGCCGGTTGATTCAACCTTCGCGAAACAGGTCGTGGGCGTCCAACAGGCGGTAGGCAATTTCCGGGTTTTTCTCCAGGCCCCGGCGAATCGCCGCCGGGATCGCTTGCCGGGTCTTGCGGCACATGCCTGGCAGCTCGTCGATGACGATCTGGATGCCGCGCATGCTCTTGACCTCGGTGTGCCCCGGCGCGACATGCACGCGGATGCCCAATAACTCGTGCATCCGCTGTTGCATGCGCTCCAGGTCTTGCAGGCTTTGCAGGTTTTCCAGGCGCTCGACCAGGCGTTTTTCTTCCTGGCGGGTCAGGCTGAGGATACGCAGGTCGGCGCCGGGGGCCTCCAGCAGCTGTTCACGGTCGCAGACACAGGCGCCGGGTGGGCAGGGTTGGCGAATGGTCATGATCCTTACCTCCCCATTCCGACGCCGTTGAGTCAGTAGCTCAACGCGACCCCAAGGCTGCCCAGGGCCTTCCAGTACCCAGGATAGGTCTTGGCCACGCAGTCCGGGTCCTGGATGCGGATCCCCGCGATTTTCAACCCCGCCAGGGCAAAGCACATGGCGATGCGGTGGTCGGCATGGGTGTCGATCAGGGCGTTGCACGACGTGCCGGCCAGCGCCGGGTCGGCCGCGACCAGCAGATCATCGCCTTCAATGCTGGCGAGGCCCGGACGGATCGCATTGAGGCCGTCATGCAGGGCCTGTACGCGATCGCATTCCTTGACCCGCAGGTTGGCCAGCTCCGTGAAGCGCACCGGGGTGTTGTTGAAGGCGGCCAGTACCGCCAGGGTCGGGATCGCGTCCTGCATCTGCGAACCCACCACGGTGGCCTGCATATTCGGGAACTGCGCGATCACCGCCTGGGCCTTGGCGTCCGGTTGGGTGAAGGCGTGGGCGGCCACGCCGATGTCGATGCGGCCACCGGTCAACACTTCGGCAGCCCACAAGTAGGTGGCGGCGGACGCGTCGGGTTCGATCAGGTAATCATGGGCGGTGTAGCCGGTGGGGGCCACGCGCCAGGTGGTGTCGTCGACCACCTCGACCTGGGCGCCGAAGGCCCGCATGCAGTCCAGGGTCAGGTCCACGTAGCCACGGGCACCGATGTCCTTGCCGGTCAGTGCCACTTCAATCGGCGCTTCGCCGCAGGCGGCGAGCATCAACAGGGCGGAGACATACTGGCTGGACAAGCCGCCGTCGATCTCGAAGCGCCTGGCCTGGACCGTGCCCACGCCGTGCACCGTCACCGGTGGGCAACCGGTCGGGCTGTCGACCTGGATACCGTTCCGGCCGAGGGTGGCCAGCAGCGGGCCGATCGGACGTTTCTGCATATACTCGTCGCCGTCCAGTACCACGGTGCCTTGCACGGTAGCCACGGCGGCCGTCAGGAAGCGCATGGCGGTGCCGGCATTGCCGAGGAACAACGGCTGCGCCGGCAATTGCAGCTTGCCGGTGCCGGTGACCACGAAGGTGGTGTCGTCCGGCTCGTCGATGGTCACGCCCATCTGGCGCAGGGCCACCGACATATGCCGGGTGTCATCGCTCTTCAGGGCGCCGCTCAGGCGGCTGGTGCCTTTGGCCAGGGCCGCCAGCAGCAAGGCACGGTTGGTAATGGATTTGGAGCCGGGGGGCGCGACCTTGCCATTCAGGGGGAAGTTGGGCGGTGTAACGGTCACGGTTTTCTGCGAACTCAAGGTGCAAGGCTCCTGATCAAGGCAAGGTGGTACGGAGTGGCCGACGGGCGGACCCGAATAATCGGCCAAAGGTGCGGTGCTTGTCGAGGTCTAGCGCTTGCTCAACCAGTAATCGTGCAGTGCCCGTGCGGCCGGTTCGATAGCGCTGACCCGTTGCTGATGCAGCTTCACATCCAGGTCGGCGGGCAACTCGAAGTTGTCCTGCTCGGCGCACCAGGAGATTTTCTCCAGGTTCGCTGCCTGCTCCGCGGGCAACTCAGGCCAATTGCCGATAGCGGCGCCACGGATATAACCAAAGCACCATTCTTCGGCGAGGGTCACGACTTGGTCCTGGTGTTCGGTTTCATCGAAGCGTGCCTTAAAGGCCTTGGCGTCAGTCGCCAGTTGTGCGGCCAGGGTGTTGATATGACGCACGCACAGGTCAAGGAACTGCTGGGCCTCTTCGGCGCTTTCCCACTCCGGGTTCTGCCCGCCCCAGATCGCCGGGAACCACTCGGCGATGTCCACCTGTGCCGGGCTGGACACCAGCGCGGTGAAGTAGCCGTCGAGTTCGGCCAGGTTCAGCACCGAATGGTCGTCGCCGTATTTCAACAGGGTTTCTTCGATGAATTCGAAATCGGCGGGGGCGAGGGGTTGGGTGTGCATGGGCATATCCTTTAAACGTCGAACGCCGCTGATGGGGCGGCTCAAAGCGCGAAGGATGGCGTGTGCCGGGGCTTTTATCCAGCGTCTTTTCCATCGCCGTTGCCAGTCCCGCTTTTGGCCGATGCGCCGTCACGTACCCTTGTTATAGTTCAGGCCTTATCACTCGCCAGCCAGGGATCACTGCCATGTCCGAATACCAAGCTTTCGTCGTCGAACTCAGCGGCAACGTAGCCCATGTGCAGATCAACCGCCCGGAAAAGATCAACGCGATGAACGCGGCGTTCTGGACCGAGATCATCGACATCTTCCAATGGATCGAAGACACCGACGCCGTACGCGCCGTGGTGCTCAGCGGTGCCGGCAAGCATTTTTCCTCCGGCATCGACCTGATGATGCTCGCCTCGGTGGCCAACGACTTCGGCAAGGATGTGGGCCGCAATGCGCGCCTGCTGCGGCGCAAGATCCTCGAGCTGCAAGCCTCGTTCAATGCCGTCGATAACTGCCGCAAGCCGGTACTGGCGGCGATCCAGGGTTACTGCATCGGTGGCGCCATCGACCTGATCAGCGCCTGCGACATGCGCTACGCGGCTGAAGACGCGCAATTCTCGATCAAGG
The DNA here is from genome assembly GCF_900100935.1 of Pseudomonas sp. NFACC25. NCBI lineage: Bacteria > Pseudomonadati > Pseudomonadota > Gammaproteobacteria > Pseudomonadales > Pseudomonadaceae > Pseudomonas > Pseudomonas sp. NFACC25. Next base: position 348,665 of record NZ_FMUC01000006.1, read on the forward strand.
AAATCGATATCGGCATGGCCGCCGACGTCGGCACCCTGCAACGCCTGCCACGCATCATCGGCGACGGCATGCTGCGTGAGCTGGCCTACACCGGCCGCCCGTTCGGTGCCGAGGAGGCGCGCAGCATCGGCCTGGTCAATCGCGTGTATGCCGACCAGGAAAGCCTGTTGGCCGGCGTGTTCGAGATCGCCCATGAAATCGCGGCCAAGTCGCCGATTGCGGTCACCGGCACCAAGGCCATGATCAGCTACATGCGTGACCATACGGTCAATGACGGTCTGGAATACGTTGCCACTTGGAACTCGGCTATGTTGCAATCCAACGACCTGCGCGTGGCCATCGCGGCCCATATGAGCAAGCAGAAACCCGAATTCGTGGATTGACTGACATGACCCCAGGCTGGATTACCACAACGCTGCTGGACAACGACGCCCCCGGCGGCTGGGCCGTCGCCCGCAGCCGCGACGGCTTTTTGCATGACGCCAACGGCCCGCTGTTCCCTCGGGAATGGCTCAAGCGCCAGGAGCTTTCGGTGTTTGCCGAACACGGCATCGGCCACCTCGACGGTGAGCCGGTGTACCTGCTGGAACTCGACTCGGCGGGCGAAGTGCCGGGTTGCGGCTGGCAGGGCCTGCGCGGCTTCATGCTGCAAGGTGATCACACCCTCTACAAAGTGCTGGGCTACGCCGCGCAGATCGGCACCTGGGCGCGGGAGCATCGGTTCTGCGGCAGTTGCGGCCAGGCCATGGTCCAGGTGCCACGGGAACGGGCGATGTATTGCCAGGCCTGCGACCTGCGCAGCTACCCACGGATTTCGCCGAGCATGATCGTGCTGGTGACCCGTGGCGACGAGATCCTGCTGGCGCGCTCGCCGCGTTTTGTCACCGGGGTCTACAGCACCTTGGCGGGCTTTGCCGAGCCGGGTGAGTCGGCCGAGGACTGCCTGATCCGCGAGGTGCGCGAAGAAGTGCAGGTGGAGGTCAGGAACATCCAGTACATGGGCAGCCAGTGCTGGCCGTTCCCCCATTCGATGATGCTGGGCTTCCATGCCGAGTACGCCGGTGGCGACATCGTGCCCCAGGCCGACGAGATCGAGGACGCGCAGTGGTTCAGCATCCACGACCTGCCGCCGCTGCCGGCGTCACGCTCGATTGCGCGCTACCTGATCGACCTCTACCTGGCCCGTCGCCTAGGCCACGCTGAACCAGTGCTGCCAGGCTAGGCGCACGGTCAGGCCGAGAACCACGGTGATAAACACCGGGCGAATGAATTTGGCGCCGCCGCTGATCGCGCTGCGCGCGCCAAAAAATGCGCCACACATCACCGACACGCCCATCGCCAGGCCGACAATCCAATCCACCGAGCCGTTGAAGATAAACACCGACAGCGCCGCCGCGTTGCTGACGAAGTTCATGCTGCGCGCCACGCCGCTGGCCTTCACCAGGTCGATGGGGTGCAACAGCAGTGTGCTCACGGTCCAGAACGCACCGGTGCCGGGGCCCGCCACGCCGTCGTAGAAGCCCAGGCCGAAACCCTGGGCGCCTTGCCATTTCTTCTTGATCGGCGCGTCGGCGTCCAGCGGTGCCTTGGGCGTGCCACCAAACAGCAAATACACGCCGCAAGCGAATACGATCACCGGCAGCATTTTGTTGAGGGTTTCGGCGGGCAGGTAGTGGGCGACCACCGCACCGGCCAGTGCGCCGATCAAGGTGCCGACGATGGCATGCACCCACTGGCGCGGGTGGAACAGCTTGCGACGGTAGAAGGTGAAACTGGCCGTGGCCGAACCGAAGGTGGAGCTGAGCTTGTTGGTGCCCAGTACCAGGTGGGGCGGCATCCCGGCGGTGAGCAGCGCCGGGGTGGTAAGCAGGCCGCCGCCGCCGGCGATGGCGTCGATAAAGCCGGCGATAAAGGCCACGACGGCGAGAATGGCGAGGGTGGTGAGGTCTACGCTGAGTTCGAAAGGCATGGGAGGGCTTATGGTTGGCAGGGCGCTGTGCGAAGGGTCGCCATCTTACCCGCCTGATGTGCGCAGAACCAACTGTGGGAGCAAGCCCTCTCCCACAGTTGAACGGTGTTCATCTGGCTATTTGTGGGTTCCCATCCACTCCAGCGCCGTGCGCCACACGCAGATTCCGAGGAAATACGCGGACATCACAGACCACAACCCAAACGTCCACGGGTTGGTGTTGGGATAATCCACCACCATCAAAAAGCTGCAGAGCAACCAGATGGTGGTCACTGCGATATTGATCGGCATGAAGCGCTTGACCCGGAACGGGTGCAGGAACTTCATCGGCGTCACGGTCAGCAGGGCCAGGCCGATCACGGTCAGCAAGGTGACCCAGGCATCCGGCTGGATGATGTATACGCACAAGGCCACCACGTTCCAGGCGGCGGGGAAGCCGACGAAGTAGTTGTCCTTGCTCTTCATGTTCACGTTGCAGAAGCAGAACAGCGATGAAACCAGGATCACCGACACCGTGAACAGGTGGGTAAAGTCCGGCAGGTCGATATAGCGGTAGATAAACAGGGCCGGAATAAACACATAGGTGAGGTAATCGATCACCAGGTCCAGTACCGAGCCGTCAAAGCTGGGCAATACCGTGCTGACATTCACCCGTCGCGCCAGGGAACCATCCACGCCGTCTACCACCAGGGCCAGGCCCAGCCAGAGCAGGCAGGCCTTGGGGGAGTTTTCCAGCAGCGCCAGGGTGGCCAGGAAGGCCAATACCACACCGGTGGCGGTAAAGCCGTGGGCGCCCCAGGCTTTGATTCTGGCTACATGCAGGGTCGATATCACGGGCGGTTCTCCAAAAGGTGAAACGGGGCAGCCGACAACGTGACGCTGTCGAGTCTGGCCGGGGAATGCAGGTATCGACCGGGAAGGGGGTCATAAGGTTCACCGCCCGGCGCATCACATAGCGTAGCAAGCGTAGGACGTTTCGGCATCAGCCTTGGCGAAACACCAGCGCCTTGAGGCCGCTTTGCGCGTCGATATCCGGAAATTCCGGCGGGTTTTCCAACCGTTCAATAAAGCGCAGGCCCGGTGCTTCGCGGGTGACGCCGTCGATCAGGAAGTCTTCGCCGAAGGCCGGGTCGTTCATGCACGCCAGGACAGTGCCCTGGGCCGTGAGTAAATCCGGCAGGCGACGCAGTACACGCTGGTAGTCCTTGGTCAGCAGGAAGCTGCCTTTCTGGAAGGACGGCGGGTCGATGATCACCAGGTCGTAGGGGCCGCTGTGGGTGACCTTGGCCCAGGATTTGAACAGGTCGTGGCCGAGGAAGGTGACCTTGCTCAGGTCATGACCGTTCAGGCGGTGGTTATCGCGGCCGCGGCTCAGGGCGCCACGGGCCATGTCCAGGTTCACCACGTGGCTGGCGCCGCCCTCGATGGCCGCGACCGAGAAGCCGCAGGTGTAGGCAAACAGGTTGAGCACCCGCTGGCCCTTGGCCTGTTCGCGCACCCAGTTGCGGCCGTAGCGCATGTCGAGGAACAGCCCGCTGTTCTGCTTTTTGCCCAGGTCGATGAGGTAACGCAGGCCGCCTTCGGTGATGGTCAGCTCGTCGATGGCTGCGCCCACCAGCCATTCCGTGGTGCTTTGCGGCAGGTAGCGGTGTTGCAGCGCCACGCTGTGGGCGCCGGATTGGCCCCAGTCGAAGTCGATCAACAGCTGTTTCAACCCCTCCAGGTGGGGCGCTTCGGGCTCTTTGAACAGCGCGACCAGCACCACGCCTTGCAGCCAGTCCACGGTCAATTGCTCCAGGCCCGGCCAGCAGCGGCCACGGCCATGGAACAGGCGCCGGGTTTCAGCCGGCGGGTTGGCCAGGGCGGTGAGCAGGTGGGCGTGCAGGGTAGCGAGTGCGTCTGGGTTCATCGTTGAGCGTCGGTCATTGAGCGGGCGGCATTTTAAACACACTGGTGAGGTTTCGGGTTGTTTGAGCACAACGTGCTGGGAAAAAGCCCATAGGCAGTGATTCATGCTCAAAATTCTGCAAGCTGCGCCTGATAACAGGCAAAAAATCCCCAGGCACCGACATAAACTGGAAAAAAAGCCCGGAGGTGCCCATGAACGGTTTCGCGAGTGCAGTGAATCACACAGCCCTGGATCAACCAGAGCTCGACGAATGGCGTGACGCGCTGGCGTCGCTGGTAGCCAATGCCGGCCCTGAGCGCGCACGCCAGATCCTCGACCTGCTGGCCCGCGATGCCAGCGCTGCGCACATCGACTGGAAACCCCGCCACGGCACGCCCTACATCAATAGCATCAGCGTCGAGCAGCAACCGGCGTTTCCCGGCGACCTGGCCACCGAAGAGCGCCTGGCCTCGCTGGTACGCTGGAACGCCCTGGCCATGGTGGTGCGGGCCAACCAGGCCTATGGCGAGCTCGGTGGCCACATTGCCAGTTACGCCAGTGCGGCGGATTTGTTCGAGGTGGGTTTCAATCACTTTTTCCGCGCCCGCAATCACGACTTTGGCGGCGACCTGGTGTTCTACCAGCCGCATTCGGCCCCCGGCATTTATGCGCGCGCCTTCCTTGAAGGGCGCTTGAGCGCGGACGACCTGGCCCACTATCGCCAGGAACTCGGTGGCGCCAAGGCCGGGGCGCGTGGGCTGTGCAGCTACCCGCACCCGTGGTTGATGCCGGACTTCTGGCAGTTCCCCACCGGTTCCATGGGCATTGGCCCCATCAGTTCGATTTTCCAGGCGCGCTTCATGCGCTATCTGCAGCATCGCGGCTTGCAGGACACCGCCGAGCGCCATGTGTGGGGTGTCTTCGGCGACGGCGAGATGGACGAGCCGGAAAGCATGTCGGCCCTGACCCTGGCCGCGCGCGAAGGCCTCGACAACCTGACCTGGGTGGTCAACTGCAACCTGCAACGCCTCGACGGCCCGGTGCGTGGCAACGGGCGGATCATCGACGAGCTGGAGGCATTGTTCGCGGGGGCGGGCTGGAACGTGATCAAGTTGGTCTGGGGTTCGGACTGGGACCCCTTGCTCGCCAAGGACGCCGACGGCTCCCTGGTCAACACGTTGTCGAGCACCGTGGACGGCCAATTCCAGACCTTCGCCGCCAAGGACGGGGCCTACAACCGCGAACACTTCTTCGGCCAGAGCGCGGCGCTGGCCAGCCTGGTCGAGGGCATGAGCGATGAGCAGATCGACCGGCTCAAGCGTGGCGGCCACGACATGGTCAAGATCCATGCCGCCTATCACGCAGCGCGCCGGGTCAAGGGCAAGCCCACGGTGATCCTGGCCCAGACCAAAAAGGGTTTCGGCATGGGCGAGGCCGGGCAGGGCAAGATGACCACTCACCAGCAGAAGAAGCTCGATCGCGAGGCGCTGCTCGCGTTCCGCAACCGCTTCCAGTTGCCGCTGAGCGATGAACAGGCCGAGTCGCTGAGCTTCTTCAAGCCTGCGGATGACAGCCTCGAATTGCGCTACCTGCATCAGCGGCGCACGGCCCTGGGCGGCTACGTGCCCAGCCGTAGCCAGGCCGCAGCACCGGTGAACGTCCCGCCCGTGAGCGGTTACGCCGGTTTCGCCACGGCGGCCGACGGCAAGGAAATGTCCACCACCATGGCCTTCGTGCGCATGCTGACCAACCTGCTCAAGGACAAGGCGCTCGGGCCGCGCATCGTGCCCATCGTGGCGGATGAGGCGCGTACTTTCGGCATGGCCAACCTGTTCAAGCAGATCGGCATCTATTCCAGCGTCGGCCAGCGCTATGAGCCGGAAGACATTGGTTCGATCCTCAGCTACCGCGAAGCCACCGACGGGCAGATTCTTGAAGAAGGCATCAGCGAGGCCAGTGCCATCAGTTCCTGGGTCGCGGCGGCCACCAGCTATTCGGTGCATGGCCTGCGCATGCTGCCGTTCTACATCTATTACTCGATGTTCGGCTTCCAGCGCGTCGGCGACCTGATCTGGGCCGCCGCCGACCAGCGCGCCCGTGGCTTCCTGCTCGGTGCCACGGCCGGGCGGACCACACTCGGCGGTGAGGGCTTGCAGCACCAGGACGGCAGCAGCCATCTCACCGCCGCCACCGTGCCCAACTGCCGCGCCTACGATCCGGCGTTTGCCGGGGAATTTGCGGTGATCCTCGACCACGGCATGCGCCAGATGCTGGAACAGGATGTGGACGAGTTCTACTACGTGACCCTGATGAACGAAAACTACCCGCAGCCAAGCCTGCCCGCAGGCGTGGAGGCGGCGGTCATCAAGGGCCTGTATCGCCTGGAAGGCGCCGCTGACGCCCGGGTACGCCTGCTCGGTTCGGGCACCTTGCTGCGTGAAGCCCAGGCCGCCGCGCGGTTACTGGCTGAGGATTGGCACGTGGCGAGCGAGGTGTACAGCGTGACCAGTTTCAGCGAACTGGCACGGGAGGCGCGGGAAGTGGAACGCTGGAACCGCTTGCATCCGCAGGCCGGCAAGCGCGTCAGTCACCTGAATGACTGCTTGCCGGCAGGTGCGCCAGTGGTTGCCGTGTCCGACTACGTACGCGCAGTACCGCAGATGATTGCGTCCTATCTGGACTCGAGCTACACCGTGCTCGGCACCGACGGGTTTGGTCGCAGTGATACACGGGCGGCGCTGCGGGATTTCTTTGAGGTGGATCGGCATCACATCGTGCTGGCGGCGCTTACCGCGTTGGTGGAGCAGGGCAGTCTTGAGCGGCACGTGTGCCAGCAGGCGATTGAGCGGTATGGCTTGCAGGTGGATCGCGCAGCTTCCTGGACCTGCTGATTCCCTCGGCAGCTGCTACGACGGTCACATGCTGCTGGCGATGAGAGGCTGACCGAACACTTCGCGTATAAACCCCGGGGCGATATACCGCTCGTAATGCGCCTCGGACAGCAGGAAAAACTCCCGGTCAATGGCATCGCGCAAATCCGCCAGGCTGCGTTCGCGAAACTCCGGCAACAACGCCAAGCCATAGGCGTCCAGCCTGGAAATCACCCGCGCGCCCCGGGCAATCAGCTGGTACGCCCAGCAATACGGCGACTGGTGCGGCATAAAGCGAATCTTGCGCTCTTCCAGTTGTTGGCGCAGGCGCTGGGGGTCGAACACTTCCAGCTTGCTGGCCATCACCTGCACCAGCAATTGCTCAAGGCGCAGCCATACCGCCTGCTTTTCCTCGGCGTTGTAGCCATTCCACTGGATCACTTCATGGTGATAACGCTTGCAGCCCCGGCAGACCAGGTCGCCGTAAACGGTGGAGCACAGGCCGACGCAGGGGGTCTTGATGGTGTGAGGCATTTTCAAGCCTTTGAAGAAAGTGTAAGCGGGTTTTGTCGGTGTTTCTTTATTGCCAGGTGGACAACGATGCCCCCAGTCCACTGAGAGCACCCAGCATGAAAAAACCGATCAACGCTTCAGGCTATTGGCTAAGCGCCCTGATGGTTGCTGCCCTTGCCGGATGTACCAGCCCACCCCGTGAAAGAGTCACTGCCATGCACAAACCCCTGGTTTCCCTCGCCGTACTCAAGGCCAAACTCGGCAAGCAACAGGCCCTTAAAGCAGGCTTGTTGAACCTGATCGAGCCGACGCGCACCGAACCAGGCAACCTTGACTATGTGTTGTTCGAGCAGCGGGACGAACCCGGTACGTTCTACATGCGTGAGGCGTTCAAGGACCAGGCGGCACTCGATGCGCATTTTGCGACGCCATACTTCCAGCGCTTCGCCGCAGCGGCGGATGACTGGCTCGATGAGCCTTTGCAGTTGATCTTTCTGGAGCAGGTCTCGGACTGAACCCCGCCCATGGACCGTGATGCTACGGTCCATGGGGCTGCGGGGTTAATCCCAGCTCAATGCGCCGCCGGTCTGATACTCAATAACCCGAGTCTCAAAGAAATTCTTCTCTTTCTTCAAGTCCATGATCTCGCTCATCCAAGGGAACGGGTTAGTCGTCCCCGGATACTCTTCCTTCAAGCCAATCTGCGACAGGCGACGGTTAGCGATGAACTTGAGGTAATCCTCCATCATCGCCGCGTTCATCCCCAGCACGCCACGCGGCATGGTATCCCGCGCATATTCAATCTCCAGCTGAGTCCCCTGCAGGATCATCTGGGTCGCTTCTTCCTTCATCTCGGCATCCCACAAGTGCGGGTTTTCGATCTTGATCTGGTTGATCACATCGATACCGAAGTTCAGGTGCATCGACTCATCGCGCAGGATGTACTGGAACTGCTCGGCCACGCCGGTCATTTTGTTGCGGCGGCCCATGGACAGGATCTGGGTGAAGCCGCAGTAGAAGAAGATGCCTTCCAGCACGCAGTAGTAGGCGACCAGGTTGCGCAGCAGTTCCTTGTCGGTGTCGACGGTGCCGGTTTCGAACT
>NZ_FMUC01000032.1:0-1293 GCF_900100935.1 Pseudomonas sp. NFACC25
CAGCCTACCACCTTAAACTTGGACAACCAACGCCAAGCTGGCCTAGCCTTCTCCGTCCCTCCATCGCAATAACCAGAAGTACAGGAATATTAACCTGTTTTCCATCGACTACGCTTTTCAGCCTCGCCTTAGGGACCGACTAACCCTGCGTCGATTAACGTTGCGCAGGAAACCTTGGTCTTTCGGCGTGGGTGTTTTTCACACCCATTATCGTTACTCATGTCAGCATTCGCACTTCTGATACCTCCAGCAAGCTTCTCAACTCACCTTCACAGGCTTACAGAACGCTCCTCTACCGCATCACTTACGTGATACCCGTAGCTTCGGTGTATGGTTTGAGCCCCGTTACATCTTCCGCGCAGGCCGACTCGACTAGTGAGCTATTACGCTTTCTTTAAAGGGTGGCTGCTTCTAAGCCAACCTCCTAGCTGTCTAAGCCTTCCCACATCGTTTCCCACTTAACCATAACTTTGGGACCTTAGCTGACGGTCTGGGTTGTTTCCCTTTTCACGACGGACGTTAGCACCCGCCGTGTGTCTCCCATGCTCGGCACTTGTAGGTATTCGGAGTTTGCATCGGTTTGGTAAGTCGGGATGACCCCCTAGCCGAAACAGTGCTCTACCCCCTACAGTGATACATGAGGCGCTACCTAAATAGCTTTCGAGGAGAACCAGCTATCTCCGAGCTTGATTAGCCTTTCACTCCGATCCACAGGTCATCCGCTAACTTTTCAACGGTAGTCGGTTCGGTCCTCCAGTTAGTGTTACCCAACCTTCAACCTGCCCATGGATAGATCGCCCGGTTTCGGGTCTATTCCCAGCGACTAGACGCCCTATTAAGACTCGCTTTCGCTACGCCTCCCCTATTCGGTTAAGCTCGCCACTGAAAATAAGTCGCTGACCCATTATACAAAAGGTACGCAGTCACCCAACAAAGTGGGCTCCCACTGCTTGTACGCATACGGTTTCAGGATCTATTTCACTCCCCTCTCCGGGGTTCTTTTCGCCTTTCCCTCACGGTACTAGTTCACTATCGGTCAGTCAGTAGTATTTAGCCTTGGAGGATGGTCCCCCCATATTCAGACAAAGTTTCTCGTGCTCCGTCCTACTCGATTTCATGACTAAGAGATTTTCGCGTACAGGGCTATCACCCACTATGGCCGCACTTTCCAGAGCGTTCCGCTAATCTCAAAGCCACTTAAGGGCTAGTCCCCGTTCGCTCGCCACTACTAAGGGAATCTCGGTTGATTTCTTTTCCTCAGGGTACTTAGATGTTTCAGTTCCCCTGGTTCGC
>NZ_FMUC01000023.1:0-77264 GCF_900100935.1 Pseudomonas sp. NFACC25
CGCAGCCCAGCGCGGGGCAAGCCCGCTCACTACGAGGGTCCATTCGCCATAACGTTTGCGCTTACGGTGCCGGCTCCACCTCCTTGAACACCAGCCCTTGGCTATCGCTGACCTGCCATGGGTTGGCAGCGCCGGTCTGGCTGAAGACCACGTGGTCGAAGCGTGAGTCTTTCAGTCCATCGATACGCGCCTTGGCCGCGCCGCGAAAGCGCACGCGCTCAAACACCAGGCCCTGATGGTAGGCGTTGTGCAAGGCATCACCCTTGACCTCGATCGCCGCTCCCTGGGCATTCTCGACGCTCACGTCGCTCACCCGGATGTCCTTGAACTGCCCCGCGATGGTTGAGCGCTGATAGTCGAGCTTGGCGTTCGGGTCGTTGTAGTCGAGGGTAAAAATGAACGCCTGCTTGACGGTATTGCGGATCGCCGAGTCGCGGAATGTGACGTTGCGCGCGCCGCCGCCCATGAAGTTGGTGCTCTTCATGCGCAACCCGGCATCGGTGCCGTCCGACACGTTGTCTTCGGCCAGGATGTTCTGGATCCAGGCACCGGTGTGGCTGCCGGCGACCACCATGCCATGACCCTTGCGGAAGTAGTTGTTGAAAATCCACGCGTCTTCCTGCGGCGGCTGGTGCACGGCGTCGGCACCGGTGCCGGCCGCAAAGTTCACGCAGTCATCACCGGTGTCGAAGAAGTTGTTGAACACCATCGCGCCCTTGCTGTTGGCGAACTCGATGCCGTCGCCGTTGTTGGCGTCGTAGGTCGTGTGGGTGGTGTTGGCCAGCACCACGTTTTCGGTCTCCAGGTTCATGATGCCGTGGAACGCCGGGTTCACCACGGTGAAGCCGCCGTAGAACACATTCTTCACATTGCGCAGGGTAATCAGCGAGGAGCGCATCTGCCCGTAGGCGTCCTTGACGTTCATGCCGCGTGCCACGGCCTGTTCCACCTGCGCCTTGGCGAGGATGCCGTCCCGGGCATAGCGGGTATTGTCACTGGGCAGGTAGAACGGCAGTGCCTGGCCACGTTCGTCGACGACATCGGCGTTGCGCTTCCAGCCATTGCCATCGAGGGTGCCCTGGCCGACGATGCGGATGTTTTCGAATGACTGATGCTGGCGCGGATCACGGGGCAACGCGTTGATCAGCGAGGCCGGGCGCACAGTGGTGGAATACGGGTACTGGATGTAGCCGGCCAGCGGGTAATCTTCGGCGCGCTCGGAGCCGAGCAGGGTCGCGCCTTCGGCGATCTCCAGGGTCATGTTGCTCTTGAGGTAGAGCGCGCCGCTTTTGTAGGTGCCTTCAGGCAGCAAGACTTTGCAACCGACGGTGCAGGCATCGATGGCGTTCTGGATCGCCTGGGTATCGAGGTGACTGCCGTCGCCTTTGGCGCCGTATTTTTTCACGTCAAATACCGCCGCAACCGGGGTGGTGCGTTGCAGCACCGGGGCGCTGTCGGCGGACTCCTTGCCGTTGCCGTCCACCGAACGCACGGTGAAACGGTACACAGTGTCGGGCTTCAAGCCTCGGGCAGTGAAGCTATGAATGCCGATGCGATGGTGGAAGTTGGCGGTGTCTTGCCGATAAAACTGGTCGATGTAGGGTTTGGCCGGTGACACCTGGTCATTGTTGGCATTCGCGCTGCCCAGCAGCGTGCCGTTGGCGTAGACCCGGTAATCCTTGATGCCGGCATGCTCGGCAGGTTTTTCCCACACCAGGATGATTTGCCGGTCATCAAAGGCCAGCGTCGGTACCTGCAGGTTTGACGGGGCTTGCAGCGCCCATGACAGCGGGCTGCATCCAAGCGCCACGAGGGCCAGCGCGCAACGCACCGAGGTTTTTTTCGAGGGTTGATACGGCATGTTGTTCTCCTTGTTTTTGCCGGTATTCACACCGAGGTGCGCTACATCTGCCGCCCGGTTTTTTCGAGGTAGTTGATAAGGCGGTTGCAGGAGCGGGCTTGCCCGCGAAACGCGTCAACCAACACACAGCGTTACCGGGTGGCCCGAGTCGTCTGTGGTTTTTTCGCGAGCAAGCTCGCTCCTACAGGGGGCTTACTGGGCGCCCAATGCCTTGATCAGCACGTCCAACTGCTCCACTTCTTGAGGCAGCAAGTCGGTCAACGGCGCGCGCACCGGGCCGGCGTCGTGGCCGACCAGGCGTGCACCGGCCTTGACGATACTCACGCCATAACCTTCGCAGCGGTTGCGGATCGCCAGGTACGGCAGGAAGAAATCATCGATCAAGCGGCCCACGGTGGCGTGGTCGTCGGCGGCCACGGCACGGTAGAAATCCATCGCGGTTTTCGGGATGAAGTTGAACACCGCCGAGGAATACACCGGCACGCCCAGGGCCTTGTAGGCCGCGGCATAGACTTCGGCGGTCGGCAGCCCGCCGAGGTAGGTCAGGCGATCGCCGAGGCGACGACGGATCGACACCATGGATTCGACTTCACCGATGCCGTCCTTGAAACCGATCAGGTTCGGGCAGCGCTCGGCCAGCTGCTCGAGGCTGTCGGCATTGAGACGGCACAGGTTGCGGTTGTACACCACCACGCCGAAATCCACCGAATTGCACACCTGCTCAACGTGGGCCACCAGGCCTTTCTGGCTGGCTTCGGTGAGGTAGTGAGGCATCAGCAGAATACCGGCGGCACCGAGGCGCTCGGCCTCCTGGGCGTAGGCGATGGCCTGACGAGTCGGCCCCCCTGCCCCGGCGAGGATGGGCACCTGGCCCCTGCAGGTGTCCACGGCAGTCTTGATGATCTGGGTGTATTCCTTGGCTTCCAGGGAGAAGAATTCCCCGGTGCCCCCGGCCGCGAACAACGCGCTGGCGCCGTAGGGTGCCAGCCATTCCAGGCGGCGGGCATAGGTGTCGGCTCGGAAGTCACCGGCCGCGTCAAAATCGGTAACCGGGAACGAGAGCAAGCCGGAAGACAGGACTGTTTTTAGTTCTTGTGGCGTCATGTTCGCAAACCTCAAATCAAAAAATAAAGGGATACCTTAAGAGGTACGTCATCGTACAACTACAAATGATTGTTAGCTAGTCCTAAGTGCCTTAGTTCGCACCTTTAGATTTAACTCAATAAAAACAGCACATTAATCGCATTTCATAGTAATCAGCGCATGACCAATCAAGCATAGTCATACGATGACTACAGGAATCAGCCGACCCGCCGTCGCTCAGACTCCTGGCTGAAGTCACGACTGGCCTGCACCAGCATGCGCGTGTAGTCGTGCACGGCCTGGTCCTGGCTCAAGGCCTGGCAGTCGAGCAATTCGACGATCCGGCCGTGCTGCATCACCGCCACCCGGTCGCACAAGTGAGTGACCACCCCCAGGTCATGGGTGACCAGCAGATAGGTGAGTTTCTCGCGCTGGCGCAGGTCCGCCAGCAGGTTGAGGATCTCGGCCTGGACCGACACATCCAGGGCCGAGGTCGGTTCATCCAGCAACAGCACGCGGGGCTCAAGGATCAACGCGCGCGCGATCGCCACCCGTTGGCGCTGCCCACCGGACAACTGATGGGGATAGCGAAAGCGGAAGCTGTCGTTGAGGCCGACCTTGAGCAGGATCTCGTTGATCCGGTCGTCCTTGTCCCCTACCCCGTGGATAATCAGCGGCTCGCGCAGGGCGGTGTCGATGGTGTGCCTGGGGTGCAGGGAGCCGTAGGGGTCCTGGAAGACCATCTGCACTTTGCGAAAGTGCTCCTTGGGAATCTTGTGCTGCAACGGCGCGCCGGCGATGCTCAGCTCGCCGTTCCAATGCCGGTATTGCCCGGCCAGGCAGCGCAGCACGGTGGTCTTGCCCGAACCGGACTCCCCCACCAGGCCGAACGATTCGCCGTCGGCGACACTCAGGCTCACATCGTGCAGCACCTGGTTGATGGCAGCGCCGGTGCCGAAACTCAGGTTCAAGGCGTGCGCTTGGATCATAGGCATGGTCAGGTTCCTTATTGAGTCAGCCAGAGTGGATCGCGCTTGAGCACCGGCAGGTGCACGCGACGGTTATCCATGCTCGGCAGCGCGGCCAGCAGGCCACGGGTGTAGGGATGCTCGGCGTATTGCAGGTCGCAGGCAGCCAGGGATTCGACGACGCGCCCGGCGTACATCACTAGCACGCGGTCACAGTAGTTGCGCACCAGGTTGAGGTCGTGGCTGACAAAAATCAGCCCCATCTGCTGCTGGTCTACCAGTTCTTCCAGCACGTTGAGCACTTGCTGGCGCACCGAGACATCCAGCGCCGACGTAGGCTCATCGGCAATGATCACTTCCGGACGCGTGATCACCATCATCGCGATCATGATGCGCTGGCCCATACCGCCGGACACCTCGTGGGGGTACAGGTTGTAGACCCGCTTCGGATCGCGGATGTGCACCTGCTCGAGCATCTGCATGACTCGCTCGCGCGCATCACTGCGACTGGCCTTGTGGTGGGCCAGGTAGGCTTCGGCAATCTGGTCGCCCACCTTGACCACCGGGTTCAGCGAGTACTTGGGGTCTTGCATGATCATCGAGATACGCTGGCCGCGAATCTTCTGCATCGCCTTTTCACTGGCCGAGAGCAGGTCGACCTCGCCAAACGCCATGGCCTTGGCGGTGATTCTGGCGCTGGGCGGATGCAGCTTGAGCAGGCTGCGCCCGACGGTGGACTTGCCTGAGCCGGACTCACCGACAATCGCCAGTTTCTCCCGACCCAAGGTAAAGGACACATCGCGCACGGCGTGGGTTTCTTTCTGGCCACTGACGAAGCGCACATTCAGCCCTTCGACATTCAGCTTGATGGCAGACATAAGGTGTTCTCCGATTATTCGCTGCGCGGATCAAGGATGTCCCGCAGGCCATCGCCCAACAGGTTGAAGGCCAGGCTGACCAACATGATCGCCGCCCCGGGAACCGCCACCAGCCACCAGCACTCGAGCATGTAGCGGCGTCCGGTGGAAATCATCGCGCCCCACTCCGGCAGCGGCGCCTGGGCACCCAGGCCGAGGAAGCCCAACGCGGCGGCGGTGAGGATGATCCCGGCCATGTTCATGGTCAGGCGGATGATCACCGAGGACAGGCACATCGGCACGATATGGCGCAGGATAATCCGCGCCGGCGACGCGCCTTGCAGTTCCACGGCGACGACAAAGTCGGCGTTGCGCAGGGACAGGGTTTCAGCCCGCGCGAGCCGCGCAATCGGTGGCCATGAGGTCAAGGCAATCGCCACCACCGCATGCTCCAGGCCAGGGCCCAGGGCGGCGATAAAGGCCAGCGCCAGGACCAGGCTGGGGAAGGAAATAAAGATATCGGTCAGGCGCATGAACACGGTGTCGACCGCCCCGCCGAAGTAGCCCGAGACGGTGCCGATAAACAGCCCGATGGGACCGACGATCACGGTTACCAGGGCAATGATGTACAGCGTGATCCGCGAGCCATAGACCAGCCGACTGAAAATATCCCGACCGTATTCGTCGGTGCCGAACCAGTGCGCCGAGCCCGGCGCCTGCAAGGCTGTGGCGAGGTTTTGCGCGACCGGGTCGTGGGTGGCGATCCACGGCGCAAAGGCCGCGACCACCACCAAGAGCAGCGCAACCAGCAGGCCCGCCAGGGTCATGGGGTTGCGCAACAGGTGACGCAGCACCCGCAGGCCGCTCTTGCAGAAGGCATCGAAACTGGAGCCCGGCGAGCGATCCACCGGCCGCTTCGCCGCCGTGTCGATGGAAGACAGATTGGCATTCATAAGCATCTTCTCTGTGTGAATTCTGAAGGGCCGCAGCCCCACTCAACGCTGCTTGTAGACACCCAGGTAGCGGGTGGCCTCGGCATCGTCACCACTGAAACCCTTGACGTCGGCAGCGCTGACCACGGTGTCGGTCATCTGCGAGATCATCAGGATCGGCCCCACCTGCTGGTCATAGAGCCTCTGCGCCTGGTGATACAGGCTGACCCGCTGTGCCGAATCGCGCGTCACGCCCGCCTGGTCGATCAGGCTGTTGAGCTGCGGATTGAAGAACGAAGCGCGCCAGCCCTGGAAGTTCGGCAAGCCGGCGTCATCGCTGTTGTCGGGGTTGTAGGCGAAGGTGCGCAGGCTGAAATACGGATGGGGATAGCGCTCGGCGCCACGGGCCACGATGATCTCGAAATTGCGCGCGCGCATGGCGCCGTAGACCTGGTTGCCGGTGCCGGTGACGATGCTGGCCTTGATCCCGCCTTCGGCCAGGGTCGCTTGCAGGCGCGCGGCGATGTCAATGAACGGCGGCTCCGACAGCGTGCGAATGGTGGTGTTGAAACCGTCGGGGTAACCCGCCTCGGCCAGCAGCTTTTTCGCCTTGGCCACATCCATGTGATAGCCCGGATCCGGCAAGCGCGCTTCCAGCCCCAACTGCATCGGCTGCTGATTGAGCTTGCCGTAGTACGGCATCACCTGTTCATCCAGGCCCTTGTAGTCGATCAGGTTGCGCACGGCTTCCCGCACCTGAGGCTTGGCAAACTCGGGTTGCTTCATGCTCATCGCCACGTAGTACATGGTGCCGCGTGGCAATGACTGCACCTGGATCTTGTCCGAGCCGTCGATGGCGCGAATGTCCGGCGCCGCCATGCCGTAGGCCAGGTCGAGGTCGCCGCGTTCGAGCATCAGGCGCAAGGATTGGGATTCGGTCATGTGCCGCACCACCACGCGTTTGAGCTTCGCCGCGCCGCCCCAGTAGCCGTCGAAACGGGTCAGCAGCAGCGAATCGTTGGCGCTCCACTTGGTCAGCACGAAGGGGCCACTGCCGGCCTCGTTGGTCACCAGCCAGCCGGCGCCGAGGTCGCCGTTTTTCTCATGGGCCAGGGCCGTCTTGCGGTCCACTACCACGGCGCTCGGCGAGATCGCCAGGGAGTCCACCAGCAGCAGCGGGTCGATGGTCTGCGGCAGGTCGATGACCAGGGTGTGGGCGTCCGTGGCGCGGATCAGCGACTGGATATTCTCGACGCTGTAGCCGTAGGCCTTCCAGGTGGTGGCCAGGCCGAAATTGAGCTTCATCACCCGGTACAGCGACCACGCCACGTCCTCGGCGGTCAGCGGGTTGCCCGAATGGAATTTCACATCCTGGCGCAGATGAAAGGTCACCTGCTTGCCGTCTTCGCTGATGTCCCAGCGCTCGGCCAATTGCGGCAGGTGTTTTTCCGGGTTGCCCTGGTCACGCTTGATCAGGGTGTCGTAGAGGTTGGCGTTGACGCCGGAGGCATCCAGGCCAGGCGCATTGGCCGGGTCGATGGAGAACAGGTTGACCATACTCATGCCGACGATCAATTGATCGGCGGGGGTCTTGGCGCTGGCCGTTGTCATCGGCCCAAGGGCGAGCATCGCCGTCAACAGGCCAAGGTGCAGTGTTGAAAATACCGTCTTCATGCAAAATTCCTTCTTTTTATAGTTTTATCGGTACGGCGCAGTGCGTTAACGGGTGCGGGGGTCGAACACCTTGTACAAGGCGTCGCTGATCAGGTTGAGCGCGACGAAAATCAAGCCGATCACCAACACGCAGCCCATCACCGCGTTCATGTCGCCGAGCATCAGGCTGCTGGTCAGGTACTGGCCGAACCCCGGCCAGGCAAACACGGTTTCGATCAGCACCGCGCCCTCCAGCAACGAGCCGTAGGCCAGCGCAACCACCGTCAGCAACTGCACGAGGATGTTGCGAAACGCATGCCCCCACACCACCTGGCGCCGGGACAAGCCCTTGACCCGCGCGGTGATGATGTACTCCTGGGACAGCTGCTCGAGCATGAAGCTGCGGGTCATGCGGCTGATATACGCCACCGAGTTCAGGCCGAGGATCAGCGCCGGCAACACGATGTGGCGCAGGGCGCTGGCGAAGGCCTCCCAGTCACGTGCCAGGGTCGAGTCGATCAGCAGCAGGCCGGTGACCTCGGGCACCATGCCGTCATAGGCCAGGTCGATGCGCCCCGCTCCACCGGCCCAGCCGAGCCAGGCGTAGAACACCAGCAACCCCATCATGCCCAGCCAGAAAATCGGCGTGGAGTAGCCGAACAAGGTGATCACCCGCGCCACGTGATCGCCGAGGCGCCCCTGGTTGCTGGCGGCACAGACGCCCAGGGGCAAACCGATCAGCACGCCGAACAGAATCGCCAGGGTGGCCAGTTCAATCGTCGCGGGAAAGACGCGCAGGATATCGTCCAGTACCGGGTGGCCGGTCAACAGCGCATTGCCGAAGTCACCGTGGAGCAGGTCATTGAGGTAAAGACCGAATTGGGTCCAGATCGGCTTGTCCAGGCCCATCGACCGGTACACCTGATCATAGGTGGAACTGTCGGCATCCGGCCCGACTACCGCCAGCACGGGGTCGAGCGGCATGACCCGGCCGATGATGAACGTCAGGGCCAGCAGGCCGAGCAAGGTCACCAGCACCGTACCCGCGCGCCGGGCCGTGTTGGACGCGCGAGCGCCCATGACAGAGGCAGTCATAACAAACATAGTGAGCTCCTGATAATCGGTCAGCGCTTCTTGTAGACGTCTTTGTAGCGCGTGGTCGCGGCGGTATGGCCCTGGAAGTCGGCCACGTCTTCGTACACCACCACGGTGTCGGTCATTTGCGAGACCGGCAAAATGGCCCCGACCTGCCGGTCGACCTGCTCCTGGATGTCGCGGTATTGGGCCAGTTGCTTGCCTGTGTCAGGCTCGACTTCCGCGCGCTCGATCAGCTGGTTCAGCTCGGGGCTGTAGAAGGATGTGCGCCAGCCCTGGAAGTTGGTGAGCTTGGCCTCATCGCGGTTATCCGGGTTGTACACCAGCGTACGCAGGCTGGAGTGCGGATGCCGTTCGGCCCCGCCACCGCCGCGGCCGACGATGATGTCGAAGCTGCGCTCACGCATTGCGCCATAGATCTGGTTGCCCGTGCCGGTGATGATGCTGGCGTCGATACCGGCCTGGGCCAGGGTCGACTGCAGGTTGGAGGCAATGTTGATAAACGGCGGTTCGGCGAGCACGCGAATGGTGGTCTTGAAACCGTTCGGGTAACCGGCCTCGGCCAGCCAGGCCTTGGCCTGCTTGACGTTGAGCGTGTAACCCGGATCCGGCAGGCGCGCGGCCAGGCCCAGGGGCAGCGGCCGTTGGTTGATCACGCCGTAATGGGGCATGACGGTCTGGTTGATGCCCTGGTAATCGATCAGCGCACGCACGGCCTTGCGCACGCGCGCATCGGCAAACATCGGTTGCTTCACACTCAGGGCGACGTAGTACAGGGTGCCGCGCTGCAAGGTCTGGGTGCGGACCTTGGCGCTTTTCTGCAGGGCTTCAATGTCCGGCGCAGACATGCCTTTGGCGATGTCCAGGTCGCCGCGCTCGATCATCAGGCGCAACGACTGCGACTCGGTCATGTTGCGCATGACGATGCGCTTGAGCTTGGCCGGGCCGCCCCAGTACCCGTCGAAACGGGTCATCAGGATCACGTCGTTGGCGCGCCAGTCATTGAGCACGAACGCACCGCTGCCGGCGGCATGAGTCACCAGCCAGGCGGCGCCCATGTCGTTGTTCTTCTGGTGTTCGAGGACTTTCTTGCGATCGAGGACAAACGCACTCGGCGAGGTCGCCAGGGTGTTGAGCACCAGCAGCGGGTCGGTGGGCCGGGGCAGCTCGATCACGAAGGTCGTGGCATCCGTGGCACGCATGTAGCGCTCGACGTTCTCGGCGGTAAAGCCGTAGGCCTTCCAGGTGGAGGCCAGTGCGAGGTTGAGCTTGAGCACGCGCTGCAACGACCAGGCAACGTCTTCGGCACTCAGGTCATTGCCGGACTGGAATTTCACGCCGGTGCGCAGGTTGAAGGTCAGGGTCTTGCGGTCATCACTGACCTGCCAGCGCTCGGCGAGCGCCGGTACCAGGCGATCCGGCTGGGCGACGTCCTGCACCAGCAACATGTCATAGAGGTTGGCGTTGATCTCCGACACGTCCAGGCCGGTGGCCGCCGCCGGGTCGAGGGACAGCAGGTTGATCATGCTCATGCCGACGATCAATTGATCGGCCGGGGTTTTTGCGAAGCTTGCAGGTACAGCGGTGACAGCCAGCGCGGCGACGAACACCCGCGCCCACAGCGAAGGGAAAATGCTCATAACAAGAGTGCCTTTTTTATATTTATAGGGCTCTTGATCAGCCCGACTGATGCCGGACTGACCCTGTACACGTCAGAAGCTTTTAAGCGTATTGGTCTCGATGAAGTTGAAATCGATGTCTTCACCCAGGCCCGGCAAGTCGGACAGGTGCACAAAACCGTCGTTGTCCATCGGGTCTACCAGACGCTTGAGGTAGGCCGGTACTTCGTCGTAATCCAGGTACGGGTGCAACAGGCCACGCTCATACCAGGTGCAGTTCTTGATCGCGCCGACCACGGCCAGGTTGGCCGCACCGTTGCCATGAATCTCGCAATCCATGCCGAAGGATTCAGCCAGGTGCGCAACCTTCAAGCACGGCGCAATGCCGCCGACGCCCGCCACACCGGCGCGCAAGATATCGCACACATCGTGCTTGACCCAACTGGCACGGGCGAGGTGTTTGCCGGACAGGGTTTCCGGGCCCAGCACCGGAATGTCCAACTGCCCCGCCAGCCAGGCATAGGACTCGGCGGACTCTTCCATCATCGGCTCTTCGAACCAGGCGAAGTCGAGCTTCTCCAGCTCACGCCCGATGTACAGCGCTTCGGTGCGGCTGTACCAGTGATAACCGTCGAGCATCAGGGCGATGTCCGGGCCGACCGCTTCGCGTACCGCCGCACAAGCCTGCACGTCGATGCGCGGGCTCGGGGCGAAGGACACCGGCGGCATCCAGGTGTGCAGCTTGATGGCCTTGTAGCCGCGTTGCACCAGGGTCTCGGCAAAACGCCCGTAGTCTTCAGGGGTGGCCAGGCCACCGGGCAGTTCGTCGCCACACATGGTGGAGCCGTAGGCCGGCACCTTGTCGCGGAAACCGCCAATCAACTTGTGCACCGGCACACCCAGCTTGCGCCCGGCCCAATCCCACAGGGCCTGCTCCACCAGCGCCAGGGCGCGGTCGGTCAACTGGCTGGCACTGCCGCGCTGCCAGTGCGCGAGGTCGTGCCAGATCTTTTCGCGATCGAAAGCGTTCTGCCCCACCAGCACTTTGCGCACGAAACCATCCAGTACATACGGGCGAATCAGTTCAGGGGCGCCGAAGGCATAACCCTCGTGGCCGTCTTCGGTCTGGATGCGCAGCAAAGCCATCTGCGCCTGGGTGACATCACCGGGGTGCGCATGGCCGGCACTGTCCACTGCGCGGCGGGTCGGGTAGGAAAATACCTGGACGTTGACTGCTGTGATTCTCATGGACGTCGTAAGCCTTCTTATTGGATTTGTGACGGGAGTGTCGTCTGTTGCGACCGATCATAGGTCATCGTACAACACTTGAAAAGACCCAATAACCCGCCCCTCTTCTGCATGCATTTTCAATAAATCCCGACAAAACCCTTATTTTTAAAGACAACTAAGGAATAACTAGGATTACTGTAAAGCCCTATTCACTGGGCACATATATTTCAAGATGTTTCAAAACCACCGATAACCCATAGACGAGTCATCTTGTCGTACGATAACGTATATCGGCACATTA
The DNA here is from genome assembly GCF_900100935.1 of Pseudomonas sp. NFACC25. Classification (NCBI taxonomy): domain Bacteria; kingdom Pseudomonadati; phylum Pseudomonadota; class Gammaproteobacteria; order Pseudomonadales; family Pseudomonadaceae; genus Pseudomonas; species Pseudomonas sp. NFACC25. Next base: position 11,600 of record NZ_FMUC01000023.1, read on the forward strand.
GATGAGAGCCATACGCAACAACCCACTGCCGTAGCAACCGTCAAACGACCCTAACAAAAACAAAAAAGAAGACCGTATGAACACCACCCTACGCACGCTCGTTACTGCCCTGACCCTCGGCCTGCCGCTGTATGTCAGCGCTGACTCTGCCAGCATCAACTACCGCCACCAGTTCACCGAGGAGGACAGCGCCCACGCTGACCGAATCAAGCTCAACTACCGCCTGGACAGTGGCCTGGGATTTGAAGCGGAAATGAAATACCGCACCGCCGGCGACCGTGAAGACGTCGCCTACGACAACATGGTCAACAACGGGCACGAGTTCACCGTGAGCTACAACTACAAACTCAGCGCGCAATCGACGTTGACCCCGGCGTTCCAGATGGACAGCTCGAAAGACTCGACCACCTACAAGTTCGGCCTCAAGTACAACTACAAGATCAACGACGCCTTCTACGCCGCCACGCGCTATCGCCTGGACGCCAAGAAGCTGGACCGCGACCAGGTCAACGAGGACTTGCCCGACCACATCAAGGATGACCAGACCACCCATCGTTTCGAGGGCTGGCTCGGCTACACGCCGGCCAGTAAGTGGGCGTATGAATATCAGTTCATCTACTTCAAGACTGACTACATCCGCTACGACAACAAGAAGAGCGATTACGAACAGAACCTGATCGTCAAATACAAGCTCAACAAGGAATGGGCCCCGTTCATGGAGATTGGTGATGTGAAGGTCAACGCCACGTCCGAAGACCGCCAGGCGCGGTGGCGCCTGGGCATCCAGTACAACTTCATGTAAAGCCCCCACGACTTGCCTGGCGAGTGCGCATCGCTCGACAGGCAAGCCACCTGCATTCAGCGTTCAATGGAAGACCTGACCATGACCACACCACCCAAACCCTTCACGCGCATCTTGCTCACCGGCGCTGCCGGCGGCCTGGGGCAAATCCTGCGGAACACCTTGCAGGCCCATGCCGACATCGTCCGCGCATCGGACATCAGCCCCATGGCCCCCAGCCGTGGAGAGCACGACGAGGTGATCACCTGCAACCTGGCCGACAAGGCCGCCGTGGCGGCGCTGGTCAACGGCGTCGACGCCATCGTTCACCTGGGCGGGATTTCCGTGGAGCGGCCGTTCGAGGAGATTCTCGACGCCAATATTCGCGGCACATTCCACATTTACGAGGCGGCGCGACAGCAGGGGGTCAAGCGGATTGTGTTTGCCAGTTCCAACCACGTCACCGGTTTCTATCTCCAGGACGTTGAACTGGACGTGCACTCACCGCGCCGTCCGGATGGCTACTACGCCCTCTCCAAGGCTTACGGCGAAGACCTGGCGGCGTTCTACTTTCACCGCTATGGGATTGAAACCGTGAGCTTGCGCATCGGCTCGTCGTTCCCCGAGCCGCGCAACCGGCGGATGCTGTCGACCTGGCTGAGCTACACCGACCTGGACCACCTGGTGGCGCGCGCCCTGCTGGCCAAGGATGTGGGACACAGTGTGGTGTATGGCGTCTCGGCCAATCGCGATCGCTGGTGGAGCACCCGGCACACCGAGCACCTGGGCTTTGCGCCCAAGGACAGTTCGGAAGCGTTTCGCGCCAAGGTCGAGCAGCAACCGCCAGCGCCGGCCGATGAACCGGGCAGCCGGCTTCAGGGCGGCGCGTTCACCGCGGCCGGGCCGTTCGACAATTCGGCGGCGGCGGCTTCATAGGCCCGACGCATACGCTCGCGGCTGTTGGACAGGTGCAGGCGCATCGCCGCCCGAGCCGCATCGGCGTCACGGCGCAGGATGGCTTTGTAGATGTCCTCATGCTCACGGCTCAAGCGCTCCAGGAAGGGCTCCTTGTTGGCGTTGGCCAGGCGTTTGGAGTGCAGGCGTGTACGCGGCAGGATGTTGAGCCCCAGGTGCAACATGATGTCAGTGAAGTAACGATTGCCCGTGGCCAACGCGATTTGCTGGTGGAACTGAAAGTCTGCCGACACCGCGTAGTCGGCACTCACCGCCCGCGAGTTGAGCGCATCCAGCGAGTCGCGCATCACCTGCAATTGCTCGTCGGTGCGCCCCACGCACGCCAGGCCGGCAGCCTCCACCTCCAGGCTGATGCGCAACTCCAGCACGGCCAGCACATCCTGCAAGGTCACGATGCTGTCCGGGTCGATGCGAAACCCGCTGGGGCTCGGGATATCCTTCACAAAGGTGCCGACGCCGTGTCGGGTTTCCACCAGGCCCGAGGCCTGCAGGCGCGAAATGGCCTCGCGCACCACCGTGCGGCTCACCCCATGTTCGGCCATCACTTCGGATTCGGTGGGCAGCTTGGTGGCACGCGGCAGCTCACCGGAACAGATGCGCCGGGAAAGCTCGGTGACCAGTTCTTCGGCCAGGCTGCGGTGCCGGCGGCGAACGGTGGGCTGGACGTTCGGGTTGTCCATCAAGAACGGGTATCTCGGTTGGCGGAGGAACGCGCATCATAGCGCATTCGGTTGTACGACAACTCTCCCTGTGGCTCCCAGCGCGTCCCACAACGCGAAAAGCCCCTGCCAGACCGCCCTCGGCAACTGCCGAGCGGACTAAAAAATGTGCAGGATTGCTCGACGCCCCAGCTCATGATCGGGCTATGATCGACCGATATGAACCGGACGCCCGATGCCCCATGCCCGTTGACCTGCAAGCGCTGTACCCGAAACTGATCCACCTGATGCTGGATACGGTATTTGTCGTCGACGGCGACAGCCAGATTGTCTTCGTCAGCGATGGCTGCGAGGCCCTGCTCGGCTACCGTGCCGACGAACTGGTCGGCACCCTGATCACCCACTACATGCACCCGGAAGACCTGGCGCGCACCCGGGCCTCGATTGTGCGGGTCATGAATGGCCACTCCCATGTCGACTTTCGCAACCGCTACATACGCAAGGACGGCAGCGTGGTGCACATCCTGTGGGCGGCCTTCTGGTCCAAAGAGGTGGGCGCGCGCATCGGCGTCGCACGGGACGTGACGGCGCTCACCCAGGCCGAAGAAGAACTGCGCTTCCTTGCCCACCATGATCCGCTGACGGGCCTGACCAACCGCTCACTGTTCAATGATCGGCTGGACCAGGCCCTGCACAGTGCCCAGTCCCACAACCGCGGCCTGGCGTTGCTGTTCCTGGACATCAATGACTTCAAGGGCATCAACGATGTGCATGGCCATGCCATGGGCGATCGCGTGCTGTGTGCGATCGCCCGACGCCTGGAACGCTGCGTACTCGACAGCGACCTGGTGGCGCGGATGGGCGGTGATGAGTTCACGGTGCTGTTGACCGACATCCCGTCGCGGGAGGCTATTTCTGTCAGGGTGGTGCAGATACTCGCGGTCATGGCCGAGCCGCTGGGGCCCGAGTTTGGTGGGGTGAAGATGCCGTCCTGCAGCATCGGCGTGGCGGTTTATCCCCAGGACGGGGAAGATGCCGATACCCTGCTCAGCCATGCGGACGGTGATATGTACCGGATAAAAAGGCAGCGATTCGCGGCTGAATGACCAGAAGGCGTTTTGCATCAGGCAGGTCGGTCCACCCGCCCGATGCAGAAGCCCTCAGACGCTCACAACCGACAGGCGTTGACCGGCGGAACCCGACCGCGCCAGGGCTGGGCCCGCTCCAACTGCCCCGCAAGGGCCAGCAGGGTACTTTCTTCGCCAAAGCGCGCGGCGAAGTGGGCGCCCATCGGCAGGCCGGCAGCGCTCCAGTACAACGGTACCGACATCGCCGGTTGCCCGCTGGCATTGAACAGCGCCGTGAACGGTGAGTAGCTGTGGAACCGTTCGATCAGTTCCTCCAGGCTCAAGCGGTCGTCTTGCAGGTCCAGCTCCCCGATCGGCACCGGCTCGCGGGCCAGGGTCGGCGTGAGGATCAGGTCGTAATCCTGCATGAACACCGCCAACTGCCGGCCCAAGGCATGAATCCATTCCACGGCACCGGCGTACTGCGCACCGCTGACGGCCCCTTTGCAGCGCAGGATAATGCGGGTGCGGGCTTCCAGCTCCTCAGGCTGTACGGCGGAACCGCGCATCTGCCCCAACACATCGACGTAGTGACGCGTGCTTGCACCGATGATGGTGAAGACCTGATCGAGAAACGCCGGCAGCGCCACCGGCAAGTTGACCGGTTCAACGCGGTGGCCCAGGGATTCACACAACCTGGCGGCCTGGCGTACGGCTTGCGCACTTTCGCCGGAGGTCGGCCAAGGCCCGAGCTGCTCGACCAGGGCGATCCGCAGCGGCCGAGGGTCCTGCTGCAGCGCGGTGACATAGGGCTGCGCCTGCAGCGGCGCGGCATAAGGTGCGCCCAGGTCGATCCCGGCCGTGGCATCCAGCAGCGCGGCGCTGTCACGTACCGACAAGGTAATCGCATGGGGGCTGCCCATGCCGGCCCAGCCCTCGCCGATCATCGGCCCGGAAGGCAACAGCCCACGGCTGGGCTTGAGGCCGAACACCCCACAGCAGGACGCCGGCACACGCAAGGAACCACCGCCATCGTTGCCATGGGCAAACGGTACGACGCGCGCCGCCACCAAGGCTGCCGCGCCGCCGCTGGAACCGCCGGCACTGTGGCCGATATTCCAGGGGTTGCGCGTGGCGCCAAAGCGGTTCGACTCGGTGGAATACGAGGTGCCGAATTCGGGTGAGGTGCTGGTACCGACAATCACGCACCCGGCACGGCGGATACGGCTTACGTGTTCGGCGTCAAAGTCAGCGCGAGCGCCTCCCAACGCCTGCGAGCCATGGGTCATCGCCGCGCCGTTGACCGGCGAAAACAGATCCTTGATCAGGGTCGGTACCCCGGCAAACACACCGGGGCCGGGGCGCGACGCGCGTACCGACTGGCGGGCCGAATCGTAAAGCCGCTCGGCCACCGCATTCAGCTGCGGTTCGACCCGTTCGATACGCTCGATCACCGCTTCCAGCAGCTCGCCGGGCTGCACCTCACCGCGCCTGACCCATTCGGCCAAACCGGTGGCGTCTTCGCTGTCCAGCAGGTTGTGGATGTCCATGCCTATCTCCTCTTGATTACGAATGACTTGATCCGAATGCCTGGGTCAGCGCTTTGCGCCGTGCTTGCAGGCCTGCCAGTGCCCAGGCCAGGGCCGACGCAAAACTGGCGCAGGCCAGCCACAGGATTGAACGACGCACGTCACCCGAATAAACGCTGAGCACGGCCACCACCAGCGGGCTGACAAATTGACCGAAATACAGAAACGCCGTGAACCCACCCAAGCCGCGCCCGCGGGTTTTCGCGCTCAGGGCATTCATCACCGGCGCCATCGCGTTGGGCACCAGCAGCCCGGCGCCCAGGCCATGGATCAGCACGGCCACCAGCACCATGCTGTAGCTCGGTGCGCGCATCAGCAGCCACAACCCCAGGCCCAGCAGGCTCAGCAACAGCGCATTGCAACCGGGGATGCCGATGCGCCGGCGCAGCAGCGGCCAGGCTAACGAACCGCCCAAGGTCGCCAGCAGACTGCCCCCCGCCGACAGCCCGATCATCGTGCTTGAAGTGATGCCGAGGCTGACAAGTAAAACCGGCGCCTGGATCGGCACGATAAAACTCAGCACCATCCCACTGAGGATCAGCAGATAACCGAGCACCAACGGCAGCACGGCCACCCTGCCCTGTTCAGCCACCTCGACGGGCTGGCGAGCGGCGGCGGGTTCCCACAGCACCTTGATCATCATCGGCACCAACAGCAGTGGCAGCAGGTACAGCAGGAATGGCAGACGCCAGGAGTGTTCGCCCAACGCGCCGCCCACGACATAGAACAGCGAGCCGACCAAACCGATGGTGACCACTTGCCGATTGATGTAGCGCAGCCGTTCCTCGCCGTGCCAATAGTCGGCAATCAGCGTCGCGCAACAGGTCATCACCGCCGCCTCCGCCGCGCCGAACAGCAGGCGTACAGCGACGATGGCGGGCAAGTTATCCAGCAGCGCCGGGATGGCCCCGAGCACGGCATACAACAGCGTGGCGATTATCAGCAACGCCTTGCGCCCGACCCGGTCGGCCAACCAGCCGGCCAGGGGCGCGCACAGCGCAATCGCGAGTGCCGGCCCGGTGACCGCCAAGGGCACCAGCAGGTCGGCGCGCGGTTCCAGTGCACCGAACTCGGCGCCTAGCTTGGGCAGGATCGGCGCGACCATGGCCGCGCCCATGATGGTCAGGCTGCTGCCCAACATCAGCACCAGCCCTTCACGGCGCCCGGTGGCTTGCCGCGGCGAGGGGGAATCGGAATGTGATGAGTTCATGGCCAGCCCCTTAGAAACTTTGAGAAATGCGCAGTGCCACGGTGTAACCCTCGGCACGGTTGCGGGCATCGGTTTCCTTGTAGGCGTGCAGCCAAATGGGCGGCAGGCCGGGCTTGAAGTAACTCACGGCCGGCCCGACAGCCAGCACCCGCGCCCGGTTGCCCGATTGCAACCCCGGGGCGTCGTCATCGCTGAACTGGCGGTAGTAGTAACCACCCAGGCCCAGGGTCCACGGCCCTACATGCTGGCCCACGGCAAATTCGTGGCGGTATTCGACACCGTTCTTGTAGTCGGTCGCGGGGTTGCGGGTATTGACGTCCACCTCAACGCTTGAGGAAACCTCGAAGCCACTGTCGGTGATGTAGGTGGCGTTGACGATCGGCGAGAACGTCCAGTGATTGAGCCCTGGGGAGATCAAACGATTCTTGTCGTAGTCACCGGTGGGCGCCTGGATCTGCAGTTGCGTGTTGATAAACAGGTTCGGCGACAGGTTCCATTGCAGGATCACCGGCAGAAACTGCATGTCGGCCATTCGAAACGGATCGGCCTCCAGGCTCAGCGGGCCGGCCGGGGTCGGTACCTTGACGGAAGCGTCCATCTTGAAGAACGGTACCACCACCCCGAAACCATAGTTGGCGCCCAGCACCGTGTGATCGGTCATGCGCATGTAGGCGACGCCGATGGACAACACATCCAGTGAGAAGTGGTTGTCGACGGAGCGACCGTTACGGTCCTTCTGCACATTGGCCGAGTAAAACGCCGTGCGCAGTCCCACGGTCCCGAACGGCGTGGCCGGCGGCATCATCCCCGCGCCGAAATCGTACACACCGACAGCGGTGGTCGGCGCACCGTTCTCGGTGGCCTGGACACTGGCGCAGCAACCCAGCAGCCCCAGGGTGAACAGCGTCATGCGTGTGGCGCTTGCATTATTGTGGTGAATCATCGAATGCCCCTCCCATCAAGTGGTGTGGGCCATCCTAGTAACGCGCAGAGTGCGGCGGTTATCCGTTTTCAGCAGAGTTGCGTGCGACGCAGGGTCTGGGAAGGGCTTTCGCCGAACATGGTGCGGTAATCGCTTGCGAACCGGCTCAAATGCCAGAAGCCCCAGCGCGCCGCCACTTCCTGTACGCCGTGGGCTTGGGTGCTGGTTCGCAGTTCGCGGCGCACCGCATTGAGGCGCAGTGCCCGCAGATAGGCCACCGGGTTGATGCCCAGCGTCTCCTGAAAACAGTACTGGAGTTTGCGCCGGCTGGCGCCGATGTGGTTGCACAGGTCGAGGATCGACAGCGGCTCGTCGAGGTGACTCAATGCATATTCGCGGGCGCGATCGACCATCCTTTTGCGCGCCGTGGGATTGAGGGGTGGCGCCTGGTCCGGGGCGATCAACTCCAGCATATGCAGCATCACCGCATCGCGGATGCCGCGGCGGATCGAGTCATGCCCGAGCACGGCATCGCAGCCCGCCAGCTCGTCGAACAACGCCGCGAGGTCACGTTGCACGGATGAATCACCCAAGCGGTAACACCTGGGAAGATCGGTAATTCGAAACTGAATGCCCTGGCACTCCAGCACATGTTCCAGGGCGTGCTCTTCGATGGCCACGCCGAGCAGGTCCAAGTGCTGTGGAGTGTGCAGCTCGGGCAGGTTTTCACCGTGGGCCACCAACAGGCTGGGCTCGTGGATCGGATGCCCCGAGCAATACACCGGGCCGTCGGCACTCAAGGGAATGCTGAAGGTGATCGCACCTTTCCAGGCCACACCACTCTTGACCATGGCCTGATTAGAGCGGTCGCGCACCAGTTGCATCCAGTCCGAGCGGAACTCCAGCAACTCACCGGCAAAGGAGCCAGGTGACAACTGATCGTAGCGAACCTGCCAGCCGCCCATATTGCGAGCGTGCTCGTCGATGTCGCTGGTCAGGAAACGCTGGAGGGGTAACGCCGGTGGAAGCACCACCGAGGCCGCAGGCATCTGCACATTATTATTGTTCATTGACCTAACCTTTTTCAGTTGCAAGGCTTACAGGTCGTATCGCACGCAAGTTCCATTCCGAACCCGGGGCAGCGCGTGCATGTGTGCCGAAAATGGATAGTGAGGATGTGCGCCGGCGATGCCAGCCTCGGGCAAATACGTTCACCTGTTAATGAATTTTTTCACCTTCAAGGCTTGATGTTTTTCAGCTCATTGAGCAAGTCCAGCAACTGCTGCATTTTCTCCGCGCCAAACTGCGCTTCGATTTTCTGGTAGTTGCTTTCCATGCCCTCGCTCATGGAGACGAAACACTGCTGGCCGCGCTCGGTGAGGCCCACGAACACCCGGCGCTGATCCTGGCTGGACTTCTGCCGGCGCACCAGGCCGTCGCGCTCCAGGCGCGTCAACACTCCGGTCATGCTCGGTTTCAGGATGCAGGCCTGCTGGGCGAGCTGGTGGCTTTCGAGTTCGCCCTGCTGGCGCAGGATCCGAATGACCCGCCACTGTTGCTCGGTCAGGGCATGCTTGTTCAACGCCGGGCGGAAGAACGCCATTGCGGCTTCACGGGCTTGCAGCAGGGTCAGGGTCAGCGAAGGTCTGGGGTTGGCCATATCGGCACCAATTGGATGGGCGAGTCGGCAGCTTAGTGTCGCCGGCCAACCGCTGCAAGCAGCCTGGGGGCTGTGAAAAGTACAATCGGTTCGGCGTAAAAGCCATTCTGTTGCACCGCGGCGATGCTCATGATGATCCGCACAAGATCAACAAGACCTATCTTATGCCTGGCTCAACGCAATCCCGATTGGCGCTGGCGGTACTCCCCCGGAGTGAGCTGGGCGTAACGCTGGAAAAAACGACTGAAATAGGCCGGGTCCTTGAACCCCAGCTGATAGCAGATCTCGTTGGCCGAGCTGCCGGTAAACAGCAGCAGGCGCTTGGCTTCCTGCATCAGGCGCTCCAGGATCAGGCGCTTGGACGGCAAGTCGGCAATGCGCCGGCACACATCATTGAGCCGTGCTTCTGTCACCCCAATGCCCTGAGCATACCGCGACAACGGCCAGTGTTGCTGGTAGTGCGCTTCGATCAGCTCGTTGAAGCGGTGGAAGATTTTCAAGTCTTCGTGGCGGGCGGGCGTGGCTTTCAACGAGTTCGAACACAGCCGCAACAGGCTGATCATGATCAACCGCGTCAGGCTGTCCAGGGCTGCGCTGCGCCCGGAACGCTGGGCTTTTACCTCTTCGCGCAGTTCCTCGAACAGATAATCCAGGCGGCGGATATCGCCCGCGTATTGCGGCGCCAACTGCGTCAGGGCGACACACGCGGCCGGCAATTGCACACCGGCCGGCGCCAGGCTGGCGTCGGCTTCGATCAGTTGCCACACCAGTTGCTGACGCACCGTCAGCACATGCCCGTCACTGTCGGCCTCGGTCACAAACGAGTGCGGCACCGTGGGTGGCGTGAGGAAGAACATCGGCCCGGACTCGACGTATTGCTGGTCGTCCAGGTACACGCGCACGGTGCCGCTTTTTACGTAGTGAACCTGGAAGAACCGGTCATGCCGGTGAACGGGCATGTTGCGCCCGAAGAAATCCGCCAGGTTGGCCAGCTTGTCGTAATGGACTTCGGCGTCGCTGTAGCGCTGGTCGTACACCTGGCCAATGTTGATGTTCGGGATGGGTTGACGGTCGCTCATCGCACGCTACTCGTTTTTATTGTGATTGCCCTGATGCAGCGGTGCTCACCCTGCAAGCACCCCGTGGACAGTCTACACCCTTGACGATAGTTAACATCTTAATTATAACTGTTAACACATTAACTAAATGCAAGGCCGCCATGGCCCTGCCAGGAGAACCCATGAGCCGTGCCTTGCATGACATCGCGACCGGCACCCTTTTCGGTGTCGCGCTGAACTACCAGGGGTTGCTCAAGCAGCGCCTCGCCGAATTCGAACAGCCGCCGTACCAGAAACCGCCGGTCAAGCCGGTGCTGTTCATCAAGACGCCCAACACCCGCAACCAGCACGGCGCCGAGGTGGTGCATCCCGGCCAGGGCGAGCGCCTGCAACCTGGGCCGGCATTGGGGGTGGTGATGGGCAAGAGCGCCAGTCGCGTCAGCGCGGCCGAAGCCCTCGACTACGTGGCCGGCTACACCCTCGTCAATGAGTTCAGCCTGCCGGAAGACAGCTACTACCGCCCCGCCGTCAAAGCCAAATGCCGCGATGGGTTCTGCGCCATCGGGCCCGAGCTGATACCCACCGCACAGGTGTCGAACCCGCACAATCTCGCGATCACGCTGTACGTCAACGGCGAGGTTCGCCAGCACAACACCACGGCCAACTTCGTGCGCAATATTCCATTGCTGATCGCCGAGATCAGCGAATTCATGACCCTGCACGCGGGCGATGTGCTGATCACCGGCACGCCCGAAGGCCGGGTGGATGTGCAGCCAGGCGACACCGTGGAGGTCGAGATCAGTGGCCTCGGCCGCCTGGTCAACCACATCAAGGCAGAGGAGCTCCCATGAAACACGCCCGTATTCGCTTTGAAGGTGAAGTCCATTCGGTACAGGTCGAAGCTGAAAACGCCGTGCGCCTGGCCGACGGCCGCCTGCTGGCCGAAGACCAGGTGCAATGGCTGCCACCGGCCACCGGCAGCATGTTCGCCCTGGGCCTGAACTATGCCGACCACGCCGCTGAACTGGCGTTCAAGCCGCCGACCGAACCCCTGGCCTTCATCAAGTCCGTGGGCACCTACACCGGCCACAACCAGGTGACCTGGCGCCCGGATAACGTCGCCTACATGCACTACGAGTGCGAGCTGGTGGCCGTCATCGGCAAGCCGGCGCGCAACGTCAAGCGCGAAGACGCCCTGGATTACCTGGCGGGCTACACGGTGTGCAACGACTACGCGATTCGCGACTACCTGGAAAACTACTACCGGCCCAACCTGCGCGTGAAAAACCGCGACGCCACCACGCCCGTCGGCCCATGGATCGTCGATGTGGCCGATGTGCCGGACCCGAGCAACCTGAAACTGCGCACCTGGATCAACGGCGAGTTGCGCCAGGAAGGCAGCACCAGGGACATGATTTTCGACATTCCCTACCTGATCGAATACCTGTCCAGCTTCATGACCCTGCAACCCGGCGACATGATCGCCACCGGCACGCCCGAAGGCCTGGCGGACGTCGTGCCGGGCGATGAAGTGATTGTGGAAGTCGAAGGCGTAGGCCGCCTGGTTAACCGAATTGTCAGCGAAGCGGCGTTCTTCAGCGCCCGTAAAGAGGCTTGAGCAGCATGATCAAACATTGGATCAACGGCCGTGAGGTCGAAAGCAAAGACGTGTTCGTCAACTACAACCCGGCCACCGGCGAAGCCATCGGAGAAGTCGCCAGCGGCGGCGCCGAGGAAGTCGCGCAAGCCGTGGCGGCGGCCAAGGAAGCCTTCCCGAAATGGGCCGGCACCCCGACCAAGGAACGGGCGCGCTTGATGCGCAAGCTCGGCGAACTGATCGAACAGAACGTGCCGCACCTGGCCGAACTGGAAACCCTCGACACCGGCCTGCCGATTCACCAGACCAAAAACGTGTTGATTCCCCGCGCCTCGCACAACTTCGATTTTTTCGCCGAAGTCTGCACGCGCATGGACGGCCACAGCTACCCGGTCGATGACCAGATGCTCAACTACACCCTGTATCAGCCGGTGGGTGTCTGCGCGCTGGTGTCGCCGTGGAACGTGCCGTTCATGACCGCCACCTGGAAAACCGCGCCGTGCCTGGCCCTGGGCAATACCGCGGTGCTGAAAATGTCCGAGCTGTCGCCGCTGACCGCCAACGAACTGGGGCGCCTGGCGGTGGAGGCCGGGATTCCAAAAGGCGTGCTCAATGTCATCCAGGGTTACGGCGCGACCGCCGGCGATGCCCTGGTGCGTCACCCCGATGTCCGCGCGATTTCCTTCACCGGCGGCACTGCCACCGGCAAGAAAATCATGCAGACCGCCGGGCTGAAGAAGTACTCCATGGAACTGGGCGGCAAGTCGCCGGTGCTGATCTTCGAAGATGCCGACCTGGAACGCGCCCTCGACGCCGCGCTGTTCACCATCTTCTCGCTCAACGGCGAACGCTGCACCGCCGGCAGCCGGATCTTTATCCAGGAAAGCGTGTACCCGCAGTTCGTCGCCGAGTTTGCCGCGCGCGCCAAACGCCTGATCGTCGGCGACCCGCAAGACCCGAAGACCCAGGTCGGCTCGATGATCACTCAGGCCCACTACGACAAGGTCACCGGCTACATCAAGATCGGTCTCGAAGAAGGCGCCACTCTCCTCGCCGGTGGCCTCGAGCGCCCGGCCAACCTGGCGGCGCATCTGAGCAAGGGCCAGTTCATCCAGCCCACGGTGTTCGCTGACGTGAACAACTCCATGCGTATCGCCCAGGAAGAGATCTTCGGCCCCGTGGTGTGCCTGATTCCGTTCAAAGACGAAGCCGAAGCCTTGCAACTGGCCAACGCCACCGAGTACGGCCTGGCGTCTTACATCTGGACCCAGGACATCGGCAAGGCGCATCGTCTGGCCTATGGCATCGAAGCGGGCATGGTGTTCATCAACAGCCAGAACGTGCGCGACCTGCGCCAACCGTTCGGCGGCGTGAAGGGCTCCGGCACCGGCCGTGAAGGCGGCCAGTACAGCTTCGAAGTGTTCGCCGAGATCAAGAACGTGTGTATCTCGATGGGCAGCCATCACATTCCACGTTGGGGCGTCTGAGCAACACCAGTCCCCCGATGACAACAACAACAATTTCAGGAGCATCATCATGGGCGAAGTCGTCCTGGCGGCGAAAATCTGCCACGTACCCTCGATGTATTTGTCGGAGCTGCCTGGCAAGCACCACGGCTGCCGCGAAGCGGCGATTGCCGGGCACAAGGAAATCGGTCGGCGCGCCCGCGAGCTGGGCGCCGATACCGCCGTGGTGTTCGACGTGCACTGGCTGGTCAACAGCGCCTATCACGTCAACAGCGGCGAGCACTTCAAGGGCATCTACACCAGTAACGAACTGCCGCACTTCATCAAGAACATGGCCTACGAATACCCCGGCTGCCCGGAGCTGGGCGAACTGATCGCCGCCGAGGCCAACGCCGCCGACGTGCGTACCCTGGCCCACAACATCCCGAGCCTGGAGCTGGAGTACGGCACCCTGGTGCCGATGCGCTACATGCACATGGGCGTACCGGACGAGCAGAGCTTCAACGTCGTTTCGATTGCCGCCTGGTGTGCCTGGCATCGCCTGCAAGACAGCTTCACCTTCGGCGCCGCCGTGCGCCGGGCCATCGAGAAGAGCGATCGCAAAGTCGTGGTGCTGGCCTCGGGTTCGCTGTCGCACCGCTTCTCCGACGACCGCAATGCCGAAGCCAATATCCATAACTGGACGCGCGAATTCGACAAACAGGTCGACCTGCATGTGGTGGAACTGTGGCGCCAGGGCCGCTGGAAAGAGTTCTGCGCCATGCTCCCGGACTACGCCGAGCATTGCTTTGGCGAAGGCAAGATGCACGACACCGCCATGCTTCTCGGTTTGCTCGGCGGGCCGGACTACGACAAGCCGGCCGAGATCATCACCGAACCCTTCGGCAGCTCGGGCACCGGGCAGATCAACGCCATTTTCCCTGTTTGACCGCATGGCCGCGCGGCATCCCCGCGCGGCCTGAAGGAGCCGTTCATGCCCCACTTCATCGCTGAATACACCGACAACATCGAACAGCAGGCAGACCTGCCGGGCCTGTTTGAAAAAGTCCACGCCAGCCTGGGCGACAGCGGCGTGTTTCCCCTGGGCGGCATCCGCAGCCGTGGCGTGCGCCTGGACACCTGGCGCATGGCCGACGGCAAGCATGACTACGCGTTCGTGCACATGACGTTGAAGGTCGGCCATGGCCGCGACCTGGCCACCCGCCAGCAAGTCGCCGAGCGCCTGTTCGAGGTCATCACCGAGCACTTCGCCGCGCTTCAGGCCCAGCGCCTGCTGGCCTTGTCGTTTGAAATTCTCGAACTGCACGAGCAGCTCAATTTCAAGCAGAACAACGTGCATGCGTTCCTCAAGGCGCAGGTCGGTTAAGGCGCCCTGCCCGTTCACACCCTCGGCCTCTCAGATAAAAAGTATAAGACCATGAGCACAGCCCATACCGCCGACAACCTCGGCCAGGTCGCACGCGACCGTACTCACAGCACCATCACCTGGCGGCTGATGCCGCTGTTGCTGGTCTGCTACCTCTTCGCCCATCTCGACCGCATCAACATCGGCTTCGCCAAGATGCAGATGAGCGCGGACTTGAACTTCAGCGACACGGTCTATGGCTTCGGCGCCGGCCTGTTCTTCGTGGCCTACGCGCTGTTCGGCGTCCCCAGCAACATGGCCCTGGACCGTGTCGGCCCAAGGCGGTGGATTGCCACGCTGATGGTGGTGTGGGGCGTGCTGTCGACCTGCATGTTCCTGATCGACAGCGCCATGGGCTTCTATGTGCTGCGCTTTTTGCTGGGGGTGGCCGAGGCCGGTTTCTTCCCGGGCATCCTGGTGTTTCTGAACCGCTGGTACCCGGCCGGGCGTCGCGCGCAAGTCACCGCCCTGTTTGCCATCGCGGTGCCGATGGCCGGGGTAATCGGCGGCCCGCTGTCCGGCGGCATCCTTGAACACTTCCACGACCTGGGCGGCCTGCGCGGCTGGCAATGGATGTTCGTCATCGAAGGCGCCCCCGTGATTCTGCTCGGGCTGGTGGTGCTCAAGTGCCTACCGGACAGCTTCGAGACGGTCAAGTGGCTGGCGCCGGAACAGAAGCAACACCTGCGCGAGCAACTGCACCGGGAAGAACACCGCAAATCCCTCACCTCGTTTTCCGCCATTCTCAGCAACCCACAGGTGTGGCTGCTGGTGGCGGTGTACTTCGCGGTGATGCTGGCGGTCAACACCCTGGCATTCTGGATGCCGACGCTGATCCACGGCGCCGGCATCGGCAGCGACGGCAAGGTCGGCCTGCTCAGTGCGGTGCCGTACCTGGCCGGGTGTTTTTTCATGATCGGCTGCGGGCGCTCGTCCGACCGCCAGCGTGAACGCCGCTGGCACCTGTGCGTGCCCTTGCTGATGTCGGCCGTGGGCATTGCCATCGCCGGGCTCGCCCCCGCCAACCCGGCCGTGGTGCTGGGTGGCCTGATCGTCGCCGGCATGGGCGCCAGCGCGGCGTTGCCGATGTTCTGGCAACTGCCTCCCGCGTTCCTCTCCAATAACACCCAGGCCGCCGGGATCGCCCTGATCAGCTCGTTCGGCAGCATCGCGTCATTCTTCGCGCCCTACCTGATCGGCTGGATGCGCGACACCACCCAGAGCGCCAGCCTGGCCCTGTACGTCCTGGCGCTGCTGATTGCTCTCGGTGGCCTGCTGGTGCTGCGCACCCGGGCGGCCATCGTCAACCCTCAATAAGAGACTCTTGCCATGCTTGATCAATCGCTCATTTTGCAAGCCGCCGCGCGCCTCGACCAGGCCGAACGTTCACGCGAACAGGTGCGTCAGTTTTCCCTCGATCACCCGGCGATCACCCTCGAAGACGCCTACGCCATCCAGCGCGCCTGGGTGGAACAGAAAATCAGGGACGGGCGCAAGCTGGTCGGCCACAAGATCGGCCTGACCTCCCGGGCCATGCAGGTCTCGTCCAATATCACCGAGCCGGATTACGGCGCGTTGCTGGACGACATGTTCTTCGATGAAGGCACCGACATCCCCTTCGAGCGCTTTATCGTGCCGCGCGTCGAGGTGGAGCTGGCGTTTATCCTGGGCAAACCGCTGAAAGGCCCGAACGTGACGGTGTTCGACGTGCTCGACGCCACTGAATGGGTGATCCCCGCGCTGGAGATCATCGATGCGCGCATCCAGCAGGTCGACCCGCACACCAAGGCGACCCGCAAGGTGTTCGACACCATCTCAGACAACGCCGCCAACGCCGGCGTGGTCATGGGCGGGCGGGCCGTGCGGCCCACCGAGATCGACTTGCGCAAGGTGCCCGCGGTGCTCTACCGCAATGGCGTGATCGAAGAGTCCGGCGTCTCCGCCGCCGTGCTCAATCACCCGGCCAAGGGCGTGGCCTGGCTCGCGAATAAACTGGCCGCCTATGACGTCACCCTGCAACCCGGACAAATCATCCTGGGTGGCTCCTTCACCCGCCCGGTGGCGGCCAACCCTGGCGATACCTTCCATGTCGACTACGACATGCTGGGTTCGATTGCCTGCCGATTCGTTTAACGGGAGAGTGCTCATGGACATGCCTATCAACACCTTCAAACGTCGCCTGCGCAGCGGTGAAGCCCAGATCGGCCTATGGCTGGGCCTGGCCGATGCCTATTGCGCGGAACTGGCCGCCAATGCCGGTTTCGATTGGCTGCTGATCGACGGCGAACATGCGCCCAACGACCTGCGCGGCCTGCTCGGCCAGCTCCAGGCCGTGGCGCCCTACCCCAGCCAGCCGGTGATTCGCCCGGTGATCGGCGACACCGCGTTGATCAAGCAAGTGCTCGACATTGGCGTACAGACCTTGCTGGTGCCCATGGTGGAGAGCGCAGAACAGGCGCGTACGCTGGTGAACGCCATCCACTATCCGCCCAAGGGCGTGCGCGGCGTCGGCAGTGCGCTGGCCAGGGCTTCACGCTGGAACAGCATTGCCGGTTACCTCGACCACGCCGATGAGCAGATGTGCCTGCTGGTGCAGATCGAAAACCGCGAGGGCCTGGCCAACCTGGAGGCGATTGCGGCGGTGGAAGGCGTCGACGGGGTGTTTATCGGGCCGGCGGACCTGAGCGCCTCGATGGGCCATCGCGGCAACCCCGGCCACCCCGAGGTGCAGGCCGCCATCGAAGACGCCATCGCGCGCATCCGCAACGCCGGCAAAGCCGCCGGCATTCTCAGCGCCGACCAGGCACTGGCGCGGCGCTACATCGAACTGGGCGCGGCGTTCGTGGCGGTGGGCGTGGACACCACCGTGCTGATGCGCGGGCTGCAAAGCCTGGCGGCGGCCTTCAAGGACTCACCGGCGCCTGCCGTCACAGCCGGCGGCGTCTACTGACGCAGCCTCGCTTGCGCTCGGCAGCTGTGGGGCTAGCTCAACTAGCGCTTGAGGGTTTTCAGTTCGTTGAGCAAGGTCAGCAAGGTCTGCAACTTCTCTTCGCCAAACCCCGCCTGCAAGCGCTGGTAATTGGCTTCCATGCTCTGGCTCATGGAGTCGAAACAGGCTTGCCCCTTCTCGGCCAGCCGCACCAGCACGCGGCGTTGGTCCTGTTGCGCCTTGCGCCGCTCCACCATGCCTGCCGCTTCCATGCGCACCAGCACCCCGGTCATGCTCGGCTTGAGGATGCACGCCAGCTCGGCCAGGCGGTTGATCTCAAGCTCCTCATGCTGGCTGAGGATCCGAATGACCCGCCATTGCTGCTCGGTCAGCCCGTGTTGATTGAGCGAAGGGCGAAAAAACCCCATGGCGGCTTCACGCGCATGGAGCAAAGTGAGGGTCAGGGATTGGCGCGGTTTGGACATGGATGGCGGCGTCGCAATTAGTTAACAGATTAACAACATTCTAGCATTGGCGATTGTTGCCCGTGTGCGGCTTTACCGCGCGGCCGGATTCAGGGTGGATGATTGGCAGCCACGGTCAAGAGCGGCGGCACACAGAATCAAGACACCTACCGCGCGGAAGGCACCTAATACACCCCAACAGGCACAGAGCTTCGTGTCGGCTCTGCAGTGAGTTTCCCTTCACTTTTCCAGGCTGCGCCATGATCAATATCGAAACGCCGACCTACTACTCGGCAACCAAGAAATACAACCTCAGTTTCCCCACCCTCGAACAGGACGTGGAAGCCGATGTGGTGGTGATTGGCGGCGGTTTCTCCGGCATCAACACCGCATTGGAACTGGCCGAAAAAGGCATCACCAACATTGTGGTGCTCGAAGCGCGCTACCTGGGTTTCGGCGGCACGGGTCGCAATGGCGGGCAGATCATGGCGGGGATCGGCCATGACCTGGAGAAAATCAAGAACCAGGTCGGCGACGAAGGCCTGCGCCAGATCTTTGAAATCAGCGAGCTGGGCGCCGGCATCATCAAGGATCGCATCGCCAAGTACGCGATCGACGCCGACTTCTGCCACGGCTACGGCTACATGGGCTTCAACGCCCGCCAGGAAAAAACCCTGCGCGCCTGGGAGAAGGACTTCAAGTCAATCAACACCAAGGACGAAATCCGCTTTATGGCGGGATCCGAGGTCAAGCAGATCATCGGTTCCGACGCCTACACCAGCGCGCTGCTGCACATGGGCGGCGGGCACGTGCACTCGCTGAACCTGCTGCTGGGCGAAGCCAAGGCCCTGGCCGGCCACGGCGTGCGCATCTTTGAGCACAGCCCGGCCCTGGAAGTCAGTTATGGCGAACGCATCACCGTGCGCACCGGCCGAGGCTCGGTCAAGGCCTCCAAGTTGCTGTGGGCCTGCGACAGCTTCCTCAACAAGCTGGAACCGGAACTGCACAAGACCACCGTCAATACCTATGCCTTCCAGTTGATGACCGAACCGCTATCCGACGAGCTGATCAACCGCATCAGCCCGATTCGCGGCGCCTACAGCGATATCCGCCCGGTGATCGACTACTACCGGGTCACCAACGAAAACCGTTTGCTGTTCGGTGCCGCCACGCCTTTCGTCGAGCACATCCCGCTGGACCTCAAGGCCTGGAACCGCAACCTGATGCTGAAGATTTTCCCCTACCTCAAGGACGTGAAGATCGACCTGGCGTGGGGCGGGCCGATGGCGACCGGGGCCAACCTGTTCCCGCAGATCGGCACGCTCAGCGGGCGCCCGAATGCCTTTTACGTGCAGGGCTACGCCGGCTTCGGGGTCACGCCCAGCCACATCATCTGCAAGGTCCTGGCCGAAGGCATGAGCGAAGGCTCGTCGCGCTACGACCTGATCAGCGCGGTCAAGCATGCGCAGATCCTGGGCAAGGACCATATCCGCCCGCTGCTGCTCACGGCCGGCAAAAGCCTTCATCAACTTTCGGGCTACTTCAACGGTCGCCGTTGAGCCCCGCTGTTTCATTCACAGGAGAACTGCCATGCCCGTTACCCCCCTGAAGAAAGACATCCAATTATCGGACCTCGATGCCTGGGGCACCGTTGCCGACCTCGGCTCCGAGATCCTCGAAGGCGAAGTCAAAGCCTTTGGCAAAATGACCTTCGGCGCCCCGACCGACGCCGTCAGCAGCGCCTATTTCGGCACCACCCAAGGCAAGTTCCGCATGGTCTACCCGTTCGCCGAACAAGCCACGGTGGTCACCGGCGAAGTGGTGCTGACCGACGAAAGTACTGGCCAGAGCACCCGTTACAAGGCGGGCGACAGCTGGTTCGTGACCCAGGGCACGCCGGTGCTGTGGGAGGTGGTGAGCGAGAGTTTTGTGAAGCACTATTTCGCGGTAGTCTGATCGCTCCCCTCTGCCGGCTTCGGCCGGCAGCGTTTGTTCCGGCGCAGGTGACTGACCATGCACGCCATCCCCGCTCAGGAAGTCGCCGGCCATTGCCTGCAGGCTTTCACTCAACTGGTGCCCGCCAGCCAGGCAGCGTTCTATTGTGTCGACCGCCAGCTGCAGGCCCGTGATTTCAGGCTGCAAGGCATGAGCGGTGAGATGCACCGCGACTACCTCGACAACTACCGCCAATTCGACCCGTTGCAACCGCGCAATTGCCTGTCCAGCGGGCTGGCGGTGGTGCCGCTGGGGTTCGCCATGGCCCGCCAGCCCCTGCGTGACAGCCGCCGCTATCAAGACTTCCTGCAACGCTATGGTGTGGTCGATGTGGTGGAGATCGTCGCCCATCGCGCGGACCAGCCCCAGGCGGCCATCTCCTTGCTGCGCACGGCGGAGCAAGGGGTGTTTACCCCCGACCAACTGGCTCAGCTCAATGCCTTGCAGGCGTTGCTGCAAATGGCCGTGGCCAATATGCAGCCCTGCGACGATGCATTGGCCGGGCTCACGCCCAAGGAACGCCAGATTGCCTGGTTATTGCGTCAGGGTGCGAGCAACAAGCAACTGGCCCTGGAGCTGGATGTCGGCCTGCCGACCATCAAGACGCACTTGATCCACCTGTTTCGCAAAACCGGTGTGAGCAGCCGTACCGAACTGGTCGCCGCGCTGTTTCTTTAAGTTGCCTCAACCCTTTGGTTGATAGGCGCGCCAGGTTGCCAACCGCATGATCCGGGGTGTCCATTCCCTCAACCGGAGCCATGCAATGACCACTTCATCCGACTGGATCACCGTAGGCGCTCTCGCCGACGGGTTTGCCCCCGACGCGTTTATCCTGCCCAACCTGGCCGACCTCAACGGCAAGGCCTTCACCCTGCACTTCGCCAACGGCTGGCAGATCGAGCATCGCTTCGACACCGAGCAGTTGCACTGGCACGCCGCCGACGGTCACTCCAGCGGTTCGGCCGCCTACCGCGCCACCTCGGTCCGCCCGGGCCTGTACCTGGTCGACTTCATCAAGCATGAAGCCGGCCAGGCTTGGTCGATCAGCCTGGTGCTGGACACCACCACGTCGTCGTTCACCGCCGTGATCGGGCGCATGCCGGACCGCGAACAAACCGAGCAAGGCCTCTACAGCCGCGCCCTGGCCGGCAAGGCCCTGACCTCGGTGGACGTGGACTTCCTGCACGGCAGCCTGGATCAACCCTGGCAGCCGGGCCAATGCCCCCACGCGCCCACCCAGGAACTGACCGGCCTGCGCAACCTGTATCGCTACAGCCCCAGCGAAGTCTACGAGCACATCTACCTGAACGATCAGTTCTATGCCTGGCAATGCCTCAAGGGCGTGGAGCAAGGCCTGTGCGATACAGATCGCTGCCACTACTACAAGATCGCCGATCAGCTGTACCTGTTCGTCTGGCGCGAAAAAATCATCCCGACCCTCGGCCTGGTGCTGATCGACCTGCAACAGCACCGCAGCGACGGCAAGATCTTCGGCTATGCCGGCGCGTCGTTCGATGAGCTGTCGAACTTTCCGATCAGCTCCTACTGCCAAGTGCTCAACCGCACGGAGTATCCCGATGCCTGATCCACGCACCGTTGTCATCACCGGTGCCGGCACGGGCATCGGTGCCGCCTGCGCGCGCTTATACGCCGCCGAAGGCGCCAACCTGGTGCTCATCGGCCGTCGCCGCGAGCCGCTGGAGCAGGTTGCGCAAGACACCGGCGGCCTGATGCTGGTCGGCGATGCGGCCTGCCCGGCCACCTGGGAGGGTTTCGTTGCGCAGATTGCTCAGCGCTACGGCCGCCTCGATGTGCTGCTGGCCTGCGCCGGCGGGCATGGCGTGGGCAGCGCCACCCAGACCAGCCCACACACCTGGGAGGCGGCCTTGCGCAGCAACCTGGACAGCGCGTTCTACAGCGCTCGCGCCTGCCTGCCGCTGCTGATCGAAAGCGCCGGCAATATCGTGCTGCTCGGTTCCATCGCCTCGCTGGCCGCCGGACCCGACGTATGCGGCTACACCACCGCCAAGCATGCGCTGCTCGGGCTCAATCGCTCCCTGGCGCGGGATTACGGCCCACGCGGCGTGCGGGTGAACGCGGTGTGTCCCGGCTGGGTTACCACGCCCATGGCCGACGAGGAAATGCAGCCGCTGATGAGCTTCCACGGCGACACCCTGCCGCAAGCCTATGCCCGCGTATGCGCCGACGTGCCGTTGCGGCGCCCCGCCAGCGCCGAGGAAATCGCCAAGGTGTGCCGCTTCCTGGCCAGCCCGGATGCCGCGATCATCACCGGCGCCAGCGTGGTCGCCGATGGCGGTTCGAGCATTGTCGATGTACCCACGCTGGCTTACGTCCATATGGAGCGTGCACATGCCTGAAGACTTGGATTTCAGCGGCAAGACCGTGCTGGTCACCGGCGGCGCCCAGGGTATCGGCCAGGCCATCGTCGAGGCGTTCGCCTGGCGTGGCGCCCGCGTCATGATCGCCGACCTGCGCCTGGCACAAGCCCAGGCATTGGCCGAGGGCTTGCGTGCGCGCGGCTGCCGGGTCGAAGCCATCGCACTGGACCTGGCCGAGGCGACGGCGGTGTTCGAAGGCATCAAGGCTATAGAACAGGACTGGGGCCGCCTGGATATCCTGGTGCACAACGCCGGCTACTTTCCGCTGACAGCGTTCGCGCAGATCACCCCGGCCGTTCTTGAACGCACGCTGGCGGTGAATCTCTCGGCCCTGTTCTGGCTGTCCCAGGCCGCCTTGCCGATGTTTCAACGCCAAGGCGGTGGCTGCGTGCTGGTCACCTCATCGGTCACCGGGCCACGGGTCGCCTATGCGGGGCTCAGCCACTACGCGGCGTCCAAGGCCGGGGTCAACGGTTTTATCCGCAATGCCGCACTGGAGCTGGCGCCTTACCAGGTGCGCGTCAACGGCGTCGAGCCAGGGATGATTGCCACGCCGGCCATGGATAACCTGGGCGACAGCCAGGTCAATGCCGACATCGCCAGCCGCGTGCCCCTGGGACGCCTCGGCGCCGCTCAGGATATTGCCGGGGCCATGCTGTTCCTGGCCTCCGACCTGGCGACCTACATCACCGGGCAGACCATCGTGGTGGACGGCGGGTCGACGCTGCCTGAGGTGAAATGACCTCTGTCGGGACGTAAACCGGATCAAATGTGGAAGGGGCGGTGTATCCGTTGAATAGCGCTCGCCCCTTCAAGCAGCGACAGTGAATCACTGAACACCCGCGACAACGCCGCAAGCCGCTTGACGTAACCCTGGGGCGTCGAATAGATCAGCTCCACATGCAGGCTGTCGACGATACCCAGGTAAGCGTCACAAAACACCTCGAGCGCCTCGGGCCGTACCATCCGGTACCGCCCTTGCGCGGCACGCTGGAAATCCTCGCGAATGCTCGCCAGGTACCCCTCAAATCCTGCCGTAATCACGCTGCGAATATCCGCCGGCGGAAAGTAGGCCGTGCGCAACAGGAAGCGCAGGTGCGCCGACCCTGCATAGCGCCCGCGCAACCGCTCAAGGTGCAATTGCCCAGGCACGCCGGGGTGCCCGGCCTCTTCCTTGAAGCACTGCGCGATGTACTGATGTTCATGGGCCAGGGCAATCTCGAAGACCGTCTGAAACAGCGCGTCCTTGCTGACAAAGTGCGCGTACAGCGAGGCCTTGCGCATGCCCGCCCCGACCGCGATTTCGTTCAGCGATGAAGCGTCGTAGCCGTAGGCGGCAAAGTGTTCGACCGCGACTGCGCAAATGTTATGGGCCGACAGGGTGAGCGGTTTCATTGATCCATCGATTCCCTACGCCGCACCCACCGCTTGCTGCAGATGAGTGGAACGAAAATCCTTGGGCGACAGCTCGAATTGCTTCTTGAACGAGCGGCTGAAGTGCGCGGAATCGGTGAAGCCCCACTTGTAGGCAATCGAGGTGATCGACTCGCTCTTGAGGAACGGGTTGGTCAGATCGTCCGCGCTGCGTTTGAGCCGCGCACGCTGGATGTAGCGGCAGACGCTGTCGTCCTGCTCTTCAAACAAGCGGTACAAATGCCGCACCGAGATGTTCAGGCGGCTGGCCAGGCCTACCGGACTGAGGCCGGGTTGGGTCAGGGACTCGTCGATGACTTTCTGCACATAACTGCGCAGGTTGCTGCCCTGCAAGGACACGGCGCTGTCGCCTGGGGCGTCATGCAGTTCGAAGGCTGAACCGAGCAGCGAAACAAACGCCGCTTGCAGCGCCTCGGCCTCTTCAATCGAATCCTGCCCCTCCAGGCCCTCGCGGCACAGCTGGTCCATCAACACGTGGAGCATGCGCCCGCAGGCCTTGCTCGAAGAGATCTTGCCGAAGGTTTTCGAGGCGCTGCCCAGTTGCTTGCACACTTCGTTGCGCGAGAGTGACAGCGAGGCATGTTCGATAAGGCCAAAGGGGCTGATCTCGATCGAACCCGTGGAGTCCATCAGCAGCATATCGCCGGGGGCCAATTGAATGACCTGGCCGTTCTGGGTGATCTGGCAATAGCCACTGCGCTGGCTGACCAGGAAGCAATGCTGGTCCATATCGTGATCGGCATTGGGCCGCTCGCGTTTGATCAGGCCGGCGTTGGTGCGCAGGTTGGCCAGTGACAGGCCGCCCCGGGAGTGCTTGGACACCTCACCGATGAACAGTGAGCGGTTGAAGGCCAGTTCCGTATCGAAATGGCCGCAGGCCGCTCGCAGATCCCGAGTCCAGGTTTCCAACCCATAGTGCGCAGACTGATAGGTGCTCATGGCATCTCCACAATGGTTTCTTGTTTTTGTTGGCTAATAGTTAACATGTTATCTATATAGGCGCAACAAGTCCGTGATACCGACTGTAGAAGCACTAATGATGCCAATTCCTCGACTCAGCGCGCGCCCAATACCCGCTGCAAACCCGCCAGCACCGTCAACAGCCCAGCACGTTGCGCGCCGCTCAAGGGGATGTAGCGCCGGAACGCCGGCATGCGGTTGACCACCTCGCTGCCGCCCATGTGTTCAAGCCGTACGTGCCATTGCTGCCCGCTCAAATCGAGGTGCAGGCGCTTGAAGTCCAGCCCCATCAACGCTTGATGCAGGCCGGGGTCATCGTTCAAGGCCGCCTGGAGCCTGGCCAGCAAATCCGACGCTCCCGCCCGTTGCCGACAGGCCAGCCCCGTGCGCCGGATCGACCCGCTGTGGTGCAGTTCAAAACGCGCGCTGCCCTGCTCTGAGGCAGGCACCGTGAACCTGAATTCGGTCATCACCAGGTGCATCAGCAATTGCGCTTCGGTGCGCTCGGCCACGTCGACCTGAAGGCCGATGTCGTCCAGGCAAAACCTTGCCTGGGCTGGCCCCGTCGAGGTGAAACTCGCCAGCCCGAGGTTGCGCCGCACGTACTCAAGCGTGACCCCAGGCCGGTAACCGGACGGGGCCCGTTGGGCGCTGAACAGCTCAGACAGCTTTTGCAGCCTGCTCGAGATAAGGGTTGTGAGGGTTGCCAGGCTCATGGGAAAACTCCTTGGCCAGCACTTCTTCTACCGAAGCCGGCTTGAATGGATTGACCTTCTGTACCACCAGTGTCCAGAACAGCGCGTATGAAGCCGTGATCCCGAGCATCACCCCGAACGGCACATAAATGTCCGCAGGGTTCATGCCCGGCGGGGTAATGAACCACATGCCCAGCAAGATGCCGACGCTGGAAAGAATCTGTGGCAACGGAAAGAACGGCGAGCGATAGGCCCGTGGCAGGTCCGGACGGCGAATGCGCAGAATCACCACCGACAGCGTCACCAGCAGATAAGAGAAACTCCACGCACACACCGCCGCCAGCACCAGGTGCATGATGTTATCGGTGTTGCCGCCCAGCCACAGGGCATACAGGCACGGAATCAGCATCGCCACCAGGATGCACAGCAGCGGCGTCTTGAAGCGCGGGTGCAAATATGTGAAGACCTTGGGCAACGCGCCGTCCACCGCCATGCCGTAGAGAATCCTCGGCACGCCCGCCATCAGCGTGTTGATGGTGGCGGCACCGGCGAACAGGAAACCGATCCCCAGCCACAGCGGGCCAATATCGCCCATGACCTGCTGGGCAAAGCGTGGGATCGCCATGGGCGTGTCGAGCAGGTGCACGCCGGTGGCGGCATCCAGCACCACGTTTTCCACCTGGCGCTTCATCGCCGCGCCATAGATGAACATGCAGGTGGCTACGCTCAACAAACCGAAAATCATGGCCTTGGGCATGACCTTGGCCGAGTTGCGCAGGTCCGGGGCCAGCGGCGTGACGAACTCGCAACCGACGAACATGAACATGGCCATGCCCACCAGCGACAGAATGGTGACCAGGTCGGTCCCCACCAGCGACACGCCGAACCAGCCCTCCAGTTGCACCGCCGGGGCCGCGATCAGGCCGAGCACGCCGAACACCATCAGGGTGGTCCACATGCCGAAGGTCAGGATGATCTCGGCCCTGCCGAAGGCGCTGACGCCAAAGGCATTGAGAACACCGAACACCACGACAAACCCCACCCCCAGCAACCAGGAGCCGCCGGCGGACTCCGCCAGGGTGTTGAGGTGTTCGAAGTTCACCAGGGCCATGACCCCGGACAGAATCGTCTCGGCCGTGCCGGCGAACACGTGCACGATCAGGTACGCCGACAGGGTGCCGGTGATCGCAAAGAAACGGCCCATGCCGCAATTGATGTAGTCGTAGACCGAGCCGGTGGTCGGCAGGATCGAGGCGGCCTCGGCGAAGGTGGTCGCCTGGGCCAGCATCATTACCACCGCAATCAGCATGGCCACCGCGAAGGCGCTGCCGCCGATACCGAAGCCCATGGTCGCGGTGAGAATCACCGGGCTGGCCATGATCAGGCCGATGGTGCTGGCCAGCGCGGTCGGAAACCCGACGCTGCCGCGTTTCAAATGCTGTGTGAGCCGGTCATTGATCGACATGGTGCGGATCCTCGAAAGCGGATTTCTGAGTGGATGCATCGAGCCGTTCAAGGAGCCGGCGATAAAGCCCTCCCCAGCCAGTCCCTGATCGAAACGGCATCGTGCGCAAAATCACTGTGCACTTCCCGAGCACCGAGCGTCTTGCCCATGTCTGCCGTGGCTTTTGTTGCTGCCTGCCAAGGCATACGGCTTGGCGGGCAGGATCAATTACGTGGCACGCAGGTGAAAGACTTCCTCCGCCTGGGGTCATCTTAATGCGCCCTCGACTTAACCAAGCTGGGGACTATAACAATGGAGCACACCTTGAAAATACGCACGCAATCCTTGGCCGTCGGCCTGGGTATCGCGCTGTTGATCGGCCATTCACCGGCCCAGGCCTATGAGCTGTACGCCGACGAGGACACCCACCTGAATGCGGACTTCCTGGCGGTCTACGGCCTGTTCAACAGCCGTCACAACTACGACGGCACAGCGGGCGGCTCGACCTGGCGCGAGGGTTTCATCAAGTACGGGGTGAGCGGCGACCAGGGCCTGGCCGGGCACGGCACCGCGTATGGCGCGCTCAATTGGGTCAGCTCCGGCACCTGGGGCGATGGCGATGCGGCGGGCAACACCGATGGCAGCGAACGCACCACCAAAATCGAAGACGCCTACCTGGGATGGCGCTCGGCCGACCTGTTCCCGGCGCTGGGCAAGGACGGTGTGGATTTTTCCGTCGGGCGCCAGGTGGTCAAGATCGGCCGGGGTTTCCTGATCAACGACGACGGACCCAACCTCGGCAAAGGCCCGGCTGACGGTGCACTGAACCGTGGCGGCGCCTATTACCTGGCGGCACGCCACGCCTTCGACCGCACGGCGGTGCTGCGCCTGGGCGGGCAAGAGGGCCTGCACGGCTCGGCGCTGTGGCTCAAGTCGGACAACCGCGCCCAGGCCGAAACCGAACTGGCGGCGGGCACCCTCGACTACACGGCCGCCGCCGGAACGCTGGGGCTGACCTGGGTCCACGGCATGAACGTCACCGACCAGTGGGCCAGCGACTTCCAGAAACAGCGTGAGGGCCTGGACACTTACAGCGTGCGCGGCGAAGGCAGCGCCGGTATCGACAACGCCAGCTTCGCCTTCGAATACGCCTGGCAAGACAAGGACGCGGGGCCGGAAAAAGCCTGGTACGCCGAGGCCGGCTACACCTTTGCCGATGTCGGTTGGTCGCCAAAAGTGACCTACCGCTACACCCGCTATTCGCAAAAATGGGACCCGCTGTTCACCGGGCTCAGCACCGGCTACGGCACCTGGTTCCAGGGTGAAGTCGCCTCCAACTATGCCGGCCCGTTCAACAGCAATACCGGCATCCATCACGTCGGCCTCAAGGCGACGCCCCTGGAGAACCTGACGGTCGGCGCGCTGTACTTCGACTTCAATACCCTGCGCAAACACGACGCGCTGAACCTCGACGCCCGGGAGCTGGACCTGTACGCCGAATGGGCGGTCAACAGCCACCTGATCATCAGCCCGCTGGTGGGCATCTACCAACCCAAGAAGGATGCCGACACCGGTGGTAACCAGGTGGGTGGCAACGGCACCAACCTCTACAGCCAGCTGACCGTGGCCGTGCCCTTCTGACCCCGTTTCAGGAGCTGCGCGACGCAGCTCCGTCCTAACGTTCGTGCTGGTGCAGCATCGTCTGGATCTGATGGGTCGCCTGACGGGTGTTTTCCGCCAGCTTGCGCACCTCATCGGCCACCACCGAGAACCCGCGCCCGACCTCGCCGGCCCTGGCCGCCTCAATGGCGGCGTTCAAGGCCAGCAGGTTGGTCTGGTCGGCAATGCCCTTGATCACACTCACCACCGTGGCGATCTGGCCGTAGGTGGCCTGATTGTGTGCGAGCAGCTGTTGATGGGTGGTCTTCGCCGACTGCTCATCGCTGATATCGCGTACCGCGCCGATCACCCGCGTCAAACGCCCCTGGGCATCGCGCACCGCTCGCCCACGCTCGCGGCACCAGATGTAGTCACGGGTCTTGTGGCGCATCCGGTATTCAAACACGTACTCACCGCTGCCCTGGGGCGCAAGGATTTCCCGGTCGAAGATCGCCATGATCTTCGGCAGGTCATCGGGGTGGGTGATGCTGACCTGCGCGTCCCAGCCGTCGGGCAGCTCATGGGGCGCGTAGCCCAGGAGCAGGCGGAACTGATTGAAAATCCGCATGCGGCTGGCGGGATCCTGCACGTCACCGTTGACCACGGTGATGTCCCAGCAGCCTTCGGTCATGGTGCAGAGCAGCAGCTCCCAGATCTGCGTCTCGTGTTGATGCGCAAGGGCGCGCTGCGCATGCTCACGCAACTCGGCTTCCAGCGCCTGTTCACGCTGCCCGGCCTGCTCCAATTGCCGGCGAAGCACGGCAAGTGCCTGTTCGCTGCGCGCCCCTTCGGCAGCCTGATCGCGGGCTGATTCCTCGAGCAACAGCAACTGCCGCGTAGCCTGCGCACGTTGTGTGGCGAGTTGCTCCAGGTCGGCCTGCACCGACGGATAAGCGTGCAGTGCCTGGGTTCCCAACACCTCCCCCGCCAGCAGTTGCTTGAGGACGGCGGCAAGGTCCTGCATCGGCTGTTTTTTCTTGAAGAACATCGGCCTGGCCCTTTCTGATCGAGTCGAAACCCCGGATCTGATCGCAAACCGAGCGTGATTGCTTGTACGAGCCTGCAAGGCCTTTGCGCGTGGCTGCCATCCAAAAAGCCCTGCGTCGGGCGCTATCGTGCATCTGTAGGATGGTGATCGGCTTTCAACCCGTCGATACTTGTCCCCAGGCCCTGCCCACGTCCAAACGACGTTCCGGCCCTTAATGACTTCGTGACGAAAACAATAAGAATGTCGCACAGAGGTACATACGAATGAGCCGTCATGATCATGGTCACGCCAGCCTGCTGGAGGCATTCAGCGCGATGACACTGGAGCTCCAACGCCTGGCGCAGGACAAAGACATAGAACACTTCCACGAAGCGGCGCTGAGCTGCATCCGCCAGTTGCTGCCCTTCGACAGCGCCTGGTGGGGCCGGGCTGCGCTGATTGACGGCCTGCCCGAAGAACACAGCGCCTACCTCTACAACCTGCCCCGCAGCTACCTGGCCGATTGGCAATCGATTCGCCATATCGATGTGACCATTGCCAGGGTCAACGACGTGCCGGGGCAAGCGGTCATCGTCGACATGCGCAACCCCGCCAACGGCCCGGGGCTCAACTGGCTCGGCTCGTGCTACGCGATCGGTGAGTTACTGTGCGTGGTGTACATCGACCCGCAAACCCACCTCAGCGATCACCTCACGCTCTACCGTGCGCCCGACGCCCCACGCTTTACCGAGCAGGACTGCCTGCTGCTGAACAACCTCATGCGGCACCTGGTGGCGGCGGTCTCGGCCAATCAGATTCGTACCCTGGTCGCCATGCGCGAAGCCCTCACCCACCCGCGCAATCTCGCACTTGCCGTGTGCGACCAGCGCGGCACCCTGCACTGTACGGAACGTGGCTTCGTCGACTTGCTGCTGAGCGAATGGCCGGACTGGACCGGCCCTTGCCTGCCGGTCGCGATGGACGCCGAGGGCTATGACGGCAAGCACCTGCAGGTCGAGGCCTCGACGGTCGGCGACCTGCTCCTGCTGGCGGCCCGCAGCCGTACGGTGCTGATGCAACTGAGCCCTCGGGAGAATGCGGTGGCCCAGGGTTTCGGCGAAGGCAAGACCTACAAGGAAGTCGCCCGCGACCTGGGCATGTCGCCCAATACCGTGCGCCATCACATCCGCGCCATCTACAGCAAACTCGGGGTCAAGGACAAAGCCCGAATCGCCCACCTGCTGCACGCCCCGCCTGATTGATCGGCACCACTGACCCGCGCTGACTTTTTCGCTGTCGTTTTGACGGCCACGGGACACCTGTGCGCTTTTTTTGTCCCCCCTGCCACCCACGGGCGAGCCGTTCGCCACACAACACCTCAAAGAAGAGATGCCATGCCCATGATCCACACCTTCACCCGCACCACCACACTGGCCCTGCTCGGCGGCCTGTCGAGCCTGCACGCCAGTGCGGCCGACCTCAACGCCCGGGACTTTTTCGGCGCCCCCTCGGGCACCAGCCTGGGCGTGCTGTACCTGCCGGCAAGCCGCGCCAGTGACTTCCATGGCCCGGCCGACAGCACCGGCAAGGCCGACCTGAAGGTCAACGCCGTGGCGTACCGCCAAGTGTTCTTCACCGACCTCTGCGGCACCCTCTGTACCCCACAGTTCATCGTGCCTTTCGCCGACATCAACGCCCGCCTGCCGGGTGCCGGCCAGCACAGCGCAGAAAGCGGTTTCGGTGATCCCCAGGTCGGCGGCACGGTGTTTTTCATCAACGATCCGGCCTCGCGCACCTACAGCGGCCTACTGACCCTGATCACCCTGCCTGTGGGCGAATACCACGGTAACAATCCCGATGTATCGCCCGGTGCCAATCGCTGGGGCACCACCTTTGTCTACAACTACACCCAGGGCATCGGCGAAAAGTGGGTGCTGGAAGCCAACCTCGAAGCCCAGCTCTACGGCAAGAACGACAACTACTTCGGCAGCGACCTGAAACAGGACCCGCTGTACCGCCTGCAAGCCTTTGCCTCCTACGACTTCACACCCAGCACCTACGGCGCACTGCGACTGATCCACGCCGATGGCGGCGAATTGCGGATCAATGACCAGCGCATCGACAACACCCACAAGCGCTACACCCAAGTGGGCTTCGAGGTTGGTCACTGGCTGGATAAACAGAACCAGTTGATGTTCGGCCTCTCGCAGAACGTCGCCACCGACAACGGCTATCACGGTACCGACGCGCTGCTGCGCCTGGTCCATGTGTTCTGAATCCCCTCATCGGAGCTTGCCCATGAACACCCAGACCCAACCGCTGACCGATGAACGCGCCCACGCCTCATCCCCATTGGCATTGCTGGCCGCCATCGTGCTGTTCGCTGCCATCACCCCGACCATTCTCATGACCGCACCGGCCGTGGCTGCGCAACTGGCGACGCAATGGCAGTTGAGCCCGTCACAGATCGGGGACCTGTTCTCCACCGAACTCGGCGCCATGAGCCTGGCCACCCTGCCCGCACTGTGGTGGCTCAAGCGTGTCGACTGGCGCCGCGCCGCCTTGCTGGCCGGGTTGCTGTTCATCGCCGCCAACCTGCTTTCAATGCTGGCCCGCGACTACCCGATACTCCTGGCACTGCGCTTTTGCAGCGCCCTGGCCGGTGGCTCGTTGATGATCATCTGCCTGTCCAGTGCGGCCTCCACGGCCAATCCCGGGCGTGTCTACGGGTTATGGGTGATGGGGCAACTGGTGGTCGGGGCGATCGGCCTGAGCATCCTGCCCCGGCTGTTCGAGCACTACGGGCTGTCAGCCTGCTACCTGATCCTCGCCGCCTTGATGACGCTCTTTCTGCCCCTGGCACGGCACTTTCCCCAGGGCAGCCCGGCGCCTGAAAAAGCCGCCGAGCGCATCGCCCTCGCCTCCCGGTGGAAAGCCGCACTGGGCATTCTGGGCCTGCTGAGTTTCTACGTCAGCCTGAGCGGTGTCTGGACCTTTATCGGTTCCATCAGCAGCCATGCCGGCCTCTCTGCCGAGGCCAGTGGCGAGATTCTGGCGCTCGCCACGGTGATGGGCATCGTCGGGGCCGGTTGTGCCTCGCTGATCGGCGACCGTCTGCCACGCCTGTTGCTGTTACTGCTGGGGTACGCGTTGATGGCAGGCGCCGTGCTGTTGCTGCTGGGCCAGCCCGACATGCTGCGTTTTGCCTTGGCGGCGCTGCTTTTCAAGTTCACCTGGACCTTCATCCTGCCGCTGGTCCTGGCCTGCCTGGCCGACCTCGACCGCTCCGGAAAATTGATGAACACCTCCAATCTGGTGATCGGTGGCGGCCTGGCCATCGGCCCGACCGTGGCTGGCCGGATGATCGAAGCCAGCGGCGGCTTCCAATCACTGCTGATCGCAGGGGCGTGCATCACCGTGCTGTCCCTGGTGTTGATACTGGGCAGCCGCCCAAATGCCTGACAGGCCCTTTTACCCCAACGAAAATGGAAAGACGATGAGCCGAAAAAGTGCATTTTTCTTCGACGAACTCAGCCTCTGGCACAGCGCCGGGTTGCACGCCTTGACCTTACCGGTGGGCGGGTGGGTGCAGCCGCCTGCCGCCGCCGGCCACGCCGAGTCACCGGAAACCAAGCGTCGCTTGAAGAGCCTGCTGGACGTTTCCGGCCTGACCCGCCACTTACAGGTGCGCAGTGCCAACGCGGCCACCGCTGAAGACCTACTGCGGGTGCACACGCCCAACTACCTGCAACGCTTCAAGGCGATGAGCGATGCCGGGGGCGGCGAATTGGGGCCCCACGCGCCCATCGGGCCAGGCAGTTATGAAATAGCCAGGCTCTCCGCCGGGCTGGCCATGGCGGCAGTGGATGCGGTGCTGTGCGGCGAAGTCGACAATGCCTATTCTCTGTCACGCCCACCCGGCCACCACTGCCTCGCCGACAACGCCATGGGATTCTGCTTCCTGGCCAACATCGCCATCGCCATCGAAGCTGCAAAAGCACGGCGTGGCCTGGGCAACGTCGCGGTGATCGACTGGGACGTGCACCACGGCAACGGCACCCAATCGATCTTCGAAGAACGCGGCGACGTGCTGACGATTTCCCTGCATCAGGACGGCTGTTTCCCGGCAGGTTACAGCGGTGAAGCCGATCGCGGGCGCGGCGCGGGGCTGGGCGCGAATATCAATATCCCGCTGCCCCCAGGCAGCGGTCATGAGGCGTATCTGCACGCGATGGAGCGTATCGTGATTCCGGCGCTGGAGCGCTTCGAGCCGGAATTGATCATTGTTGCCTGCGGCTACGACGCCAACGCGGTCGACCCACTGGCGCGCATGCTGTTGCACAGTGACTCGTTCCGGCACATGACCCGTCTTGTACGCCAAGCAGCCGAAAGCCTGTGCCAGGGCCGCCTGGTGCTGGTGCACGAAGGCGGCTACTCCGAAGCCTATGTACCGTTTTGCGGGCTGGCGACCATTGAGGAATTGGTGGGCGTCAGGACACAGGTCGGCGACCCCATGCTGGAGTTTGTGCAGTTGCAGCAACCGAACGCGGCGCTGGCGGCGTTTCAGTTGCGCGTAGTCGATGAGTTGGCCGAAGCCCGCTGAGCGTGACGCAAAAAAATCCGATGCCGTTGCCGGCATCGGATTTTGGCCAGTCAGCAGTGGCTGATCAGTCCCTTCAACACCGTCTTGAAGGTGTCGATCTGGTCCTGGCTGAACTCGGCGAACACCTTCTCCTGCTGTTCCCGTGCAATGGCCCAGAGGTCTTCGGTCTGCTCGATACCCGCCGCGGTCAGGCGCACGCCGTGTTCATCGTCGTCGACCAACCCCTTGCGCTTGAGGTTGGCCACGGCGTCGTCGATTTCCCGCACCGGCATCGCCACTTCACGCAGCAGGTCGCCAGCGCTCAGGCAGGCGTCGTTCTCCAGCACCATCAGCATCCGCGCCTCGTTGGTGCGCAGGCCGGTGGACAGTTGCCGGGGCTGGTAGCTGGACTGGTAGGCGCGTACCGCCTGGGTCATCAGGTAATACAGGTTATGGCTCAGGCGCCCCTGGAAGTGGCTGCTCGGCGGCTGGCTTTCGTCGCGCCTGGTCATGCGCGTGTGGGGCAGGACCATGGAGTAGGCGCCCTGGTGGTAGAGCAGCGGCGAGCGCCCGAAATCGTCGAAGGCCACCACCTTGCCGATCATGATCCAGTGATCGCCGCCATCCACCTGCTGGTATTTCTCGCAGTGAAAACGTGCCGCACAATCGGCGAACACCGGCGCCCCGCCCTCCCCCGGTGCATAGGCGATCTCGGCGAAGCGGTCGTCCTTGGGCCGGGCAAAATTGTTCGACAGGTCGATCTGGTCCGCCGCCAGCACGTTGAC
Source organism: Pseudomonas sp. NFACC25 (assembly GCF_900100935.1). NCBI lineage: Bacteria > Pseudomonadati > Pseudomonadota > Gammaproteobacteria > Pseudomonadales > Pseudomonadaceae > Pseudomonas > Pseudomonas sp. NFACC25. The sequence continues at coordinate 46,302 of NZ_FMUC01000023.1, forward strand.
CGCGAAGTGGCTGGCCTCCTCGAACACCCCATGACTGCTGGAGCGTTTGTCGATGCTCCACAGCACCAGCGGTGGGTCCAGGGACACCGAGTTGAAGCTGTTGGCGGTAACGCCCACCTTGCGGCCGGAGGCGTCGGCGGCGGTGACCACGGTCACGCCCGTGGCAAAGTTGCCCAGGGCCCGGCGAAAGGCGCGTGGGTCGAAGGTCGATTCAGACATGCAAGACTCCCGGGCTGCGTCAGGCGCAGCCCTGATTGTTGTTTTCAAAAGCAGCTTCAGATCATGCTCGGATCGGGCTCCAGGCCCATCAGCTCGCGGCCGAGGATCTGTGCACAGACGTCGTAGTCGGTGTAGGCATGGGCGCCGGTCATGTGCGAGTCGCGGAACAGGCGCTGCATCTCGTTGTGCTCGAACCAGGCGTTGCCGCCGGCGGCTTCGAACAGACGGTCCACCGCCTGGATGCACATCTTGGTCGCGTAGGCCTGGTTGGTGCGCCAGAACGCCAGGGTCTGGCGGCTGGGGTAGCGCTGCTGCTCACTGTGTTCAGCGTGTTCGTCCCAGGTTTTTTCGAGGAAGGCGCGCGCGGCGGCCACCTGGTGCGTCGACTCGGCCAGGCGCATCAACGCCGGGGTCGCGGCACCGACCGCCGCGCCGGTGTAGGCGCGCACGCGGGTCCTGGTCTTTTCGCGGAACACCTCGAGCATCCGCTCGGCGACGCCCAGGCTGACGGTGGAAAAACCGCTGGCAAAATACGGCCGGTACGGTGAGTAGAAAATCCTGCTGTCGGGGTACAGCCCGAAGCCGGCGGACTTGCCTTCCATCATGTCCTTGGCTTTCTGGATGCGGTGTTCCGGCACCCAGGCCTTGTCGATGATCAAGGTCTTGGTGCCGCTGCCCTTCATGCCGGCGGCAAACCAGTCATCGCGGATCTGGTAGTCACTGCGCGGCAGCACCGCGAAGCAGTAATCCTGGGAGCCCTGGGGGTTGTTGCGGCGGAAACCCACGATCGCCCACTCGGCGTGATCACAGCCGCTGCTCCAGCCCATTTCTCCGCTGAACAGCACGCCGCCCTCGACTTCCTCGGTGCGCCCGAACGGCGCGATGCTGCTGCTGGCCGTGGCATCCGGGTCAGTGCCCCAGACCTCCTGCTGCAGTTGGGCCGAGAACAGTGCCAATTGATGGCTGTGGGTACACAACAGGCTCATGGCCCAGGCCGTGCTGGCGCAGGCCCCCGCGAGCAAGGCGATGCAGTCGGCAAACTGCGGCAGCGACAACTCCATGCCGCCGAACACTTTCGGCTGAAACACACGGTGCATGCCGATGCTCTTGAGCAGCGCAATATTCTCGGCGGGCACCTGGCGGTCCTGCTCGGCCACGAAGGCATTGGCGGCGATGGTCGGCAGGATGGACTTGAGGTCTTCAAGGAGCGGGTTTGGCTTTTTCATGGATGGCCCTGCTTATTATTGGATGTCCGGGCAACGCCAGGAATCAAGGCGTGGCGCCGGATGCAGGGCCAGTATGGAGCGTGCCTTCCTGGCAGGACATGCACCTTCCAGAGTCAAGATTGTACTTTTCAAAGGCTCAGGCTGATCCGTCGTGCACAGGCGCTGGCAGCCACAGACATGCCACTGGGCAGCCACAGTCAAGCCCGTTCCGGCCACTGGGATTAACCTCGGGCTTTTCAATCTCTGCCACCAGGAAAAACCCATGAGCGATATTCCACTGCTGCCCCAGGTTGAAGCCTTCCTCCGTCGAACCCATACGTTGTTCATTGACGGTGGCTACGTCGAGAGCCATTCCAGCCAGCGGTTGGAGGTGATCAACCCGGCCACCGGCCAGGTCATCGCCGATGTCGCCGACGCCGACCCGGCCGACATTGACGCGGCCGTGGCGTCCGCGAGCCGAGGCTTCAAGCAGTGGTCGCAGGTCGCACCAGCGGTGCGCGGCAACGTGCTGTTCAAACTGGCCGACCTGCTGGAGCAACACCGCGAAGAACTGGCACAGATCGAAACCTGCCAGTCAGGCAAGATCATCCAGATTTCCCGCGCCTTCGAAGTCGACCAGGCCGCGCACTTCCTGCGTTACTACGCCGGCTGGGCCACCAAGATCAGCGGCCAGACCATCACCCCATCGTTGCCCTCCTTCGCCGGCGAGCACTACACCGCGTTCACCCTGCGCGAGCCGGTCGGAGTGGTGGTCGGCATCGTGCCGTGGAATTTCTCGACCATGATCGCCATCTGGAAACTCGCCTCGGCGCTGGTGACCGGTTGCAGCATCATCATCAAGCCCAGCGAGTTCACGCCGCTGACCATCCTGCGCATCGCCGAACTGGCGATTGCCGCCGGCCTTCCCGCCGGTGCGCTGAACGTCTTGACCGGCGGCGGCAGCGTCGGCAAAGGCCTGATCGAACACCCCGGCACCGACAAGGTGTCGTTCACCGGCTCCGTGCCGACCGGGATTGCGGTGGGCCAGAGTGCCATGGGCGCCGGGCTGACCCGCGCCACCCTTGAACTGGGCGGCAAGAACTCGGCCGGGTTCCTGCCCGATGTGGACCTGGACAAGGCCGTCAACGGCATCATCGAAGCAGGCTTTTTGCACTCCGGGCAAATCTGCGCCGCCGCCGAACGCTTCTTTGTGCATCGTTCACAGATCGAAACGGTGATGGGCAAACTGGCCCAGCGCCTGAGCACGCTGAACATCGGCTCGCCCCTGGATGAGCGCACCGAATTCGGCCCGGTCACCAACCGCCAGCACCAGCTCAAACTCGGCGAGTTCTTCGCCAAGGCCCGTGCCGAAAACAACCGCATCATTCACGGTGGCAACCTGATCGACCGGCCGGGCTGTTACGTCGAGCCGACGATCATCCTCGCCAACAGCGTCAACGACACCCTGCTCAACGAAGAGACCTTCGGCCCCATTGCCACGTTCTTGCCGTACGACAGCGAAGAAGAACTGCTGGCCTTGATGAACAACACCCCCTATGGCTTGAGCGCCAGCCTGTGGACCAACGACCTCAGCAAAGCCCTGCGCATGGTGCCCGCCATCGAGGCCGGCACGGTGTGGGTGAACATGCACACGATGCTGGACCCGGCGGTGCCGTTTGGCGGCAACAAGTCCTCGGGGATAGGCCGGGAGTTCGGCAGCGCCTTCATCGAGGACTACACCGAGTTGAAGTCAGTGATGATTCGCTACTGAATCCAACCAGTGGATCCATTGAAACGTAATCGTCCGATAATCGCCCAATAAAGCAACCACAATAGATTGACTCTCCATCAGGCCAGCCATTTAATGGATCCATTAAATAAAAACAATCCGCCGCCTGGAGAGTCATCATGTACCCCAAGAACACCTGGTATGTCGCCTGCACCCCCGATGAAATCGCACACAAGCCCCTGGGTCGACAGATCTGCGGCGAAAAGATGGTGTTTTATCGTGGCCAGGAAGGCGCCGTGGTGGCGGTCGAGGACTTCTGCCCCCATCGCGGCGCGCCGCTTTCACTGGGGTATGTCGAGAACGGCAATCTGGTCTGCGGCTACCACGGCCTGGTCATGGGCGGCGACGGCAAGACCGTGGAAATGCCCGGCCAGCGGGTACGTGGTTTTCCCTGCAACAAGACCTTTGCCGCCGTTGAACGCTACGGCTTCATCTGGGTATGGCCCGGCGATCAGGCCCAGGCCGACCCGGCGCTGATCCACCATCTGGAATGGGCCGAGAGTGACCAGTGGGCCTATGGCGGCGGGCTGTTCGATATCCAGTGCGACTACCGCCTGATGATCGACAACCTGATGGACCTGACCCACGAAACCTACGTGCACGCCTCCAGCATCGGCCAGAAGGAAATCGACGAAGCGCCGCCCGTGACCACGGTGGACGGCGATGAAGTGGTCACCGCCCGGCACATGGAAAACATCATGGCCCCGCCGTTCTGGCGCATGGCCCTGCGCGGCAATAACCTTGCCGATGACGTGCCGGTGGACCGCTGGCAGATCTGCCGCTTCACCCCGCCCAGCCATGTATTGATCGAAGTCGGCGTGGCCCACGCCGGCAAAGGTGGCTATAACGCCGCCCCCGAACACAAGGCTGCCAGCATCGTGGTCGACTTCATCACCCCGCAAACCGACACCTCGATCTGGTACTTCTGGGGCATGGCGCGCAACTTCAACCCCCACGACGAGGCGCTGACCGCAAGCATTCGCGAGGGCCAGGGCAAGATTTTCAGCGAGGACCTGGAGATGCTCGAACGCCAGCAACAGAACCTGCTGGCCCATCCGCAGCGCAACCTGCTCAAGTTGAATATCGACGCGGGTGGCGTGCAATCGCGCAAGATCCTGGAGCGACTAATTGCCAAGGAACGCGCCCTCGAACCGCAACTGATCGCCACCACCACCGCCTGAACAGCGCGACAACTTTGCGAGGACTGAACATGATCGATGTGGTGGTGGTATCCCGTAACAACGAAGCCCAGGACATTTGCAGCTATGAACTGGCCAGTGTCGATGGCCAGGCGCTGCCGGCCTTCAGTGCCGGCGCGCATATTGACGTGCACCTGCCCGATGGAGTGATCCGGCAATATTCCCTGTGCAATCACCCCGAAGAACGTCATCGCTACCTGATCGGCGTGCTCAAGGACCCGGCGTCCCGGGGTGGCTCGCGCAGCCTGCACGAGCAGGTTCACGAGGGCGCCCGCCTGACCATCAGCGCACCGCGCAACCTGTTTCCCCTGGCCGACAACGCGCGACGCAGCCTGCTGTTTGCCGGTGGCATCGGCATCACCCCGATCCTGTGCATGGCCGAGCGCCTGGCCCATGTAGGTGCCGACTTCGAGCTGCATTACTGCGCCCGCGCCCGTGAGCGTGCGGCGTTTGTGCAGCGGCTCGAGGCGTCGCCGTTTGCCGCGCGGGTGTTCCTGCATTTCGATGAGCAGCCCCACACCGCGCTGAACATCGCCGAAGTGCTGGCAGCGCCCGCCGATGACGTGCACCTGTATGTCTGCGGCCCCGGCGGGTTCATGCAGCATGTGCTCGACAGCGCACGCGCGCAGGGCTGGCAGGAAGACTGCCTGCACCGCGAATACTTCAGCGCGGCACCGGTGGACAGCAGCCTCGACGGCGGCTTTTCGGTGAAGCTCGGCAGCAGCGGCCAGGTCTTTGAAATTCCCGCCGACAAGACCGTGGTCCAGGTCCTGGAAAGCCACGGCATAGAGATTGCCGTGTCCTGCGAACAGGGGATTTGCGGCACCTGCCTGACCCGTGTGCTGGAGGGCATACCGGAGCACCGCGACCTGTTCCTCACCGAACAGGAACAGGCCCTGAATGACCAGTTCACCCCCTGCTGCTCGCGCTCGAAAACCCCGCTGCTGGTACTCGATATCTGACAGGGTTCACGACGCGGGCAAAATCACCTTCATGCGCGCGGCGGCGGTGGCTGAGCTGAAGATCTCGGCATAGCGCAACGTCGCATTGGCGTGTTCGCGCATGATGGCTTCGGCCCGCGCGCCCTGGCGATTGACCAGGGCATCGAAAACCGAATGATGCTGCATGTGGGCATAGTTGAAGCGTCGGTACTCGCGGGCCATGTCCTCGCGATCCACCGCCAGCGCGGTCACCGAGGCGAACGGCAGGTGATCATTGCGGGCCAGCGCGTCGGCGATGGCCGGGTTGTGGCTGCCTTCGACGATGACCTGGTGAAAGCGCATGTTCAGGTCGTGATAGACCTCAAGGTCATCCTCGGTCACGTAGCCCTTTTCGAACAGTTGATCGCCTTCCACCAGGCAGCGCTCCAGCGCCGCACGCGCCGCAGCGGACAAGCCCTGCTCGGCGGCTTGCCGTGCCGCCAGGCCTTCCAGGACGCCGCGCACTTCGACGGCGCCGGCAATGTCGCTGGGGCTGACCGAGCGCACCTGATAGCCACGCCCGCCAAACGGCACCAGCAGTCCTTCCTGCTCAAGGGTACGAAAGGCCATGCGCACCGGCATGCGCGACACGCCGAACAGCTGCGCCGTGGGAATCTCCATCAGCCGCTCGCCCGCCGCCAACTCCCCGCTGGCAATCATCTTGCGCAGTGCAACCAGCACCAATTGACCGGGTTTACTCATCCAGGCAACTTCCAGAAAACGTGAGCCGCCATGGTACCGCAAGTAGTACCGCAAGCACCTGGCCGCGTCAGATGAACGCCAGCGCTGCCCGTGCCCCGTCTATGGCGCCCAGGTGCTGCGCCAGCCGCGACGGCAGGTAATCGAAAAAGAACCCGGCGCTTTGCAGCTTGGCGGCACGCAGCGGATCGTCTTCGCGCAGGGCCCTGGAGACCCGCGCGGCCCGCGCCCAGGCAAAGGCCAGCAACGCCACGCCACAGAGCTGGAGGAAATCCGGCGCCGCCCGATAGGGGTATTCACTGTCCTCATGGGTGCGTTCACGGATGGCGTGCACCACACTGGCCAACGCGTCGCACAGGCTGGCCAACGCATCGGAAAAGCCTGCGCATTCCTCATACTGCGCGCCCTGCGCGGCCTCGGCGCGCAACTCGGCCAGCAGCAGGCCAAAGGCTCGGCCGTCATCCCCCAGCACCTTGCGCAGCAACAGGTCATTGGCCTGGATCTCGTTACTGCCCTCATAGATCATCGCGATACGGCTGTCCCGCAGGGTTTGTTCGATGGCGAACTCGGTGACGTAGCCGTAACCGCCGAACACCTGCAGCCCCTGGCTGGCCTGGCGAAAGCCCTGTTCGGTGAAAAACGCCTTGATGATGGGGGTCAGCAGCGGCGCCAACTGCGCCGCCGACGGGTCCTGGCCGTGCTCGGCCTGATCAAGCAGGTGCGCCGCCCAATAGCCGATGGCGCGCATGCCCTCGCTGGTGGTGCGCAGCTCCAGCAACACGCGGCGCATGGCCGGGTGATAACGGATCGGGTCAGCCGCCTGGGCCACCACCTCTTCCGGCCTTGACGGCGCACGCATCTGCAAGCGCTCGGCGGCGTACTGGCGAGCGTTCTGCCAGGCCGCCTCGACATGCCCCAGGCCTTGCAGGCCCACATGCAGGCGCGCCGAATTCATCATCACAAACATCGCCGCCAGGCCGCGATTGGGCTCGCCGACCAGCCAGCCCTGGGCGGCGTCGAACACCAGGGAGCAGGTGGCGCTGCCCTTGATGCCCATCTTGTGTTCGATGCCGTCGCAGTGCACGCCATTGGCCTGGCCATCGTCCAGCTGCTTGGGCACCAGGAACAGTGAAATGCCACGACTGCCCGGCGGCGCATCGGGCAGGCGCGCCAGCACCAGGTGCAGGATATTCGCCGTGAGGTCGTGCTCGCCGCCGGAGATAAACAGCTTGCTGCCGCTGAGGCGATAACTGCCATCCGCCTGGGGCTGCGCGCGACAACGCAGCAAGCCGACATCGCTGCCGGCCTGGGGCTCGGTCAGGCACATGGTGGGCAAGGCCTGGCCGCTGACGATGTCGGGCAGGTAGCGCGCCTGCAACCATGGGGCGGCGTGGGCCTTGAGACACAGGTAGGCACCGTGGGCGATCCCGGTGTACATGGCCCAGGCGTGGTTGCTGGCATAGAGCATCTCTTGCAGCGCCGCATCGAGCAGTTGCGGCAAGCCCTGCCCGCCCTGCTCCTCGGCACACGCCAGCGCCGGCCAGCCCCCCTCGACATAGGCGCGATAGGCCTCGACGAAGCCGTCCGGGGTGCTGACCCGGCCCGCCTGCCAGCGGCAGCCCTGGCGATCACCGCTGCTATTCAACGGCGCCAGCACGCCCTGGCTGAAGCGTGCCGCCTCCTCCAGCACCTGTAGCGCCAGCGGCAGGTCCAGGGCCGCGAATGCCGGGTGGCGCTGCCAGGTATCGGGCGCCTGCAGCCAGTGTTCCAGGACAAATTGCATATCGCCCAGGGGCGCCTCATAGCTCCACATCGGGACACCTCATCGACTAAAAAAACCATCAAGCGCGGTAGACAGGGTTCTCGATCAGCAACGCCATGCCCTGCCCGCCGCCCACGCACGCCGCAGCAATCCCGTAGCGCAGGTTGTGCTGGCGCAGTTGCCGGGCCAGGGTCATCACCAGGCGCAGGCCGGTGGCGGCCAGGGGATGCCCCAGGGCAAGGGAGCCGCCCTCGACGTTGAGGCGGCTGCTGTCCAGCTCCAGTTCATGGGCAACCGCCAGTACCTGGGCGGCCTGGGCTTCGTTGATTTCGAAGCGGCCGATGTCGCCCAGGTTCAAGCCGCTGCGTTGCAGCAGCAGGCGGATCGCCGGTGCCGGGCCGATGCCCATGAACTCGGGGGCCACACCGACCACCGCGCTGGCCAGCAGCCGCGCCAGGGCCGGGCGCGTGCAGGCCGAGGCACGCCCCACCAAAGCCGCCGCCGCGCCATCGACCACCGCGCAACTGTTGCCGGCGGTTTGCACGCCGCCTGGATGCACGGCGCGCAAGCGCGTCAGGGCTTCAAGGTCAGTGGGTCGTGGGTGGCTGTCGGCGCTGACGGCACAGGCCCGGCGCGCGAGGCTGATGCCCCTGGGCTGGTACCCGTCAAGCTCGAACACCTGGTTATCGACCGTGACGATTTCTTCCGCCCACGCGCCGTCACGTTGCGCCTGCAAGGCACGCTGGTGGCTGTCGCAGGCGTAGCGGTCCACGGCCTTGCGGCTCAGGCCATAACGGCGCGCCAGGTTTTCGGCGGTGGCGATCATGTCCAGGCCGGGGGCCGGGTCGTACAGGGCCTCCCAGAGAAAATCCTTGAATTGCACCTCGCCGCCGAGGCGAAACCCATCCCGATGGGTGTAGGCCGCAATCGGGTTGCGCGACATGGATTCACTGGCCACGCACAGCGCCAGTTGCACCTCGTCGCGCAGTTGTTCAGCGGCCTGGCGCAGCAGCTCGAAACCGGTGGCGCAGATGCGCTGCACCCCCAGTGCCGGGACTGCTTGCGCCACCCCGCTGTACAGGCCGATATGCCGGGGCAGCAAGTAGGCATCGAAACTGGCCTGGGCCATGGAGCCGGCCAGCACGCTGTCCACCGCCAGGGGGTCGATGCCGGCCCGGGCCAGCACTTCGCGGCCGACCTTGATTCCCAAATCGATAGGCGACACCTGGGACAGTGCACCGCCAAGGTCGACCCACGGCGTGCGCACCGCCGCGAAAATCGCCGCATCGGCAAACGCCGAGTACTGCCCGGCGCAGTTCAAGGCTTGGGCCCGGCGCGCAGGATCGCAGGGTCTTCACCGCGATACAGCGCCTCGACCCTGGCCGCGCGCCATTGCAGCACGGCGCGCTGGTTGACCGAACCCTTGTCGGTGATTTCCCCGCGATCGATGGACGCTGGCTCGTCGAGCAGGGCAATCCATTCCAGGCGACTGGCATTGCCGGTGGCCTCGCGGTTGAGGCGCTGCAACCAGTCGCCGAACCACTGGCGTACCGGTGCGCTGCCCAGCACCTCAGCGTCGCTGGCGTCGGCGCTCAAGCCGGCCAGCCGACGGCACTCGTAGAGCCGGGGGAACACCAGCGCTCCCAGGCATTCACGGTCCGGCGCGGCAATCACCAGGTCCTGCACATAGGGGGAGCCGTCGAGCACCGCGCGATTGCGCAACGGGCCGACACTGACAAACACCCCCGAAGACAATTTGAAATCCTCGGCGATGCGCCCGTCGAACATCAGCCCCAGTTGCGGCTGGTGCGGGTCGGCGAGCTTGATCGCGTCACCTGAACAGTAGAAACCCTGGTCGTCGAACACCTCGGCGGTTTGCTCCGGCGCCCGCCAGTACCCCGGCATGATGTGCGGCCCGCGAAAGCGCCCTTCGAACTTGCCGTCCAACGGCACCAGGCGCACCTCGCAGCCGGGCGCAGGCAAGCCGATATAGCCGGCCATGGACAACGGCCCGGTGGTGAAGGTGCAGGACGGCGCGGCTTCGGTCATGCCCAGCCCGGCCATCATGCGGATGCGTTCACCGCAGTGCTGTTCGGCCACGCGGTCGAGGCGATCCCAGATACTTTGCGACAGGCCGGCGGCGGCGAAGAAGAACAGTTTCATCCGCGCAAAAAAGCGTTCACGCAACTCGGCGTCCTGTTCCAGGGCGTTGACCAGTTCTTCCCAGCCCTTGGGCACCGTCAGGTAGGCCGTGGGCGAGACTTCCTTGAGGTTGCGCAGGGTCTCGGCAAAGCCCTGGGCGGTCGGCTTGCCGTCGTCGAGGTAAAAGGTGCCGCCGTTGTAGAGCACGATGCCGACGTTATGGCTGCCACCGAAGGTGTGGTTCCACGGCAGCCAGTCCACCAGCACCGGCGGTTCCTCACCGAACACCGGGAACGTCTGCAGCAGCATTTGCTGGTTGGCACAAAGCATGCGCTGGGTGGTGATCACCGCCTTGGGCAACTTGGTCGAACCCGAGGTGAACAGGAACTTGGCGATGCTGTCGGGGCCGGTGGCCTGGAACGCCGCGTCGGCCTCGGCGCCGCCCGGCGTTTGCAGCAGGCTGGCGAAGCTGGCCTGAGTGCGCCCAGGCACGTGGCCGCGCACGCTGATCAGCGGGGTCTCGGCCGGCAGGACGGCGTCGATGGCACGCTGGTAAGCCGCCGCATCGCTGACGAACACCAGCCCCGGTTGCAGCAGGTTGCACACATGCCGCAGCTTGGCGAAATCCTGGGACAACAACGAATACGCCGGCGACACCGGGCAATAGGGAATGCCGGCGTACATCGCGCCGAGGGCGACCTGCAAATGCTCGATGTCGTTGCCCGACAGCAAGGCCAGCGGCTTATCCGCCGACAACCCGTAACGCAACAGGCCCTGGGCAATCGCACGCACGCTGTCGAGCATCTCGCGGTAGCTGACCCGGCGCCAATCACCACCGGCCTGGCGGGCCGCGATAAACGTCTGCTCGGGGCGCACCCGGGCCCAATGCACCAGGCGATCGAGCAGGCGCGCCGGCAACTCGGCCAGGGGCTCCAGGGAGCGCATATGCAGCACGCCGTGTTCTTCAGTGACCGCCACCGCTGCGTGGCCGATGGAGACCTCGCGGTATCGCGGTGCGGGCTGGGGTTGCGGTCTGAATTCGGAACTCACAAGGGTGTCCTCCAGCAAGGCGGGTCAACGCCGCCTTGTTATTGTTATGTCGCGACGCCTGCTCAGATCGGGTAATGCCGTGGCCCGTTCTGCAAGGTCACCCAGCGCAATTGCGTGAAGTGCTCGATCGAGGCCTTGCCGCCGAAGCTGCCGTAGCCGCTGGACTTGACCCCGCCAAACGGCATCTGCGCCTCGTCATGCACGGTCGGGCCGTTGATATGGCAAATGCCCGACTCGACACGCTGGGCCAGGGCCAGTGCACGCCCGGTGTCACGGCTGAAGATCGCCGCCGAGAGGCCGAACTCGGAGTCGTTGGCCAGGCGCAACAAGGCTTCATCCCCGTCACCGCGCAGCAGTACCGCCACCGGACCGAAGGATTCTTCGCGGTACAGGCGCATATGCTCGGTAACGCCATCGATCAGGGTCGGCTGCAGGATGCTGCCGTCCAGTTGGCCACCCACCACCAGCCGCGCGCCCTTGGCGAGGGCATCGTCGATCAGGGCCTTGATGCGTGTGCCGGCGCCGGCGTCCACCAGGGAACCCAGAACCGAATCCGCTGCAATGGGATCGCCTGCGCGCAGGGTCGCGACCTTGGCCGCCAGCTTGGCGGTGAACGCATCGGCGACCTTGGCATCGACAATCAGGCGCTCGGTGGACATGCAAATCTGGCCCTGGTTGAAATAGGCGCCAAAGGCCGCCGCTGCCACCGCCGCGTCGAGGTCGGCGTCGTCGAGCACCAGCAACGGCGCCTTGCCGCCCAGTTCCAGCAAGGCCGGCTTGAGGTGACGCGCCGAGAGTTCGCCGACAATCCGCCCCACATGGGTCGAGCCGGTGAAGTTGACCCGGCGCACGGCCGGGTTGGCGATCAGCCGCTCGACAATCGCAGCGGCATCCGCCGGGGCATTGCTGATGACATTGACCACGCCATCGCCCAGGCCGGCGTCCTGCAACACCTGGCCAATCAGGCGGTGCACCGCAGGGCTCAGCTCCGAGGCCTTGAGCACCACGGTATTGCCGCAGGCCAACGGCATGGCGATGGCGCGGGTGGCGAGGATCACCGGGGCATTCCACGGCGCGATGCCCAGTACCACGCCGCAAGGCTGACGCAAGGCCATGGCGAAACTGCCGGGGACATCGGAGGGGATCACTTCACCGGTGATCTGGGTGGTCATCGACGCCGCTTCGCGCAGCATATTGGCCGCCAGGCGCACGTTGAAGCCATACCAGTTGGCCATGGCGCCGGTCTCGCCGGCGGCGGCAATGAATTCGGCGCTGCGCGCCTGCAATTGCTCGGCGGCATTGAGCAGGCGGGTGCGGCGTTCGTTGGGTGCCAGCGCCGCCCACGCGGGGAACGCGGCGTGGGCGGCCGCTACGGCGGCGTCGGCATCTTCCAGGGTGGCGGCGGCCACCCGCGAGACCACTTCACCGGTCACCGGGTTGCGGCGCTCGAAGGTTCGACCGTCACGGGCGGGGCACGACTGGCCGCCGATCAACAGGGGCACGTCCAGCATGGTGATTCCTCTTTATTGTCTTTATCGGGAATACGTTCAAGCAGGGTACAACGGCGCGGCCAGGCGGCCGCGCCCTTCAGCGTTTATACGCCTGCAGGCCAGGCTTGATGCTCTTGTCGTCGAGGAACTGCTTCATGCCCTGCTCGCGACCGCCTTCGGTGTCGAGCAGGCGCGACTGATCGAGCTTGGCGTAGAGGTAATCCTCGTTCTGCTCCCAGGTCAATTCGCGGCAGCGCTTGAAGCCATGCTTGGCGGCACGCAGCACCACCGGGTTTTTCTCCAGCAGGTTGCGCGCCAGTTCAATGGTCACTTCGCGCAGTTGAGCCAGCGGCACGCTTTCGTTGACCAGGCCCATTTCGGCGGCTTTCTGCCCGCCAAAGGTCTTGCCGGTCATGATGTAGTACAGCGATTGGCGATGGCCCACGGTGTCGGCCATGGCCTTGCTCACCAGGTTGCCCGGCGGGATGCCCCAGTTGATTTCCGAAAGGCCGAAGGTCGCTTCGTCCGCACAGATCGCCAGGTCGCAGGCCACCAGCGGGCTGAAGCCACCGCCGAAGCACCAGCCATTGACCATGGCGATGGTCGGCTTGGCGTACATGCGCAGCAGTTTCCATTGCCATTGCGAGGCTTCGCGACGGATTTTTTCCTGGAGGATTTCCGGGCCGGCGTCCACTTCGCGGAAGTATTCCTTGAGGTCCATGCCGGCGGTCCAGGCTTCGCCCGCGCCAGTCAGCACCAGCACGCCGGCGGCAGGGTCCTGCTCGAGGGTTTCGAGGACGTCGATCATTTCCCGGTTCAGGGTCGGGCTCATGGCGTTGCGTTTTTCCGGACGATTGAGAATGACCCAGGCGATGCCTTCTTCGATCTCAACCTTGACGGTGGTCCAACGGCCTTCGTAATTGCTCATGGCGGTACGCTCTTGTTCTGGGTTTGAAGATGATTCGAAATTAAACCGCAAATATAGTTATGTCAATTAACTATTAATCCGGATAACCAATATTTTTACGCGATGAAACCTGCGTTTTCCAGGCGTTGTGAAAAGCCGGCATAGCCATGGCGCGCCAACCCCGGCAAACTAGATAGCCTTCTTAACCTCCACCTTCTGAGGATTGCACTGCCAATGGCCAAGCCTTCCACCATCGCCGCCGCCAGCCAGGCCCTGCCCGACAACGACGAGGTACGGCCGCCGCTGGATTCAGCCCTGGACGATCTGATCGGCTACGCCATGCGCCGCGCCCAGCTCAAGCTGTTCCAGAACCTGATCGGCCGGCTGTCGGACCACGACCTGCGCCCTGCACAGTTCTCGGCCCTGGCGATCATCGAGCAGAACCCCGGGCTGATGCAGGCCGACCTGGCCCGCGCCCTGGCCATCGAGCCGCCCCAGGTAGTGCCGTTGCTGAACAAGCTGGAAAGCCGCGCCCTCGCCGTGCGGGTGCGCTGCAAGCCGGACAAGCGCTCCTACGGGATCTTCCTCAGCAAGAGCGGCGAAATCCTGCTCAAGGAACTCAAGGCCATCGCCGCCCAGAGTGACCTGGACGCCACGGCCGCCCTTGACGCCCAGGAACGCGAAGAGCTGCTGCGCCTGCTGAAGAAGGTCTATCAGGACTGAGCGGCCTACCAGAGCGCCACGGTGTAGAGGACCAGGAAACGGGTCTGGTTTTCATCGCGAAACGCCGCGCCGCTCGGGAAGTCATTGCGGTAGATCGACTTGCGCGCCATGAACCCGACGTTCTTCAGCGGGCCGTCCTGGATCACATACCCCAACTCCATCTGGAACTCGCGCTCCTTGCGGTCCTCGGCATTGAAAGCGGCCAGTTCGATGTTGTCGCCGCGCACATAGCGCAGCCGACTCTTGAGCCCCGGCACACCCGCTGCGGCGAAGTCGTAGTCATAGATGGCTTGCCAGGTGCGCTCCTTGGCGTTAAGAAAGTCCGAGCTCATGGTCAACTCGCTCATGCCCATCAACTCGGTGCCGGAGATATAGGGTGTGGCCGTCTCCCCGCTTGAGTGCATGTAGCCAAGGCTGACGCGATGGCCGCCGAGGCGGTAGCCGAACAGCGCCGAGAGGTTGCGGTTATCCACCTTGCCCGCCTTGGCACTGCCATCCTCGCGGCTGAAAAAACTGCGCAGGTCGCTGGTGAGCACGCCATCGCCCAACGGCAGGTTGTGCAACAGCGCCAGGGTGTCCTGCTGGTAGAGGTCGGCGACCTGGGAGTGATAGAGGCGCAGGCTGAGGTCTTTGTTGACCTGATAGTCCCCGCCCATATACGCCAGGTGCGACGTGGTGGCGGTGGCGTTGAAACGCCGGTTGGGCGAAGCGATGGTCATGGCCTGGTAGTCGGTGGAGTCGCGCTTGTTGATGCGGTCGATGTAGCCGGTGTTGAAGGTCAGGCCATCGATGTCCTTGGAGCTCAAGGTGGTGCCGCGAAAGGTTTGCGGCAACAGGCGCGACGGGCTGGCAAAGGCGAACGGCAGGAAGATCGACACATCGCCGGCCTTCACCGTGGTTTGCGCAAACCGCAGCTTGGCAGTCGGGGCCAGGCGCGAGTACTCATCGGCGGCGCGCTTGTCGCTGGCCGACACCGGCAGCAACTCGGTGCCGCTGCGGTCCGGCGACGAGTCGAGCTTGACCCCCATCAGCCCGCGCACATCCAGGCCGAAGCCCACCGGGCCCGAGGTGTAGCCCGATTCCAGGTTGAGGATGAACGCCTGGGCCCATTCCCGCGCGGCGGTCTTCGCTCCGTCGTCCTTGTAGTCGCGGTCCAGGTAGTAATTGCGCAAGGTCAAGGTGCCGTGGCTGTCGTCGATAAAGCCCGCGGCCCATAGCGAAGTGGGCAACACGCTCAAGGCCAGGCATGCCATGAGCAGGCGTGGGGTATTGTTCGACACACAGGCGACGGGCGCCGCTGCAACGGCGTGCTCCATAGGGAGTTCTGGCATGTTCGATGTCCATTTTTTGTTGTTGTTTTTGGGGTGGCACACGCTCGGCCCGGTCGGCTTCGCGAGCCAAGAATGGAAACAGCCGGCGGTGCCCGTCAACCACAACTGAGCGATAATCGAACATTAATAAAGCTATCTATTTTTTAGTTGCATATGGATCAACATCGCAAACCAATGAATTACATGGATTTATTCATGTTTTATGGACGAATTAATCCACGATTCATTTTTTAGTTATCTTTGTTATCTTAATCACCAGCAGCCACTCGCGCTCGTCACCACAACAAAAACAACAATGAGGTTTGCCCATGGACAGTCCATCGCGTCGTTCGACGCTGACTATTGCGTTGTGCTTTATCGTTGCGCTGATCGAAGGGTTCGATCTGCAGGCCGCCGGCACTGCCGCCGCCGGGTTACGTCAAACGTTCGCCCTGGATCCGAAGATGCTCGGCTGGGTGTTCAGCGTCGGCATCATCGGCCTGCTGCCGGGGGCGTTCTTCGGCGGCTGGGTCGCCGACCGCATCGGGCGCAAGAAAATCCTGGTGGGTGCCGTGCTGCTGTTCGGGCTGTTTTCCCTGAGCACCGCGTTTGTCGACAGCTACGCCAGCCTGTTGCTGGTGCGCTTTCTCACCGGCCTGGGCCTGGGCGCCGCACTGCCCAACCTGATCGCGCTGTGCGCCGAAGCAGTGAGCGAACGCAACCGGGGCACGGCCATCAGCGTGATGTACTGCGGGGTGCCGCTGGGTGGCGCATTGGCCGCGGTGGTGGCGATGTTTTCCAGTGAGCACTGGCAGACCACCTTTATCATCGGTGGCCTGGCGCCGTTGCTCGCCGTGCCGTTGATGATCCTGCTGCTGCCGGAGTCCAGCGCCTTTCGCCAACAGCGCGACACTACGCACGGCGCCCGCCCTTCTACCGGCCAGGCGCTGTTCGGCGAAGGTCGCGCCCGCACCACGTTGGCGTTGTGGCTCAGCTATTTCTTCACCCTGACCGTGATGTACATGCTGCTTAACTGGCTGCCGTCGCTGTTGCTGGAGCAGGGTTTCAGCAAACCCCAGGCGGGCATGGTGCAGATGCTCTTCAATATCGGCGGCGCCCTCGGCTCACTGCTCGGCGGCGTGCTGCTGGACCGCTGCAATGCCGTCAAAGTGGTGCTGGGTGTGTATGCCGGGTTGCTGGCGGCATTGGCCGGAGTCGGGTTGTCGGTGGGCATCGTGCCCATGGCCATCGCCGGTTTTGCCGCCGGCCTGTTCGTGATGGCCGCGCAGTTGGTGCTGTACGCATCGGCACCGCCCTCCTACCCGACCTCGGTACGCGCCACCGGTGTCGGTGCCGCGGTGGCCGTCGGCCGCCTGGGTTCGGTGGCCGGGCCGCTGGCGGCCGGGCAACTGCTCGCCGCCGGCGCCGGCACCGCCGGGGTACTGCTGGCGACCTCCCCCGGGGTGGTGATTGCCGCACTGACCATCATCAGCGTGATGGTGCGTACGGCGCCCACTAGAACTTATGCAGCCAATTGAGCACCAGTTTGTTGCCCTGCGTGCGGTTCTCCGCCTGCTGCTCGAAGTAGGCGTTTACCGATAGCACGTCTTCCTTGCTGAACCCGTAGACCAGGCCTGGGCCGATGGCCCAGACCTTCTCCCGACGCCCGCTCACGGCGTGCCCATCGACCTGGGTGTCGGTGATCTGCTTCAACCAGTAGCCGTTAACCCCCACGCTCAGTTGCTGGCTCACGGCATATTGCAGGGTCAGGTTGGCATGCAACGCCTGCCCGGCCTGGGTATCGGAAACATCCCCGAAGCCTGCCTGCGGATCATCGTTCTTGCCATTCCACAGGTACATGAACCGCCCGCTCGTCGACCACTTCGGGCTGAACCAGTACGTCGCCGCGTAATACGGGTTGAATGACCAGAAGTTGCTGCCTGGGTTGATCGAGCGCTTGCGGTCATAGGCGCCCACCGGCACCGAGATATCGGCTTCGATACGTTGGGTCAACAGCGGGCTGCCATCGGCGCGGCTCAGGGTCGGCAGTTGCAGGAAGGGCCCCACAATCACATCACCAAAGCCGGCGCGAGAACTCAGGGCCGCATTGTTCAACCCGTCGTCGACATCCACATGGGCCAGGGAGGTGTTGATCAGGGTGAATCCGGGCATCGCGCCATTCGCCAAGGGTTGGCCGAGGTAGATGATCTGTGTGGTAGGCGCCACCACTTCCACGTCCTGGTTGGGCAGTGCCAGCTTGTGGCCGTTGGCATCATTGAAACGGCTGGCCCGGGAGTACGTCAGGTATTCCTCCAGGTACCAGCCCGGGCCGGCGGGTGCCGGTGAGCCGTCGTAGAAACTGGTGCTGCCCAGGTTGAGGCCGGGCAAGTCGTAAGCATGTGCAGTCGATGACAGTGCGATAAAGGTCCCGGCCGCAACCGTCCGCAAGATAGGCTTGAGCATCTTGTATGTCCTGTATTTTTGTTGTTGTTCAAGACCCCCGGCACGGTGGATCCGCACCGGGGTTTACCGCTGTAGCACCCCCTACACGTAGGTCGCCGCCAACCCACCGTCCACCGGCAGATTGACCCCGTTGACCCAGCGCGCGGCGTCGGAGCACAGGAAGGCGATCACCGCCGCCACCTCATCGGCCAGGGCCGGACGGGTCATGCGCTGGCTGTCCGCGGCCACCCGCTCCGGCCCGAGCATGCTGACAAAATCGTCGAGAATCGGGGTAAACACCGGCCCCGGCGCCACGCAGTTGATACGCACCGCGTGATCGCGAAACCAGCCTTGGGATTGCTGGAAGCTCCACACGATCAGCGCCTCCTTGAAGTACTGATAACAGCTGGCCTGCTCCACCGGATTGGCCGCCAGCCACTGCTGCCCGGCCTCGAAGCTGTGCGTCGCGGCCAGGGCCTTGTGCAGCTCCAGGCGTTGCGGCCACTGCGCACCGAGCACCGAAGCGACATTGACGATGCTGCCGCCCGCCGCCATGCGTGGCAGCAGCGCTTGAGTCAGGTGCCGCAACCCCAGGTAGTTGACCGTGGCCACCGCTTGCACGGGCGCGGTACCGGGCACGCCGGCAATGTTGCACAGCCCGTCGACCCGTGCCGGCAGGCGCGCCACCAGGGCATCGATGCTGGCCGGATCGCCCAGGTCAGCCTGGAAAAAGCCATCCAGGGTCAGTTGCGGTGCATGGCGATCAACGCCGATCACCGTGGCACCCTGGAAGCGCGCGAGCCGCGCCAGCTCGGCGCCAATGCCGGAGGCGACGCCGGTGACGACCAGGGTTTTGTTGTGCAGGTTCATGTTCAAGCCCTCTTGTTTTTGTATAGGCGCATAGGTGGATCAAAACGGATAGGCAGGTGCAGTGTTCTTCACCGTGACCCACTGCCACTGGCTGTACTCGTCCCAGTCGGCCGGCCCGCCTACGCTGCCGCCATTACCGGAAGCGCCGCGCCCACCAAAGGGGTTGATGCATTCGTCGGCGACGGTCTGGTCATTGATGTGCAGCAGGCCGCAGTCAAGCCGCTCGCCGATGGCCATGGCACGCCCGACCGAAGGCGAGATGATCGCGGCCGAGAGGCCGTACTCGGTGCGGTTGGCCAGCTCGATGGCCTCCTCGTCGGTGGCAAAACTGACCACCGTGGCCACCGGCCCGAAGATTTCATCCTCAAACGCGCGCATGCCTGGCCGCACACCGCTGAGCACGGTGGGCTGGTAGAACAATTGGTCGTATTCGCCACCCGCCTCCAACCGTGCGCCCGCTTGCAGGCTGTCGCTGACGATCTCGTGCACGCGCTGCAATTGCCGTTGGTTGATCAACGGGCCGAGCGCGGCTTCACCGCGGGCGGCATTGCCCACGGTCAACGCCCGGGCCTTGTCCACCAACTTGCGCGTGAGGCGTTCGGCGATGGATTCATGGGCGAGAATCAAGCCGGTGGCCATGCAGATTTGCCCCTGGTGCAGCCAGGCGCCCCAGGCGGCATTGCTCGCGGCCAGGTCGAGGTCGGCGTCTTCGAGAATGATCAGCGGGTTCTTGCCGCCCAGTTCCAGCGCGACTTTTTTCAGGTGTCGTCCGGCCACTTCGGCGACTTTGCGCCCCGCCGCCGTCGACCCGGTGAACGCAATCATCTGCACATTCGGATCGCGGCACAGCGCCTCACCCGCCGGCGCGGCACCGGGCAATACCTGCAGCAGGCCCTTGGGCAAGCCCGCCTCCTCGAACAGCCGGGCGATGAGAAAACCACCGCTGACCGGGGTCTGCGGGTCGGGCTTGAGCACCACCGCATTGCCCGCCGCCAGGGCCGGGGCCACCGAGCGCAGCGACAGCACCAGCGGAAAATTGAACGGTGAAATCACCCCGACCACGCCGTGGGGCTGACGCCGGGCATAGGACAGGCGACCTGCCGCACTGGGCAGCACCAGCCCGTGAGGTTGGGACAACAGCCCCGCCGCCTGATGCAGCAGCACAATCGCCTCGCGCACTTCGTGCTCGCCCTTGAACAACGCGCCGCCGGTTTCCCGCGCGACGTACAGCGCCAGTTCGGCAAAGGACTGCTGGGCCAGGTCCGCCGCCTTGCGAAACACCTCGGCGCGCTCCCGTGGGCCGAGTGCTGCCCAGGCCGGCTGCGCCAGGGCCGCGCTGCGGCAGGCGACGGCGATGTCGGCCGGGTTGGCCATGGCGCAGCGCATCAGGGGTTCGCCGGTGGCGGGTTCGATCACCGCGATCACGGACCCCGAGGCAGGTATCCAGTCGCCGTTGAACAGGCATTCGGACGCAATGGCCCGCTGTAGCAAGTGGGTGGTTTCAGGTACTGACATGGCAACTCCCGGTTCTTGTAATTGTCATCGCCTGCACAGGGTGCAAGCGCCGCATCAAGCCTTGAGCAAAGGCTGTGCCGCTTGCACCCAACGACGCAGACATAAAGGACCGAGGGCTCTGGGACGAGGCCTGCCACGGGGCGCCCACGCCTCACCGCCCCATCGGCTGCAAAAACCGCGGCACCGCCACTTGTTCAATTGATAAGGTTATGTTTAATAACTATCTGAGCAGTTACTCATATCGATCACTCGCTTTGCAGGGGCATAACAATGACTAATCCCCACAGCGCGCTGCCCGACGACCGGGTGGCCAGCGCGCCCTACCATCCGCGCGGCGACAGCCGTCAACTCAGTGAGAGCAGTTCGCCCACCCCGGCGGAACTGACCGATTGCCTGTTCTTCTCGCCCGAAGACGGGCGTATCTGGCTCAACGATCAACGCATGGTGTTGCTGCACGGTTCGTCGTTCGGTGCCCTGCGCGCGGAGGTCATCGAACGCCTGGGGCTGGAGCAGGCGCGTGGCCTGTTCACCCGCACCGGTTATGTCTCCGGCGCGCGGGACGCGCGGTTGATCCGCGAGCGCTGGCCACAGGCCGATGCCGCCGCCGTGTTTCGCGCCGGGACCCACCTGCACACCCTGGAAGGCATGACCAAGGTTGAACCGCTGCACTTCAAGTTCGATGCCGACTCGGGGTTCTATGAAGGCGAGTTCCTCTGGCACCACTCCTGCGAGGCCGATGAACACGTGGGTGCCTACGGCATCGGCCAGGACCCGGTGTGCTGGACTGAAACCGGCTATGCGATCGGTTTTGTCAGTGGCCTGTTCGGGCAAATGGTGATTTTCCGCGAGGTGGAATGCCGGGGCATGGGCCACCGCTGTTGCCGGGTGATCGGCAAGACCGCGGAGCAATGGGGTGACGTCGAGCAGGACCTGCGTTACCTGAATGTGTCCCAGGCCGTCGCCGACCCTGCTGCCCCCACGCCCGCCAGCCCGCTGCGCAGCAATGGCGGAGTCACTCAGCCGCAACCGTTGGTGGGCGCCAGCGCAGCCTTCAACGCCGCGATGCAAGCTTTGCAACGGGTCGCATTGACGCCCGCGACCGTGCTGATCAGCGGCGAGTCCGGGGTCGGCAAGGAGATGTTTGCGCGCCAGTTGCACCAGCTCAGCCGCCGCCAGGACAGCCCGTTCGTGGCGCTCAATTGCGCCGCGATTCCGGACAACCTGATCGAGGCCGAACTGTTCGGTGTCGAACGCGGCGCCTATACCGGCGCGACGCACTCGCGGCCTGGACGTTTCGAACGGGCCCAGGGCGGCACGCTGTTTCTGGATGAGATCACCAGCCTCAGCCTGGCCGGGCAAAGCAAGTTGCTGCGGGCCTTGCAGGAACGGGAAATCGAACGGGTCGGCGGGGTGCGCGGGATCAAGGTGGATGTGCGCGTGGTGGCCGCCACCAATATCGACCTGCGTAAAGCCGTGGCTGACGGCAGCTTTCGTGAAGACCTGTTCTACCGCCTGAATGTCTACCCCATCGCCCTGCCCCCGCTGCGCGAACGCCGGGACGACATCCCGCTGTTGATCAATGCGTTCCTCACGCGCTTCTGCCAGGAATACGCGCGAACGCCGGCGGGCCTGACCATGCGCGCCCTGAAGGTGTTGCTGCGCTATGACTTCGCGGGCAATGTGCGCGAACTGCAGAACCTGATCGAACGCGGCCTGATCGCCAGTGACGAAGGCCAACCCATCGACCTGGTGCACCTGTTTCGCAACGAACCGATGCCGGCCGATCCCTACGGCCTGGACGACCACGGCAGCCTGTCCAACAGCGCACCGCCGCCGTGCCTGGCACTGTTCGACACCCTTGGCCAACTGGAACCAGGGTTTTCCATCGAAGGCCTTGAATCGCGCCTGCTCAACGAAGCCCTGCAACGCAACGCCGGCAACCTGGCCGCCGCTGCCAGGCTTGTGGGGCTCAGCCGCGCTCAATTTGCCTACCGGTTGAAGAAGCATCAGCGGCAAATCCCTTGAATGCCAATTAGTGCTTTAAAAGCTTTACCCAATTAAGTATTTTGCAGGGATACCGGGGCGATAAGCGCCCCTCTTTTTACTCGTGACAAGGATCTCCTGTGAGCGGACTGCGTGAACGTCAGAAAGCCGAACGCCGGCAAGCTATCAGCCAGGCCGCGATCGAGCTGTTTGAACGCCAGGGTTTCCAGAACACCACCATCGAACAGATCGCCAGCCAGGCCGGGGTGTCGCCGCCGACGGTGTTCAAGTACTTCGGCAACAAGCAGGAAATCATCCTGGAAATCCTGCATCACGCCGATCAGCGCGCAATCAGTGACACCCGCCGCGAGATCCACACAATGGACGATCCGGTCGAAGCGCTGTGCCACCTGGAAAGCCTGCTCACCGGCTATGCCCTGGAAGTCATGCACCCCAGCCTGTGGCGTGAACTGCTGCCGCTGATCCTGTTCGGCGGCAGCAATGAACTGCCGGCCGGTTATCGCGCCATGAACGATGCGCTCAGGGCGGAAATCAGCGAACTGCTGCGGGAACTGCAACGGGCCGGCAAGCTGCGCCCGCAACTCGATGTGGAGTTGGCCGCGTTCCTGTTGAACGACTATTCGCACCTGCAACTGTTCAGGCTGGTGAACCAGGAACAGCCGGATATCGACGCGCACTCGACGCAGGTACGGCGCATCACCGAGCTGCTGTTCTACGGCATGCAGGCCTGACAGCTTCCAGGGCCGGGCCTCAGTAAAAGCGATAGCAACGAATCACCACCTGGTCGGCGCCCGGGTAATGCACCAGGCCGATAAAACTTGAACGGGTGAGCCAGTCCAGCCGCCCCTTGGGCACCTGAAACAGCGGGGTGCAGGTGCAGCGGTACTCCGTCTCAGGAATCGGCCATTGACCGTCGCGCTCCAGCTGGCGCCCGTACTCAGTCATGGTCAATACGCCGCGGTTACGGATGTTGATCACCTCGCCTTCGTCGGTCCTCAGGCTGTAGCGGGCATCCAGTTGACCGATGCCATCCGGGCGCAAAACAAAACAATCGTCTCCGCCCGCCAGGACCTGGCCGCTGATGCCGACCCCATCGAAGTCCCCGCCCATAATCGGGTAGTTGCAGCGCAGGCCTTCAACGCTGTCGCCCAGGGTCACACCCGGCCCTATCGCGACGCGCAGGGTCAGCACCCGCTGCAAGTTGGGGGCAATGTCCATCCGTTCAGTCATGGCAAGCTCCAGGCCCGGCGCGCACGCACCGGGCCACACTGATCAGCGGTTGCTCTTGATGGCCGTCCAGGTGCGGGTACGGATGCGCTCCACGGCGGCCGGAATCGGTTCCAGGGCGAACAGGGTCTTGCGCGCTTCCTCCGGCACATACATGTTGGGGTCGTTGCGGATGCTGGCGTCCACCAGCGCAGTGGCGTCCTTGTTCGGGTTGGGGTAGCCGATCTTGTTGCTGATGCGCGCAATCACGTCCGGGCGCAGGATGTAATTGATGAACGCATGGGCCTCCGCCAGATCGGGTGCCTTGGCCGGGATCATCATCACGTCCGCCCACATCGGCGCGCCTTCCTTGGGCAGTGCCATCTCGACCTTGACGCCCTTGCCGGCGGCATCCGCCAGTCGCGTGGCCAATGCGACACCGCCGGACCAGCCCACGCCCACACAGATATCACCGTTGGCCAGGTCCATGCCGTAGCGCGACGAGTTGAAGTAAGTGACGTAAGGGCGAATCTTCATCATCACGGCCTGGGCTTGCACATAGTCTTCACGCTTCTGGCTATTGGGGTCGAGGCCCTTGTAGTGCAGGGCAATCGGCAGGATCTCGTTGCCGGCGTCGAGGAAACCCACGCCACAACTGGCGAGCTTGGCGAGGTTTTCTTCCTTGAAGATGATGTCCCAGCTGTTCATCTGCACGTCGGGGCCCAGGGCCTTGCGTACCTTGTCGACGTTGTAGCCGATCAATGTGGTGCCCCATAGGTAAGGCACGGCGTAGCGGTTGCCGGTGTCACCCACGGCTTCCAGGGATTGCATGAACTGCGGGTCCAGGTGCTGCCAGTTCGGCAACTGCTGGCGGTCCAGCGGCTGCACGGCCCCGGCCGTGATCAGGTGCCCCAGGTTGGCGGTGCCGGGAAACACCACGTCATACCCTGAGTTGCCCGTCAGCAGCTTGGACTCCATGGTTTCGGCACTGTCGAACACATCGTAAATCGGGCGAATGCCGGTTTCCTCCTGGAAACTCTTGAGCACTTCGGGTGGCAGGTATTCGATCCAGTTGTAGATCCGTACGGTGCGTTCTTCGCCCAGGCAAACACCGCTGATGAACAACGAGGCGACAGTGCCCAGCAAGGTATTGCGCAAAAACTTGTTCATGATCAACACACTCCAGCGCGGCCGCGATGGCTCGCAGCACTTAATAGCGGTAGGTGAAATACAGTTCCAGCGCACTGAACATCTGGTCGTTACCGAACACCTGTTTGGCGGCGGCCAGCGGCTTGACCCAGTTGTAGGACAGCGACGTATAGAACGACGGCGTGGGCGTCCAGTCGAGGAAAACCACACTTTCGTCAGCAAAGCGCCGATCGCTGACCGGCGCGCCCATGTAGTTTTTCTCGTCCAGCCAGAACTGGTAGTGAATCGCGCCGAGGGTCAGGGTGTCGTTGAGGTGGGTCTTGAGGGAGAACTGCTGGACGTTTTCGTTGCTGTTGAACAGCAGGTAGTTGCCGACCACATCCCCGACCAGCCACGTGCTCCAGTCAACGAAGCCCTTGCTCAGTGAATCCCAGGCTTTCTGGCGGTTGTCGGTGAGGTTGTCGTCGCCGGAAAAGCTCGCGTAGCGATAGCCGAGGATCGGTGTCAGCGGCACGGTGCTGAAGGCGTAGTCGGCCTGGGCGTACCAGGCGTTGGCATCGTAGTCGACGCCCTCGCCGCTGCCGCGCTCCAGCGCGTACTCGGCATTCAGCGTCAGCGCCTGTACGCCGGGTACCTTGGCGTTGAGCGCCCGCAGGTTGTACACCTGCATGCCGTCCCGACGGCGCGGGAGCGTGCTGCCTCGGGGGCCAAGGGCATTGACCTTCATGGCCATGGCGCCGAGCGTCACCTGGTCATCGAGGTTGTAGTCGAGGTTGACGCCGGTCATGCGGAAATCGCCCAGGTCATCATCGGTGCGCAGGGTGAATACCTGGGACTTCAGCGCGCCATGGTCCCAGGCCAGGATCGCTGAATCCTTGAAGGCGGTTCGCGGGCCGAGCCAGTAAGCGCCATCCTTGTACTGATCGAGGTTACCGTCCATGACGATGAACCCCGTCCCGATCATGTAGTTCTGGCGGCCGGCGGTGAACTTCCACTCGCCGGCGCGAAAACCGCCGTAGAGTTCTTCGGCTGCGACTTTGCCGTCGGAGCTGCGGGTGAAGCCTCCCGCATCGCCATCGCCGAACGTGCTCGCCGCCACCAGGGAACCGCCGGCCAGCAGGCTGAAATCCGGTTGCAACGCATACTCGAGCTTGACCCCCGGCTTTACGTAGACCTCTTGCCAGTTGATCCGGGCGCCGCCGTTCTTGCCGCTGCGTGCATCGACCTGGCCGCTGCCGAAGTTGACGCCACGGGTAAACAGCGTCGCCCCGCCCACGGTGAGATTGACTTCCCCCTTGAGATCGCCGTCCTCAAAGGTGTAGCCCGCCAGCGCGACGTGGGTGGTCAAGGGTAAGCCGAGCGCTAACAGCGCTCGAGAGAAACGCTTGGTGAAAACCATAAGAAGCTCCTGTGGAATTATTGTTGTTACAGGGCAGTCAATGGCGACGCAGGGCGCCGCCAACACCTGGGCAAGCCAGGTGAATAGAACGCAAGACTCTTATTGTTTGGCGTGGATCAACGACTCAGGTGGGCGGCGATCGCGCGCAGCATGCGCACGCTGTCGGTATCGAACGGGCTGACCGCATCGGTGAGTGACGATTGCTTGACGATCACCACGCCGGACGGCTTGTCGATGAACAGGTATTGGCCGTGGATCCCTCCGGCCATCAGGGCTTGGCTGTGGTCGTTGAACACGTACCACTGGCTGCGATAGGACGCACCCGGCGTCCAGCTGGAGAACTCGGCATTTTGCGCGTAGATCGCCGGATCAGAACCGGCGGCGATACGCGCTACGGTCTCGGGCGACAACAGCTCGACCCCGTCCTGGCGACCGTCGTTGGCGAGCAGGCGACCGAAGCGCGCCATGTCTCTCAAGGTGGCACTGAAGCCCGCCCCGGCAACGTTACGGCCCCAGGGATCGGCCATGAAATAACCGTCGCGCTCGCAGCCCAAGCGCCCCCAGATCTGTTCCAGCATCTGACTGCACGCCTGGCCCGAGGCCCGTTCCATGACCCATGCCAGGACTTCGGTGGTGGCGGTCACGTAATGGAAAAAGCCGCCGTGTGCGCCACGTTTTTTCAGTGACGGCAGGTATTGGTACAGCGATTCAAACTGGGCGTATGGCGCCGGTGCCGGCTGGAAACCGCAGGCATAACCGTACTGCGAACTCTCGGAGGCGGGATCGTCATACACCTCGTTGTAGTCGATGCCCACGGCCATATCGAACAACTGGCGCACGGTGGCATCGCCAAACGCACTGCCCACCAGCTCAGGCACGTAGTACGCGGCAGACAGCTCGGGCTTGAGCAGGCCGTTGGAAACCAGTTGTTCGCCGAGGGTGCCGATCAGCGACTTGGTCACCGAGAACATGATGTGCCGGTCATCCGCGCGCTGGCCGTTGAAGTAGCGCTCGAACAACACCGTGTCGCCCTGCATCACTAAAAAAGCGTCGGTCTGGCTGGCCACAAGGTGTTCGATCACGCTGATGCTGAGCCCGCATTCGCTGTCGAAACACAGTTGGTCCAGCGCTGTGGGCGCTTCCTTGAGCTGACCGGCAGGCCTTGAACCCGCCGCCACATCAATCGTGGGACGCAGCCGCGCCAGATGACGGAACCCCCACTGGCTGAAGGGCGCGCGCATCCAGTTGTGCCACGTTACCCGGTGTTTCGGCTCGGCCGGGAAGCCCTGCATCAGCGCAGGTGCCACGGGGGTTGCAAAGCACGACTCATTGGCCTCGACGTAAAGAGTCGCCAGTACAGACGGGGTTTTAACACTCATCGGGATAACCCTGAAAATGACTCTGCGTGGGAGCAGATGCACAGGAATAATTATCCGATATTTTATTTTAGTCAATAAAACTTTTTACTCATTAACCTCGAAATCAGTTGTACGACAACGCAATTCCATATGATAGGATTTCTCATGCAGCGGACGTTCGATTCGCTGCACCAGTGGCAAGGACGTCCGCTCGAGAAACGCGCATGCCTGTGCGCGTTTAAACACTCAAGTTAATCAAGGATCTGATTACTCATGACAACCCCCTCAACCTTCACTGCCTCAAAACTGGCCAGTGCCGTTATCGGTGCCCTGCTGTTTTCCAGCGTTCCTGCGCATGCCGCGGACATCTGGCTGGATTCGGCCACCACCGGTTGGGCCACTCAAAACGGCGGCACCAAGGGCGGCTCGCGAGCTGCGGCGAATAATATCTACACGGCAAAAAACGCGGCTGAGCTGAAAACCGCACTGAGCGCGTCGGTGGGCACCAATGGTCGCATCATCAAAATCACCGGCATCATCGATATCAGCGAAGGCAAGGCTTATACGACGACTGCTGATATGAAGGTACGCGGTCGCCTGGATATTCCTGGCAAAACCACCATCGTCGGTACCACCAGCAATGCCGAGATCCGTGAGGGTTTCTTCTATGCCAAGGAAAACGACGTCATCATCCGCAACATCACCATCGAAAACCCTTGGGATCCCGAGCCGAAGTGGGACCCCACGGACGGCAGCGCCGGCAACTGGAACTCGGAATACGATGGCCTGACCATCGAGGGCGCCAATAACGTGTGGGTCGATCACGTGACCTTCACCGATGGCCGCCGTACCGATGACCAGAACGGCAGTGCCAACGGCCGTCCGAAGCAGCATCACGACGGCGCGCTGGATGTTAAAAACGGCGCCAACTACGTGACCATCTCGTACTCGGCGTTCAAGTCGCACGAGAAGAACAACCTGATCGGTTCCAGCGACAGCCGCACCACCGATGACGGCAAGCTCAAGGTCACCATCCACAACAGCCTGTTTGAGAATATCTCTGCCCGTGCGCCGCGCGTGCGTTTCGGCCAGGTGCATCTGTACAACAACTACCATGTGGGCAGCACCAGCCATAAGGTGTACCCGTTCTCGTACGCTCACGGTGTGGGCAAGAACTCGAAGATCTTCTCCGAGCGTAACGCCTTCGAAATCGCCGGTATCAGCGGTTGCGACAAGATCGCCGGCGACTACGGTGGCAGCGTCTACCGCGACACCGGCTCGACCCTCAACGGCAGCGCATTGAGCTGCTCGTGGAGTTCGAGCATCGGCTGGACCCCACCGTACAGCTACACTCCGCTGGCTGCCGATAAGGTCGCCGCCGACGTCAAGGCCAAGGCCGGCGCCGGTAAGCTCTAAGCAGCACTGTCATCTGTGAAATGAAAAGCCCTCGGTGACGAGGGCTTTTTTGTGCAGCTATTGCACCAGTTGGTTGATCTCGATGATCGGCAACAGCACCGCCATCACGATCACCAGCACCACCGCGCCCATCACCACGATCATCAGTGGCTCCAGCAGTGCGGTCATGCCCATCGCCCGGCGCTCGATATCGCGGGACAGTGTCTGCGCGGCGCGATCGAGCATAGGCGGCAGCGAGCCGGTCTTTTCGCCGCTGGCTATCAGGTGGATCAGCAGGGGCGGAAATACTTTTTCCGCCGCCAGCGCCGTGGCCAGGCTGACGCCTTCGCGCACCTTGGCAGTGGCGTCGTTGACGCACTGGCTCAGGCAGTCGTTGGACAAGGTCTGGCGTGCCGCTTCCAGTGCACGCAACAGCGGCACCCCGGCGCCGCCGAGAATCGCCAGGGTCGAGGCAAACCGTGCGGTATTGAGCCCGAGTACAAAACGCCCGATCAGCGGCAGGCGCAACACGCGACGATGCCAACCCAGACGCGCCAGCGGGTTGCGCAGGTACACACGCCAGCCCCAGAAACCCGCGATCAAAGCACTGAGGCACAGCCAACCCCAACCGCGAATGAAATCACTGGCATTGAGCATCGCCAATGTCAGCCCGGGCAAGTCCTGGCGCGCCTGGGAAAACGCACTGACCACCTGGGGCACCACGTAGCTGAGCAGGAAGATCACGATGGCGATCGAGACCAGCCCTACCACTCCAGGATAGATAAACGCGGTGAGGATTTTACTGCGCAGGTTATTGCGTTCTTCGATGTAGTCGGCCAACCGCTCCATCACCTGGGCGAGGTCGCCGGACTCCTCTCCCGCCGCAATCAGCGCGCGGTAGATCTCCGGAAAGTCCCGTGGCCGCGCGGCCAAGGCATCCGCCAGGCGCATGCCGCTGCGTACATCAGCACGCACCGCACTCAGGGCCTGGACGATGTGTTTGCGCTCGGCTTGTTCCACCGTGGCACTCAACGCGGCCTCCAGTGGCAGGCTGGCGCTGAGCAGGCTCGCCAGTTGCCGCGTGGCCCAGGCCAGGTCGTTGTCCGACAGCTTGGCGCTGAACAGGCCCGCGCCAGCCCCCGAGGCCGTATTTTGCTCAAGGTGCACCGACAAGGCCGTCAAGCCACGCCGGCGCAGAATCCCGAACGCCTCGCGCTGACTGTCGGCTTCCAGGTGTCCGCTCTCGATCTTGCCCATGGCGTCGGCGGCTTCGAAACGGTAGCGATTCATCAGGCGTCCCGTGTCACGCGGAGCACTTCTTCGGGTGCCGTCACGCCGCTGTTGACCCAGCGTTCGCCATCCTCACGCATGCTGCACATACCGGCGCTGCGAGCTGCGGCCCTGAGCGCCTGCTCACCGGCGCCCTGGTGAATCAGCGCGCGAATCGCGTCGTCAATGCAGAACAGTTCATGAATGCCGGTGCGACCGCTATAGCCGGTGTGGTTACACGCCAAACACCCCAGTGGACGCCAGGTGCCCGGGCTGGCCGGGTCTTCTTCCTTGCATTGCGGGCAGAGACGACGCACAAGGCGTTGCGCCAGAACCCCAAGCATTGAAGACGCCAGCAAAAACGGCTCGACGCCCATGTCCAGCAGGCGATTGACGGCGGATACCGCGTCGTTGGTGTGCAACGTAGCGAGTACCAAATGCCCGGTGAGCGAGGCCTGCACCGCGATTTGCGCGGTCTCCAGGTCGCGGATTTCACCGATCATGATGATGTCCGGGTCCTGGCGCAGGATCGCCCGCAGGGCCAGGCCGAAAGTCATATCGATCTTGGCGTTGACCTGGATCTGGCTGATGCCCGGCAGGTCGTATTCCACCGGGTCCTCCACGGTGAGGATATTGCTGGTGCTCGCATCCAGCCGCGCCAGCGCGGCGTACAGGCTGGTGGTCTTGCCGCTGCCCGTAGGCCCGGTGACCAGCACGATGCCATGGGGCTGGCGGATCAAGGTGTCGAGGCGCGCCAGCAGCTGCGGCTCCATGCCCAGGGTCTCCAGTTGCAGCCGCCCGGCCTGCTTGTCGAGCAAGCGCATCACCACCCGTTCGCCATGCCCGGTGGGCACGGTCGACACACGAATATCAATCGGCCG
>NZ_FMUC01000009.1:0-309988 GCF_900100935.1 Pseudomonas sp. NFACC25
CTAACCAATACTAATTGCCCGTGAGGCTTGACCATATAACACCCAAGCAATTTGACTACTCGAAAGAGCATCAGATTGCGGTGTGTGAAGACGCAATGAACCGAAAGTTCGAGATTTCACAAAGCACCGACAGCTGTCACATACCCAATTTGCTGAAGCGAGGCCCGCTGGCCACGACTCAGTACCCGAATTTCTTGACGACCATAGAGCATTGGAACCACCTGATCCCATCCCGAACTCAGCAGTGAAACGATGCATCGCCGATGGTAGTGTGGGGTTTCCCCATGTGAGAGTAGGTCATCGTCAAGATTAAATTCCGAAACCCCATTTGCGAGAGCAGATGGGGTTTTGTTTTGGGCGCTCGGAAAGTGCGAAGAGGCGCCTCGGGAGGGCCTTCAGCACTAGAGTTCATGCCCATTAAAGGAAACAGGATCTCCGCTCGAAGTGCTAGCAGTACTTTGGGTAGGTCCAGGGGTAACCAACGGTCGCTTTAGTGTCCTCGCAAGGCCTGTGAGTGGGCCTGCTGGACTTTATGATGGGGGTTGAGGGGGAGTCGCACTATCTCGCTCTCTGGGGCTGTCGCGGCCTCAGGGCGCTTTTCTGCAGACGAAAAAAAAGACCTTGAAATTCAAGGTCTTTCTTTAAGATGGTGCCCCGAGGGAGACTCGAACTCCCACTCCTTTCGAAAACGGATTTTGAATCCGCCGCGTCTACCAATTCCGCCATCAGGGCTCAATGGCGGCGAAGTATAGAGATGAGATTACCGTTGGTCAATCACGTTTCATGGTCTATTTTCACTATTTCCGCTAGACTTCCCGGCCCTGCTAGACGAACCCCATCATGCGCGTTGCTGACTTTACTTTTGAACTCCCTGATTCGCTGATTGCTCGCCACCCTTTGGCCGAGCGTCGCGCCAGTCGACTGCTGACCCTGGACGGGGCCAGCGGCACCCTCGCACACCGTCAATTCACTGATTTGCTTGAGCATTTGCGTCCGGGCGATCTGATGGTGTTCAACAATACCCGGGTCATCCCGGCACGGCTGTTTGGCCAGAAAGCATCCGGCGGCAAGCTGGAAATTCTGGTGGAACGGGTGTTGGACAGCCATCGTGTGCTGGCCCATGTACGCTCCAGCAAGTCGCCGAAACCGGGTTCGAGCATCCTCATCGAGGGTGGCGGTGAAGCCGAGATGGTGGCGCGTCATGATGCGCTGTTCGAACTCCGGTTCGCAGAAGAGGTTTTGCCGTTGCTGGAACGTGTCGGCCATATGCCGTTGCCTCCTTATATCGACCGCCCGGACGAAGACTCGGACCGTGAGCGCTATCAAACGGTCTATTCCCAGCGCCTCGGTGCGGTTGCCGCGCCGACTGCCGGGCTGCATTTTGACCAGTTGCTGCTGGATGCGATAGCCGCCAAGGGCGTCGAGACAGCCTATGTGACCCTGCACGTGGGGGCCGGCACGTTTCAGCCGGTGCGTGTGGATAACATCGAAGACCACCATATGCACAGCGAATGGCTGGAAGTCAGCCAGGACGTCGTGGACGCGGTTAGCGCCTGCAAGGCGCGCGGCGGGCGGGTGGTTGCGGTGGGCACCACCAGCGTGCGCTCCCTTGAGAGCGCGGCGCGTGATGGCGTGCTCAAACCGTTCAGTGGCGACACCGATATCTTTATTTACCCAGGCCGGCCGTTCCATGTGGTCGACTGCCTGGTGACCAACTTCCATTTGCCGGAATCCACGCTGTTGATGCTGGTGTCGGCCTTCGCGGGTTATCCCGAAACGATGGCGGCGTATAAAGCAGCCATCGACAATGGATACCGTTTTTTCAGCTACGGTGATGCGATGTTTATCACCCGTAATCCGGCGCCGCGCGGCCCAGAGGAACAACTATGAGTCGTATGTCGTTTGAATTGCTCGCCACCGACGGCAAGGCCCGTCGCGGCCGTCTGACGTTTCCGCGCGGTACGGTAGAGACCCCGGCATTCATGCCCGTGGGCACCTACGGCACCGTCAAAGGCATGCTGCCGCGTGACATCGTCGCCACCGGCGCCGAGATCATCCTCGGCAACACCTTCCACCTGTGGCTGCGTCCAGGCACTGAAGTGATCAAGAAGCATGGCGACCTGCATGACTTCATGAAGTGGCAGGGCCCGATCCTCACGGACTCGGGTGGCTTCCAGGTGTTCAGCCTGGGTGCCATGCGCAAGATCAAGGAGGAGGGCGTGACCTTCGCCTCTCCGGTGGACGGTTCTAAGGTATTCATGGGGCCGGAAGAGTCCATGCAGGTGCAACGCGACCTGGGCTCGGACATCGTGATGATTTTCGACGAGTGCACGCCGTACCCGGCCGATGAAGACGTCGCGCGGATTTCCATGGAGCTGTCCCTGCGTTGGGCCCAGCGTTCGAAGAATGCCCATGGCGACAACACCGCGGCGCTGTTCGGTATCGTCCAGGGCGGCATGCATGAAAGCTTGCGCAAGCGCTCGCTGGAAGGCCTCGACAAGATCGGTTTTGACGGCCTGGCCATCGGCGGTCTGTCGGTGGGCGAACCCAAGCACGAGATGATCAAGGTACTGGACTACCTGCCAGGCCTGATGCCCGCTGACAAACCTCGTTACCTTATGGGCGTTGGCAAACCCGAAGATCTCGTAGAGGGTGTGCGCCGCGGTGTGGACATGTTCGATTGCGTGATGCCAACCCGTAATGCCCGCAATGGGCATCTGTTCATCGATACAGGCGTGCTCAAGATCCGTAACGCGTTCCATCGCCATGATGATTCGCCGCTGGATCCCACCTGTGATTGCTACACCTGCCAGAACTTCTCCCGTGCTTATCTGCACCATCTGGACAAATGCGGGGAAATGCTGGGTAGCATGTTGAATACCATCCACAATTTGCGTCACTACCAAGTCCTGATGGCTGGTTTGCGCGAGGCTATTCAACAGGGTACATTGGCCGCCTTCGTCGATGCCTTCTATGCCAAGCGCGGGCTCCCTGTGCCGCCCTTGGACTGAGTTTTCCGACCCTAAGATTCACTATTTGCAACTGGAGTGCTAAATGAGCTTTTTTATCTCTAACGCCATGGCTGACGCCGCTGCGCCTGCTGCTGCCGGCCCTATGGGCGGTGGTTTCGAGTGGATTTTCCTGGTCGGCTTCCTGGTCATCTTCTACCTGATGATCTGGCGTCCACAGGCCAAGCGTGCCAAAGAGCAGAAGAACCTGCTGGGCAGCCTGCAGAAAGGCGACGAAGTCGTGACCACCGGCGGTATCGCGGGCAAGATCACCAAGGTTTCCGATGCTTTCGTGGTTCTGGAAGTCTCCGACACCGTGGAAATGAAGTTCCAGAAGGGCGCCATCGCCGCCACGCTGCCAAAAGGCACGCTCAAAGCGATCTAAGTTCCAACCTTTACCAATCGACGGGGCGCGCAAGGCGCCCCGCGTTATAAGCGGGCGGCGTGATGCTGAACAAATACCCTCTGTGGAAATACGTACTGATCCTGGCGGTGCTGGCGATCGGTTTTATTTATTCCGCTCCCAATCTTTACCCTGATGACCCGGCGATCCAGATCACTGGCGCCAGCACTTCGCTGCAGGTCAACCAGGCTGACCTGGAACGCGCGAGCAAGGCACTGGCCGACGCGGGTATCCAGGTTAAAGCGGCAACATTGGCAGCTGGTGCGAAGGGCGGGTTGTTGCGCCTGACCAAGCAAGAAGACCAATTGCCGGCAAAAGATGTCGTACGCAAGGCCATGGGTGACGACTACGTCGTTGCGCTGAACCTGGCACAGACCACCCCGCAGTGGTTGCGCAGCATTGGCGCGCACCCGATGAAGCTGGGTCTGGACTTGTCCGGTGGTGTGCACTTCCTGCTGGAAGTCGACATGGACAAAGCCCTCGACGCACGCCTGAAGGTCTATGAAGGCGACGTGAAGAGCCTGCTGCGCAAAGAGAAGCTGCGTTATCGCAGCCTGCCGCAGCTCAACGGTGCCATCCAGCTGGGCTTCTCTGACGAAGCTTCCCGTGAACAGGCCCGTGCGCTGATCCGCAAGAACTTCAACGATTTCGACATCGTACCGGCCGACCTGAATGGTCAGGCGGTGCTGCGTCTGGCGATGAGCCCGGCCAAGATCGCGGAAATCCGCGAATACTCCATCAAGCAGAACTTGACCACGGTACGTAACCGCGTCAACGAGCTGGGCGTGGCCGAGCCGATTGTTCAGCGTCAGGGCGCCAACCGCATCGTGGTTGAGCTGCCGGGCGTGCAGGACACCGCTGAAGCCAAGCGTATCCTGGGTAAAACCGCCAACCTGGAGTTCCGTCTTGCGGCTGAGCCGGGTGCTTCCCGCGCAACTTCCGAAGAGTTCGAGTTCCGTGAAGGCAATCGTCCTCCGGCGCTGATCGAGCGTGGCTTGATCATCACCGGTGACCAGGTGACCGACGCCAAGGCCGGTTTCGGCGAGCACGGTACCCCTGAAGTGAACATCCGCCTGGATGGCCACGGCGGCGAACTGATGAGCCGCGCCACGCGCAGCAACGTGGGTCGCAGCATGGCGGTGATCTTCATCGAGCAGCGCCCGGTGACCACCTACACCAAGCAAATGGTCAACGGCGTCGAG
This sequence comes from Pseudomonas sp. NFACC25, assembly GCF_900100935.1. Taxonomy (NCBI): domain Bacteria; kingdom Pseudomonadati; phylum Pseudomonadota; class Gammaproteobacteria; order Pseudomonadales; family Pseudomonadaceae; genus Pseudomonas; species Pseudomonas sp. NFACC25. The sequence continues at coordinate 4,614 of NZ_FMUC01000009.1, forward strand.
AAAGACGTACCGGTGCAGACCTTCAAGGAAGAGAAGAAGATCATCAGCCTGGCGACCATCCAGTCGCCGCTGGGTGCTCAATTCCGCATCACCGGCCTGAACGGCCAGGGCGAATCCTCGGAGCTGGCCCTGTTGCTGCGTGCCGGCGGCCTGGCTGCGCCGATGTATTTCGCTGAAGAACGTACCATTGGCCCGAGCCTGGGTGCCGACAACATCACCAAGGGTATCGACGCGGCCTTGTGGGGCATGTTGTTCGTGTCGCTGTTCATCATCGCCATCTACCGCTTCTTCGGCATCATTGCCACCGTGGCCCTGGCGGGCAACATGGTGATGCTGCTGGCCCTGATGTCGCTGCTGGGCGCCACGCTGACCCTGCCAGGTATCGCCGGTATCGTACTCACCATGGGTATGGCGGTAGACGCCAACGTGCTGATCTTCTCGCGGATTCGTGAAGAGATCGCCGCCGGCATGACCGTACAGCGTGCAATCAACGAAGGCTTCGGCCGGGCATTTACCGCGATTCTCGACTCCAACCTGACCACATTGCTGGTCGGCGGGATCCTCTTTGCCATGGGCACCGGCCCGGTCAAGGGTTTTGCGGTAACCATGTCCCTCGGTATCTTTACCTCGATGTTCACGGCCATCATGGTGACCCGCGCAATGGTCAACCTGATCTTTGGCGGGCGTGACTTCAAGAAGTTGTGGATTTAAGGGGCTGCCATGTTACGTACAATCAACTTCATGGGCGTTCGCAACATTGCGTTCGGCGTCACCGTGCTCCTTACCGTTCTGGCGTTGTTCAGCTGGTTCCATAAGGGCCTGAACTACGGTCTGGACTTCACCGGCGGTACGCTCATCGAGCTGACCTACGAGAAGCCTGCCGACGTCACCCTGGTGCGCAGTGAGCTGGTCAAGGCCGGCTATCACGAAGCCATCGTGCAGAGCTTCGGTGCGACCACCGACCTGCTGGTGCGCATGCCTGGCGAAGACCCGCAACTGGGTCACCAGGTAGCCGAGGCCTTGCAGAAGGTGGGGGGCGACAACCCGGCGTCGGTCAAGCGCGTCGAGTTCGTGGGCCCGCAAGTGGGTGAAGAACTGCGCGACCAGGGCGGCCTCGGCATGCTGATGGCGCTGGTCGGCATCATGATCTACCTGGCTTTCCGCTTTCAGTGGAAGTTCGGTGTCGGCGCCATTGTGTCGCTGATCCACGACGTGATCGTGACCGTGGGTATCCTGGCGTACTTCCAGATCACCTTCGACCTGACCGTGCTGGCGGCCGTACTGGCGATCATTGGTTACTCCCTCAATGACACCATTGTGGTATTCGACCGGGTTCGTGAGAACTTCCGCGTACTGCGCAAGGCATCGCTGATCGAGAACATCAACATCTCCACCACCCAGACCCTGCTGCGGACCATGGCGACGTCGATCTCCACCTTGCTGGCGATCGCGGCACTGATGATCTTCGGCGGCGACAACCTGTGGGGCTTCTCCCTGGCTCTGTTCATCGGCGTCCTGGCGGGCACCTACTCGTCGATCTACATCGCCAACGTGGTGCTGATCTGGCTGAACCTCAACAGCGAAGACCTGATCCCTCCTGCCGCCACTGGCAAAGAGGTCGACGATCGTCCTTGATGGGCGCTTGTTGATCTGCTGTTACAAAAAGGGCACGAGTATTGAACTCGTGCCTTTTTTTTTGCTCCAAGGCTGGGTATAGCGCGGATCTTTCGGTCCGTTTGTGATGGTCAGGAGGTTCAACGTGAACAAGTCGTTACTGGTTGGTGCGGTATTGGGTGCTGTCGGTGTAACTGCCGGGGGTGCTGTTGCCACCTACAGCCTGGTAAAAAGCGGCCCTGAGTATGCGCAAGTGCTGGCGGTGCAGCCGGTGAAAACCCAGATTAAAACACCTCGTGAAGTCTGCAAGGACGTCGCAGTGACCCGGCAGAAGCCGGTGCAGGATCAACATCAGATCGTCGGTACCGTGGTAGGTGCACTGGCCGGTGGCCTGTTGGGTAACCAGGTCGGTGGCGGTAACGGCAAAAAGCTGGCCACTGTGGCCGGTGCGGTCGGTGGTGGTTACGCCGGTAACAAGGTTCAGGAAGGCATGCAGAACCGCGATACCTATACCACCACCCAGACTCGCTGTAACACCGTCAACGACATCAGTGACAAGGTCGTCGGCTATGACGTGCGTTACACCTTGGATGGCAAGGAAGGTTCGGTGCGCATGGATCGTGATCCGGGCGGCCAGATTCCAGTCGACAAGGAAGGGCGTCTCGTCCTGGGCCAGAACCAGCAGTAAGTCTTCTCTTGTATTTGATTTGTGGTGTTGTTGGTATTTAAGCTCACATCAAGCAAATCCCTGGCATAAAAAAGCACCCCGCAGGGTGCTTTTTTTTGCTCGCTCGCTTAGCGCTTCAGCGAAGCCGGCAGGTGCGGCTGGATCGCCGTCAGTACGGCCTTGAAGCATTTGGTGTTGCCGGCAACGACGTGGCCTTTTTCCAGGAAGTCATGGCCGCCAGTGAAGTCGCTCACCAGGCCGCCGGCCTCTTGGATCAGCAGGGCGCCTGCAGCCATGTCCCACTCGGACAGGCCCGACTCCCAGAACGCATCAAAACGACCGGCAGCCACATAGGCCAGGTCCAGGCTGGCCGCGCCAGCGCGACGGATGCCGGCAGTCTGGCCAACCAGGGCGCGGAACATGCCCAGGTAGTTTTCCAGGTTGTCCATCTGGTCGTCACGGAACGGGAAGCCGGTACCCAGCAGGGCGCCGTCCAGGCTGGTGCGACCGCTGACGCGCAGGCGACGACCGTTCAGTTGGGCGCCACGGCCACGGCTGGCGGTGAATTCTTCCTGGCGAACAGGATCGAGTACTACAGCGTGTTCCAGGCGGCCACGGTATTTGCAGGCAATGCTGACGGCAAAGTGCGGGATGCCGCGCAGGAAGTTGGTGGTGCCATCCAGTGGGTCGATGATCCACAGGTAGTCTTCGCCTTCGCCGCTGCCTTTGTGCAGGCCGGTTTCCTCGCCGAGGATGCCGTGGGTAGGGTAGGCCTTGCGCAGCGCGTCGATGATCTTCTGTTCGGCGGCGCGATCCACCTCGGACACATAATCCTTGGCGTCTTTTTCGTCGACCTTGATGGTATCCAGGCGCTCGATGGAGCGGAAGATCAATTCACTGGCGCTGCGGGCGGCGCGCAGCGCGATATTCAGCATGGGCTGCATGGATGTGTCACCTAAGGTTGTTAAAGAAAGCCGAGCATTCTAGCAGAAACTTTCTTCAGGTGAAGGACGACGTTAGCTTTCATGGCATAACCTTAGGCTGTTCTGTAAGATTTGCTCCCCTTTCCCGTGTCCGAGAGCGCCTACCTTGCTGCAAAACATTCGTGTCGTCTTGGTCAATACCAGTCATCCCGGCAATATCGGCGGGGTGGCGCGAGCCATGAAAAACATGGGGCTGACGCGCCTGGTGCTGGTCGAGCCGCGCGTGTTCCCGCACCACGAGGCCGATGCCCGCGCATCCGGCGCCAATGACATCCTGGAAAAAGCCCAGGTGGTCGCCACTCTGGAAGACGCCTTGGTCGGCTGCAACCTGGTGCTTGGCACCAGTGCCCGTGACCGGCGCATCCCCTGGCCGCTGCTGGATCCGCGTGAGTGCGGTACCAAGGTGGTGGAAGAGGCGGCCGGCGGTGCTGAAATCGCCCTGGTATTCGGCCGTGAAGACTCCGGCCTCACCAATGAAGAGCTGCAACGATGTCATTATCACGTGCACATTCCATCAGACCCTGGGTTCAGTTCGCTGAACCTCGGGGCAGCGGTGCAGGTGTTGAGTTACGAAGTGCGCATGGCCTGGCTGGCCGCTGAAGGCCAGCCGAGCAAGGTAGAGAAGGATGAAGTGGCGTCGACCAAGAGTGGCGAGCTGGCCACCATGGACGAGCTGGAGCGGTTCTATGAGCACCTGGAGCAAACCCTGGTGGCCATCGAATTTCTCGATCCGGAAAAGCCTCGGCACTTGATGGCGCGCCTGCGCCGCCTGTACGGGCGCAGCTCGGTCAGCCGGGCGGAAATGAATATATTGCGTGGCATTCTCACGGAAACCCAGAAAGCGGCCCGTGGCGAGCTTCTTAAGCGGAAGGATTAAAAATGTTCGAGCGTTTGCGAGAAGATATCCAGAGTGTTTTCCATCGTGATCCGGCGGCGCGCAACGCCTTTGAAGTGCTGACCTGCTACCCGGGCATGCACGCGATCTGGATCCATCGCCTGTCCGGCGCTTTGTGGAATATGGGCTGGAAATGGCTGGCGCGGCTGGTGTCGAACTTCGGCCGCTGGTTGACCGGGATCGAGATTCATCCGGGTGCCAAGGTGGGGCGTCGCTTCTTTATCGATCACGGTATGGGCATCGTCATTGGTGAGACGGCCGAGATCGGTGATGACGTGACCCTCTACCAGGGCGTGACATTGGGCGGCACCAGTTGGAACAAGGGTAAGCGCCACCCGACGCTGGAGGATGGTGTGGTGGTGGGTGCGGGCGCCAAGGTGCTTGGTCCGTTCACCGTAGGCGCTGGCGCCAAGGTCGGCTCCAACGCCGTGGTGACCAAGGCCGTGCCGGCCGGCGCCACTGTAGTGGGGATTCCGGGGCGGATCATCGTCAAGCCGGACGTGGGCGATGAGCAGGAAGCCAAGCGCAAGGCCATGGCCGAGAAAATCGGTTTCGATGCCTACGGTGTCAGCGAAGACATGCCCGACCCGGTGGCGCGCGCCATCGGCCAGTTGCTTGACCACCTGCAAGCGGTGGACGGCAAGCTGGACGGTATGTGCGGCGCGCTGAAGGAGTTGGGCAGCAGCTACTGTGCGAAAGACCTGCCTGAGCTGCGCGAAGAGGACTTCGCCGAGATCAAGAGTGAACCCGCCACCAAGGCTGGCTGAGATTTCACATTTGCTGCTAGGCCCGTGTGGGGGGGGGGGGCTTGCCCCGATGGCCATCTGTCAGTCACCCCAATATATTGACTGATCCACCGCTATCGTGGGCAAGCCCCCTCCCACATTTGATCTCCATTCGTCTCGATATCGAACCATCGCCCCGCTGCCGCTGTTCGTCCCTGCCCCATCCTGCTATGATTCGCGCGCCCTTTTTACGGGTAATCCTGACTAAAGTACTAGGTCTTATAGTTGACTTAAATACTCGGGAATCGCATACTTGCTCCCATTCTGAAACACCTTGGTACTTGTCCATGAGACTGACTACAAAAGGCCGATACGCGGTGACCGCCATGCTTGACTTGGCCTTGCACGCGCAAACTGGGCCGGTGTCCCTGGCCGATATCTCCGAGCGCCAAGGCATTTCCCTGTCCTACCTTGAGCAGCTGTTCGCCAAGCTGCGCCGCAGCAATCTGGTCTCCAGTGTGCGTGGGCCGGGCGGCGGCTATCAGCTGTCCCGCGACATGCAGGGCATCCAGGTGGCCCAGGTGATCGACGCGGTCAACGAGTCCGTCGACGCGACCAAGTGCCAGGGCCTGGGTGACTGCCACGCCGGCGACACCTGCCTGACGCACCACTTGTGGTGTGACTTGAGCCTGCAGATCCATGAGTTTTTGAGTGGTATCAGCTTGGCTGATCTTGTGACTCGCCGTGAGGTGCAAGAAGTAGCCCAGCGTCAGGACCAGCGCCGTTGCAACACCAAGGCGCCGCGTCTGGACAAGATCGAAGCGTCCGCCGTCGAGTGACAGCCGAAGAGCTAACGGCACGCCAGCCAGCCTGATTTAGGAGAAAGTCCATGAAATTGCCGATTTACCTTGATTATTCAGCGACCACCCCGGTTGATCCGCGTGTCGCGCAAAAGATGAGCGAATGCCTGCTGGTCGACGGAAACTTCGGCAACCCGGCCTCCCGTTCCCACGTTTTCGGCTGGAAAGCCGAGGAAGCGGTCGAGAACGCTCGTCGCCAGGTTGCTGACCTGGTTGGCGCAGACCCGCGTGAAATCGTCTGGACCTCCGGTGCCACCGAGTCCGACAACCTGGCTATCAAGGGCGCGGCGCATTTCTACGCGACCAAAGGCAAGCACCTGATCACCACCAAGATTGAGCACAAGGCTGTCCTCGACACCATGCGCCAACTGGAGCGTGAAGGTTTCGAGGTTACTTACCTCGAGCCAACCACCGACGGTATCGTCACCCCGGCCATGATCGAAGCCGCGCTGCGTGAAGACACCATCCTGGTTTCCGTGATCCACGTGAATAACGAAATCGGTACCATCAACGACATCGCGGCCATCGGCGAGCTGACTCGCTCCAAGGGCATCCTGTTGCACGTCGACGCTGCCCAGTCCACCGGCAAGGTCGACATCGACCTGTCCAAGCTGAAAGTCGACCTGATGTCGTTCTCGGCCCACAAGACCTATGGCCCCAAAGGCATCGGCGCCCTGTACGTGAGCCGCAAGCCACGCGTGCGCATCGAAGCCACCATGCACGGCGGCGGTCACGAGCGCGGCATGCGTTCGGGCACCCTGGCGACCCACCAGATCGTCGGCATGGGCGAAGCCTTCCGCGTAGCCAAGGAAGACATGGCTGCCGAAAACGTACGTATCAAGGCCCTGAGCGATCGCTTCTACAAGCAGGTCGAGAACCTTGAAGAGCTGTACATCAACGGCAGCATGACTGCCCGTGTACCGCACAACCTGAATTTGAGCTTCAACTATGTCGAAGGCGAGTCGCTGATCATGGCGCTCAAGGACCTGGCGGTTTCATCCGGTTCGGCCTGCACCTCGGCTTCGCTTGAGCCTTCGTACGTATTGCGCGCCCTGGGCCGCAACGACGAACTGGCACACAGCTCGATCCGCTTTACGTTCGGCCGCTTCACCACCGAAGAGCAAGTCGACTACGCCGCGCAGAAGGTCTGCGAAGCCGTCAACAAGCTGCGCGTCCTGTCGCCGCTGTGGGACATGTACAAAGACGGTGTCGATATTTCCAAGATCGAGTGGGCGGCACACTAACTATAGAAGCCGCCACCCAAGCTCTGTAGGAACGTGGCGGAAAACGCAGGCGTTTCTACAGGGTTCCAGAGCGGCCCTGATGAGTGAGGATTCAGTACCATGGCTTACAGCGAAAAGGTCATCGACCACTACGAAAACCCGCGCAACGTCGGCAAGATGAACGCGGAAGATCCTGATGTCGGCACCGGCATGGTCGGCGCTCCGGCGTGCGGCGATGTGATGCGCCTGCAGATCAAGGTCAACGACGCTGGCGTTATCGAAGACGCCAAGTTCAAGACTTACGGTTGCGGTTCGGCGATCGCCTCCAGCTCCCTGGCGACCGAATGGATGAAAGGCAAGACCCTGGATGAGGCTGTGACTATCAGCAACACCCAGCTGGCCGAAGAACTGGCCCTGCCGCCAGTGAAAATCCACTGCTCCGTGCTCGCTGAAGACGCCATCAAGGCGGCCGTTCGCGACTACAAGCAGAAGAAAGGCTTGATCTAAGCATTTGGCGACGAGTAAGGAGTCAACGATGGCTATCAGCATGACAGAAGCGGCTGCGCGGCACGTGCGACGCTCCCTGGATGGGCGCGGTAAAGGTGAGGGGATTCGTCTGGGTGTTCGCACCACGGGCTGCTCCGGCCTTGCCTATGTGCTGGAGTTCGTCGACGAGGTGGTCGATGAGGACCAGGTGTTCGAAAGTCACGGCGAGAAAGTGATCATCGACCCTAAAAGCCTGACCTACCTGGACGGCACCGAACTCGATTTCGTCAAGGAAGGGTTGAACGAAGGCTTCAAGTTCAACAACCCCAACGTGCGCGGTGAATGTGGCTGCGGCGAAAGCTTCAACATCTGAGGCTATTCGTGGGTACTCCTTGTCATTTCGCTTTATTCGAGCTGCAGCCGAGTTTTCGGCTGGACCTCGAGCAGCTTGCCACGCGCTACCGAGAATTGGCGCGTGGGGTGCATCCGGACCGCTTCGCTGACGCTTCCGAGCGTGAGCAGCGCCTGGCGCTGGAGCAATCGGCCAGCCTCAACGAAGCCTATCAGACGCTCAAGAGCCCTCCTAAACGCGCGCGTTACCTGCTCGCGATGAACGGTGGCGAGTTGCCGCTGGAAGTGACCGTGCACGACCCGGACTTCCTGATGCAGCAGATGCAATGGCGTGAAGAACTCGAAGACCTGCAGGACGAAGCCGATGTGGCGGGTGTCGCGGTCTTCAAGCGTCGTCTGAAAGTTGCCCAGGATGAACTCAACGAAAGCTTCGCAGCCTGTTGGGATGATGCAGCGCAACGTGAACAGGCCGAGCGCCTGATGCGGCGCATGCAGTTCCTCGACAAGCTCACCTACGAAGTGCGCCAGCTGGAAGAGCGCCTCGACGATTAACCCAGTGTGCTGCCCGTGATGCGCGCCTGATAGACAGATAAGACCTGATTACCATGGCTCTACTGCAAATCGCCGAACCCGGCCAAAGCCCTCAACCGCACCAGCGTCGCCTGGCGGTGGGGATTGACCTGGGCACCACCAATTCCCTGGTTGCTGCCTTGCGCAGCGGCCTGTCCGAGCCGCTGCCCGATGCCGATGGCCAGGTGATCCTGCCGTCCGCCGTGCGTTATCACGCTGATCGCACCGAAGTCGGTGAGTCAGCCAGGTTGGCGGCGTCTACCGATCCTTTGAACACCGTGCTGTCGGTCAAGCGCTTGATGGGCCGTGGTCTGTCCGACGTCAAGCAATTGGGCGACCAGCTGCCGTACCGCTTTGTCGGTGGCGAATCCCATATGCCGTTCATCGACACCGTCCAGGGCCCGAAAAGCCCGGTGGAAGTGTCGGCGGATATCCTCAAGGTGCTGCGCCAGCGCGCGGAAACCACGTTGGGTGGCGAACTGGTCGGCGCGGTGATCACCGTCCCGGCGTATTTCGATGATGCCCAGCGCCAGGCCACCAAGGATGCGGCGAAACTCGCCGGCCTGAACGTGTTGCGCCTGCTCAACGAGCCTACCGCTGCGGCCGTGGCCTATGGCCTGGACCAGCATGCCGAAGGCCTGGTCGCTATTTACGACCTGGGTGGTGGCACTTTTGATATTTCGATCCTGCGCCTGACTGGCGGCGTGTTCGAAGTACTGGCTACCGGTGGCGACACAGCCCTGGGTGGCGATGACTTCGACCACGCCATCGCGGGTTGGATCATCAGCAGCGCCGGCTTGTCCGCTGACCTGGATCCGGGCGAGCAGCGTAACCTGCTGCAAACGGCCTGTGCCGCTAAAGAGGCGCTGACTGACGCTGCTTCTGTTGACGTTTCCTACGGCAGTTGGTGTGCCAAGCTGACTCGCGAAGCCTTCGATTCGCTGATCGAACCGATGATCGCCCGTAGCCTGAAAGCCTGCCGTCGAGCCGTGCGTGACTCCGGTATCGAGCTGGAAGACGTCGGTGCCGTGGTCATGGTCGGCGGTTCAACCCGTGTGCCGCGGGTTCGCGAAGCCGTTGCCGAAGCCTTTGGTCGCCAGCCGCTGACGGAAATCGACCCGGACCAGGTGGTCGCCATTGGCGCCGCCATCCAGGCCGATACCCTGGCCGGTAACAAGCGTGATGGCGGCGAATTGCTGTTGCTCGACGTCATCCCGCTGTCACTGGGGCTGGAAACCATGGGTGGCCTGATGGAGAAGGTGATTCCGCGCAACACCACCATCCCCGTCGCGCGCGCCCAGGACTTCACCACCTACAAAGATGGCCAGACGGCCATGATGATTCATGTGCTGCAAGGTGAGCGCGAGCTGATCAGCGACTGCCGCTCCCTGGCCCGCTTTGAATTGCGCGGCATCCCGGCCATGGTCGCGGGTGCGGCGAAGATTCGCGTGACCTTCCAGGTCGACGCCGACGGCCTGCTCAGCGTCGCCGCGCGCGAGCTGGCGTCCGGCGTGGAGGCCAGCATCCAGGTCAAGCCGTCCTACGGCCTGACTGACGGTGAAATCGCCAAGATGCTCAAGGATTCGTTCCAATACGCCGGTGACGACAAGGTCGCGCGCGTACTGCGCGAGCAACAAGTGGATGCCCAGCGCCTGCTTGAAGCGGTGCAGGGCGCCCTGGATGCCGACGGCGAGCGTTTGCTGGATGCCGAAGAGCGCATGGTCATCGACCTGCAGATGCAGGAGCTGGCCGAACTGATGAAAGGCAACGATGGTTACGCCATCGAGCAACAGACCAAGCGCTTGTCGCAGGTCACTGACGCCTTTGCTGCCCGCCGCATGGATCAGACGGTAAAAGCCGCACTGGCCGGGCGCAACCTGAATGAAATCGAGGAATAATTAATGCCGCAGGTCATTTTTCTGCCACACGCCGAGCATTGCCCGGACGGTATGGTTGTTGAGGCTGAGACCGGCAAGTCCATCCTCGAAGTTGCCCATGACAACCACATCGAGATCGAAAGTGCCTGTGGGGGTGTGTGTGCCTGCACCACTTGCCATTGCATCATTCGCGAAGGCTTCAATAGCCTGGAAGAGGCCGATGAGTTGGAAGAAGATTTTCTTGACCGCGCCTGGGGCCTGGAAGCCACTTCTCGCCTAAGCTGTCAGGCCAGGGTCGGGACTGAAGACATTACCGTCGAAATTCCGAAATATTCGCTCAACCATGCGGCCGAAGCGCCGCACTGATTCAAGGAAGTGTCATGAGTCTTAAATGGGTTGATGTGCAAGAGATCGCTATCCTGTTGGCCGACGGCAACCCGGATATGGATCCCTATTCCCTGAATTTTGTTGCTTTGCGTGACATGGTCATGGCCTTGCCAGGCTTTGATGATGAGCGCGATCGCGGTGGCGAAAAGGTCCTGGAAGCTATCCAGACTGCCTGGAAAGAAGAACAGGACTGACGCCTCCCTTACGCAGTTAGGCAATACCCAAGAACCCGCGTATAATTCGCGGGTTTAATTTTTCGTAAATTACCGTTTCTGGAGTTACACCATGGCTGTTCAACGTACTTTCTCCATCATCAAGCCTGACGCAGTTGCAAAAAACGTCATCGGCGAGATCACCACTCGTTTCGAAAAAGCCGGCCTGAAGGTTGTAGCTTCGAAACTCAAGCAACTGTCCAAGGCTGAAGCTGAAGGCTTCTACGCTGAGCACAGCGCTCGTGGCTTCTTCGGCGACCTGGTTGCCTTCATGATCTCCGGTCCTGTTGTTGTTCAGGTTCTGGAAGGCGAAAACGCCATCGCTCTGAACCGTGAGCTGATGGGCGCTACCAACCCTAAAGAAGCCGCTGCCGGCACCATCCGTGCTGACTTCGCTGACTCCATCGACGCCAACGCTGTACACGGTTCGGACTCCGAAGCCGCTGCTGCTCGCGAAATCTCGTACTTCTTCGCAGCTACCGAAGTAACCACTCGCTAAGCATCGGCTTAAAGAGTGAGGGTGAATCCATGACGACATCGACTGTAAAAACCAACCTGCTGGGTCTGACTCAACAGGAAATGGAAAAATTCTTCGACTCAATCGGGGAGAAGCGTTTCCGTGCCGGTCAGGTAATGAAATGGATTCACCACTTTGGCGTCGACGATTTCGACGCCATGACGAACGTCAGCAAGGCCCTGCGCGACAAGCTCAAGGCTATTGCTGAAGTGCGTGGCCCCGAAGTGGTCAGCGAGGACATCTCCAGCGACGGCACCCGTAAGTGGGTGGTGCGCGTAGCGTCCGGCAGCTGCGTCGAGACCGTGTACATTCCCCAGGGCAAGCGCGGTACCTTGTGCGTTTCGTCCCAGGCAGGCTGTGCCCTGGACTGCAGTTTCTGCTCCACCGGCAAGCAAGGCTTCAATAGCAACCTCACCGCCGCCGAAGTGATCGGCCAGGTGTGGATTGCCAACAAATCCTTTGGCAGCGTCCCGGCGACCGTCGACCGTGCCATCACCAACGTGGTGATGATGGGCATGGGTGAGCCGCTGCTGAACTTCGACAACGTCATCGCAGCCATGCACCTGATGATGGACGACCTGGGCTACGGCATCTCCAAGCGCCGTGTGACCCTGTCGACCTCCGGCGTGGTCCCGATGATCGATGAGCTGGCCAAGCACATCGACGTCTCCCTGGCGTTGTCGCTGCACGCACCCAATGACGCATTGCGTAACCAATTGGTGCCGATCAACAAGAAGTATCCGCTTAAGATGCTGCTCGAATCCTGCCAGCGTTATATGGCGACCTTGGGCGAGAAACGTGTGCTGACCATTGAGTACACCATGCTCAAGGATGTTAACGACAAGGTCGAACACGCGGTCGAGATGATTGAACTGCTCAAGAACACCCCGTGCAAGATCAACCTGATTCCGTTTAACCCGTTCCCACATTCTGGTTACGAGCGGCCAAGCAACAACGCCATTCGCCGTTTCCAGGATCAACTGCACCAGGCCGGCTACAACGTCACCGTGCGCACCACCCGTGGTGAAGACATCGACGCCGCCTGTGGTCAGTTGGTCGGGCAGGTGATGGACCGCACCCGCCGCAGCGAGCGCTATATCGCCGTGCGTGAATTGAACGCCGCCGACGATCTGCCGCAAATTGCTGTGAATCGAATCTGAGAGAGGATCTCTATGCCCTTGCGCCTTGCGCTGCTTTTGCTGGTTACCGGCCTCGCCGCCGGTTGTGTTTCATCGGGCCATGACAGCCCTTTGCAAACCGGCAAGGGCCGTGACGAGGCGCGGGTTGCCTATGTGCAACTGGGGTTGGGTTACCTGCGCCAAGGCATGAGCGAGCAGGCCAAGGTGCCGTTGAAAAAAGCCCTTGAACTGGACAGCGACGATGCCGACGCCAACGCTGCGCTGGCCCTGGTGTTCCAGGCCCAGGCCGAGCCTGAACTGGCTGACCGGTATTTCAACAAAGCCCTGGCCGCACGGCCTGCCGATCCGAAATTGCTGAACAATTACGGCAGTTTCCTGTTCAAGCAAAAACGTTTTGACCAGGCCGCCCTTTATTTCCAGCAAGCCAGTACCGATACCCTCTATCCTGAGCGCGCGCGGGTGTTCGAGAACCTTGGGGTGACCTCGATGCGCCTCGGCCAGCGTGACAGCGCACGCCAGCAGCTGGAAAAAGCCCTGCACTTGAACGGCCATCAGCCACGAGCGTTGCTCGAAATGGCTGAGTTGTCCTACGAAGACAGGCATTATGTGCCGGCACGTGACTATTACGAGCGTTTTAGCCTGCTCAGCGGGCAAAATGCACGTAGTCTATTGCTCGGCGTGCGCCTGGCGACGGTTCATGAAGAACACGACACGGCCGCACGTTTTGGCCAGCAACTCGAACGACTCTATCCCGGTACGCCGGAATATCAGCAATACCTGTCGGAGCAATGATGAAAGCGGCGCACCCGGAAGTTGTAGCAGCTAATCGCGTAAACCCAGGCGACACCTTGCGTCAGGCCCGCGAAAGCAATGGTTGGTCGCTGGCGGAAGTGGCCCTCAAGCTCAATTTGACCACCACCTCCCTGGGCAACCTTGAGGCCGGCGCATTCGACAAGCTGCCTGGGCATACCTTCGCCCGTGGCTATATCCGCGCCTACGCCAAGTTGCTGGGCATCGACCAGGCCGTGTTGGTCCAGGAGTTCGACCAGTTCACCGGCACCGACTCCCAGGGCAGCAACGTGCATGGCCTGGGTCGCATCGAAGAACCGGTGCGGGTTTCCCACACAATCCTGCGTATTGTCAGCCTGTTGTTGCTGATCGCCGTGATCGGCGGCGGTTTCGTCTGGTGGCAAGACCAGACGTCCCAGCGCAGTAAGGACCTGACCAGCAACGCCATGGAGCACGTCGAAGTCGAAAGCGCCGACGGCACCACCCAGATTCATCCGCTGGATGAGCCGGAAGACCAGGCCGTAGCCCAAGGCCAGGCTGCCCCCGAAACCCCGGCCGCCGCTGAACCGTCCGAGCCGGAAAGTGCCCCGACCGCCGCCGTACCGGCCCCAGTGACACCGACCGCGCCAACTCACACGCCCGCGGCTCCGGTTGCCCAGGCTCATACACCGGCTGCTCCGGTCCCGGCGCCAGCGACTACGGCGCCAACCGCTCCGGCAGCCCCTGCGATTTCACCACCCACCACCCCTGCGTTGATCGCCGGTGACGGGCGTGTACAAATTACCTTCGTCGCTGACTGCTGGACGCAAGTCACCGATGGCAACGGCAAAGTGCTGGTCAGTGGTCTCAAGCGTAAGGGCGATACGCTCGACCTGGGCGGCAAGCCTCCTTTGACGCTGCGTCTGGGCTTCGCCCGTGGCGCGCAAGTGGCCTACAACGGCCAGCCTGTAGACGTAGCGCCGTTCACCACTGGCGAGACCGCTCGCCTGAAGTTGGGACAATAGTCATGCACGGCGAATCTCCAATCAAACGTCGCGTATCGCGCAAGATCTGGGTCGGCTCGGTGCCGGTGGGTGGCGACGCCCCCATCGCGGTACAGAGCATGACCAACAGCGACACCAATGACGTTGCCGCTACCGTTGCCCAGATCAATCGCCTGGAAGCGGCCGGGGTAGACATCGTTCGGGTATCCGTCCCGGACATGGACGCTGCCGAGGCTTTCGGTCGCATCAAGCAGCTGGTCAAGGTGCCGCTGGTTGCCGACATTCACTTCGACTACAAGATCGCCCTGCGCGTGGCCGAGTTGGGTGTCGATTGCCTGCGCATCAACCCGGGCAACATCGGTCGTGAAGACCGTGTGCGCGCTGTGGTGGACGCTGCTCGTGATCGCGGGATCCCGATCCGCATCGGCGTCAACGCCGGTTCCCTGGAAAAAGACCTGCAAAAGAAGTACGGCGAGCCGACCCCGGCAGCGCTGGTCGAGTCTGCACTGCGTCATGTTGAACACCTCGAACGCCTGAACTTCCAGGACTTCAAGGTCAGCGTAAAGGCCTCCGACGTGTTCATGGCGGTGGAAGCCTACCGCCTGCTGGCCAAGGAAATCGTGCAGCCGCTGCACCTGGGGATCACCGAAGCCGGCGGTTTGCGCTCAGGCACAGTGAAATCTGCGGTGGGTCTCGGTATGCTGCTCGCCGAAGGGATTGGCGATACTATCCGCATCTCGTTGGCGGCAGACCCGGTAGAGGAAGTGAAAGTCGGCTACGACATTCTCAAATCCCTGCGTTTGCGTTCCCGCGGTATCAACTTCATTGCCTGCCCGAGTTGCTCGCGGCAGAACTTCGACGTGGTAAAAACCATGAACGATCTGGAGTTGCGCCTCGAAGACCTGCTGGTGCCGTTGGATGTTGCAGTGATCGGTTGTGTGGTCAACGGCCCGGGTGAAGCCAAGGAAGCCCATGTGGGCTTGACCGGCGGTACACCGAACCTGATTTACATCGACGGTAAGCCGTCGCAGAAGTTAACGAATGACAATCTGGTGGATGAGCTGGAAAAGCTGATCCGCGAGAAAGCGGCCGAAAAGGTCGCGGCTGACGCAGCGCTGATCGCTCGCGGCTGATTGAACGAATTTAAGGATTTGATGTGAGCAAGTCTCTGCAAGCCATTCGTGGCATGAACGACATCCTGCCGGAGCAAACGCCGCTGTGGCGCTACTTCGAGGGGACTGTCGCGCGCCTGCTGGATAACTACGGTTACAAGCAGATCCGCATGCCGATCGTCGAGTTCACCGAGCTGTTCAAGCGCTCCATCGGTGAAGTGACCGACATCGTCGAAAAAGAGATGTACACCTTTGAAGACCGTAACGGCGACTCCCTGACCTTGCGTCCGGAAGGTACCGCCGCGTGCGTGCGCGCCGTGCTTGAGCATGGCCTCACCGGTGCTGGCCAGCCGCAGAAACTGTGGTACATCGGCCCGATGTTCCGTCACGAACGTCCACAGAAAGGCCGTTATCGCCAGTTTCATCAGATCGGCCTGGAAGTGTTCAACATCGACGGCCCGGACATCGACGCGGAGCTGATCGTGCTGACGTGGCGCCTATGGGGCCTGCTGGGCATCCGTGACGCGGTCAAGCTTGAGCTCAACAGCCTGGGCACCAGTGAATCCCGCGGCCGCTATAAAGTGGCCCTGGTCGAGTACCTGTCCGCCCATCTGGACAAGTTGGATGAAGACAGCCAGCGTCGTCTGAAGACCAACCCGTTGCGCGTCCTCGATACCAAGAACGCCGACACCCAGGCCGTGCTGGTCAATGCGCCGAAAATGGCCGATTACCTGGACGACGAATCCCGCATTCACTTCGAAGGCCTCAAGGCTCGTCTGGACGCGGCCGGCATTCCGTTCGTGATCAACACCAAGCTGGTGCGTGGCCTCGATTACTACAGCAAGACCGTGTTCGAGTGGGTCACCGACAAGCTCGGCGCCCAGGGCACCGTGTGTGCGGGCGGCCGTTACGACGGCCTGGTCGAGCAGATGGGCGGCAAGCCGACCACCGGCGTGGGCTTCGCCATGGGGATCGAGCGGCTGATCCTGCTGCTGGAAACCCTGGAGCAGGTTCCGGAAGAAATCTCCCGTCAGGTGGACGTGTACCTGTGCGCCTTTGGCGAGGCCGCCGAACTGGCCGCCCTGGCCCTGAGCGAAAAAGTACGTGACCAGTTGCCCAACCTGCGCCTTCAGGTCAATGCCGGCGCAGGCAGTTTCAAGAGCCAGTTCAAGAAGGCCGACAAGAGCGGTGCCCTGTACGCACTGATCCTTGGCGATGACGAGCTGGCCCAGCAAGTGATAGGTTTCAAACCCCTGCGTGGCCAGGGCGAGCAACAGAACATTGCCTTTGATGCGCTTGCTGCGCACTTGGCCACCTGCGTCGTGCAGGGTTGAAGCTGTCGAACAGCCGAATTTAGCGATTAAGGAGTATTGGGGTGTCGAGTACTGATGATGAGCAGTTGGCCGAGTTCAAGGACTGGTGGCAGCGTAACGGCAAGCCCTTGGTTACTGGCGGTCTGCTGGCTTTAGTGGTGGTGTTCGGCTGGCAAGCCTGGACAAAGTATCAGGCCAACCAGTCCCAGGGCGCCTCGATCGTTTATCAGCAATTGCTGGAAACCACCCTGACGCCGGACGGCAAGCCCGACCCCGCGCAGGTTGCAGACCTGGCAGGCAAGCTGAAGAACGAATTCGGCGGCAGCACCTACGCCCAATACGGCAGCCTGTTCGTCGCGAAAGTCGCGGTCGATACCGGCAAGCTGGATGACGCCGCCGCAGAACTCAAGGCCATCGCCGACAAGCCGACCAACCCGACCCTGGGTGAAATCGCGCGTCAGCGCCTGGCCCAGGTATTGGCGGCACAGAACAAGGCTGACGAAGCACTCAAACTGCTCGACGGCGATGCGGACAAGGCATTTGTAGCCACTCGCGAAGAGCTCAAGGGCGACCTGTTGGTCCAATTGGGTCGTACCGACGAAGCCAATGCTGCGTACAAGAAAGCCAAGGCGGCGCTGTCTGATGAAGCGGCGGTCGGTGGCTTACAAATCAAGCTGGACGACTTGGCCAAAGGGGATGCATGACGTGATCCGTTGGAAACATGCAGCATTGCTGGCTCTGGCCGTTCTGGCCGCGGGTTGCAGCAGCAACAGTAAAAAAGAACTGCCTCCGGCCGAGCTGACCAGCTTCAAGGAAGAAGTCGTCCTGCAAAAGCAATGGAGCCGCTCCATCGGTGATGGCCAGGGCGAGACCTACAACATGCTGGTGCCGGCAATCGACGGTGACAACATTGTGGCCGCTGACGTAACCGGCGTGGTGATCTCCATGGATCGCATGAACGGCGACGTGAAGTGGAAGAAAGACCTCGAATTGCCTGTATCCGGCGCCGTAGGCGTGGGTTACGGCATGGTCATGCTCGGCACGCTCAAGGGCGAAGTCGTGGCGCTGGACTCCAGCACCGGTGAAGAGAAATGGCGCGCTCGCGTGACCAGTGAAGTCCTCGCACCGCCTGCCACCAACGGCGATATCGTCGTGGTGCAAACCCAGGATGACCGTGTGATCGGCCTGGACGCCAGCACCGGCGAACAGCGTTGGTTGTACGACAGCACCCCGGCGGTGCTGACCTTGCGCGGTACCAGTGGTCCGGTTGTGACCAACAATCTGGCCGTTGCAGGCCTGTCGACCGGTAAAGTAGTTGCCCTGGACACCAGGAACGGCGTGCCGGCCTGGGAAACCCGTGTGGCCATCCCCCAAGGTCGTTCCGAGCTGGATCGCGTAGTGGACATCGACGGTGGCTTGCTGCTGTCGGGCGAAACCCTCTACGTCGCCACTTACCAGGGCCGCGTTGCCGCGCTGGACCTGCAGAGCGGCCGGGTCAACTGGCAGCGTGATGCTTCCAGTTATGCGGGTGTCGCCCAAGGGTTTGGCAGCGTCTACGTAAGCCTGGCGTCCGGCACCGTTGAAAGTGTCGACGAGCGTTCCACCACTGCACTGTGGAGCAATGACTCCCTGGCCCGTCGTCAACTGTCGGCTCCGGAAGTGTTCTCCAGCTATGTAGCGGTCGGCGACTTCGAAGGCTACCTGCACCTGCTGAGCCAGGTGGATGGTCGTTTTGTAGGTCGTGAGCGTATCGACAGCGACGGTCTGCGTGCCCGTCCGCTGGTGGTGGGCAACATGCTTTATGTTTACGGCAACAGCGGCAAGCTGGAAGCCCTGACCATCAAGTAAAGGTTTGACTATGCTTGGGGTAAAACCCAGGCGGCCCCGCTTCGGCGGGGCATGCGGCATTTGAATATGCTGCCCCGAGCACCAGCCGCTGCCTTGCAGCGGCTTTTGTATTTTCTGAAATAACGAAGTGGAGAGC
Source organism: Pseudomonas sp. NFACC25 (assembly GCF_900100935.1). Taxonomy (NCBI): domain Bacteria; kingdom Pseudomonadati; phylum Pseudomonadota; class Gammaproteobacteria; order Pseudomonadales; family Pseudomonadaceae; genus Pseudomonas; species Pseudomonas sp. NFACC25. Next base: position 23,301 of record NZ_FMUC01000009.1, read on the forward strand.
CGCATGGTTCCCGTAATCGCCCTGGTGGGCCGACCTAACGTCGGCAAGTCCACCTTGTTCAACCGCCTGACCAGGACTCGTGACGCCATCGTCGGCGACTTGTCCGGTCTGACCCGTGATCGCCAATACGGTGAGGCAAAGTGGCAAGGGCGCTCCTACATTATTGTCGACACCGGTGGTATCTCCGGTGATGAGCATGGCATGGACGAAAAGATGGCCGAGCAGTCCCTGCTGGCCATTGAAGAAGCCGATGTCGTGTTGTTCCTGGTGGACGCCCGCGCGGGCTACACCGCTGCCGACCAGATGATTGGCGAGCACCTGCGCAAGCGCAACAAGCGTTCCTATCTGGTCGCCAACAAGATCGACAACATCGACCCTGAGGCGGCCCGTGCCGAATTCAGTCCGATGGGTCTTGGCGACGCGATCCCGGTCGCCGGTGCCCACGGTCGCGGCATCACCCAGATGCTGGAAATCGCCCTGCGCGACTTCCCCAAGGATGACGCCGAGGAAGAAGAAGGCGAAGAAGAGATCGTTGCCGAAGGCGAGGAAGCCAAGCGCATTCCGGGTCCAAGCGAAAAAGACGGTATCAAGATCGCGATCATCGGCCGCCCGAACGTGGGCAAGTCGACCCTGGTCAACCGTATGCTCGGTGAAGACCGGGTAATCGTCTACGACCAGCCCGGCACCACCCGCGACAGCATCTACATCCCGTTCGAGCGTAACGACGAGAAGTACACGCTGATCGACACCGCCGGTGTGCGCAAGCGCGGCAAGATCCACGAGGAAGTTGAAAAGTTCTCCGTGGTGAAAACCCTGCAGGCGATCAAAGACGCCAACGTGGTGATCTTCGTGATGGACGCCCGCGAAGGCGTGGTGGACCACGACCTCAACCTGCTGGGCTTTGCCCTCGAAGCCGGTCGGGCGCTGGTTATTGCGATCAACAAGTGGGACGGCATGACGCCGAGCGAGCGCGATTTCGTCAAGATCGAGCTGCAGCGCCGCCTGTTCTTCGTCGAGTTCGCCGATATCCACTTTATCTCGGCCCTGCACGGCACGGGTGTGGGTAATCTCTACGCTTCCGTACAGAACTCGTTCAAGTCCGCCGTTACCCGTTGGCCGACCAACCGTCTGACCCAGATCCTCGAAGACGCCGTTGGCGAGCACGCGCCGCCGATGGTCAACAACCGCCGGATCAAGCTGCGTTACGCCCACTTGGGTGGTGCCAACCCGCCGATTATCGTGATCCACGGTAACCAGATCGAGAAGGTACCCAAGTCCTACGTGCGTTACCTGGAAAACACCTACCGCCGCGTCTTGAAACTGGTCGGTACGCCGATCCGTATCGAGTTCAAGGGGGGCGAGAACCCATACGAAGGCAACAAGAACACATTGACTGACCGTCAGGTGAACAAGAAGCGTCGTTTGATGACTCACCACAAGAAGGCCGACAAGAAGCGTCGCGACAAGAAATAGCAGCCGCTTCACGTTGTAAGTTACAGGCTGCAAGAGAGGGCTCCTTTGGAGCCCTTTTTTGTGCCTGGCGGTTTGTCGCTTGACCTGCTTGCAGCTTGCAGCTTAAAACTTGCAGCTCACCCGAAGGGGGCTCCCATGATCACCAGCAAGCTGCCAAATGTCGGCACGACCATTTTCACCACCATGTCGCAACTCGCTGCCGAAACCGGCGCGCTCAACCTGTCCCAGGGGTTTCCCGACTTCAATGGGCCTCAGGCTTTGCTCGATGCCGTGGGCAAACATGTTGCCAGCGGGCACAACCAATATTCACCGATGACCGGCTTGCCGGCCTTGCGCCAGCAAGTGGCGGCCAAGATCGCCCGCGGCTATGGCGCCACGGTGAATGCCGACAGTGAAGTGACCATCACCCCCGGCGCCACCGCCGCGATCTTCTGCGCGATCCAGGCGGTGATTCGCACTGGCGATGAGGTCATTGTGTTCGACCCCTGCTACGACAGCTATGAGCCCTCGGTCGAACTGGCCGGTGGCCGCTGCGTGCATGTGCAACTGAGCCTGCAAGGCTTTGCATTGGACTTCGAGAAGATCAAGGCCGCGCTGTCGCCACGTACGCGCATGATCATCCTCAATACCCCGCACAACCCAACCGGCGCGCTGATCAGCCGCGCTGAGCTGGACCAGTTGGCCGAACTGATCCGCGACCGCGATATCTACCTGGTCAGTGACGAGGTCTACGAACACCTGGTATTCGACGGCGTGCCCCACGTCAGCGTCCTGGCCCATGAAGAGCTGTACCCGCGGGCGTTCGTGGTCAGCTCCTTCGGCAAAACCTACCACGTCACCGGCTGGAAAACCGGCTACGTGGTCGCGCCACCGGCCCTGACGGCCGAACTGCGCAAAGTGCATCAATACGTCAATTTCTGTGGTGTGACCCCGTTGCAGTTCGCGTTGGCTGATTTCATGGCTGAACACCCGGAGCACGTCGATGAACTGCCGGGGTTCTACCAGGCCAAGCGCGACCTGTTCTGCGACCTGCTGGCACCGTCGCGCTTCAGCTTTACCCGGGTGGCCGGCACCTACTTCCAGTTGGTCGATTACTCACAAATACGTCCGGACCTGGATGACGTCGCCATGTCCCTGTGGATGACCCGCGAGCATGGCGTGGCGACCATCCCGGTCTCGGTGTTCTACCAGAGCCCACCGCAAGGCCAGCGCCTGGTGCGCCTGTGTTTTGCCAAACGCGAGGAGACGCTGCGACAAGCGGCTGAAAAACTATGCGTGATTTGACGGCATTGCCTGACTTGAATATCGCCCTGGTCCAGACCACCCTGGCCTGGCACGACCGCCAGGCCAACCTCGAGCATTTCGAGGGGCTGCTGGAGCAGGCCCGCGGCGCCGACCTGATCGTGCTGCCGGAAATGTTCACCACCGGTTTCTCCATGGCGTCGCAAACCCTCGCCGAGCCGGAAAACGGCCCGACCCATCAGTGGCTCCAGGCCCAGGCTGCGAAGTACAACGCTGTGATCACCGGCAGCGTGATCATCCAGGCCGCTGATGGCAGCCACCGCAACCGCCTGTTGTGGGCGCGGCCGGATGGCGAGGTGTTGCACTACGACAAGCGTCATCTGTTTCGTATGGCCGGTGAACACAATCACTACACCCCCGGCGAGCGCCAGGTGCAGTTCGAATTGAAAGGCTGGCGTGTTCGGCCGCTGATTTGCTACGACCTGCGTTTCCCGGTGTGGAGTCGGGATGCCCACGACACTGACTTGCTGCTCTACACCGCCAATTGGCCGGGGGCGCGGCGCCAGCATTGGAACCGCTTGTTGCCGGCGCGGGCTATCGAGAACCTGTGCTACGTAGCGGCGGTGAATCGAGTGGGCACCGACGGCAAGGGCTTTGCCTACACCGGTGATAGCCAGGTGCTGGATTTCCAGGGTGAGAGCCTGCTGAGTGCGGGGGAGGCGGACGGGGTGTTCCAGGTGTGCCTGGGCGCAGCTGAACTGGCGGCGTACCGCACCAGGTTTCCGGCGAACCTGGATGCCGATAGCTTTCAGTTTGTCTGACAGGCCGTTATCGGGGGGCAACCCAAATCTGAAATTCAATAAAAAAGGCCCCTGGGTGCTCACCCAGGGGCCTTCTGTATGACGGCGAAGGTTACGCCGCTTTCGCTTCCTGCTGGCTCAACGAGCGGTTCAGCGCACTGAACAGTGCCTTGAAGCTCGCCGTGGTGATGTTTTCATCAATGCCCACACCATGCACCGGACGTTCACCGTTCACACGCAGTTCGATATAGGCCGCGGCCTTGGCGTTGGTGCCTGCGCCGATGGCATGTTCGTTGTAGTCCATGATCTCCACCCCAATTGGCAGGCCGGCCACCAGCGCTTCCAGTGCGCCGTTGCCTTTGCCTTTCCAGTGCAGGTTGGTTTCGCCCTGGCCCTTGCCCGAGACTTCCACTTCGACAAAGCTGTTGCCGTTCTCTTCCTGCAGGCGATGGCTGACCAGCGCATACGGGGTGTTGGCTTGCAGGTATTCACGCTGCAGCAAGGCGTAGATCTGCGGTGCGGTCATCTCCAGGCCCACACGGTCGGTTTCGGCCTGGACCACCTGGCTGAACTCGATCTGCATGCGGCGCGGCAGGCTGATGTCGTATTCCTGCTCCAGCAGGTAGGCGATGCCGCCTTTGCCCGACTGGCTGTTCACGCGGATCACCGCCTCGTAGCTGCGACCGATGTCGGCCGGGTCGATCGGCAAATACGGCACTTCCCACAGCGCATCCTCTTTCTGCTGGGAGAAGCCCTTGCGGATCGCGTCCTGGTGAGAACCGGAGAAGGCGGTATGCACCAGATCGCCGACGTACGGATGACGTGGGTGTACCTGGATCTGGTTGCACTCCTCGACGACTTTACGCACGCCGTCGATGTCGGAGAAGTCCAGCTGCGGGTCGAGGCCCTGGGTGTACATGTTCAACGCCACGGTGACGAGGTCGACGTTACCGGTACGCTCGCCGTTACCGAACAGGCAACCCTCGACACGGTCCGCGCCGGCCATCAGGCCCAGCTCGGTGGCGGCTACGCCGGTGCCGCGGTCGTTGTGGGTGTGCAGGCTGATGATCACGCTGTCACGACGATTGATATGGCGACCGAACCACTCGATCTGGTCGGCATAGATGTTCGGCGTGGCGCACTCGACGGTGGCCGGCAGGTTGAGGATCATCTTGTGCTCAGGCGTCGGGTTCCAGACCTCGATCACCGCGTCACAGACTTCCTTGGCGAACTCCAGTTCGGTAGCGCTGAAAGTCTCCGGCGAGTACTCGAAGGTCCACTGGGTTTCCGGCTGCTGGGCGGCGTACTTGACGAACAGCTTGGCCGCGTTGACCGCGATGGCCTTGATGCCGTCCTTGTCCTGGTTGAACACGATGCGGCGGAACGACGGCGACGTGGCGTTGTACAGGTGCACAATGGCCTTTTTGGCGCCGCGCAGGGATTCGAAGGTGCGTGCGATCAAGTCTTCACGGCCCTGGGTCAGCACCTGGATGGTGGTGTCCTCGGGGATGTGGTTGTCTTCGATCAGGGTACGCACGAAGTCGAAGTCGGTTTGCGATGCGGCAGGGAACGACGCCTCGATTTCCTTCACGCCGACCGCGACCAGGGTCTTCCAGAAGCGCAGCTTTTTCACCGCGTCCATCGGCTCGATCAGCGACTGGTTGCCATCACGCAGGTCGGAACTGCACCAGATCGGCGCGGTGGTGATGGTTTTGGAAGGCCAGGTGCGGTCCGGGATATCGATGGTCGGAAACGCGCGGTACTTCGAAGACGGGTCTTTGAGCATGCTCATCGGGAAATCCTTTGTTGTAGGGGCCGAGAAAAGGCGGCCTGCCGTAGAACTGTTTTTAGGGATAAAACGTAAAGACGAGGCAGATCGATTCAGCCTGGCAGTCGTGCGCTGACGAGGCACAGGCTGCGGTGCTGGCGAAGCTGGATGAGGGTGTGAGAGGTTTTCATGGATTTAACCCTAACCGCGGGGGATAGGAGATGGCAAGCGCTCAAGAAAAATTGATATAAAATCTACGATTTCGCATTTTTGTAGGTTTTTATTGTTTGTTTTTTGGTTTTTTGTGGTTTTTGTTTTGCTCATCTTCGTGGGTGCGCAATGGGTGGTTGCCGTACGGCGACGTCAGCGCCGGTACGGCATCCTGGGTTGCCTGCTACGGTAGTCGTAGATCATCAACGTTTTGCTTGAATTCAATATCCGGTTGTAAATCGGCGAAACTTGGGGAGGTAGTGGCTTTCGCGCCTGGGGGGATCGCCAAGCTTTTTGCGCCCTGGGGAGCCTCGATAATCGAGATTCCGACCCCTTTGTTCAACTCGGCAACCCCTGGAACACCGGCGGCCGTATTCATGTGCACGTTGCCAACCAACGCCACCCATTTCTCCCCCGGTGGTGTCTTCCCGATGATTTTTGTCGCGTAGTAATTGAAGTCTGACAAGCGCTCTTGGACGTAGCCTTGGTTACCAGCCCTGGCCGCGAAGTTATCGCTATGGGCTGTGAGGTAAGGATGCTCGAGCCCTATGACCTTAATGCCGTGTTTGTCGGCTTCCTGAATGAGGTCATACGGGGTCGGACTGTTTGGTGCATAGGTTGAGTAATTGTAAGGGCGGGGAAAGGCATATCCCGCATCCTGAGGTTGATAGGCGCCGGCGCCGAACACTGGAGAGCCCTCGAAGTACGGGGCATTTTCGAGATAAATCGTTGTGACTCCGTTTGCTTTTAAGTTCGCCATGTTTTCAATGATGAACTTGTAGCCCCCTGGCTCGTGGTGAAGTTCGCCTATGACCAGGCCATTTACATCGGCTGGCGCCAAGGTCGATTTAATCAGCTGGGCCGACGTCGCATTCTCAGGGATGGCTGGAATGGCAGGCCGTGCCGGCAGTTGCCCCGCACTCATGCGGGCAAAGAAGTCCTGCACGTCACGCCTGAACCAACGCCTCAGTTGCCCGGTGGTGGCCGCGTTCCCGTCGAAGTCTCTGGCCGCTTGGCCACTGAGCACGCGATCCATATATTCGTCGCCCGGTGGTGAAGTTCGTCCTCTGTGCCTTTTGGCGCCGGGCAACTCACTCAGGCGCCATTCCCCTGTCCCGGTTGATTCCATGAACGCCACATTCTTGTAGATGCTGGGGGCATCCGACGGCACTTTGGGGTCGATAATACTGACCCGCCCATGCCTGGCGTTGAACACAGAATAAATCTGGTAGGGGCGGTTGATTCCGGTGCTGTCGGTATAGCGGATGTAACAGTTTTCTCCCACTTGATAAATGCCATTGGCGTTTGGTCGGACGCCTCTAAGCGTGTCTTCAGGGACGGAGTAGGCGCTCAGGTCTCGCGGTGGCGTAACGGAATGCACGACGGGGCTGGGGATTGCCTGGGACGCCCTGATGCCCGCGCTGGTCGAAGGGACGGCAGGCGGGACAGGCGCGCCGGGCGGGGGCGTTCCCTGGGTGAGCAGCGACCTTGCGACGGGAGCGACGGGGACGGGCGTTCCCGCCGCGCGAAACACCGGACGCAAAGGCGTGCTCGGCACATTGGGCAGGCCTGATGCAAGCGCGGTGAAGTCGGCGAAAAGGTTGACCCGGCCGCCGCGTGTGAGCAGCCCACCGGGCAAGTGCCGGGCATTGCTCTGGATGGCTTTCAGTGCCGCTCGGCCGAGCCGACTGCCCACCTTCACCCCGGTAGAAATGCCCCGGCCGATGACCGGTATGAGGTCCAGAAACAGGCTGCCCACCTCCACGCCAAACATGATCTTGTTACGCGTCGATTCGGCGTTCACTTCTGCACTGCTGGTTGACTGGAAGTCGGCTTTATCGATTAGCAGGCGCGTCTGTTGAGTGAACAATTCATCGTGGATGTCTGTTTCTATCGGCTTTAGGGTTATGGAACCGGGGAGACGTTTTCTTGCATTGTCCAGAATCTCGGCGGCTGCAAGAAGATCGGTGCCCCCACTGGTGGCGACTCGGCGCGCAGCGTCCACGGATTGCTGAAAATCGTTCTTTTCCGTTGGCGATTTTCTGCTCTGGGTATAGGCCTGCCATTCTTTCTTCTCCAGCAACGTCGTCAATGCGTCCAGGTTGGGCAGTTCCCTGAACGCCAGTCCGTCGGGGGCTCCGGGGCTGTAGAGCACTACAGAAGCGTCCGTTTGATTGCCGATGACCATCACGCCGCGAACCGGTTGGCCCAACTGGAGCAGGGTGTTGGCAACAATCGTTTGTCCATCCACCTCCGCACGCTGGGCCGGGTCCGGATGATCCAGGACCGCGTTGATCCACTGTACGCCCCGCTTCAAGGTCTTGTCGGTGCTGGCATCGGCTTGGAACCCACTGGGGTTGAGTTGTGCCAGGAACGCTTCTTTCTCCATCAAGTCGGCATTGCTGGCCTTCCACGTCTTGTGTAAATCAGCCGCCGGCCCCGATTCGGCATCCGGTGCCATGCGCGTCTCCAGCAGCTTGGTGTATTCGCCACCCACATCCGCAGTGTTGACCAGGCGCTTGAGTTGTTGTGTATCGAGGGTGATCGGCCGCTTCTGATCATCTAGAACCGGTGAGCCCTTGGTGTCTTGCAGCGCCAGGGTCATGGTGGTCTCGGTGTGCTTGTGGCTTTCGCCCATTTCCCATTGGCTTGGGTTTTTCAGGGCCAGGTCGGACAGTGGCAGGTAGGTGGTGGTCGTGGAGGGGGGGTGTGGAATACCGGAGCGACCGAGGTGGAAACGCGTCTTGGTGACTACTTTAACCATCAGTTGATCGGCGTCCACATTGGCCTGGGGGTAAGCCTGTTTCAGCGCTTCATTCATTTGCGACGTGGCAAAGCTGGATAAGGACGGAATGTTTTCCAGCAGGGATGCGAGTTGTTCAGCGCTCTTTGTCGCTTTCCCTTCCACGTGGCTGTAGAGCAATTCTTGAGCAGGGCTGAGGTTTTTCAACCAGCCCGGCTGGCCTTTCTCGGCCAATTTCTCGTTACGCGCAAGCATGGCGTTGCTGCCGTCGACTTGTGCCGACCAGTCAGCGGCATCATCCAGGGCCGTCATGAGCGTGGGCCCCAGCGTTGGTGCGGGGCTTGATGGCCGCTGCGGGGTGAATGTCCTGGCCATCAACGCATCGACTTCCGCGCCCTGGCGCTGGAGCAGCAAATTTATCCCCTCTGCCTGCACATCCCCGGCCAGGGGCGCCACGCCTAGCATCAAGTCATCCCCCGTAGGCGGCGACGCGCGGTTTTGCAGCGAAAGCGGCAGGCTTTGCCTCAACAGCTCGGCGGCCGGCCCGCCGCTGTCGAGCCGTTGCGCCAGTGCTTCGCGTAACAGTGCCGGGGTTGCGAACTCCTCGAAACCTTCGCTGGGGGTATAGAGCACCACGGGGCCATTCTGGTCGTTGAGCTTAATCTCCCGACCGGTGGCAGGCCAGGTCGGGGTGGACGCTGAAGAGCCATCCTTGCTGGTGATCATGAACGCACCGGCGAAGGCTGCACCCTGTAGTGTGCCGTCATCAATGGTGATGGGGTACACACCGGGTCTTGATCCGTCAGGCAGTTTACTTTCCCGTTCCTTTAGAGACGGGTAGCGCAGCGCGTTGTCGATCAACTCTTTACTGGCCGGGCTCAGGGTGCCGTCCATCTTGCGGATGGCTGCCAAGGTCGACAGTTGCTGTTTGTGGACCCATAGCAGTTGGTCCTGTGGCGAGGGCGAGTTCGCTGAAAGCTGGGGCGTGGTCCAGTATTCCCGAAGCGTCTGAGCGTACTCGGTGGCAATGCTCCTGGCGATGGTGTGCAGCGAGCCGGTGGGCTGGAGGACATTGGCGGCCTGATCGGGCGCTGGCTGGGTCACGAATTCGGTCCTGACCCCCGGCGTCTCGAATAGCTGTTTGCTCGGGTTGGCATAGATTTCCCGAATCGCGCGGCTCAAGGCAGTCATTATCGGCTCGGAGGATTTCAACTGTTCTACGCCGTTGTTTGACGTATAGCTATTGAACGAAACCTTGTCCGGGTCGAGGGGATTCAGTTGAGGAAACGCCTGTGCCAGCCGTGTCTGCAAAAAGCTTTTGAAATCAGGACGCTGGCGTTGCTGTGAGGCCATCTCGTCCATGAGGCCGGAGTACTGTTCATTCAGTAACTGCAGATCGCCGATCTTGAAGTGATTCGAGAGAGGGCTGCGGATGGCAGTGGCGGGATTTATGCCCGACGCGTAAGGGGCGGAGAGGCTGGCGAGTCCCCGTACGGACGAACGAGACCTGGCGGTGGCGGGTTGTGGGCCTGGGCTGTCGTTCTGGGCTGCTGGCGTAGATGATGCGGGACGAGCAGGTGGAATATCGATTTGGGGTGGCGCGGGCCTGAGGTCATAGATATGCATTAAGGAAACTCCACAAGACTTGCTTTATGTGTCCTTGTGAGCGAATTGTCCTCCCTGGGATTCGGTGTGTGGGTGGCAAGTCAAGCGATGAAGGTTCCTTCAAGAATAGGTGGGAATGGCGACGCACTGTGTCGAGTTCGGCGCCATGGTCGTTGAAAGAGGGCGGTCGTCAGTGACCGGTCTACCCGTGGGTTTTGAACGTCCAGACCGGGCTGAATGCGCTGTCGTGTATCAGGGCTGGAAGGCGCCGATAAATATCGCAGGATCGACCCGTGCGTCATTGAGGCTGATATTCCAATGCATATGCGGCCCGGTCGCACGGCCCGTCGAGCCGACCTTGCCCACCACCGTACCGCGCACCAGTTGATCGCCGACTTTTACATCGATCTTCGACATATGGCAGAACATGCTGATAAAGCCCTGGCCGTGGTCGACAAACACGGTATTGCCATTGAAGAAGTAGTTGCCGGTCAGAATCACCTTACCGTTCGCCGGCGTCTTGATCGGTGTACCGGCCGGCACGGCAAAGTCCAGGCCCGAATGAGGATTGCGCTCTTCACCGTTGAAGAAGCGGCGCACGCCAAACTTGCTCGACAGCGGCCCGTTCACCGGTTTGTCCAGCACCAGGTTGCTCGGCAGGTTCGGGCTGAAACTGCGGTAGGCCTTGAGCTGCACGGCCAACTCGCCCTCGATGCGCTTGAGCTGCGCCGGGTCGGGGTTGACCTGGCTTTTGTTCTTCAGGGTGATGCGCTGTTCCGGGTATTTCTTGTAGCCGACGATAAACGGCAGGCTGCGCCCGCCGCTGCTGATGCGCTCGTTGCCCGGCTTGACCGTCAGCGGGATGCCGACAATCGCCAGCCAGTTGTCCTGCTCCTTCACCACCAGCACGGGTTTGCCCTGGTACGTGGCTTTCGGCGCGGCAGCCGAAGGGCCGAGTTCAACCACCGCAACACCGCCGGGCACCGGCTTGTTCAAGGTACGGCTGATATAGCTGTCGGCATGAGCGTTAACGGCGAGGCATAGCAGCAACAACACACTAAAGAAACGTGGCATCAATCAATCCAATAACGAAAGGGTGACGGGGGTCAGGTGGTTATCTTCCACCCGCACCTGCAATTGGCCTTCACCGAGGCGCGCGGTGAGGCGCTGGCCGGTGTGGGTCTGTGCGGCGTTGCGGATGGCCTGGCCACGCTCGTCGAGCAAAATGCTGTAGCCACGGCCCAAGGTTGCCAGCGGGCTGACCACCTGCAACGTCTGCACCTGGCTTTGCAGTTGCAGGCGACGCGCCTTGAGGCCTTCGCGCATGGCGCGGGGCAGGCGCTCGGCAAGGCTGTCCAGGCGCTGGCGCAGCAGGGCCAACTGGCGCCCCGGATGCTGGCCGGCGAGGCGGGTTTCCAGGCGGATCAGGCGTTCGCGACGGGTATTGAGGTTGCGCTCGAAGGCGCGGCGCAGGCGCATATCCAGGTCATCCAGGCGCTGGGCCTGCTGGCGCAGGCGTTCGCCGGGGTGCCGCAAGCGTCGGGCCATGCCTTCCAGGCGCAGACGGTCGTGGGTCAGGCGATTGCGCATCAGCATCACCAGGCGGCGGTGCAGGCTTTCGACCTGGCGCACCAGGTTACTGGCGTCGGGGGCCAGCAACTCAGCGGCCGCCGAAGGTGTGGGCGCGCGTACGTCGGCAACGAAATCGCTGATGGACACATCGGTCTCATGGCCGACCGCACTGACGATCGGCGTCACGCACGCGTCCACCGCGCGGGCCACGGCCTCTTCGTTGAAGCACCAGAGGTCTTCCAGCGAGCCGCCGCCACGGGCCAGGATCAGCGCGTCAAAGCCACGGGCATCCGCCAGCTTCAGCGCGCGCACAATCTGCGGGATCGCTTCGCGGCCTTGTACGGCGGTGGGGATCAACGTCAATTGCACCTGGGGCGCGCGACGACGGAACACGCTGATGATGTCGCGGATCACCGCACCGGTGGGCGAACTGATAATGCCGATGCGGCGCGGGTGCGCGGGCAGCGGCACCTTGCGTTCGGCACTGAACAGGCCCTCGGCGCTGAGTTTTTCCTTCAGGGCATCGAAGGCCAGGCGCAGCGCGCCATCCCCGGCGGGTTCGACGGTATCGAGGATCAACTGGTAGTCGCCACGGCCCTCGAACAGCGAGACCTTGCCGCGCACCTTCACCGCCAGGCCATCCTTCAACGCCTGGCGGACCCGCGCGGCGTTATTGCGAAACAGCGCACAACGCACCTGGGCGCCACTGTCCTTGAGGGTGAAGTACACATGGCCGGAGGCCGGGCGGGCGAGGTTGGAGATCTCGCCTTCGACCCAGATATTGGTGAACACGTCTTCCAGCAACACCCGCGCGCGGCCGTTGAGCTGGCTGACAGTCAGGACTTCGCGGTCCAGGCCCAAGCGGGCAAAGGGATCTTTAATCATGGGCGGCAGTTTATAGGCATTCGTGCAGGGTTTGACAGAACTGCTCCACCAACGCGCTCGGTGACTGCTGGCAGGCCAGGGCGACGGTGCTCAGGCAGTCCGGGTCGGCCAGGGGCAAAAAGTACACGTTGGCGGGGGCGATGTCCTGCATGGACTTTGGCAGCAAGGCTATACCGAAACCGGCCTGGATCAACTGCAACTGGGTGGTCTTGCGTGACATCACTCGGGCGGCCTTGGGGAAAAATCCCGCACGCATGCACAGTTCGGCCGACAGATAACTCAGGCCGCCACGCTGGGGATGGGGGATCGAGATAAACGCCTGGTCTTTCAGTTGCTCCAGTTCGATGGGCGCCTGGCTGCGTGCCAGCGCATGACTCACAGGCACGGCCAGCAGCAGGGGTTCGCTGTATAAAGGCATGACCCGCACACCTTCGCGCTGGCGCAGCACGGGTAAGCGCAGCACCCCGACTTCCAGGCGACCGTCGGCGATTTCTTCCAACTGCGCTTCGGAGGACAGTTTGCCGATATCCATCGACACCCCAGGGCAGCGCTCCAGCCAGGTGCCGATGCCTTGCAGTAAAGGCCCGCTCATCGGCACGGTGCTCGAATGGCTAAGGCGCAGCGTGCCCAATTCGCCGTTGCCCACTTGGGTCGCCATCTGGCTGGCCTTGAGCAATTCGCTCAGCAGGTTGCGCGCCCGTGGATAGAAGGCTTCACCGGCGGCAGTCAGCCGCGGCTGGCGCGCGGTGCGTTCGAACAGCGGGGTTTGCAGTTGGTTTTCCAGCTCCTTGATCTGCCGGCTCAGGGCCGATTGCGCCACGAACAAACGTTCGGCGGCGGCACTGAAGCTGCCGCTGTCGGCGATTTCGACGAAGTAACGCAGTTGGCGGGTGGAGATCACGCGTCATGCCTTTTCGAGATGGGTAGAGGGCTTTGAAGATATTAGTCGCATCCCTCACCGATGGCTAAAGTGATGGTCATCTTCAATAAGGAATTACCCATGAGCCCGGTTGAGCTGATGAGTCAGTGGTCGTTTGGTGGTATGGATTGGCTGGTGATCGGCCTGGGTGTGGTGGTGGCCTATATCGTGTTCGGCATCGCCGGTTTTGGCACGGCGCTGGTGGCGGGGCCGATCCTGCTCGTGTTTATGCCGCTGTCGAAGATCATCCCGCTGTTGGTGCTGCTGGATTTCGTCGCGGCCTTCGGCGGCCTGCTGCAAACGCGGCGTGACGTGAACAAGGCTGAGTTGCTGCGCCTGCTGCCGTGCATGGCCATCGGTTGCACCCTGGGCGTGGTGTTTCTGCTCAACCTGCATTCGGACCTGTTGCTGCTGCTGATGGGGGTGTTTATCAGCGCCTATGCGATCTACAGCCTGGCGGTGAAAACCCGGCCAACGCAGCTGGCCGCTGGCTGGTCGATCCCCATGGGCACCGTAGGCGGGTTGTTCGGTGCGTTGTTCGGCAGTGGTGGCTTTTTATATGCAATCTACCTCAACAGCCGCTTGCCCAAGGACGCGGCGCGCGCCACCCAAAGCGCGTTGATCAGCTGCAGCACGGTGGTGCGCCTGAGCCTGTTCCTGATCGCCGGGGTGTATGCTGACTGGCCGCTGCTGATGTTGGCGCTGTGCCTGCTGCCGGCGATGGCCCTGGGGCTGTGGTGTGGGCGCAGGCTGACCATGCGCATGTCCCGTGAGGCTTTCGTCCGGCTGGTGACGTGGTTGGTGCTGGCCAGTGGCATTGCGTTGATTGGGCGGTACTTGAGCACTTGACCTGATTTCTTCAGGGATTAAGCTGCCGTCCTCCCGGGCCTCATCGCGGGCTTGTCCGCGATGAGGTCAGAAGCCACGCCGCAGGTCTCCCATGAACTCCCAAAGCATCCTTGTCCCGAAAATCTCCACCTTGCCTGTCCACGAACCCCGCGCCCGGGCGATCGTGCGTTGGCTGGTGCGCAAGAACATCATCAAGGAAGAACTGACCACCTGTGGCCGCACCGGCAACCGCATGGCCTATGCCCTGGCCGACGGCGCCCGCGCCGTGGTGCTGCACCCCGAGGCGCTGCCGTTCAACGAGCCGGTCAATGGCCTGGAGATCATCTACAAGCGCTGCATCTATACCCCGGCCAAGGGCTTTCTCGAAGAAGCCGGCTGCCCGGAATGCCTCAAGGAAGTCGGCGAGGCGCTGTTCGAAAGCCTGGAAGACTGGATGCCCGGCCACACCGACAACTTCACCTGCCCGCTGTGTGGGCATGAAGATGACATCAACGGTTTCCTGTTCTTGCAGGAGTGTGGGTTTTCCAACCTGGGATTCATCTTCAACAACTGGGCGGAGGCGGGGTTCAAGCAGAGCTTTATCGACGAATTCGCCGATTGGCTGGACCAAAAGATCAGCTGGGTCAAAGTCGAGCTGTAGTCCTTCTATCACTATTCCCAAATATGTCAGAGTTTTACATTGAGACCTGAGGGGTGTCTGAGTATAATGGCGCGCTTCCATTTTCCCGCTCGGGAGCCCCCGCGATGCTGCGTATCAGCCAAGAAGCTCTGACATTCGACGACATTCTCCTAGTGCCCGGTTATTCCGAGGTGCTTCCTAACGAAGTCAGTCTCAAGACCCGCCTAACCCGTGGCATCGAGCTGAATATTCCCCTGGTTTCCGCTGCCATGGACACCGTCACCGAAGCCCGTTTGGCAATCGCCATGGCTCAGGAAGGCGGCATCGGCATCATCCACAAGAACATGACCATCGAGCAGCAAGCTGCCGAAGTGCGCAAGGTCAAGCGTTACGAAGCCGGTGTGGTGAAGGATCCGATCACCATCGAAGCCGACGCTACCGTGCGTGACCTGTTCGACCTGACTCGCCTGCACAACATCTCCGGCGTTCCGGTACTGCACGATGGCGACCTGGTCGGTATCGTCACCTCCCGTGACGTGCGTTTCGAGAACCGTCTTGAAGTCACCGTCCGCGAAGTGATGACGCCTAAAGAGCGCCTCGTGACTGTCAAGGAAGGCGCCGACAAGAACGACGTGCGCGAACTGCTGCACAAGCACCGTATCGAGCGCGTGCTGATCGTCGACGACAAATTCGCCCTCAAGGGCATGATGACCGTCAACGACATCGAAAAAGCCAAGGCTTACCCGCTGGCCAGCAAGGATGACCAAGGTCGTCTGCGCGTCGGCGCTGCGGTCGGTACCGGCAAAGACACCGGCGACCGCGTGGCGGCCCTGGTGGCTGCCGGTGTTGACGTGGTAGTGGTCGACACCGCTCACGGTCACTCCAAAGGCGTGATCGACCGCGTGCGCTGGGTCAAGCAGAACTTCCCTGACGTGCAGGTGATCGGCGGCAACATTGCCACCGGCGCTGCCGCCAAGGCCCTGGCCGAAGCCGGTGCCGATGCGGTCAAGGTCGGTATCGGCCCTGGCTCGATCTGCACCACGCGTATCGTCGCCGGTGTGGGCGTGCCGCAGATCAGCGCCATCGCCAACGTCGCCGCGGCCCTTGAAGGCACTGGCGTACCGTTGATCGCCGACGGTGGCATCCGTTTCTCCGGTGACCTGTCCAAGGCCATCGTTGCCGGTGCTTCCTGCGTGATGATGGGCTCGATGTTCGCCGGTACCGAAGAAGCGCCGGGCGAGATCGAACTGTTCCAGGGCCGATCCTACAAGGCTTACCGCGGCATGGGTTCGCTGGGCGCCATGTCCCAGGCGCAAGGCTCTTCCGACCGTTACTTCCAGGACTCTTCGGCAGGCGCCGAGAAGCTCGTACCGGAAGGCATCGAAGGCCGTGTGCCGTACAAGGGCACCCTGAGCGCCATCATCCATCAACTGATGGGCGGCCTGCGCTCCTCGATGGGCTACACCGGCAGCGCCGACATCGAAGAAATGCGCACCAAGCCAGAGTTCGTACGGATCACCGGCGCCGGCATGGCTGAATCCCATGTCCACGACGTGCAGATCACCAAGGAAGCGCCAAACTACCGCGTAGGTTGAGGCTTCCAGCAAAACGTTAAGTAACCGGGGCTGTTCTTTCAGCCCCGAGTTGTTTCTGATTCATTAGACGAGACTGACTTCATGGCCCTCGACATTCACGCCCACCGCATCCTGATCCTCGACTTCGGTTCCCAGTACACCCAGCTGATCGCCCGCCGCGTGCGTGAAATCGGCGTGTACTGCGAACTGCACCCGTTCGACATGGATGACGAAGCGATTCGCGAATTCGCACCGAAAGGCGTCATCCTCGCCGGTGGCCCCGAGTCCGTGCACGAAGCCAACAGCCCGCGTTGCCCGCAAGCCGTGTTCGACCTGGGTGTGCCTGTCTTTGGTATCTGCTACGGCATGCAGACCATGGCCGAGCAACTGGGCGGCAAGGTTGAAGGTTCCGAGCTGCGTGAATTCGGTTATGCCCGTGTCGACGTGGTCGGCAAGAGCCGCCTGCTGGACGGCATCGAAGACCACATCGACGCCGACGGCCTGTTCGGCCTCGATGTATGGATGAGCCACGGTGACAAGGTCACCAGGATGCCGGAAGACTTCCACATCCTGGCCAGCACCCCAAGCTGCCCGATCGCCGGCATGTTCAGCGACGAGCGTCGCTACTACGGCGTGCAGTTCCACCCGGAAGTGACCCACACCAAGCAAGGCGGGCGCATCCTGTCGCGCTTCATCCTCGACATCTGCGAGTGTGAAGCCCTGTGGACCCCGTCGAAAATCGCTGAAGACGCGATCGCCAACGTACGCGCCCAGGTCGGTACCGACAACGTGCTGCTCGGCCTGTCCGGCGGCGTTGACTCCTCCGTGGTCGCTGCGCTGCTGCACAAGGCCATCGGCGACCAACTGACCTGCGTGTTCGTCGACAACGGCCTGCTGCGCCTGCACGAAGGCGAGCAAGTGATGGCCATGTTCGCCGAGAACATGGGCGTCAAGGTGATCCGCGCCAACGCCGAAGAACAGTTCCTGAACAACCTGGCCGGCGAGTCCGACCCGGAGAAGAAGCGCAAGATCATCGGTCGTACCTTCATCGACGTATTCGATGCCCAGTCCAACAAACTGGACAACATCAAGTACCTCGCCCAAGGCACCATCTACCCCGACGTGATCGAGTCGGCCGGCGCCAAGAGCGGCAAGGCCCACGTGATCAAGTCCCACCACAACGTGGGTGGCCTGCCTGAGGAAATGAACCTCAAGCTGGTAGAACCGCTGCGCGAACTGTTCAAGGACGAAGTCCGCCGTCTGGGCCTGGAACTGGGCCTGCCGTACGACATGGTCTACCGCCACCCATTCCCAGGCCCGGGCCTGGGCGTGCGCATCCTCGGTGAAGTGAAGAAGGAATACGCCGACCTGCTGCGTCGTGCCGACCACATCTTCATCGAAGAACTGCGCAAGGCCGACTGGTACCACAAGGTCAGCCAGGCGTTCGTGGTGTTCCAGCCGGTTAAGTCCGTAGGCGTTGTAGGCGATGGCCGTCGTTACGCCTGGGTCGTGGCCCTGCGTGCTGTAGAGACCATCGACTTCATGACTGCCCGTTGGGCGCACCTGCCGTACGAACTGCTGGAAACCGTCAGCGGCCGTATCATCAATGAGATCGAAGGTATTTCGCGCGTTACTTACGACGTGTCGAGCAAGCCGCCGGCGACGATTGAGTGGGAATAAGCAAGGCGAGCCTGAATGGCCTGCGTTGAGTGAGTAAAAAACCTGGCCTCGGCCAGGTTTTTTATTGCCTGTCAGGCAGGAAGCCGACTTTGCAGGCTCATGCCCATATTGGTAAGGGCGCTGGACAGCTGTTCCAGCGTGGGGAACCGTATGTCATGCACGCCTGCCCAGGCCGGGCGGTCGATGTAAAAGCTGCCGTCGGCCAGCCGATTGATGGGTGTCGCAACGATGCCCCTGTCTCTGCTGTGATGCCGCAGGGTGTAGTTGCCCTGGTTTTCGTCGATCAGGTACATGCCCTTGCGAAACAGCAGTCGCTGCTGTTGCTCCAGCGTCCTGTGCACCGGCGGCGCTTCCACTTGTACGCGCAGGTCGGCATTCAAGGTGTCGAAGCTGTCACCGATGCTTTCATGACGGGGGGCGCTGTCGCGATCAATGGCGATACCGGGGTCGATACGCACCTCGTTGCCTTGCTCCGGAAAGACCTCTTCTATACGCAGACCGATACCTCCTTCCAGTTCACTGAGACCGGCGAATCCATTGAAGGTGTTGATGTTTCTGGCGCCGGTCAGTACCAGCCATTTACCGCTGCCGTTCAGCGCTCTGTCGGCTTGAATAAGGATGTGGGCGAGGTAATTGCTCATCACCTGCTCTGAAAGATCGGCGATAGGGGTGGGGTATTTGTAATGGGCTGCGCAGTCGATAGCCTGCACGCGTATGCCATTGGCCCTGGCGGTCTTGACCAGTTCCAGTTCGTTGAACCGCCCGGATGGATCGGTGCCCAGCTTGCCAAGGTAGCTTTCCAGGTCCTCGGACATCTCGCCGGTCTGGAAGTAGTGGTTTAGATCATCCTGGGCGAAGTCGTTGAGCAGGCGCCGCATATACAGGGTTTTCACGCCCTTGCGCGCGAAGAGCGGCATATTGTTGATCAGCAGGCGGGTGCTGCTGATACGGTCCAGGGTTTCGCCGATGACGTAGCCCGGTAGGTCTTCGGGCAGGCGTTCGAGGACTTCTTCGAAGGCCGTTGTCGGTTCAAAGGCGGGGATGTCCGGCCGAGGTGGCAGGCGGGTCCAGGACAGTTCATTGTAGAAATCTTTCGCCGATTGCAGCAGTTTGCTGTGGGTGGTGCCGAAGTAGTAGGTGAAGCGGTCAATGCGGCCGAAGCGGCTGTGAACATGGGTTTCAGTGAGGCCCATTGCCCAGCGTTTCACTTCCGGGCGGGTGGATGGCGGGGTATCGAAGGGGCTGGTCACCCTGCGCAGTGAGTGGGGGGGCGTGGTCATCGCTTGTGGCGGTGGCGGAACCCGCGAGGGGGCCGGCCCCCGGGCACTTTTGCTGGAGTTTACCCCTCCGCCTTTCAAGCCGTTGCTGTGGGGCACAGGTTCCCATTCGTTGAGTTCGTTCAGGCGCACCGGCAGCGCGCCGGAAAAGCCATGGGGGTTGTTCGGGTCGACAATCGCCCAATGCCCACGGCCGTTGGGGTCGGCTTCGTAGCGTACGTAATAGGCTTGGTCGTTCATCAGGATGGCTTGCTGAGGCATGCCGTCGGAGGTCCGCAGGCTATAGACCTGCTGGAATTTTCCGGGGGCGGTATCCAGGTGTTCTCCTTCCAGTATCAGGTTGGCCTGGTAGGTGGCAGGTACCGCAGGCTCAGGCATCGACGGCGCGCTGGCGGGCGCTGTGGGCGGCGTCAGCTCAATGGGCTCCGTTGCGAGGGTGTCGGCTGCTTCGGCGATATCGGGCATGACCCCGTCGGCTTTCAACAGTGCCAGGTTAAACAGCGTATCGATGGCACTGAATATCGCGCCCAGCTCCCCGGCGTGGCGTTCGGCCGGGGTCTTGCCGTTGATGGCCTGGTCGATGTTCAGGCCAAGATTTGCCGCACTGGCCCCCACCACCACCAATGCCACCGGCCAGCCGACCACGGCCATCGGGCCGAAGGTTTTGCCAAAGGCGTTGAGGTAGCCAATCCAGAGTTTCTTGCGCAGGTCGCCATTGCTGCGCAGGGAAAAATCCGCGTCGTTGCGCATGCGCGTCTGACTCGATTGCGCCAGCCAGGTAAAGGCATCGTCCTCGATGGTCTGGTCGGCTTGATTGATCAGGCGGTGGTCCCAGGTGCCCCAGTCGACAAACAACTGGTCGAGTTGGTGGGACAGGCCCTTGTCCACCCAGTCCGGCGGCAGGGTACCCGCCAGGGCCTGGGCGGTGCGATAGATCAGCACGGGGGTGAGCAGCATCTGTTTCCACGTCACGGCATCGGTGTCGTCCTGCTGCACCTGGGCCGACAGTGGAAAGTGAGCCATGAAGCGTGCGCGATTATCCGGGTGGCTGGTCTGGTTCAGCAGCCAGAAATGCAGGTCAGCTGCGGTCTCGAAACAGTGGAAGGCCTGGGACTCACCCGGAACGTAGAGAATTTGCCGGCCATCGCCGTCGACGATGCGCAGGATATCCGTGGCGGTATGTCCACCAGTATCCAGCGCCGCAACACGCAGTCCGCCGGCTGAAGTGGCCTTGGCTTGCAGGTTGGACAGGGTTGGGGGCCAGCACAGATTGCTGGCCAGGGCTCGAATCACCGTCTGCAACTGCGACTTGCTGAGATGCCCGGCCTGTTGTGCTTGCAGGGCCTCGGCCAGGCAGTTGACTTTGGCCAGGGTGCGAAAATCATCGAAGTGAGCGCGCCAGAATACATCCATGCGCGTGGTGTAGCGATCGCTGAAATTGATCGCCCAGAAGTCCTTGAGCACCGCGCTGGCGGACAGCGGCACTTCGTTATGCTGATCGAATAGCCGCGCCTCGGCACCCTCGCGATAAAAGCCACCATCCCCGTCGAGCAGGTCGGCATTGTCCTGGTCATGGACCTCGAAGCGGTGAATGACCAACTGCGTCAGCGTCATCGACGCCTGGGGTTTTTCGTTGTGGCTCCAGCCCGTAAACGTCGCCGGATCACCGACGCCGCCGTTGAAGCGGTGCCAGTGCACGTGATCGGGATCCAGGGTCGCCAGACCGTGTTTTGCGAGAATCTCGCGGGCGGCCTCGATGGCCATCCTCTGCATGTTCGGGCACGCATCCAGCACGATGGGCGCCAGGGCCCTGAGTTGTTGCTGAGCGGCGGGGGAGGTATTGGCAAGCGGCATGCTGCTCTCCTTAAGGGGGAAGAGCCGAGCATGCCAAGCCGTTTAGACGGGCGTTGGGTAGATAGTTAGCGCCTGGCGATATCGGAGAAGTAAAACTTATCCAACGTATGCCGCGACTCGGTGTACTCGAACTGCCGCCCGTCCTGCAAAAACGTCTGGTTGCTCACCACGATCACATGGCTCTGACCTTCGAGGTCCAGGTGCGTCTGGTCGTCCTTGCTGCGGGGCAGGGCTTCGATGGTGCGCTGGGCGTAGCTGATCTGCAGTTGCAAGGTCTGCTCGATGAAGGCGTAGATCGACTGTTCGGCAATCGCCTGGTCCAGGCCGGGGATCAGGTCGGCGACGAAGTGGTTGATGTCGAGGATCACCCGTTTGCCGCCGATGCGCCGTACCCGTTTGATGCGTGTGATGACGCTGCCGGGTTCGGCCTCGATGTGTTGCAACAGCGGGCCTTCCAGGGGGAGCTGGGTGAATTCGACCACTTCGGTGCGTACGTCATCGCCCAGGTCGGCGTGGGTTTCGTGGAAGCTGACGATGCCGCCGAGTTGGAACTCAATCGGGTTGGGCGAGAGCACGAAGGTGCCCTTGCCGTGGATCTTTTGCGCAAACCCACGTTCCTGCAGTTGCTCGATGGCGCGACGCACGGTGCCTCGGCTGGCCTGGTAGCTGTCCATCAATTCGGTTTCGGAAGGCAGGCGCGTGCCGCGTTGCAGGCGTTCGGTGGTGATGCTGGCAAGCAGATCGGTATAGATCTGGTTGTATTTGCTCATGGGTAGGGCTCTGTGCCGCGTTGGCGTTCAAGGCAGGAACCTTAGAGGCAGAGCGGCGGTTTGTCCATTAGACCCAAGGATTTCTGCGGCTTGCAGCGCAGCGGTGTCCTATAGGGAGTAAACAAAATCAAACTCGTACAGACGAGTTGTTGCTTTAACTCGTCTGTACGAGTACTTTTGCCTTCGGCGTGCTGCCAATGACTGCCCCCCAAATAAAAAAATCAAAGTGGAAACCAAGCATGAGCCACGACTATTCCAACATTGCCCGCGAGATCCTCGAGCACCTCGGGGGCAGCGACAACCTTGAGCAAGCTGCCCACTGCGTGACCCGCCTGCGCCTGGCGCTCAAGGACCCGAGCCTGGTCAACGGCAGCGCGTTGAATCAGGTCGATCTGGTCAAGGGCTCGTTCTTCACCGGCGGTTTGTTCCAGGTGGTGATCGGCCCCGGCGAAGTGGAAAAGGTCTACGCCGCCCTGCGCGAACAGACCGGCCTCGCCGCCGCCACCATCGCCGATGTGAAGAAGAAGGGCGCCGACAAGACCAACGCCATGCAGCGCCTGGTACGGGTGTTCTCCGATGTGTTCATGCCGATCCTGCCCGCGTTGATCATCGCCGGCCTGCTGATGGGCGTGAACAACCTGATGGGCGCCAAGGGCATGTTCATCGAGGGCCAGACGCTGCTGGAGGCCTACCCGAACCTGGATGGCCTGTGGAGCCTGATCAACCTGATGGCCAACACCTCGTTCGTGTTCCTGCCGGCGTTGGTGGGCTGGTCGGCGGCCAAGCGCTTTGGCGGCAGTGAAATCCTCGGCATCGTGCTCGGCCTGATGCTGGTGCATCCCGATCTGCTCAATGCCTGGAACTACGGCAAGGCGGTTGCCGGGCTCGACGGCCAGAGCCTGCCGTACTTCGATATTTTCGGTTGGTTCAAGATCGAGAAAGTCGGCTACCAGGGGCAGATCCTGCCGATCCTGATGGCGGCGTATGTGATGAGCGTCATCGAGAAATGGCTGCGCGCTCGCGTACCCAACGCCATTCAATTGCTGGTCGTGCCGATCACCACCATCGTCGTCACCGGCGTGCTGGCGTTGGCGATCATCGGCCCGGTGACCCGTCACCTCGGCATCCTGATCACCGAAGGCGTGGTCACCCTGTTTGACCTGGCACCGATGGTTGGCGGAGCGATTTTCGGCCTGCTGTATGCGCCGCTGGTGATCACCGGCATGCACCACATGTTCCTCGCCGTGGACCTGCAATTGATCTCCACCCAGGGCGGCACCTTTATCTGGCCGATGATCGTGATGTCCAACCTGGCCCAGGGCAGCGCCGCGCTCGCGGTGTTCTACACCACCCGCAATGCGCGGGATAAAAGCATGGCCTCGACTTCGGCGATTTCCGCCTACTTCGGCATCACGGAACCGGCGATGTTCGGGGTGAACCTGCGCTTCAAGTTTCCGTTTTATGCGGCCCTGGTGGGCTCGGCGCTGGGCAGCATTTTCCTGTCGCTGAACAAGGTGCAGGCCTCGGCCATCGGCGTCGGTGGTTTACCTGGGTTTATCTCGATCGTGCCGCAATCCATCGCGATGTTTGTGATCGGGATGGTCATCGCGATGGTCGTGCCGTTTGCACTGACCTGTGCGTTGAGCATGAAGATTGTTCGGCCGGGTTATCGCGTCGCCTGATCAATCGCCATCAAGGCCCGAGAGGCCAGCACAAAACTCTATTGAAGGAACCCACCATGCAAGACTGGCAACACTCGGTGATCTACCAGATCTACCCCAAGAGCTTCCACAGCCACGCGGGTAACGCCACCGGTGACCTGCTGGGCATCGTGGACAAACTCGACTACCTCAAATGGCTGGGCGTGGATTGCCTGTGGATCACCCCGTTCCTGCGCTCGCCGCAACGGGACAACGGCTACGACATCAGCGACTACTACGCCATCGACCCCAGCTACGGGACCATGGCCGACTGCGACCGGTTGATCAGCGAAGCGGCCAAGCGTGGCATCAAGCTGATGCTCGACATTGTGGTCAACCACACCTCCATCGAGCATGAGTGGTTCCAGCAGGCGCGCAGCAGCCTCGACAACCCCTACCGCGACTTCTACATCTGGCGCGACCAGCCGAACAACTGGGAATCCAAGTTCGGCGGTTCGGCCTGGGAATACGAGGCGCAAACCGGCCAGTACTTCCTGCACCTGTTCGACCACACCCAGGCCGACCTCAATTGGGACAACCCCCAGGTGCGTGCCGAGGTGTTCAAGTTGATGCGCTTCTGGCGTGACAAAGGCGTGGGCGGTTTCCGCCTGGACGTGATCAACCTGATCTCCAAGCCCGCCGATTTCCCCGAAGACAACAGCGACGGCCGCCGCTTCTACACCGACGGCCCGAACGTGCATGAATACCTGCAGGAGATGCACCGCGAAGTATTTGAAGGCCATGACCTGATCAACGTCGGCGAGATGTCGTCCACCAGCCTTGAACATTGCATTCGCTACTCGCGGCCAGAGTCGAAAGAGCTGTCGATGACCTTCAACTTTCATCACCTGAAAGTCGATTACCCGAACCTGCAGAAGTGGGTGAAGGCTGACTTCGACTTCCTGCAACTCAAGCAGATCCTCTCCGACTGGCAACTGGGCATGCAGGCCGGTGGCGGCTGGAACGCGCTGTTCTGGTGTAACCACGATCAACCCCGGGTGGTCTCGCGGTTTGGTGACGACGGCGAGCATCGCGTGGTCTCGGCCAAGATGCTCGCCACCGCGCTGCACTTCCTCCAGGGCACGCCGTTCGTGTACCAGGGCGAAGAACTGGGCATGACCAATCCGGGCTTCGACAGCATCGATCAGTACCGCGATGTGGAGACCCTGAACATCTTCCGCCTCAAGCGCGATGCCGGTGAATCCGAAGCGGCGAGCATGGCGGCGATCATGCAGAAGTCCCGCGACAACGGCCGTACGCCCATGCAGTGGAACGCGCAGCCGAATGCGGGTTTCAGCACCGGCGAGCCCTGGATCGGCCTCCCGGCGAATGCCGCGCAGATCAACGTTGAACACCAGCTCGACGATCCCGACTCCGTGCTGCATCACTACCGCGCGCTGATCGCCCTGCGTCGTCACGAACCGCTGATTCAAGAAGGGGTTTACCGCCAACTGCTGCAAGACCATTTGCAGGTCTGGGCGTACCTGCGCGAAGGCCACGGCGAGCGCCTGCTGGTGCTGAACAACTTCTATGGCCAGCCCTGTGAAATCCAACTGCCTGGCGACGTGATCGGCGCAGCGACCGAGCAACGCCTGCTGATCAGCAACTACCCCGACTGCCCACCACGCACGGCCACGGTCGTCTTGCGTCCCTACGAATCGTTCGTGCTGCACCTGATTGATTGATACGCCCCCTGTATGAGCGAGCTTGCTCGCGAAAAACCTGAGAGCGCCGCGTTAAACCAGTATCGCTGCGTAATCGTTAGCGTTCTTCGCGAGCAAGCTCGCTCCTACAGGGAATCGTGTCGTGCAAGGACAGTAATAAAACAATAAAAATAGAAGGAGCATTCATGAAAACAACAATAAAGCTGGGCCTCGTTGCATCCTGCCTGAGCCTGCCATTCGGCGCGCAGGCCCTGGAATTTGCCGGTTACTTGCGCAGCGGTGCGGGGACGTCGACAGGCAGTGGCAAGCAGCAGTGTTTCCAGTTGCCGGGGGCGCAAACCAAATACCGGCTGGGCAACGAATGCGAGCAGTACGCCGAGCTGGAACTGCGTCAGGACCTGCTGACCCTCGACGACGGCTCGGTGCTCAGCGTCGACGCCATGGCATCGCTGTACAACCAATACGACCGCGCCCTTAAATTCCAGGGCGAAGACAACGGCTCGGCGCGCATGCCGCAGATGTATGCGCAGTGGTCGAACCTGCCAGCCCTCAATGGCGGTTCGCTGTGGGCCGGTCGGCGTTACTACAAACGCAATGACATCCATATTTCCGACTTCTACTACTGGAACCAGAGCGCCACCGGCGGCGGAATCGAGGACGTGCTGATCGGCGACCTCAAGTACAGCTACGCCATTTCGCGCAAGGACAACCTGTACCAGAAGGAATACGCCACCCGTCACGACTTCAACGTCGCGGGCTTCAAGACCAACCCCGGCGGCGAGCTGGAGCTGGGCTTGAGCCATATCGAAAAGGCCGGTGGGCGTGACACCCACAGCGGCTGGGCACTCACCGCGCAGCATGTGCAAAAACCCTTCCTGGGCGGCAAGAACAAATTCGCTTTGCAGTACGGCGAAGGCCCCGGCACCGGCCTGGGCTACACCGGCAGTACCTTCCTGGATAACAGCAGCAAAAGTTATCGCGCCGTGGAGTTCTTCGACTGGCAGGTGACCCCGCGTTTTGGAGGGCAGATCGAGGCGGTGTACCAGAAGGATATTCGCCCCGGCAGCCAGGACCAGACCTGGATGTCCATCGGCGTACGCCCCGCGTATGCGATCAGCGAACAATTCAAACTGGTCACCGAGCTTGGGCATGATCAGGTCGATGCCACCGGCGGCACGCGCAAGCTGAGCAAATTTACCTTCGCCCCGACCTGGTCGCCCAACGGCCCGGATTTCTGGGCGCGGCCGGAAGTGCGGTTGTACTACACCTATGCGACCTGGAACGAAGCGGCCAAGCGTGCAGCGAATGAACTGGCGGCGGGTTCGGCGTTGTCCGACACCGGCGCCTATGGCACCGCGCGGCATGGGTCGAACGTGGGCGTGCAGGTTGAATACTGGTGGAAATAAGTCATCCATGGGATAGGCATCCACCCAAGGATCTTTACAGAACAAAACAGCAGGTGACGTCATGACCGCAACTCAACCCCTGGAATTGCTGGCGCCCTTGTCCGGCGTGCTGCTGGCACTGGACAAGGTGCCTGACCCGGTGTTCGCCAGCCGCATGATCGGCGACGGCCTGTGCATCGATCCCACCTCGCAGACCCTGTGTGCGCCCCTGGCCGGGGTGATCAGCAATATCCAGGACAGTGGGCATGCGGTCAGCGTCACCGACGACAACGGCGTGCAGGTGCTGATGCATATCGGCCTGGACACCGTGAGCCTGGCGGGCAAGGGCTTCACCCGCCTGGTCGAGGAAGGCCAGCGGGTGGAGGCCGGGCAAGCCTTGATCGAATTCGATGCCGACTATGTGGCACTCCACGCACGCAGTTTGCTGACCTTGATGCTGGTGGTCAGCGGCGAGCCGTTCACGCCATTGGCAAGCGGCCTGGTGGAATTGGGCCAACCGGTGTTGCAGGTTGCGCCCGGCAACCGGGTAGAGGAGGCCGATGAGGAGGAGGGCGATGCACGCTTCTCAAAACCGTTGACCTTGCCCAACACCAACGGTTTGCACGCGCGCCCGGCCGCCGTATTGGCCCAGGCGGCGAAAGGTTTTAACGCGAGCATTTACCTGCACAAGCAAACCCAGAGTGCCAACGCCAAGTCGCTGGTGGCGATCATGGCGCTGCAAACCGTGCAGGGCGATACCTTGCAAGTGAGTGCGGCCGGTGACGACGCCGAGGCGGCGATCCAGGTGCTGGTCGCGCTGTTGCTTGAAGGCTGCGGCGAGGCCATCGCGGCACCGGCTGCACAGCTTGAAGCGCCCCTGCCGGTATCGTCGGCGACGCTGCTGCGAGGCGTTTGCGCATCGCCGGGATCGGCGTTTGGCCAAGTGGTCCAGGTTGCTGAGCCCGAGCTGAAGGTGATTGAACAGGGCGCTGGCGAGGCGTTCGAGCGCGCCGCTTTGGACCGTGGCTTGCTGGCTGCAACCGAAGCGCTGCAAGCCCTGCAAACCCAGGCGGCGGGCAGTGCCCAGGCGGAGATTTTTCGTGCCCATCAGGAGTTGCTTGAAGACCCGACGCTGCTGGAACAAGCCGATGGCCTGCTGGCCGAAGGCAAGAGCGCCGCGTTCGCCTGGAACAGCGCCACGGTTGCCACTGCCCAGCTGTTCCAGAACCTGGGCAATGCCCTGTTGGCCGAACGTGCGGCGGACCTGGCGGATGTCGGTCAGCGCGTGCTGAAACTGATCCTCGGTATTCAAGACCGCGCCTGGGACCTGCCCGACCGCGCGATCCTGGTCGCCGAGCAACTGACGCCTTCGCAAACCGCCAGCCTCGATCCCAAAAAAGTGCTGGGGTTTGTCACCGTCGGCGGCGGGGCGACCAGCCATGTCGCGATCCTGGCGCGGGCCTTGGGCCTGCCTGCCATATGCGGGGTCGGGCTTGAAGTGCTGGCGCTGGCCAATGGCAAACAGGTCCTGCTCGATGCCGACAAGGGCGAGCTGCACCTGGACCCCAACCTGGCCGAGATCGAACAGCTGGAAGCTGCGCGTAAGCAGCACGTGCTGCGACGTCAGCGTGATGTGGCGCAGGCGTCAGTGCCGGCGATTACCCGCGACGGCCATCACGTCGAGGTGAGCGCCAACGTCGCTTCGTTGCAGGAAGTGGAGCAATCCCTGGCCCTCGGGGGCGAAGGCGTCGGCCTGCTGCGCTCGGAGTTTTTGTACCTGGATCGCAATCGCGCCCCAAGCGTGGATGAGCAGGCCGCCACCTACAGCGCCATCGCCCGTGCCCTGGGCACCGAGCGCAATCTGGTGGTGCGCACCCTGGACGTCGGCGGCGATAAACCCCTGGCGTACGTGCCGATGGACAGTGAAACCAACCCGTTCCTGGGCCTGCGCGGTATACGCCTGTGCCTGGAGCGCCCGGAGCTGTTGCGTGAACAGTTGCGCGCGATCCTCGCCAGTGCCGGGCTGGCACGCCTGCATATCATGTTGCCGATGGTCAGCCTGCTGTCGGAGCTGCACCTGGCCCGCCAGATTATGGAGGAAGAAGCCCAGGCCCTTGGGCTCAGCGCGTTGCCCAAACTGGGCATCATGATCGAGGTGCCGTCTGCGGCCCTGATGGCCGATGTGTTTGCGCCCCATGTGGATTTCTTCTCCATCGGCACCAACGACCTGACCCAATACACCCTGGCCATGGACCGTGATCACCCGCGCCTGGCCAGCCAGGCCGACAGCTTTCACCCGGCGGTATTGCGCCTGATCGCCACCACCGTCACGGCCGCCCATGCCCATGGCAAGTGGGTGGGCGTATGCGGCGCACTGGCGTCCGAAGCCCTGGCGGTGCCGGTGTTGCTCGGGCTGGGGGTGGATGAACTGTCGGTCAGTGTGCCGCTGATCCCTACCATCAAGGCCACCGTGCGCGGGCTGGACCTGGCCGGCTGCCAGACCATTGCCCGTCAGGTACTGGGCCTGGAAGAGGCCGTCCAGGTACGCGAGGCCTTGCGCCTCTACCACGCGGCCACCGTTGAAACCTCACCTGTCGTGGAGCACTGAGCATGTTCGAGAAATTGCAGCGGGCGTTCTGGAAAGCCCTGACCCCGGATTTGATTGCCGAGACGGTGGCGGTGCCGACACAGGGGCTGTTGTCGGCCGAGGTGCTGAGTGCGCTGGGCGGTGCGAATAACCTCAGGTCGCAGCAGCGTGTGGCGCTGACGCGGGTGCGGGTGCAATTGCAGGATGCGGGGCGGTTGGATGAGGCGGCGTTGAAAGCGGCGGGTGTGGCGGGCGTGATGGTGTTGGCGGGAGGAGTGGTCCACCTGATCACCGGCCTCTGATCCATGTAGCGATCAAAAGGTGGTGTCTGAAATGTTGCGGTCAGAGTTGCGGAGTGTCTTCCGGCGGCTTGGTTTTATCCACACCCGGCACATGCAGATTACCTTCCACCACCTGGTTACCCTCCAGCTGCGGCTGGGTCACCCAGGTCAGGATGTCGTAGTAGCGCCGGATGTTCGCCACGAAGTGCACCGGCTCGCCGCCCCGGGCGTAGCCGTAGCGGGTCTTGCTGTACCACTGCTTCTGCGACAGGCGCGGCAGCATCTTCTTCACGTCCAGCCACTTGTTCGGGTTCAGGCCTTCCTTCTTCGCCAGGATTCGCGCGTCGTCCAGATGGCCGGTGCCGACGTTATAAGCGGCGAGGGCGAACCAGGTGCGGTCGGGCTCGGCGATCTTGTCGTCCAGCTCGTCCTTGATCTTGGCCAGGTACTTGGCGCCGCCCATGATGCTTTGCCTGGCATCCAGGCGATTGGACACGCCCATGGCCTGGGCGGTGTTCTGGGTCAGCATCATCAGGCCGCGCACGCCGGTCTTTGAGGTGACCGCCGGTTGCCACAGCGATTCCTGATAACCGATGGCCGCAAGCAGGCGCCAATCGACTTTTTCTTCCTTGGCGTAGGCGCGAAAGTGCTTCTCGTATTTGGGCAACCGCTGCTGCAAATGCTGGGCGAAGGTGTAGGCGCCGACATAGCCGAGTACATCGACGTGCCCGTAATAGCGGTCTTTAAGGCGTTGCAGGGTGCCGTTCTTTTCCACCTTGTCCAGGTAGCTGTTGATTTCGTTGAGCAGGCTGTTGTCGTCGCCGGCGGCCACGGCCCAGCTCTGGTTGCTGGCATTGCCGAGGTCGAACGCCACCCGTACGTTGGGGAAGTACACCTGGTTCATCGCC
The DNA here is from genome assembly GCF_900100935.1 of Pseudomonas sp. NFACC25. NCBI lineage: Bacteria > Pseudomonadati > Pseudomonadota > Gammaproteobacteria > Pseudomonadales > Pseudomonadaceae > Pseudomonas > Pseudomonas sp. NFACC25. Next base: position 53,666 of record NZ_FMUC01000009.1, read on the forward strand.
ACTTCGTTGGAGTCCACCAGGGTCAGGTCGATTTGCCCCTCGTCCACCATGCGCAGCAGGTCGACCACCTCGACGGCATCGGATTCCTCGTATTCGATGGCAGGGTTCTGCTTCTTAAGCGCGGCCAGTTGTTCGGCGTGGGTGCTGCCCTTGAGCACCATGATCTTCTTGCCCACCAGGTCCGCCGCGTTCGTCGGGCGTGACTGGCCGTTGCGGTAGATGATCTGCGGGGTGACTTCCAGGTAAGGGTGGGAGAACCGCACCTGTTGCTGGCGTTGCTCACTGCTGACCAGGCCGGCCGCGGCGAGCACCGGGCCGTTGGGTTTGCCCAACTGGCCGAACAGGTCGTCGAGGTTGTCGGCGGTCTCGATTTCCAGCTTCACGCCCAGGTCATCGGCAAAACGCTTGACCAGTTCGTATTCGAAACCGGTTTCACCGTTGCGGTCCTGGAAGTAAGTCGCCGGGCTGTTTCGGGTAATCACCCGCAATACGCCATCCTCCTTGATTCGCTCGAGCGTGCTGGGTTTATCAACACAGGCGCTGAGCATCAGGAAGAGTCCGGTGACGATGAGCCATCTGGCGCATCGCGGGCGCAAAGCAGTTGGGGAGAACATCTGCGCAGTATACGCAAACGGCCCACGGCGCCATATCTCGACAGCGGCGGACTTGTCTGCTAGCGCCGCCAAAACTGTGCTGCAGCCCGCAGAAACGTGGCTTGGCGCCCGATTGTGACGGTTAAAATAACTGCGCGGAATGCCTTGGATAACGCCCCGATAGCGTGCAAACCGTGTTAACTGACGTTCGGCAGCCGCCAGCGGTGCCGTTTCGGGTGCCGTTGGCGATGGTTTACGCTAGAATGCACGGCCTCAAAGCACACCCCTTCCCGAGGCTGTCCCGAAGATGTTGATCCTGCGCGGCGCTCCTGCCCTTTCTGCCTTTCGCCACAGCAAACTCCTTGAACAACTGAGCCAGAAGGTTCCAGCGGTTACAGGCCTGTATGCTGAATTTGCTCACTTCGCCGACGTTACCGGCGTCTTGACCGCCGACGAACAGCAAGTGCTCGCACGCCTTCTGAAGTACGGCCCAAGCGTTCCCGTTCAAGAGCCGACCGGCCGCTTGTTCCTGGTTCTGCCACGGTTCGGCACCATCTCGCCCTGGTCGAGCAAGGCCAGCGATATCGCCCGCAACTGCGGCCTGGAGAAGATCCAGCGCCTGGAGCGTGGTATCGCGTTCTACGTCGAAGGTGGGTTCAGCGACGCCGAGGCCGAGCTGATCGCCAGCAGCCTGCACGACCGCATGACCCAGATCATCGTCAGCCAGCTGGAACAGGCTGCCGGCCTGTTCAGCCACGCCGAACCCAAGCCGCTGACCGCGATTGACGTGCTGGGCGGTGGCCGCGCTGCGCTGGAGAAGGCCAACACCGAGCTGGGCCTGGCCCTGGCCGAAGACGAGATCGACTACCTGGTCAACGCCTTCACCGGCTTGAAGCGCAACCCCCACGACATCGAACTGATGATGTTCGCCCAGGCCAACTCCGAGCATTGCCGTCACAAGATCTTCAACGCCAGTTGGGACATCGACGGCGAGAGCCAGGAAAAAAGCCTGTTCGGCATGATCAAGAACACCTACGTGATGCACAGCGAAGGCGTTCTGTCGGCGTATAAGGACAACGCCTCGGTGATCGTCGGCTCGGTTGCCGGCCGTTTCTTCCCGGACCCTGAAACCCGCCAGTACGGCGCGGTGCAGGAGCCGGTGCACATCCTGATGAAGGTCGAGACCCACAACCACCCGACCGCGATTGCCCCGTTCCCGGGCGCAGCCACCGGTTCCGGCGGCGAGATCCGCGACGAAGGTGCCACCGGCCGTGGCGCCAAGCCAAAGGCCGGCCTGACCGGTTTCACCGTGTCCAACCTGCAGATCCCGGGCTTCGAACAGCCATGGGAAGTGCCGTACGGCAAGCCTGAGCGCATCGTGACGGCGCTCGACATCATGATCGAAGGCCCGCTGGGCGGCGCCGCGTTCAACAACGAATTCGGGCGTCCGGCGCTGACCGGTTATTTCCGTACCTTCGAACAGTCCATCACCACCCCCCGTGGCGATGAAGTGCGCGGCTACCACAAGCCAATCATGCTGGCTGGCGGCATGGGCAACATCCGTGAAGAACACGTCAAGAAAGGCGAGATCCTGGTCGGCTCCAAGCTGATCGTGCTCGGCGGCCCGGCAATGCTGATCGGCCTGGGCGGCGGCGCGGCTTCCTCCATGGCCACCGGCACCAGCTCGGCAGACCTCGACTTCGCTTCCGTACAGCGCGAAAACCCTGAGATGGAACGCCGCTGCCAGGAAGTCATCGACCGTTGCTGGCAGTTGGGTGACAAGAACCCCATCAGCTTTATCCACGACGTCGGCGCCGGCGGTTTGTCCAACGCCTTCCCGGAGCTGGTCAACGATGGCGACCGCGGTGGCCGCTTCGAACTGCGCAACATTCCAAACGACGAGCCGGGCATGGCCCCGCACGAAATCTGGAGCAACGAATCCCAGGAACGTTACGTACTGGCGGTCGGCCCTGAAGACTTCGCGCGCTTCCAGGCCATCTGCGAACGCGAGCGTTGCCCGTTTGCCGTGGTCGGCGAAGCCACTGCCGAGCCGCAACTGACGGTCACCGACAGCCACTTCGGCAACAGCCCGGTGGACATGCCCCTCGAAGTGCTGCTGGGCAAGGCCCCGCGCATGCACCGTTCGGCGGTACGTGAAACCGAGCTGGGCGATGATTTCGACCCAAGCGCCCTGGACCTGGCCGACAGCATCGAACGTGTGCTGCACCACCCGGCCGTGGCGAGCAAAAGCTTCCTGATCACCATCGGCGACCGCACCATCACCGGCCTGGTGGCCCGTGACCAGATGGTCGGCCCATGGCAGGTGCCGGTGGCCGACGTTGCCGTCACCGCCACCAGCTTCGACGTCTACACCGGTGAAGCCATGGCCATGGGCGAGCGTACGCCGCTGGCCCTGCTGGACGCCCCGGCGTCGGGCCGCATGGCCATTGGTGAAACCCTCACCAACATCGCCGCGTCGCGCATCGGCAAGCTGTCCGACATCAAATTGTCGGCCAACTGGATGTCCGCTGCCGGTCACCCCGGTGAAGATGCGCGTCTGTACGACACCGTAAAAGCGGTCGGCATGGAGCTGTGCCCGGAACTGGGCATCACCATTCCGGTGGGCAAGGACTCCATGTCCATGGCCACCCGTTGGAACGATGAAGGCGTGGACAAGAGCGTCACCTCGCCGCTGTCGCTGATCGTCACCGGCTTTGCGCCGGTCACCGACATCCGCCAGACCCTGACCCCGCAACTGCGCATGGACAAGGGCACCACCGACCTGATCCTGATCGACCTCGGCCGTGGCCAGAACCGCATGGGCGCCTCGATCCTCGCGCAAACCCACGGCAAGCTTGGCAAACAGGCGCCGGACGTGGATGACGCCGAAGACCTGAAAGCCTTCTTCGCCGTGATCCAGGGCCTCAACGCCGACGGCCACCTGCTGGCTTACCACGACCGTTCCGACGGTGGCCTGCTGACCAGCGTGGTCGAGATGGCCTTCGCCGGTCACTGCGGCCTGAACATCGTGCTCGACAGCGTTGCCGAGGACGCCTCTGAAATCAACGGCATCCTCTTCAACGAAGAGTTGGGTGCAGTGATCCAGGTTCGCCAGGACGCAACCCCGGACGTACTCGCACAGTTCAGCGCCGCTGGCCTGGACGACTGCGTGGCGGTGATCGGCCAGCCGATCAACAACGGCGAGATCAACATCTCGTTCAACGGCGACACCGTGTTTGCCGGCCAGCGCCGCTTGCTGCAACGCCAGTGGGCCGAGACCAGCTACCAGATCCAACGCCTGCGTGACAACGCCGACTGCGCCGAGCAGGAATTCGACGTGATCCTGGAAGAAGACAACCCGGGCCTGAGCACCAAGCTCAGCTTCGACGTCAACCAGGACATCGCCGCGCCGTACATCAAGAAAGGCATCCGCCCACAGGTTGCCGTGCTGCGTGAGCAGGGCGTCAACGGCCAGGTGGAAATGGCGGCCGCGTTCGACCGCGCCGGCTTCAATGCGATCGACGTGCACATGAGCGACATCCTCGCCGGTCGCGTTGACCTCAATGAGTTCAAGGGCCTGGTGGCCTGCGGTGGTTTCTCCTACGGCGACGTATTGGGTGCAGGCGAAGGCTGGGCCAAGTCGGCCCTGTTCAACAGCCGTGCCCGCGACGCGTTCCAGGGCTTCTTCGAGCGCAACGACAGCTTCACCCTGGGTGTGTGCAACGGTTGCCAGATGATGTCCAACCTCCACGAGCTGATCCCGGGGAGCGAGTTCTGGCCGCACTTCGTGCGTAACCGCTCGGAGCAGTTCGAAGCCCGCGTCGCCATGGTGCAGGTGCAGGAATCCAACTCGATCTTCCTGCAAGGCATGGCCGGTTCGCGCATGCCGATCGCCATCGCCCACGGTGAAGGCCATGCCGAGTTCGAAAGCGAAGAAGCCTTGCTCGAAGCCGATCTGTCCGGCTGCGTGGCCATGCGTTTCGTCGACAACCACGGCAAGGTCACCGAAAGCTACCCGGCCAACCCGAACGGCTCGCCGCGCGGGATCACCGGCCTCACCAGCCGCGACGGTCGCGTGACCATCATGATGCCGCACCCGGAGCGCGTGTTCCGCGCCGTGCAGAACTCGTGGCGCCCGGAAGAGTGGAACGAAGACGGCGCGTGGATGCGCATGTTCCGCAACGCCCGTGTGTGGGTGAACTAAGGCGGTGTACAAGCTTGCCTTCTTTGTGCCCGACAGCCATGTGGAGACGGTGAAAGCCGCCGTCTTCGCCGCTGGCGGCGGGCGCATCGGCGACTACGACAGCTGCGCCTGGCAAGTGCTGGGCCAGGGCCAGTTTCGCGCGTTGGACGGCAGCCAGCCGTTTATCGGGCAGGTTGGCCAGGTTGAAGTGGTTGAAGAATGGAAGGTCGAGTTGGTGGTGGCCGATGCGTTGATCAACGCGGTGGTCGCTGCGTTGAAGCTCAGCCACCCCTATGAGACACCGGCTTATGAAGTGTGGCCGTTGGCGGATTTCTGATCCGCCGGCTGTAGATACAAGAAACCCGCTGGGCCAGGTTGGCCAGCGGGTTTTTTTGTGGGTGCTCATGAACCCGGTGTCAAAGCCTCAATGGCTCAGGGCGCGGGGGTCAACCCGACTTCTGCCTTCAATGCACTGATCAACATGTTTTCGTAGCTGAACCGCTTGCCCTGCATCGGCTCCCAGCGGTCGACATAAAACAGGCCATTGTGGTCGACCTTGATCGGCGTCGACACGATTTCCCCGGTGCGCGAACGATGCAGCAGGATGTTCTGCGAGGGCGACGGGCGTTCGATCAGGAACAGGCCGGGCCGGCTCAGGCGTGTCCTGTCCACCGCTACGAAGGGCGCCGGGGCTTTGGTGCCGGCAACCCCGGCGTCGAGGATCAAGTCGCTGCGCAAGGCCCTGGTGTAAGGGCTGATGCCTTCGGAAACGGTCTCCCAGGCCCCCGCTCGAATGTTCCGGGCCAGGGCCGGGGCGGTGTCCCGCACATGCAGGCTGACCGCGCCCTGGAGTTCCGCGAGGCCAGGCACGCTCAGGTGGGTGTTGGTGTGCGCGCTGCCCACGAAGGCCACCCACTTGTGGGGCCCGTGTGCGGCCTGGTCGGCGTCGATGACCTTGGAGGCGAAGTAACTGAACAGCTGGTTGCGTGAGACATCCGCGTCCCCCAACCCCTTGATGTGGTAACTGGCGGTGCAGTCCAGGGCGCGAATGCGCATGCCGTGCCTTGCCGCGATCTGGATCACTTCGGTGTAGGTATCGCTGCCTTTGTAGCCCGGCATATGGCCCCGATCCAGCTGGGTGAGGTAGCGCTTGAGGTTGTCCGGCAGCCGTTGTGTCTGCACAAATAAATCCAGCTCGTGCTGGTGCATATCGGTCAGCAGATGCTCCACGTACAGCGTCTTGAACTCCAGGTCCTTGAGCTTTCCCATGTAATCGCGCAGTAGGCGTTTGCTCGATTGCGCGTTGTGCCCTTCACCGATCACCAGTCCCGAAAACTCGCTGTGACGGATTTTCTCCAGCAATGCCTCGGGGGTGTTCGGCAGGCCCAGGACGGATGGCTCGGGCCGGGCTGACGGCACGTGGCTGGCCAGGTACGTGTCGGCATCCGCACTCAGGCGTGCGCGGGTATCCACAAACGCCCTGAAGGCTTCCTGATGCTGCGGATTCTGCGGGAAGTAGCGCGTGTCCAGGCCATGCCGTGTGCTGGTCTGTCGGACGATGCTCTCGCGGAGCGGGACGGCAATGTCGTATTCGCTGTAATGCGCGGCGGCCGCAGGCACAGCGCTGGGCGATGTTGCCGGTTCGGGGGCTTTGTACGGGGTGCGCATGGTCAATTGGTAATCGCCTCTGGCCAGCGCTTCACCCGCCAAGGGGGTGTCGATCCACACGCCCACGGGTTGGTCCGTACCCACATCCACCACGCGCAGTGCGACCGCGTCCTGCAGGTCCGCCAGGCCAGGCGTTTGCTCGAAAGTACGCAGCCGGGAATGATCCACCAGGGCCACCCAGCGTTCATCCTGCTCGTCGAGGGCATCGGCCTGAATGGCTTTGTGGGAGTAATAGTTTCTGATGCTGTTGCCGCGTGGCGTCGTCGGTGGGGTGTCGCCCATTTGCAGGGCGTCGTCCAGCAAGTACGAGGTTGAGGCATCCAGGGCCTTGATCTTCACGCCCTTTTCCTGAGCCTTGCGTACCAGGGCGACGTAGGAGTACTCGGCGTTGTCGGCCAAGCCAAAGGCTTTGTCGACGGTCTTCAGGTGCCGCTCGATGTGCTGCCAGGATTTTCCGCTGTTGAGCTTCTCCAGTTTTGGACGAAACACATCACCGGGCAGGTACTCGATATAAAGGTGTTTGAAACCCTTGCTGATCAACGCGTCCATGTGTGTGACCAGCAGCTGTTTACTGGCAATGGAGCCGGGCACCGCGCCAATGACCAGGTTCTTGTTACCGCTGAAGGCATCGCTGGCGATCAGTTGTGCAAACGACGTGCTGGCGTCCAGGGCCGGAAGCTCGGCGCGGGCCGGCAACGGGTCAAGGGTCTTGAAAAAGTCCTGGGCGTCGGTGGCCAGGCGTTCGGCCTGTTGCAGGTAAGCGGTGCGAAGGGATTTGAGTTCAATGGCGGCGCTTCCCAGGATCACGTCTTGCGAGCCGAAATCCCACTCCGACCGCAGCAGTATCCCGGTGCGCACATCCGGGTCGAGCACCAGTTCCAGTTTGTTGGCGTACTTTGCCGGCATCTCATAAGGCTTGAGCGGCTCCGGTGTGTCGGGCAATTTTTCATACTTGGGCGCGCCACCGGTGACGCCGGTGCGGCGCCAGACGCCTTGTGCATCGGGCGCGGCCACGCGAGTCGTGGAGATCAGTTTGCCGGTAGGCGGATCGAGTCGGTACAACAAATAATGTCCGATCGGGTCCGGGGTGTTCTTCGCCCAAAGCAACTCGCCATCGAACAACACCGCCTGCATGTCTGCCGGCGCCAGTGCCGGGGGTTGCAGGGGATGCACCAGTTTCAGGGCCTCGCTGGCCGCGGTGGCGCTCTGGGCGGCCTCGCGCAGGGCCGGTGTTGCCAGCTGTTTAAGGGAAACCAATGCCGGACGCAGGTCGGTGAATGCCGCGCCGGCGCTGTTCAGTACATAACCGATCAGGTGTGCCACGGCGGCGCTCGTGTCGCCTTGTTGATAGGCGTTCAGGGCCAGCATGCCGTCCTTGAACGCCAGCAGCATGCCCAGGCTCAGGCTGACGATGGGAAACGGTGCGGTAGCAATGGCGGTGACCCATTCCACGCAGGTCCAGAGGATGCCCGTGATCATCTGGGTGCGATTGGCCGTGGTGCCTTCAACGTCGTCGATCCTGCGCTGCAGCTTCATGTCGTACAGCGCCCGACGCAGATCCAGCAGGGGCGGCTGGGCGCGGGTTGCGTCATAGCGTGCCGGGCTGGTGTCGGTTTTGTTCAGGTCCTCGGGCAACTGCGCCTTGGCGGTCTCCAGAAAGGTGCGCACGTTGGCCTGGGATTGGGCGCCGACCCGCAGGGTGAAATAGGCGACCATGCCGGGCACCTTTTTCAACAGGTAGTTGAACTGCCTGGCCTCGCGAAAGCTGATGCCATCCGGTGCGTTGGGGGTGTAGAGCAGCGTCGGAAAATCAGCATGGCTGAAGAGGAAAGTGCCCATCACCCATTCGCCATTGATCAGCAGGCGATGAATGGCGTAGGTGCCGCGTGTGTCGGTGGCCGTTTCATCCATGCTGGCGATACTGCGTTCCAGCCAGGTCCAATCGACCCCGGCGATGTGGCCCTCGAGCCGGCACTCCAGGGCGGCGTTCTGCATCTGGCGCTGGGTGATGCTCAGCGTTGCATTGCGCCGCAGGTCATAGTCCGCGCTGCCGACATTCAGCAATCGGGTCCGCACCTCGCTGATGTAGCGCGCGCCGACCCAGGTGCCGGTGACCGAGCGGGCGACTTTTTCCGCGGTCAACGCGCTCAGGTCAATCCCCTTGGGGCCTTTGAATTGGGCGGCGCGGGAGAACTTCTCGTCGAGGAACCCCACACCGTCGGCATAACCGTCGCGGTACAGCTGGGTATAGGTCAGGGGCGGCGGGGTCAATGAGCCGAGCAGCGCCGGCGGTGAAAATGCCCAGACGGTGTCGGGGTCGACATCGTTCTGAGGCCGTCCCAGCAGCAGGTTCAGGCGTTTTTTTGCCTGTTCATGCAGGTAGTCGGCGAAGCTGGGAAACTGCGCGTCAGACAGCGGAAAGTCCTGGTAGGTGAGCAACGCGCCTTCGCTGTCCTCGGCCAGTTTCAACAGCTTGCGGCGGTTGTCGGCGTGGGTGGAGCGGTACCAGTTCGGGGTGCTGAACTCGTAATCGTCGACGCGGCTCGCCAGCACATGGGCGGACATGGCCTTGAGGCAGTCGGCATGGCTGCCGACGTTGCCAAAGCTGATCTCTTGGTACTCGCGGTCTTGAACCTTGAAGCTCAAGCCGCTCAACACCCGCTTCATCGCTGCGCGAAAACGCAGGGCGACCCGCTTGATCAGGTAGTCGGTCAGGGTGCCAGGCGGATGTTTTTCACCGTTGTCCAGGCTCCAGCCGAGGATGTGCTGCTGGCACGCAAGCTCAGTGTCGAAGGCCTGGAATTGCTGCTCCCGTGGTGCCTCGGGCGTGCACAGCAGCAGGCGGGTGACCGTGCCGCTGGCGTCGGTTTGGCGCAATACCCATATGTCCTGCAACTGGGCCGCATGCAGTGACAGGGTGGCGGCGCTCAGGCGCGCGTCGGTGCCCTGGCGCAGATTCTGCACCAACTGAAAGTCCTCTTCACTGAGATGACCCTGGAGCATGGCGGTATAGGCCAGCGCGTTGATCCGCTGGTCGAGCATCTGTTCGATCGCGCGGCTGAGCGCAGGCTTGGCATGCATCTGCTGTTGCAACTCACCGAACTCGATACGCGGCTGCAGGGTGGTCAATACCTGTGCCAGCCAGGCGGGGGTCAGGTCCTGATAGGCCGGCGGCAGCGGTGCCTCGTGGTAGGTCAGCGTGGTTTTGTTCAGGAAGTCCGAACCCGGCTCGGCATCACCGGCCTGCAGCCCGCGCAGGGCCAGGTCAACCAGATTGCGGTCGTGTTCGTATTCACCGATGGGGTCGACGTAGCGCCGGGTGTTGACCAGCAGGTGTTCCGGCGCCAGGTCGTGGATGTCCAGCTCATCGCTCAAGCGTTCAAGCAGTCGATAGCGGGCCAGGGCCTCAGGGGTAGCGACCGGGCCCAGCACGTCGAGCAGATCCTGGCGCGCCGCGTTATAGCTCGCCAGGTGAGCGGCGAGCGCGGCCCGCCGCGGTTCGCTGGCGCTACGATACCAGTCCGGTGCGCTGTGGCGCAGGTGACGCTCCAGCAGGCGTCGGCTGCGCCATTGCAGACGTGCTTCTAAGTCCGGCAAGGCCGCCGCGATGGCCTGGTCCAGGGCGTCGATCAGCACAGCGGCCTCGTGGGCCGGATTGTCTACCAGGCTCAAGGCGCGCTCGATGTCCTCGGTGCGCTTGTCGAGCAGGGCGTTGTAGGTGTGTTCGAACAGCGGTTTGTCGGTGATCGGCGTCAGTTGCAGCGGCCAGATGGCACCGGGCGTCACATCGCGATAACGCACGGGCAACAGTGCCATGAAGTCGCGTCGCTGCCCGGCATCCTCCAGGCCCTGGAGCACGTGCGTATTGAGTTGTGTCAGCGAGCCGAATGCCTCGATCCCGCGCGAAGGCGTGAACAGCATCACTTCCCCTACCGGCACAGCGCTCAGGTCGGTGACCACGGGGCGGGACGTTTCAGTCAGCACAAAGGCGCCGGCCAGCTCCACCGTCCGCTCCTGGTAACGAAAGCTCAGCGCATACAGGCCTGGGCGCAACGTGGCGCCCAGCGGTACACGCGCAAGCATGGCCTGTTGCTGCGGATGCAGCAGGCGGTCCTGGGTACTGACCGCCGTTTCATTGGCCAGGGCGGTGTAGCCGGCTTCAAAGGTCATGAAGGATTTGCGCGGCTTGCCGTCGATTTGCTCGTTGCGATCGAGTGCCAGCAGATAGGTATTCAAGCTGGACTTGAGTGCTTCGACTCGAGTGAGCAGATCGCCCTGGGTGATGTCCTGATAGAGCGCGCGGCTCTTGGCCAGGAACTGCTGGCGGTAACGCTTCAGGATGCCGTTGGTTTTTTCCAGGTAGGCCAGTTCGGTAGACGGTGTGTGTTCGGGCACCAGCGGCTTTTCGATCTGGAGCAGGTGGTGCCCGATCTGATTGAGGTGGCCTTTGATACCTTCAAAGGTCTGGGATGTTGTGCTCACAGGTACGCTCTCCATGCGGGGGTAAGAACCTTGAGCATGCGCAGGCGGGCCATTGGCAGGGAGGTAGATAAGTAGTTTTTTGATTGGTGGGAATGAATCTACCCGACTGCGACCTGCATGTTTCCTACAACCCTTTCAGGTTGTCCCTAGGAACTCACCTCACTAACCTTCGCCAGTCGCTGCTTATTCAGCGACCGGGACTGCAAGCCCGCCGAAACCTCACCAGTTAGTCACAAGCGCCTTTATAATTGCGGCGCTTTTTCATGGTCATCCTATGGTGGCTGTGTGCGGGAGACCTTCGGGTCTACCGAGATTTACTGGTGATTCTCGGTCTTGCAGGCCTGCACACAGCTGCCACCCATCAACTGCAAGTGATGCTGGTAGCGCTTACTTCACACCAGAGGTTTACCATGATCAAAGACAGTCAAAATCCCCCATCCGCCTCTCAACCCACCGACCAACTCTTCACCGTACTTCCCCATCTGAACAGCGAAACCTTGCTTGCCAATGCATCCCAGGACCTGGCGTCCGTGCAGGCGCTGGCGGCCCATCTGGCGTTTGATATCGACGGCTCGCAGCGTGATGCGGTGCTGGGGATTCATCGGATGGTGGAGGGGATCCAGTTGATGGTGGATCGAGTGCTGGATTTATCCGAGGTGCCTGCGCAGCAGTAATGCGGCGCCGATGAGGCCCATTCGCGAGCAAGCCCGCTCCCACATTTTGATCGGTGCCCGACTTGGCAATACGATCAAAATGTGGGAGCGGGCTTGCTCGCGATTGGCCAGTACTGTCACCGCAGTTCTATACCCCGGCGCCTACCTCACGACCACCAACCAAGCGCTCCAATGCTTCTCCCAACCCCGACGCCTGGTCACCCATCACTAGGTGCCAGACCCCGCTATCCAGCTGGCTCACACCCTGGCAACCCAACGCCGTCAGTTGCGCTTCGGACACCACCGAATCATCGCCCAACTCCACTCGCAGCCGGGTCATCGCCACCGCTTCCAGCTGGCGCACATTGCCTCGACCGCCCAGTGCGGCCAGCCATTGTTCGGCTTCCTGCACATTCACCGCAGCCGGCTTATCCACAGGCGCAGGCATTACGGGAGCGAGGGCCGCAAACCCTGGCATCGCCAACCGAATCTCATCGGCAATGCTGTCCGCCAGCGGCCCGACCACCACCTGCAAACTGCCGCCATTGCCGGGGCGAACCACGGCCATGGCGCCCAGGGCTTTCAACTCGGCATCCATGGCCTTGTTGCGGTCGACCATGTCCAACCGCAGGCGCGTGGTGCAGGCGCCCACACTGAGCAAATTGGCCGCACCGCCCAAGGCCCGGATATAAGCCGTGGCGCGCTGGTTATCAGTCATCGCTTCAGCCTGTGCCACCTGGATATCCTCACGGCCCGGGGTCTTCAGGTTGAAGCGGCGGATGCAGTAGCTGAACACGCTGTAGTAGATCGCCGCGTATGCCAGGCCCACCGGGACTACCAGCCAGCCATTGGTGGATTTGCCCCAGCCCAGCACCATGTCGATAAACCCACCGGAGAAGGTAAAGCCCAGGTGGATATTCAGCAGATTGGTCACCGCCATCGACAGGCCGGTGAGCAGTGCATGGATCAGGTACAGGAACGGCGCGAGGAACATGAAGGCGAATTCGATCGGCTCGGTCACCCCGGTGAGGAACGACGTCAGGGCCATCGACAGGAAAATCCCGCCCATCACCTTGCGCCGCTCCGGCAGGGCGTTGCGGTACATCGCCAGGCAGGCGGCGGGCAGGCCGAACAGCATCACCGGGAACATGCCGGTCATGAACTGGCCGCCTTTGGGGTCGCCGGCAAAATAGCGGGTCAGGTCGCCGGTGACGACGGCACCGGTGACGGGGTCGGTGAAGGTACCGAACACAAACCACGCCATATTGTTGAGGATATGGTGCAAACCGGTGACGATCAGCAGGCGGTTGAACACGCCAAATACGAACGCGCCGAAGCTGCCGCTCTCCATCAGCAATACGCCGAAGCTGTTGATACCGTGCTGGATCGGAGGCCAGATCAGGCCAAAGATCACTCCCAATGCAACGGCCGAGAACCCGGTGACAATCGGCACAAACCGCCGCCCGCCGAAGAACGCCAGGTATTCCGGCAGCTTGATGTCCTTGAAGCGGTTATACAGCGCACCGGCCATCAGGCCGCTGGCGATACCGGCGAGCATGCCCATGTTGATGCTGCTGTCCATCACCTTGAGGGTGGAGATCATCACCAGGTAACCAATCGCCCCGGCCAGTCCCGCCGTGCCGTTATTGTCACGGGCAAAGCCCACGGCGATGCCGATGGCGAAGATCAGTGCCAGGTTGGCGAAAATCGCCTGCCCGGCGTCGTGCATCACCGCGATGTTCAACAGGTCGGTGTCACCCAATCGCAGCAGCAGGCCGGCAATCGGCAGGATGGCGATGGGCAGCATCAGCGCGCGGCCCAGGCGTTGCAGGCCTTCTATGAATAATGGGTACATGGCGGATCTCCTTTTTCTTGTTGTTGTCAGCTCAGCGGCCAGTGGTGTTGACAGGCTTGGCGAACCGCCCTGGCGCTGCTCAGGTCAAGCAGGCCAAGGCTCAGTTGCCGGCATTGCGCCGCGTCCAAGTGACGGACGCGGTCCTTGATTTCTGCGATCTGCGGCGGGCTCACCGACAGTTCGCTGACTCCCAGGCCGATCAACACCGGCGTGGCCAACGGGTCGGACGCCAGGGCGCCGCACACGCCGACCCAACGTCCGTGTTTCGCCGCGCCGGCGCAGGTCTGGGCGATCAGCCGCAACAGCGCCGGGTGCAGGGCATCGACACGCGCGGCGAGGCCCGCATGGTCGCGGTCCATGGCCAGGGTGTACTGGGACAGGTCGTTGGTGCCGATGGACAGGAAGTCCGCGTGCTCGGCCAATTGTTCGGCCATCAGCGCCGCAGCGGGCACTTCGATCATCACCCCCAGCTCGGGGCGCTGGCTCAGTTCCAGCTCTGCACACAACTCATCCAGGCGCTGGCGAATCTGCAGCAGTTCGTCGACTTCGCTGACCATCGGCAGCAGGATGCGGCAGCGCGCCAACGGGGAGACTTGCAGCAGCGCCCGCAGTTGCTGGTCGAGCAGTTCTGGACGTACCTGGGCCATGCGGATGCCGCGCAGGCCCAACACCGGGTTGGCTTCGGCGGGCAGCGGCAGGTAGTCGAGCTGCTTGTCGCCACCGACATCGATGGTGCGGATGATCACCGACTTGTCGCCCATGGCGTCCAGCACGGCTTGATAAGCGTGGCATTGTTCCTGTTCATCCGGCGCGGTGCGGCGGTCGACGAAGAGGAACTCGGTGCGCAGCAGGCCGACGCCGTCGGCGCCGTTTTCAAAGGCCACCTGGGCCTCGGCGCTGGAGGCGACATTGGCGGCCACTTCGATGTTCACGCCATCGCGGGTTTGCGCCGGTTGTTGGGCCTGGGCCTGTTGCTGCCGACGACGCAGTGTCTGCGCGTCGCGGATCCGGTGGACTTCGGCATGACGCGCCTCGCTGGGGGCCAGTTCCAGGCGGCCGTTGCCGGCGTCGAGCACCACGCGCTGGCCGTGCGGCACATCGAGTACCTCAGCGCCCAACGCGACGACACATGGCAAGCCTTTGCCCCGCGCCAGGATGGCGACATGGGACGTGGCGCCGCCTTCGGCCATGCAGATCCCGGCAGCCTGTTGCGCACTCAGGTGCAGCAAATCCGAAGGAGTCAGTTCATGGGCGCTGACAATCGCTCCCGCAGGCAATTCGAAATGCCAGGCTTCACCCAACAGTGCGCGCAGGACCCGTTGCTGCAGGTCGCGCAGGTCGTTGGCGCGTTCGGCGAACAGCGGCTTGCCCAGGGCCAGCAATACCGCGCACTGCGCCTGGATCGCATCGCGCCAGGCGTGGGTCGCGGCGCTGCCGTGTTCGATGGCGTCGGCGGCGGCTTCCAGCAGGGCGGGGTCTTCGAGCAGGGCCAGGTGGGCGGCGAAGATCTCTTCTTCTTCGACGGCCTTGCGTTGGCGCGCCTGGTCCAGGGTGCTGCGGATTTCACCGCGCACCTGCTCCAGGGCTGCGTCCAGGCGTTGCAGTTGTTCGTCAGTGACGTGATGGCCGGGGTCCGACGGCAACTCGATACCGGCCAGCCGAAACAACGGCCCGCAGACCAGGCCCGGTGCCGCGCACACGCCCTGCAACACATCAACTTCCGTCGTTGCCCGGCGCGGCATGGCGACGACCGGTGCGTGGTGTTCTGCCTTGACGGCGGCGGACAAGGCCGCGACCAGCGCCTGCAGCGCGGCCTCGGCGTCCTTGCCGCGACAGCTCACGCGCACCTCGTCGCCTTCGCCAATGCCCAGCCCCATCAGGCCGATCAGGCTGTCGCAGGCGGCCGACCTGGCGCCGAAGTGCACCTGCGCCTGGCTGCTGAAACCCTGGGCGATCTTGCGGATCAACGCCGCCGGCCGCGCGTGCAGGCCGCCACGGTGAGTCACGCGCACGCTGGCGCTGGCTTCGGCGACGGCGTTATCCACCGCCGCTTGCTGCGCTGCGTTCGCACGCGGCACAACCTGCACCAGAGGGTCGCCCAGCCTGACGGTTTTCGCGGCCAGCGGGCGCAGTTCAAAGTGTTCGCCATTGGTGAGGATGATCAGGCTGACCAGGCTTTTGCACTGGCGGGCGATACGGTCCAGGTCAAAGCGCACCAGCGCCTGCCCATTGCTGACCCGGGCGCCGTCCTTGACCAGCAGGGCAAACCCTTCGCCGTTCAATTCGACCGTGTCGATGCCGATGTGCAGCAACACTTCGGCGCCGTTGTCGGCGCGTATCGTCAAGGCGTGGCCGGTGCGGGCGACATGGATGACCACACCATCGCACGGCGCATGCAGGCAATCGTTGAGCGGGTCGATAGCCATGCCGTCGCCCAGGGCGCCGCTGGCGAACACGTCGTCAGGCACGTTGCCCAGGGCCAGTAACGGCCCACTGAGGGGGGCGTTGAGGGTTAGTTCATTATTGTTGTTGGGCATGGGCACGGTACTCATCAGGAAAGCGCGACTCAGTGAGTGCGGGTAACTTTGCTCAGGTGGCGCGGCTGGTCCGGGTCCATGCCTCGGGCGACGGACAGGCCGGCCGCCATGACATAGAAACTCTGGATCGCCAGGATCGGGTCCAGGCTCGGGTGTTCGGCGCGGCTCAGGGTCAAGTCGCGTTCGGCGATATCGTCCGGTGCTGCGAGCAGCACGCGGGCACCGCGTTGGCGCATATCGGCGGCCAGGCTCAACAGGCCGGCTTGCTCGGCACCCCGTGGTGCGAAGACCAGCAGCGGGTAGTCCGCGCCGATCAAGGCCATCGGCCCGTGGCGCACCTCGGCGCTGCTGAAGGCTTCGGCCTGGATCGCCGAGGTTTCCTTGAGCTTGAGCGCCGCTTCCTGGGCGATGGCAAAACCGGCGCCCCGGCCGATCACCATGAGTTGCTGGCAGCCGCGCAGCGCCTCGATTGCGTGGGTCCAGTCCTGCCTGGCGGCTTCACGCAGGCCTTCGGGCAGGGCCTGGCAGGCTTGCAGCAAGTCGGGCTCCTGGTTCCAGTGGCCGATCAACAGCGCGCTGGCGCTGAGGGTGGCGATAAAGCTCTTGGTCGCGGCCACGCTGAGTTCCGGCCCGGCGCACAGGGGCACATGGAATTCGCAGGCGGCTTCCAGCGGCGAGTCTTCGGCGTTGACCAGCGAGATGCTCAAGGCGCCACGCTTGCGCAACAGGCGCAGGCTGTTGACCAGGTCCGGGCTCTGCCCCGACTGGGAGAAACCGAACGCTACCTGGCCGCTGACTTTCATGGGTGCTTGCAACAAGGTCACCACCGACATCGGCAACGACGCCACCGGGATGCCGACATGCTGCATGGCCAGGTAGGCGAAATAGCTGGCGGCGTGGTCCGAGCTGCCCCGCGCAATGGTCATCGCCACTTGCGGCGGCTGGCGGCGCAGGCGGCCGGCGACTTCTTCCAGCCGTGGGCCCAGGCGTTGCAGTTGCGCCGCGACGGCGTCACCGGAGGCCAAGGCCTCTTCAAGCATTTTTGAAGACAATGGTTTCTCCTTCGACCATGACGTCGGTGAGGTGCAGGGAGCGGTCCAGGCGCACGCAGTCGGCAAAGCTGCCGGGTTGCAGGCGACCGCGTTGTTCCAGGCCCAGGTAGTCCGCCGGAAATTGCGACAGACGTTGTGAGGCTTCGCTGATGGGCAGGCCGATCTTCACCAGGTTGCGCAGCGCCTGATCCATGGTCAGGGTGCTGCCGGCCAGGGTGCCGTCGGCCAGGCGCACGCCGCCCAGGCATTTGGTCACGGTGTGGCTGCCCAGCTTGTACTCGCCGTCGGGCATGCCGGCGGCGGCGGTGGAGTCGGTGACGCAGTACAGGCACGGGATCGCGCGCAGGGCCACGCGCATGGCGCCGGGGTGCACGTGGAGCAGGTCCGGGATCAGCTCGGCGTACTTGGCGTGGGCCAGTGCCGCGCCGACGATGCCGGGTTCGCGGTGATGCAACGGGCTCATGGCGTTGTACAAATGGGTGAAGCTGGTGGCGCCGGCGGCGAGGGCGGCGACGCCTTCTTCATAGCTGCCCAGGGTGTGGCCGATCTGCATGCGCACGCCGCGTTCGCTGAGGGCGCGGATCAGGGCGTCGTGGCCGGCGATTTCCGGGGCGATGGTGATCACCCGGATCGGCGCCAGGCGCAGGTAGGCTTCGACTTCGGCCATCAAGGCGGTGTGGGCGAAGTTGGGCTGCGCGCCGAGTTTTCCCGGGTTGATGTAGGGGCCTTCCAGGTGCACGCCGAGTACCCGGGCGCTGCCCGTAGGACGCTGCTCGCAGAAGCGCCCGAGTTGGCCGAGCACGCTGGAGATTTCGTCCACCGGCGCGGTCATGGTGGTGGCCAACAGCGACGTCGTACCAAAACGCACATGGGTGCGGGTGATGGTCTCGAACGCGTCGGCGCCTTCCATGATGTCTTTACCGCCGCCGCCGTGGACGTGCAGGTCGATAAAACCCGGCAGCAGGTAGGGCAAGTCGTTTTCAGCCGGGTCGCAAGGTTCGCCCTCGATGGCGATGACCTTGCCGTGCTGGTGCACCAGGCGGCCGCGCATCCAGCCGTGGGGCGTGAGGATATTGTCTTCGGACATGGGCAGTTCTCTAAGGCCGCAACTCGGCGGCAAAGTCATAACGGCGAAGCTCTGCGACAAAGTCGTAGTAGTCGTTGCGGCAGTAGGTGTCGGTGATTTCGATCGGCGTGTTGTCGGCGGTGTAGCCGACTCGGGTCATCAGCAGCATGGCGGTGCCGGGGGCGATGCCCACCAGCCTGGCGAATTCGTCCGAGGCGTTGATCGCCTGGATGTGTTGCAGGGCGCGAACGATGGGTTTGCCGATGCCTTCCAGGTATTCGTACAGCGAATGGCCGATGGCTTGCGGCTGCGGCAGTACCGAGGCGGGCATGGCGGTCATCTCGATGGCCATCACGGTGTCATCGGCCTTACGCAGGCGTTTGAGACGCGCCACCTTGTCGGTCGGCGACAGGCACAGGCGGATCAGTTCTTCGTGGGTCGGCGGGGTGATCTCGCGCTCGAGCCATTGGGAGCTGGGCACAAAGCCCTTGAGGCGCAACATCTCGCTGAACCCCGACAAGCGCGACAGCGGCTGTTCCAGGCGTGGCGTGATAAAGGTGCCGGAGCCCTGGCTGCGGCGGATCAGGCCTTGGGCGAATAACACTTCCAACGCTTTACGGGCGGTGACCCGCGAAATGCTCAGCTGTTCGCTGAGGGCGCGCTCCGAGGGCAGGGCCTGTTCGGATTTCCACTGGCCGGCATGGATCGCCGCTTCGAGGTTGCGGGCCAATTGCAGGTACAGCGGCGTGGATTGCTTGTCGTCGGGACGCAGCGTCAGGATGGGGTTCATCTATGAAGTTTCCGATGCGGTTATTGGAGTGTTGTCGCCCGGTATTGGCCGGAAGCTAATACCACTTAAATACCATGTCAATGCCGCTAAAACGGTGCAAGTACCGGTTTCAGGGCGCCTTAATGGTGCCTGGTATCAAGTGGTATTAGAGAGGTCTTTATCGCGCGCAGAAATGCGCAGCCCGCGCGGTGAACTGGTATTCACCGGCAGGCGTGGGAGGGGGAGGGAAATATTTTTAATTAAATTACGAACGGTCGAAGATTTACGGGCGGATCTCGATCAGCGTGCCGTCCTTGACCAGGTTCCAGACTTCGCGCATGTCGACGTTGCGCATGCCGATGCAGCCGTCGGTCCAGTCCAGGGTGTGGAACCACTGCTCCGGGTACTCTTCGGTGTCGGGCGTGCCGTGGATCATGATCATGCTGCCGGGCTTCACCCCTTCGCGGCGGGCGCGGGCGGCATCGCTGATATTCGGGTAGGAGATGTGCATGGACAGGTAGTAGCGGTCGCTGGTCTTGCGCCAGTCGATCCAGTACAGGCCTTCCGGCGTGCGGCGGTCGCCCTCGATCAGCTTGTGGCCCTTGGGGTTCTTGCCCAGGGAAATCCGATAGGTCTTGAGGGGCTTGCCGTCGTTGATCAACTGCAATTGGTGGGCGGACTTGAGCACCAGGACTTTTTCGACCGTCTTGCCGCCCAGGGTTTCCACGGTAGAGGCCGGCGAAAGCGTGGCGAACGACAGGCAGATCAGAGCAAGCAACCAACGCATTAAAACGGTATCCCTGTGGCGACGAGCTGCCGAATGGTTATTGGGCGGGCTTGGAAAGAGGTGGCACGGCTTCGCTGCGCACCGGGAACGACTGCTGGCGGCGGTCAGCGAAAAAGTATTCTAGGGTACGCCCGACCGTGCGGAAAGCCAGCTCGGACCAAGGGATGTCCGCCTCGTCGAACAGCTGCACTTCGAGGCTTTCGGGGCCTGCGGCGAAGTCCAGGTCGACCAGTTCGGCGCGGTAGAAGATATGCACCTGGCTGATGTGCGGCACATCGATCAGGGTGTAGAGGCTCAGGTTGCGCACCCGGGCGCAGGCCTCTTCCAGGGTTTCGCGCATGGCGGCCTGTTCCACGGTCTCGCCGTTCTCCATGAAGCCTGCGGGCAGGGTCCAGTAACCCAGGCGCGGCTCGATGGCGCGGCGGCACAGCAGCACTTTATCGCCCCATACCGGCAGGGTGCCGGCGACGATATTGGGGTTCTGATAGTGAATGGTCGAGCAGTGATCACACACGAAACGCAGGCGGGCGTCGCCTTCGGGAATGCGCTGGGTAACCGGTTTACCGCACTGGCTGCAGAAATTCATGCTGGGGTTCCTGGAAAGTGCGTCTATCTTGGCTTGGCTGGCAGGGCCCTGCAAGTTGTCGTTTAGCGACATGCTCCGGGTTTTGGGGTTGGGCGCCCGGCGGCTTTGGTGCATGATGCAAGGTAGCCAACAGACCGAGATGACTCATGCTGGACGAGCTACTTCGCCGGGTAAGCAATCACACCCCCCACACGCTGGAAACCGACGGGCGTTTCCCCGAGGCCGCGGTGCTGGTGCCGATTACCCGCAGTGACGAACCTGAGCTGATCCTGACCCTGCGCGCCAGCGGCCTGTCGACCCATGGTGGCGAAGTGGCCTTTCCCGGCGGGCGCCGCGACCCCGAAGACCCGGACCTGATCTTCACCGCCCTGCGTGAAGCCGAAGAAGAAATCGGCCTGCCCCCCGGCCTGGTGGAGGTCATCGGCCCGCTGAGTCCGTTGATCTCCCTGCACGGCATCCGGGTCACGCCCTATGTGGGGGTGATCCCCGACTATGTCGAATACCTGGCCAACGATGCCGAGATTGCCGCCGTCTTCAGCGTGCCTTTGGATTTTTTCCGACAGGACCCGCGCGAACATACCCACCGCATCGATTACCAGGGCCGCAGTTGGTACGTGCCCAGTTATCGCTTCGGCGAATACAAGATCTGGGGCCTGACGGCAATCATGATCGTCGAGTTGATCAACCTGCTTTATGACGACGCCCAGATCAGCCTGCACCAGCCGCCCAAGAGCTTCATCAATACCTAAGCCGTCGTTTGAACGGCCAGCCGTGAGGGAACAGCATGAAATACCGTCTGGGCGATGCCCGCGTCGAGACCCATCCGCACAGCTGGGTGGCGCCGAATGCCACGCTGGTGGGCAAGGTCAAGCTGGAGGAGGGCGCCAATGTCTGGTTCAACGCGGTGCTGCGTGGCGACAACGAGCTGATCCTGATCGGCAAGAACAGCAACGTGCAGGACGGCAGCGTGATGCACACCGACATGGGCTACCCGCTGACCCTGGGCACCGGCGTGACCATCGGCCATAACGCCATGCTGCATGGCTGCACGGTCGACGATTACAGCCTGATCGGTATCAATGCGGTGATCCTCAACGGCGCCAAGATCGGCAAGCACTGCATCATCGGCGCCAACTCGTTGATCGGTGAAGGCAAGGAAATCCCCGATGGTTCCCTGGTGATGGGCTCGCCGGGCAAAGTGGTGCGTGAATTGACCGACGCACAGAAGCGGATGCTGGAAGCCAGCGCTGCGCACTATGTGCATAACGCCCAGCGTTACGCGCGGGATCTGGCAGAGCAGGAAGAATGAGTGCAGTTGAACGACCTGTTGCCTCGCCCTGCGTGAGTATTTGTGCGCTGGATGATGACGATATCTGCACCGGCTGCCAGCGCACCGTGGATGAGATTACGCGTTGGAGCCGCATGGACAACGCCGAGCGCCGGGTGGTGTTGGGTTTGTGTCATGAGCGGGCGGTGGCGGGTGGGTTGGTGTTTATGGCTTCTGGTAAATCCGGAGCCTGATGGATCGCCATCGGGGGCAAGCCCCCTCCCACATTTTGACCGCATTCCTACAGATTAAACGCGGTTAAGTGTGGGAGGGGGCTTGCCCCCGATAAGGCCCGCCCAGACGACATATTTCCAAATGTGAAGTACCCTGTGCCCCTTGTTCACAGGTCCCTCGCCCCATGCTCTTCCTGATCGCCTACATCAGCAGCGTCGTGCTGATCAACTTCGCCTTCTCCACCGCCCCGCACCTGGACGTCATCTGGTCGGCCTGGGGCGGCCTGGTGTTTATCCTGCGCGACATGGTGCAGACCCGCTTCGGCCATGGGGCGATCATCGCCATGCTGGCGGCGCTGGCATTGTCGTATATCACCTCCGATCCCTCCATCGCCCTGGCCAGCGCCACGGCATTCGCGGTGTCCGAGTGCATCGACTGGCTGGTGTTCAGCATCACCAAGCGCCCGCTCCACGACCGCCTGTGGATAAGTTCGGCGCTGAGCATTCCCCTCGACACGTTTATCTTCTTCGGCCTGATCGGTGCGCTCACCCCTGCCGTGGTGGGCACTGCCTTGGCGTCGAAGTTCGCCGGGGTCACGGTGGTGTGGCTGATCATGGCCTGGCGCATCCGCAAGCGGGCCGTCGCCAACTGAGGCCAATTTTTACAGTTCATGTAAAATGCCGGCCTTTCTCCCCATGATCCGCTCCCCTGAGGACCTGAGATGACCCGAATCGGAACTCCATTGTCGCCAACCGCGACCCGCGTTTTGCTGTGTGGCTGCGGTGAGCTGGGCAAGGAAGTGGTGATTGAACTGCAACGCCTGGGCGTTGAAGTGATTGCCGTGGATCGCTACGCCAGCGCGCCGGCCATGCAGGTTGCCCATCGCAGCCATGTGATCAACATGCTCGACGGTGCCGCCCTGCGTGCGGTGATCGAAGCGGAAAAACCGCACTTCATCGTGCCGGAAATCGAAGCCATCGCCACCGCCACCCTGGTGGAGCTGGAGGCCGAAGGCTTCACGGTGATCCCGACCGCCCGCGCCACGTCGCTGACCATGAACCGTGAGGGCATCCGTCGCCTGGCCGCCGAAGAGCTGGACCTGCCGACCTCGCCGTACCACTTCGCCGACACCTTCGAAGACTACAGCAAGGCCGTCCAGGACCTGGGCTTCCCCTGCGTGGTCAAGCCGGTGATGAGCTCGTCGGGCAAGGGCCAGAGCCTGCTGCGCAGCGTCGACGACGTGCAGAAAGCCTGGGACTACGCCCAGGAAGGCGGGCGTGCCGGTAAAGGCCGGGTGATCATCGAAGGCTTTATCGACTTCGACTACGAAATCACCCTGCTGACCGTGCGTCACATCGGCGGCACCACCTTCTGCGCGCCGGTCGGCCACCGTCAGGAGAAGGGCGACTACCAGGAATCCTGGCAGCCGCAAGCCATGAGCCCGGTTGCCCTGGCCGAGTCCGAGCGCGTGGCCAAGGCAGTGACCGAGGCGTTGGGCGGTCGTGGCCTGTTTGGCGTGGAGCTGTTCATCAAAGGCGATCAGGTGTGGTTCAGCGAAGTGTCGCCGCGCCCCCATGACACCGGCCTGGTGACCCTGATTTCCCAGGACCTGTCACAGTTTGCCCTGCATGCGCGCGCCATCCTCGGCCTGCCGATCCCGTTGATCCGTCAGTTCGGGCCTTCGGCTTCGGCGGTGATTCTGGTGGAAGGGCAGTCGACCCAGACCGCATTCGCCAACCTCGGCGCGGCCTTGAGTGAGCCGGACACGGCGTTGCGTCTGTTTGGCAAGCCGGAAGTGAATGGCCAGCGCCGCATGGGCGTGGCGTTGGCGCGGGATGAGTCGATTGAAGCGGCTCGTGCCAAGGCGACCCGTGCTTCCCAAGCGGTTGTGGTAGAGCTCTAAAAGCATCGGGAGCAAGCCCCCTCCCACACTCGAATGTGGGAGGGGGCCTGCCCCGATAGCTGTTTATCCGGCAACCCTGTTCAAATCATTATCCCGCGTCTCTTTCAGGCACAGCACCGCAATCAAGCTGAGCAACGCCGCCGCCGACACATACCCACCGACATAACTCAGCCCACCCATCGCCACCAGCTTGGTTGCGAAGAACGGTGCGGCCGAAGCACCCACGATCCCACCCAGGTTATACGCCGCCGAAGCCCCGGTATAACGCACGCGAGTCGGGAACAATTCCGGCAACAGCGCACCCATCGGCGCGAAGGTCACCCCCATCAGGAACAGCTCCAGGGCCAAAAACAGCGCTACGGCCCAGGTCGAACCGTGGGTCAGCAATGGCTCCATGGTGAAGCCCGACAGAATCGCCAGGACCGCGCCGACGATCAGCACCGGTTTGCGCCCGTAGCGATCACTGGCCAAGGCCGCCAACGGTGTGGCCAGGCCCATGAACAGCACTGCAAAGCACAGCAACCCCAGGAACGTCTCGCGGCTGTAGCCCAGGGTCGAAACGCCGTAGCTCAGGGAAAAGGCCGTGGTGATGTAGAACAGCGCGTAGCACACCACCATCGACGCGGCGCCCAGCAGGACCGGCAACCAATGCTGGCTGAACAGCTCCACCAGCGGCACTTTCACCGGGGCTTCCTTCGCCACGGCATTGGCGAACACCGGGGTTTCATGCAGCTTCAGGCGCGCATACAGGCCGACCATCACCAAGGCTGCGCTGAGGATGAACGGGATGCGCCAACCCCAACTGCGGAACTGCTCGTCATTCAGGCTCATCGCCAGGATCAGGAACAAGCCGTTGGCTGCCAGGAATCCGATCGATGGCCCCAGTTGCGGGAACATGCCGAACCAGGCGCGCTTGCCTTTCGGCGCGTTCTCGGTGGCCAGCAACGCTGCACCGCCCCATTCCCCGCCAAGCCCCAGGCCTTGGCCGAAGCGCAGCACACACAACAGGATAGGTGCCCAGGCACCGATGCTGTCATAACCGGGCAGCAGGCCGATCAGCGTGGTGCACACGCCCATCAGCAGCAGCGAGGCCACCAGGGTCGACTTGCGGCCGATGCGGTCGCCGAAGTGGCCGAACAGCGCCGAGCCCAGAGGGCGGGCGATAAAGGCGATACCGAAGGTCAGGAACGACGCCAGCATCTGCGCGGTACCGGAAGTCTGCGGAAAGAACACCGGCCCGATCACCAGCGCGGCAGCCGTGGCATAGATATAGAAGTCGTAGAACTCGATGGCGGTGCCGACGATGCTCGCGGTGGCGACACGTGCGGTCGAGTTGGTCGGGGCGGCGGTCGCGGCCTCGTTATAGGTGGTGCTCATGGCGGTATCCCTGACGGTCATTGCGCGTTTGGACGCGGATTATTATTGGGTCGAACACCCTTGGATCAGGGTTGTGCGCGGGGCGGCTCGGGATGGGAGCGAACACCGGTCGGACATGGTAAAGCGGTGCCTGGACACGCTGAGTGCGGGTAGCACGCGGTCGGGCGGGGGCTTGGGTAAGCCGCAGGGATTATAGGAAGGGGTTTGGAATTACAACAAGTGACTGGATTGCGGTTTATCAGGAAGTCATGCGGCCACAGGCATGTGGCTGGTATGCCAGATCAGCACCTTGCTGACGCGGTTATCCTCGGTCTCGAGGATTTCCAGGCGGTAGCGGCCGATCTTCAGGCACACCGCGCAATCCGGAATGGTTTCCAGGGCCTCGGTGACCAGGCCGTTGAGGGTCTTGGGGCCGTCGCTGGGCAGGTGCCAGCCCAGGCTCTTGTTCAATTCGCGGATCGACGCGGCGCCGTCGATGATATAGCGGCCATCGGGCTGCGCTTCGATATGCGGGTTGTCCGCACTTTGCTCGTTTTCGAATTCGCCGACGATTTCTTCGAGAATATCTTCCAGGGTGACGATACCCAGGACTTCGCCGTATTCATCCACCACCATGCCCAGGCGCCGCTGCTGCTTGTGGAAGTTCAGCAATTGCAGTTGCAGGGGCGTGCTTTCCGGGACGAAGTAGGGTTCGTAGGAGGCCTCGAGCAAGGCTTCCTTGGTCAGGCTGGCGTCCGGCAGCAGATGCTGGATCAGCCGGGTGTTCAGTACGGCCTCGACCTGGTTGATGTCACTGTGGAACACCGGCAGGCGAGTGCGCGGGGAGGTGCGCAGTTGCTCGATGATTTCTTCGATCGAGTCATCCAGGTTGATACCGTCCACTTCGCTGCGGGGCACCAGGATGTCATTGACGGTGATGTTGTCCAGGGCGTGGATGCCCGGCATGCCAGGGGTACGACTGTCGTCGGCCTCGGGTTGCGGTTCATCGTCGTGGTCGGGCTGTGGCTCGTCGCTGTTTTTCACCACGCCGGGCTTGCGGGCAAACGGGCGCAGCAGCAACAGGCTGATGCCATTGAGCAGCCAGGCGGCGGGATAGAGGATTTTCAATGGCACGCCCAGCAGCGTGTTGCCGAAGCCCAGCACCGCTTGCGGATGCCGGGTTGCCAGGGCGCGGGGCAGGTAGTCGGCCAGGATCAGCAGGACGGCGCAGGAGATCAGCCAGCCGAGCCACGGGCCGTTCTGTGCCCAGGCATAAATCGCCAGCAGGGTGCAGAGGATGACCACGGCCGCACGGCACAGGCTGTTGCACAGGATCAGGCTGTGGCGCGGGAAACTCAGGCGGGCGGCAGCCTTGTCGCCCTGGCGCGTACCGGGGCGCAAGGCCAGCAGGTGTTGTTGTGCGGCTTCGATGGCGGTAAACAGCGCCGCCCATAACACCAGCAAGGCGATTACCGCGAGCATCGGCCCCAGGGGCAAGTTGTCCATTTTGGCTGCCCGTCAGATATGCAGGATGTATTCGCGAACCAGCTTGCTGCCGAAATAGGCCAGCATCAGCAGGCAGAAACCGGCCAGGGTCCAGCGAATCGCCTTGTGCCCGCGCCAGCCAAGGCGGTTGCGGCCCCACAGCAATACGCTGAACACCACCCAGGCCAGGCACGCCAGCAGGGTCTTGTGCACCAGGTGCTGGGCAAACAGGTTTTCGACGAACAGCCAACCGGAAATCAGCGACAGCGACAGCAGCGTCCAGCCGGCCCACAGGAAACCGAACAGCAGGCTTTCCATGGTTTGCAGCGGCGGGAAGTTCTTGATCAGTCCGGAAGGGTGCTTGTGCTTGAGCTGGTGGTCCTGCAACAGCAGGAGCAAGGCCTGGAACACCGCGATGGTGAACATGCCGTAGGCCAGGATCGACAGCAGGATATGAGCGAGGATGCCTGGCTCTTCATCGATCACCTGCACCGTGCCGGTGGGGGCGAACTGCGCGAGCAGCACCGTCAGTACGCCCAATGGGAAGAGCAGGACCAGCAGGTTCTCGACAGGAATCCGATAACAGGCCATCAGCGTCAGCGCAATCACCGCCGCGGCGATCAGGCTGGCGGCGCTGAAGAAGTCCAGGCCCAGGCCAACCGGCGTCATCAGGTGGGTGAACAGGCTCGCGGCATGGGCCAGCAGGGCGAGGACGCCAAGGCCGACCAGCAGGCGTTTGTCCGCCTTGGCGCCTTGGGCCAGACGAGAGCCCTGATAGAGGGTCGCAGCGGCATACAAGATGGCGGCGGCGAGGCTGGGTAGCAAACTGGGTGACAAGGGGAGCATAAATCCTGATAGACAAGCCCGAAAGGCGCTGAGTTTGGCACACACCTGCGCTCCACGAAAGACTCCAGGGCCAGACAGCGGGTGTGCATGGGCGCAGTCTTCGCTATAATCCGCGACCAGCCCACGCCGCAGGCTCGCCGAACGCTGTGTTTAATAGCGATTTACCACAGCCTGGGCCGCCATTACCTCGGTCTACCAATGCATTTCGATGAATAGGGCCTGAAAGGATCGCGCATGTTTGAAAACCTGACTGACCGTCTCTCGCAGACGCTGCGCCATGTAACCGGCAAGGCCAAGCTGACCGAGGACAATATTAAAGACACCCTGCGCGAAGTGCGCATGGCGTTGCTGGAAGCCGACGTCGCCTTGCCTGTGGTCAAGGACTTCGTCAACTCGGTCAAGGAGCGCGCGGTCGGCACTGAAGTGTCCCGCAGCCTGACCCCGGGCCAGGCCTTTGTGAAGATCGTCCAGGCCGAACTCGAAAGCCTGATGGGCGCGGCCAACGAAGATTTGAACCTCAGTGCCGTGCCACCGGCCGTCGTGCTGATGGCCGGTCTGCAAGGTGCGGGCAAGACCACCACCGCCGGCAAGCTGGCGCGCTTCCTTAAAGAGCGCAAGAAGAAGTCCGTGATGGTGGTGTCGGCCGACGTGTACCGTCCGGCGGCCATCAAGCAGCTGGAAATGCTCGCGGGCGAAGTGGGCGTGACCTTCTTCCCGTCCGACCTGAGCCAGAAGCCGGTCGACATCGCCAACGCTGCTATTAAAGAAGCAAGGCTCAAGTTCATCGACGTGGTCATCGTCGATACCGCCGGTCGCCTGCACATCGATGAAGAGATGATGGGCGAGATCAAGGCGCTGCATGCCGCGATCAACCCGGTCGAGACGCTGTTCGTGGTCGATGCCATGACCGGCCAGGATGCGGCCAACACCGCCAAGGCCTTCGGCGACGCGCTGCCGCTGACCGGCGTGATCCTCACCAAGGTCGACGGCGACGCCCGTGGCGGTGCCGCGCTGTCGGTGCGTGCCATCACCGGCAAGCCGATCAAGTTCATCGGTATGGGCGAGAAGAGCGAAGCGCTCGAGCCGTTCCACCCTGAGCGTATCGCCTCGCGTATCCTCGGCATGGGTGACGTGCTCAGCCTGATCGAGCAGGCCGAAGCGACGCTCGACAAGGACAAAGCCGATAAGCTTGCGAAAAAGTTGAAGAAGGGCAAAGGCTTCGACCTCGAAGACTTCCGCGACCAGCTGCAACAAATGAAGAACATGGGCGGCCTCGGCGGCCTGATGGACAAGCTGCCGAACATCGGCGGCGTGAACCTGGCGCAAATGGGCAATGCCCAGGGCGCGGCAGAGAAGCAGTTCAAGCAGATGGAAGCCATCATCAACTCCATGACCCCGGCCGAGCGCCGCGACCCTGAGCTGATCAGCGGTTCGCGCAAGCGTCGGATCGCCATGGGTTCCGGCACCCAGGTGCAGGACATCGGGCGCTTGATCAAGCAGCACAAGCAGATGCAGAAGATGATGAAGAAATTCTCCGCCAAGGGCGGAATGGCCAAGATGATGCGCGGCATGGGCGGTATGTTGCCCGGCGGCGGCATGCCGAAAATGTAAAGTATTCGAGCGGGAGTTCACTCCTGCTCCGACCCACAGGGATGTGGGATCTCCAGCAAACCCGCCGTTGGCGGGGGCTGACCTGCCGTTTTAACCGACGGCTCTCTAGCAGATCTGAATGGCACGCTGATAGGCGCCAGAAAAAGACATTTGCAAAAGTCCGGATATTCCTTAGAATATGCGGCCTTTCGGGCACCTATGCCCGCTGTGCATTTAGATTTGCAGCACCGACTACAGGAACGATGTTCACATGCTAACAATCCGTCTTGCCCTTGGCGGCTCCAAAAAGCGCCCGTTTTACCACTTGACCGTAACTGACAGCCGCAACCCACGTGACGGCTCTCACAAGGAACAAGTAGGTTTCTTCAACCCGATCGCTCGTGGTCAAGAAGTCCGCCTGTCCGTGAACCAAGAGCGCGTAGCCTACTGGCTGAGCGTTGGTGCACAACCGTCTGAGCGTGTTGCCAAGTTGTTGAAGGACTCGGCTAAGGCCGCAGCCTGAGCAATATGAACGCGACGCCAACTGTTGCTGATGATTTGATCGTTATCGGCAAGATTTATTCTGTTCATGGCGTTCGCGGCGAAGTGAAGGTGTATTCCTTTACTGATCCGACTGAAAACCTGTTGCAGTACAAGACCTGGACGCTCAAGCGCGAAGGTAGTGTGAAACAGGTCGAGCTGGTCAGTGGACGCGGGAGCGATAAGTTCCTGGTCGCGAAGCTCAAGGGTCTTGATGATCGTGAAGAAGCTCGTCTTCTGGCCGGTTATGAGATCTGCGTGCCGCGCAACCTGTTCCCTGAATTGACCGACGGCGAGTACTACTGGTACCAGCTGGAAGGTCTGAAGGTTATTGATCAACTCGGGCAATTGTTCGGGAAAATCGATCATCTTCTGGAAACCGGCGCCAATGATGTAATGGTGGTCAAGCCTTGCGCTGGCAGCCTGGATGATCGCGAACGCCTGTTGCCCTATACCGAGCAATGCGTGTTGGCTGTTGACCTGGCGGCGGGCGAGATGAAGGTGGAATGGGACGCGGACTTCTAAGCGTGGCTAATTTGCGCATTGAAGTGATCAGTTTGTTTCCCGAGATGTTCTCCGCCATCAGCGAGTACGGCATCACCAGTCGGGCGGTGAAGCAGGGGCTGTTGCAGCTCACCTGTTGGAACCCGCGAGACTACACGACGGATCGACATCACACTGTGGACGATCGCCCATTTGGCGGTGGCCCGGGCATGGTGATGAAGATCAAGCCCCTGGAAGATGCGTTGGTTCAGGCCAAGGCAGCCGCCGGGGAGAAGGCGAAGGTAATTTACCTGTCCCCTCAAGGCCGTCAGCTGAAGCAGGCTGGGGTCCGCGAACTGGCGAATGAGGAAGCAATGATCCTGATTGCCGGTCGCTATGAAGGCATTGACGAGCGGTTTATTGAAGCTCATGTCGATGAAGAGTGGTCGATTGGGGACTATGTCCTGTCTGGCGGCGAGCTGCCGGCGATGGTCCTGATAGATGCGGTTACACGACTGCTGCCTGGAGCTTTAGGGCATGCGGACTCCGCGGAGGAAGATTCCTTCACGGACGGTTTGCTGGATTGCCCGCACTACACCCGACCGGAGGTGTATGCGGATCAGCGTGTTCCCGACGTATTGCTAAGTGGCAATCACGCACACATCCGGCGTTGGCGTTTACAGCAGTCCCTTGGTCGGACCTATGAACGACGCGCCGATCTTCTGGAAAGCCGCTCGCTTTCTGGAGAAGAGAAGAAGCTGCTCGAGGAATACATCCTCGCGCGGGACGATAGTTAACAACGTATCGATGGTAGGTCCATTGACTTACCTTAGGAGCACAGCATGACTAACAAAATCATCCTTGCACTCGAAGCAGAGCAGATGACCAAAGAGATCCCTACCTTTGCCCCGGGCGACACCATTGTCGTTCAGGTGAAAGTGAAGGAAGGCGACCGTTCGCGTCTGCAAGCGTTCGAAGGCGTGGTAATCGCCAAGCGTAACCGTGGTGTGAACAGTGCTTTCACTGTTCGTAAAATCTCCAACGGTGTTGGCGTAGAGCGTACTTTCCAGACCTACAGCCCGCAAATCGACAGCATGGCCGTCAAGCGTCGCGGTGACGTACGTAAAGCCAAGCTGTACTACCTGCGTGACCTGTCCGGTAAAGCAGCTCGCATCAAGGAAAAACTGGCTTAAGTCCAGCTTCCCGATGCAGAAAAAAGCAGCCTACGGGCTGCTTTTTTGTGCCCGCGATTTGAGGTCCGGGATAGGATCTACCTGGTTCCGCCACTTTTCTGTTCGAGTCCCTATGCCTGCCATCGACCACCCCCTGATCGACCGTTTCCTCGATGCCCTATGGCTGGAGAAAGGCCTGTCAGATAACACCCGCCAGGCCTACCGCAGCGACCTGGCGCTGTTCAACGGCTGGCTGCAGGAAAAAAACCTGGAACTGATCAATGCCGGTCGCGAGCTGATCCTCGATCATCTGGCCTGGCGCCTGGAACAGAATTACAAGCCCCGTTCCACTGCACGATTTCTCTCCGGTGTGCGTGGGTTTTATCGTTATTTGCTGAGGGAAAAACTGATCGCCCTCGATCCGACCCTGCAAATCGATATGCCGCAACTGGGCAGGCCCTTGCCCAAATCCCTGTCGGAAGCCGACGTCGATGCCTTGCTCGCTGCGCCCGACCTCAGCGAAGCCATCGGCCAGCGTGACCGCGCCATGCTGGAAGTGTTGTATGCCTGTGGCCTGCGGGTCACGGAGCTGATCAGCCTGACCCTGGAGCAAGTCAATCTGCGCCAGGGGGTGCTGCGGGTAATGGGCAAGGGCAGCAAGGAACGGCTGGTGCCGATGGGGGAGGAGGCGATTGTGTGGGTCGAGCGCTATATGCGCGATGCTCGCAGCGAGCTGCTGGGCGGGCGGCCCAGCGATGTGCTGTTTCCCAGCCAGCGTGGCGAACAGATGACCCGCCAGACGTTCTGGCATCGCATCAAACACCAGGCCAGGGTCGCGGGGATCGGCAAGAGCCTGTCGCCCCACACCTTGCGCCATGCATTCGCCACCCATTTGCTCAACCACGGTGCGGATTTGCGCGTGGTGCAAATGCTGCTCGGGCACAGCGACTTATCCACCACCCAGATCTACACCCATGTGGCGCGTGCGCGCTTGCAGGATATGCATGCCAAGCACCACCCGCGAGGCTGAAAAGCGCCAATTTATGCCGCCACGGGCTGCCCTGCGGCCCAACTGTGGTAGGCTTTGCCGGTTAGCAAAGGGGACCGCCCGCACTCGTGTTTCCGTATTGGCGCGCCTGCACCCGTCCCTGCATCTGCCTTCAGGAGTTTCCATGCGCTTGACCCAGATTATTGCCGCCGCAGCCATTGCGTTGGTTTCCACCTTTGCCGTCGCCGATGACGCTGCCGAGCAGACCATCCGCAAGAGCCTGGCCAACCTGCAGCTCGATACCCCAATCGAAAGCATCAGTGCCAGCCCGATGGCCGGCCTGTATGAAGTCAAGCTCAAGGGCAGCCGCGTGCTGTACGCCAGTGCAGACGGTCAGTACATCGTCCAGGGCTACCTGTTCCAGCTCAAGGACGGCAAGCCGGTCAACCTGACCGAGAAAGCCGAGCGCCTGGGCGTGTCCAAGCTGATCAACGGCATCCCGGTGGCTGAAACCGTGGTTTACCCGGCCATCGGCGAGACCAAGACCCATATCACCGTGTTTACCGACACCACGTGCCCGTACTGCCATAAGTTGCATGCCGAAGTGCCTGCGCTGAACAAGCTGGGTGTGGAAGTCCGCTACGTAGCGTTCCCCCGCCAGGGCCTGGGTTCGCCAGGCGACGAGCAGTTGCAGGCCGTATGGTGCTCGGCCGACAAGAAAGCGGCCATGGACAAGATGGTCGATGGCAAGGAAATCAAGGCCGCCAAGTGCGCCAACCCGGTGTCGAAGCAATTTGCCCTGGGCCAGTCCATCGGCGTCAACGGTACACCGGCCATCGTTTTGGCTGACGGCCAGGTGATTCCGGGCTACCAGCCGGCACCACAAGTTGCCAAACTGGCGCTGGGTGCCAAATAAACCAGCATCGTCGAACCTTTGACGATCATGGCCTGTGGATAAGTCGACGGGCCATTAATTGAAAGCCGCAGTTGTGCGGCTGTTTTCCACGGCCGACCTAGCGTCGGCCGTTTCATGGGGAGTTCTTCAGTGAAACCGGTCAAAGTAGGCATCTGTGGGTTAGGGACCGTCGGTGGCGGCACCTTCAACGTACTTCAGCGTAATGCTGAAGAAATTTCCCGCCGTGCAGGGCGCGGGATTGAAGTGGCGCAAATTGCCACGCGTTCGCCAAAGCCTCAGTTCCAAACGACCGGTATTGCGATTACCAACGATGTCTTCGCCGTGGCCACCAACCCTGAAATCGATATCGTCATCGAGCTGGTGGGCGGTTACACCGTGGCTCGTGAGCTGGTGCTCAAGGCGATCGAAAACGGCAAGCACGTGGTCACCGCCAACAAGGCGCTGATCGCTGTACACGGCAACGAGATCTTCGCCAAGGCCCGCGAGAAGGGCGTGATCGTGGCGTTCGAGGCCGCGGTTGCCGGCGGTATCCCGGTGATCAAGGCGATCCGTGAAGGCCTGTCCGCCAACCGCATCAACTGGGTGGCTGGCATCATCAACGGCACCGGTAACTTCATCCTCACCGAAATGCGCGAGAAGGGCCGTACCTTCGAAGACGTACTGGCCGAAGCCCAGGCCCTGGGGTACGCCGAAGCCGACCCGACATTCGACGTGGAAGGCATCGACGCGGCGCACAAGCTGACCATCCTGGCGTCCATCGCCTTTGGTATCCCGCTGCAGTTCGACAAGGCCTACACCGAAGGCATCACCAAGCTGACCACTGCCGACGTGAACTACGCCGAAGCCCTGGGCTACCGCATCAAGCACCTCGGTGTCGCGCGCAGCACCCCGGCGGGTATCGAGTTGCGTGTGCACCCGACGCTGATCCCGGCCGACCGCCTGATCGCCAACGTCAATGGCGTGATGAACGCCGTGATGGTCAACGGTGACGCTGCCGGGTCCACCCTGTTCTACGGCGCCGGTGCCGGCATGGAGCCGACCGCTTCGTCGGTGATCGCCGACCTGGTGGACGTGGTTCGCGCCATGACCAGCGACCCGGAAAACCGCGTGCCGCACCTGGCCTTCCAGCCGGATTCGCTGTCGGCCCACCCGATCCTGCCGATCGAGGCCTGCGAAAGCGCCTACTACCTGCGCATCCAGGCCAAGGATCACCCGGGCGTGTTGGCCCAGGTGGCCAGTATCCTGTCGGAGCGCGGTATCAACATCGAGTCGATCATGCAGAAGGAAGTCGAGGAGCAGAACGGCCAGGTGCCGATGATCCTGCTGACCCACCGGGTGCTCGAGCAGCACATCAACGATGCCATCACCGCGCTGGAAGCCTTGCAAGGCGTCGTGGGCCCGGTGGTGCGGATTCGCGTCGAACACCTGAACTAACCGATCTGTTCCAGAGGCCCCGTGTGTGCGGCGGCCTCTGTTCGAGAATGTTTTAGAGGAGCCAGTCATGCGTTACATCAGCACCCGCGGCCAGGCACCGGCCCTGAATTTCGAAGACGTCTTGCTGGCAGGCCTTGCCACCGACGGCGGCCTGTACGTGCCGGAAAACCTGCCACGCTTTACCCAGGAAGAAATCGCTTCGTGGGCCGGCCTGCCGTACCACGAGCTGGCGTTCCGGGTGATGCGCCCATTCGTCACCGGCAGCATCCCCGATGCTGATTTCAAAAAGATTCTGGAAGAGACCTACGGCGTGTTTTCCCACAGCGCCATCGCGCCTCTGCGCCAGCTCAACGGCAACGAATGGGTGCTCGAGCTGTTCCATGGCCCGACCCTGGCGTTCAAGGACTTCGCCCTGCAACTGCTGGGTCGTCTGCTGGACTACGTGCTGGAGAAGCGCGGCGAGCGCGTGGTGATCATCGGCGCCACCTCCGGTGATACCGGTTCGGCCGCCATCGAAGGCTGCAAGCACTGCGAAAACGTCGACATCTTCATCCTGCACCCGCACAAGCGTGTGTCGGAAGTACAGCGCCGCCAGATGACCACCATCTTCGGTGAGAACATCCATAACATCGCCATCGAAGGCAACTTCGATGACTGCCAGGAAATGGTCAAGAACAGCTTCGCCGACCAGGGCTTCCTCAAAGGCACACGCCTGGTGGCGGTGAACTCGATCAACTGGGCGCGGATCATGGCCCAGATCGTCTACTACTTCCACGCCTCGCTGCAGTTGGGCGGCCCGGCGCGCTCGGTATCGTTCTCGGTGCCGACCGGCAATTTCGGCGACATCTTCGCCGGCTACCTGGCCCGTAACATGGGGCTGCCGATCAACCAGTTGATCGTCGCCACCAACCGCAACGACATCCTGCACCGCTTCATGAGCGGCAACCAGTACGTCAAGGAAACCCTGCACGCCACCCTGTCGCCGTCCATGGACATCATGGTGTCGTCGAACTTCGAACGCCTGTTGTTCGACATGCACGGTCGCAACGGCGCAGCCATCGCCGGCTTGATGGACACCTTCAAGAGCGGCGGCGGTTTCAGCGTTGATGAAGAGCGCTGGACCGAAACCCGCAAGCTGTTCGACTCCCTGGCCGTGGATGACGCGCAGACCTGTGAAACCATCGCCGAGGTCTACGCCCAGACCGGCGAGTTGCTCGACCCGCACACCGCCATTGGGGTCAAGGCCGCCCGTGAATGCCGTCGCAGCCTGGATATCCCGATGGTGATCCTCGGCACCGCCCATCCAGTGAAATTCCCGGAAGCGGTGGAGAAGGCGGGTGTCGGCAAGGCGCTGGAACTGCCGGTGCATCTGACCGACCTGTTCGAGCGTGAAGAGCGCTGCACGGTGCTGCCGAATGACTTGAAGGCGATGCAGGCGTTTGTCAGCCAGCATGGCAATCGTGGCAAGCCTTTGTAAGGCAGGTCACCCAGACAAAAACGCCGCTTTCCCTTCCTTGGGTCAGCGGCGTTTTTTGTTTCTGGCAGGCCCGACGGCGTGCCGGTTACAAGAGCAACTTAATCGCTACTCCAGTAATCGAAGCAATCGTTGCGACCACGGCCATTGCTACGCCCATGGGGTACCAGAAAGTTTCACAGTTTATTTTCAGGGATTTCGATCTGAGCTTGTCTTGCTCAGCCTGCATGCGTGATATTTCTGCGTA
Organism: Pseudomonas sp. NFACC25; assembly: GCF_900100935.1. Lineage (NCBI taxonomy): Bacteria > Pseudomonadati > Pseudomonadota > Gammaproteobacteria > Pseudomonadales > Pseudomonadaceae > Pseudomonas > Pseudomonas sp. NFACC25. Next base: position 89,832 of record NZ_FMUC01000009.1, read on the forward strand.
GATGCGCCTTACATCGGCATGCATTTTCTCCATCGTCGCCAGTCGCTCATCGTTTTCCACCATCGCATTCCTCCTTCGCAATAAGGGCCTTTGGCATACGCTTTACCCACGTGGCACCGTGATCAGCGCTCATCGAGTATAGGATTCACCCATGGCCTGCGCGGCAGGGGGAGCCCAAAACAGCAGCCCATTGCGTAAGCATTTATGTGCCGCCGTTTTTTGCCTGTCATGTTGCAAGCGCATGCTGGAAACGTCATCCCCCGACAACCCCGCATAAACGAAAAAGCGAACTTTCCTACGTCACAACCAGTCACTTAGGATAGATGCAGCTCCCGTTTACAAGAATGTTTGCGAACTATTGAGTGGTGATCGAGATGGAAAGTATCAGCCTATTGCTCGAAGAAGCACTGAGCCCTTATCAGGTGACATTGACCACCGCAGGTGTGCAGGACGAGTGCCTGGTAACCGTAAAGAACCCCGCCGGTGCGATCATGGTCGAGCGTGAAGTCGACCGGGCGCAATTGCTCGATAAGCGCCTATTGGTGGATGTGGTGGATTGCCTGCTGCGTGACCTCAAGATCGCTGAAGGACGCCTGGAACCCTCGGTCATCGCGGCCTTGCGCAATGCCGCCCAGACCCGCAGCGCTGCCGTTGCATGAAGAATTGTTTATAGATGGAAACTTCCCACGTCATGGCCGGTCAGATTTCGTAACAGCAAGAGCAAACATTGTGCTCCGGTGTTTGTGCCTTGTTGTACTGGTCTTTGTAGGCCACGTTTAACCCCGAAGTGTCTCCCCACTCTTCGGGGTTTCTTTTTGCCTGGGATTTGTCACGGCGCTGGCGAGTCCTGGAAAAAGCTCGGGTTGTCTCGCAGGTAGTGTTCACGCATGGCAGGGTCCAGCCAGGCAGCGTAGGACTGCTGTACGTGTTCCAGCGGGAGGCTGAGCAGGACCTGGTTGATCCGTTCCATGGCCTCGCGCCCCTCAGGTGTATCCGAGCAGCCGATATGCGTGCGCTGGTAAGGCGCTGTGCCCTTGATGGGGTAGAAGCTGAGGTCGTCGGCTGCGATCCCCTGTTGCATCGCGTGGTAGCGGATTTCCGGCCAATAGCCCAGCACCGCCTCCAGCCGGCCCAGGCGCTGCATCTGCAGCAAGCTGCCAAGGGCATCGTTGCCGTAGTGCAGTGCGAGTTTGTGTGTGTCGGCCTGTTTCAGTCGCTCATCGATAACGGCGCCGTAGCTGCGTTCCGCGATCGCGCCGACCCTTGCCTCATGGGCGTCGAAGAAGGCCTGCAGGTCGAACTGGCCGTCTACGATAAACGCCGCCAGGGCGCCCTGTTGGCTGCGCCGGATCGTGATGCCATTACTGGCGACCACAAACGCCTGCCTGGAAAATACGATGTACCTGGCCCGCTCGGCCGTCCACAGCAAGGATGGATCGCAGGTGAGCGTGGGCTCGCGCAGCATCTGCATGCCGCGCGCGCGATTGACGTGCATTACCTGGTGGCGATACTCCGGCAAGTGTCCGATCAGTATCGGCAGCAACTGGTCCAGGGCACCCTGGCCTTTGCCTGGCCCTTCGAAGATGGTCAGCGGCGGCAAGTCGCGCAATAACCAGATCAACGTGCCCTCTGCACTCGCCGGTACGGACCAGCCGCTGGCCAGCATGGCGGCCAGGTACAGCGCAATGAGCCAGTGTTTGCAGCCGTGGGGCATCAGATTGCACCTTGCTCACGCAGGCGGACAATGGCGGCGGCGTCGTATCCCAGCTCGCCCAGCACCACGCCGTTGTGTTCACCCAGTTGCGGCCCCACCCATTCGCAACTGCCCGGTGTGTCCGACAGCTTGGGCACGATGCCCGGCATCTTGAAGTCCTTGCCGCCGGGAAGCCGGGCCTTGAGGAACATCTCGCGCGCGAGGAATTGCGGGTCGCCCAGCATGTCCTCGGCACTGTAGATACGGCTGGCGGGCACTTCAGCCTTGTTGAGTTGCTCCACCACCTGCTCCAGCGGCAGCGAGTTCACCCAGCGATCAATCACGCCATAGAGTTCATCGCGACGGCTGTCGCGCCCGTCATTGCTGGCCAATTGTGGATCGTTCGCCAGGTCTTCCCGGCCGATGGCGCTCATGAAACGTTTGAAGATGGCATCACCGTTGGCACCGATCTGTACGTGCTTGCCGTCCGCGCTGGTGTGGATCGACGACGGCGTAATGCCGGGCATGATGTTGCCGGTACGTTCGCGAATAAACCCGAATACGTCGAACTCGGGGATCATGCTTTCCATCATGGCGAAGATGGCTTCATACAGCGCCACATCGACCACCTGGCCCACACCGCCGTTAACCTCGCGATGACGCAGCGCCATCAAGGCGCCGATGACCGCCCACAGCGCGGCGATGGAGTCGCCAATGGAGATTCCGGTGCGCACCGGCGGGCGATCTTCGAAACCGGTGATATAGCGCAGCCCACCCATGGACTCACCCACTGCACCAAACCCGGGCTGGTCTTTCATCGGTCCGGTCTGGCCAAAACCCGAGAGGCGCACCATCACCAGTTTCGGGTTCAGCCCATGCAGGGTTTCCCAGCTCAGGCCAAGCTTCTCCAGTACGCCGGGGCGGAAGTTTTCGATCAGGATGTCGGCGTCTGCCAGCAGTTGCTTGAGAATCGCCAGCCCGTCCGGGTGCTTGAGGTTCAACGTCAGGGACTTTTTGTTGCGCGCCTGCACAAACCACCACAACGAGGTGCCTTCGTACAGCTTGCGCCATTTGCGCAACGGATCGCCGCCGTCCGGGGACTCGACCTTGACCACCTCGGCACCGAATTCAGCACAAATGCGTGAGGCGAAGGGGCCGGCGATCAGGGTGCCGAGTTCGATGACTTTCAGGCCGGCAAGCGGTTTGGCATTAAACGACATGGGGATCCTTGTCTGCGCAGAACGGTGGTGTGAAGCCTTTTAACATAGGCGAGCAGCCCAGGGATAAGGATGATGCAGCGCAGGATTCGTTGAATGACCTCGCCATCGGTTAGACTGGCCGCCTTTCCCTGTCTCTAGAAGCCCGTTCATGGCCCAGCCGTCCACGACCTACAAATTCGAACTCAACCTCACCGACCTCGACCGTTCGGTGTACGAGAGCGTCAAGCAGACCATCGCTCGCCACCCCTCGGAAACTGAAGAACGCATGACCGTGCGTCTGCTGGCCTACGCCCTTTTTTACAACGAACAGTTGGCGTTCGGCCGTGGCCTGTCAGATGTAGACGAGCCAGCCCTGTGGGAAAAAAGCCTGGATGATCGGGTTTTGCACTGGATTGAAGTCGGCCAGCCGGATGCCGACCGCCTGACCTGGTGCTCGCGTCGCACTGAGCGCACCAGCCTGCTGGCATACGGCAGCTTGCGCGTTTGGGAAGGCAAAGTGGTGCCGGTGGCGAACACCCTGAAGAATGTCCACATCGCAGCAGTGCCCCAGGAGATTCTGGAGGTCCTGGCCAAGGACATGCCCCGCGTGATCAAGTGGGACGTGATGATCAGTGAAGGCACGATCTTCGTCACCGACGACCGTGGCCAGCACGAAGTGCAACTGCAATGGCTGGTCGGCGAGCGCGGTTGAAAATGTGGGAGGGGGCAAGCCCCCTCCCACATTTGATCTATGTTCCCTTCAGAGTTGTCGTTTAACCGTTGTATTCAAGAGAAGCTCCCGTCACCCATGCGTATCGATCCCCGCCCGTTGCCCGCCGTCCTGCCCTTCCTGGGGGAATTGCCACCGCTGTTGACCCGTCTCTACGCCGCACGCGGCGTGCGGTCCGAGGCCGAGCTGGATAAGAGCCTGGCGCGGTTGATTCCCTATCAGCAGCTCAAGGGTATCGACGCGGCGGTGGACTTGCTGGTGACGGCATTGGAGCAGCGCCAGCGCATCCTCATCGTCGGTGACTTCGACGCCGATGGTGCCACCGCCAGCACCGTAGGTACCCTGGGTCTGCGTTTGCTCGGTGCGGCCCATGTCGATTACCTGGTGCCCAACCGCTTCGAATACGGCTATGGCCTGACCCCGGAAATCGTCGCGGTGGCCCTGCAGCGCGAGCCGCAGTTGCTGATCACCGTGGACAATGGCATCTCCAGTGTCGAAGGCGTGGCGGCGGCAAAAGCGGCGGGGCTGAAGGTGCTGGTGACCGACCACCACTTGCCCGGGGATGAGCTGCCGGCGGCGGATGCCATCGTCAACCCGAACCAGCCGGGCTGTGAGTTCCCGAGCAAGGCCCTGGCCGGCGTGGGCGTGATCTTCTACGTACTGATGGCCCTGCGCGCGCGTTTGCGCAGTTTGGGCTGGTATGAAAACAAGCCTCAACCCAACATTGGCGAGCTGCTCGACCTGGTCGCCCTGGGCAGCGTCGCCGACGTGGTGCCCCTGGACGCCAATAACCGCATCCTCGTGCATCAGGGCCTGGAGCGTATTCGTGCCGGTCGCGCACGGCCGGGGATCAAGGCGATCCTCGAAGTGGCCAAGCGGGATGCGGCGCGCATCACCTCCACCGACCTCGGCTTTATCCTCGGGCCACGCTTGAACGCCGCCGGGCGCCTGGACGATATGAGCCTGGGCATCGAATGCCTGCTCACCACGGATTTCGCCGCGGCACGGGAAATGGCCGCACAACTGGACGGCATGAACCAGGACCGCAAATCCATCGAGCAGGGCATGCAGCGCGAAGCCCTGGCTCAGCTCAAGGACTTGCCGGTGGACTCAATGCCCTACGGCTTGTGCCTGTTTGATCCGGACTGGCACCAAGGTGTGATCGGCATTCTTGCGTCGCGCATGAAGGAGCGCTATTTCCGCCCCACCATTGCCTTCGCCGATGCAGGCGATGGGCTGCTCAAGGGCTCAGGGCGCTCTGTGCAAGGCTTCCACATCCGCGATGCCCTGGCGGTGGTTGCGAGCCAGCATCCCAACCTGATCGCCAAATACGGCGGCCACGCCATGGCGGCGGGGTTGACCTTGCCCGAGGAAAATTTCCCACTGTTTGCCGAGGCCTTTGACGCCGAAGTGCGTCGGCAGCTGCGCGAAGAAGACCTCACCGGGCGCCTGCTGTCCGACGGTACCCTGGCGGTGGAAGAGTTTCACCTGGAGCTGGCGCGCGCACTGCGCCACGCCGGACCGTGGGGGCAGCACTTTCCCGAACCGTTGTTCCATGGCGTGTTCCAGCTGGTCGAGCAGCGGGTAGTAGGGGAACGGCACCTGAAAGTGGTGCTCAAGAGCGAATGCGGGTCGGTGAAGCTCGATGGCATTGCCTTCGGCGTCGACCGGGAAGTCTGGCCGAACCCGACCGTACGTTGGGTGGAGTTGGCCTACAAACTGGATGTGAACGAGTTTCGTGGCAATGAAACCGTGCAACTGATGATTGCCCACATCGAGCCGCGCTAGATCTTACCGACGCCGCAAAAAACTGTGGGAGGGGGTTGCCCCGATAGCTGAGTGTCAGTCAACAATGCTGTGACTGACCTACCGCTATCGAGGGCAAGCCCCTCCCACAGTTTGTTTGGCGTACCGCCCGGAATTACTCGGACTTGGCCTGATGCTTCACGATGATGTCTACCAGACGCTTGGCCAGTGCCGGGTAGTTCTCATCGAAGTGATGCCCGCCCGGCAGTTTCACCGCCTCGCCCACGGCGGTCTTGTCGGTGCAGCCACTCTCGTCGACTTCTTCGGCACCGTAGATGCACACCACCTTGTCAGCCGGCAGCTTGGCCATTTCCGGGCCGGTCGCGGCTTCTTTGCCGGCGTTGCCCAGCCAGCCTTCCACTTCGATTTCAAAGCTGCCGGTGCGGGCGAAGGCCAGCAGGATGATGACGTCCACACGCTGTTGTTCGTTTTCCGGCAGGCGGTTGTAGATCGCCGGCAGGACGTCCGCGCCGAAGGAGTAACCGGTCAGCACGAAGCGCTTGGTGCCCCATTTCTGCCGGTAGTGCTGCATCAGCTCGGTGAGGTCCTTGGCGCTTTGTTCCGGGGTCTTGTGCTGCCAGTAGTAGCGCAGGGTGTCGATGCCGACCACCGGGTAGCCGATCTTGGCCATTTCGCCGGCCACGTCGCGGTCGAGGTCACGCCAGCCGCCATCCCCGGAAAGGAACAGCGTCACGGTGTCCTTGGCCTGGCCAGCCGGCACTTCCACCACGGGAATCGCCAGGCCGCCGTTGTCCGAACCCACCAGTTGCTTGCGCAGTTCGTTGTTCAGCACTTGCGGATAGTGAATGTCGTAGTCGCTGATACTGGTGGTGGCGCGCGGGGTGTCACGTACGAAACTGGCGCTTTCATCGTCAGGGTTGTCGTTCCAGGCCACCAACCAATTACCGTGTGCGGCGGTTTTCGGCAGTGGGTCCTTGCACCCTTCCTGCACCAACGCGAAGCCGACGGAGATGGCGTTGGCCTTGTCGTCGCTCTGAGTGGCCAGCCAGCGCCAGGCGAGGGCGGCGCCAGGGCCGATGCCGCTGACCAGGGTCGCGGGGCCCTTGAGCTGGCCCAGGGCGCTTTGCAGCGCTTGTTCCTGCAGCTTGCAGTCATCCTTTGGCAGGATCACCTGGACGATCTGCGCCTTGCCGCCCTGGCTCAGGGTAATCAACTGGCTATCGGTCAGTGTTTCGTCAGCCATCACCGCCACCGCGACGCGGGCTTTCGGGGTGCCGGCCGGGGTCACGCGGGTCATCACCGAGCCGTCGGCCTGGGGCAGTTGCTCCAGGGTCGGCTGCGGGGCAGGGCGGTTCCAGAACCAAAAGCCGCCACCCAGGACCAGGGCGAGCAGCACTACAAAGGCCAATACATACCGCCAGGAGCGTCGAATCATCAGCGTTTCACCAATCCAGTCAAGCCGCCCGCGATCAGGGCGGCGGTATCGGCCAGTGCCACCAGCGGGTCAAGTCCTGCGGGCACGGCCATGTAACGGGGTTCCCAGTCAGGCTGGAACTTGTCTTTGAAGCGGCGCAAGCCTTGGAAGTTATACAGTTGCTCGCCGCGACGGAACACCATCGAGCCCAGGCGCTGGGTCAGTGGCGCGCCGCGTCGCGGTTGCAGGCCCGACAACGGCACCATGCCGAGGCTGAAGCGGGCGTAGCCGTGACTCTTATAGTGTTGAATCAGGCCGACCATCATGAATTCCATGGTCAACTTGGGCGCATCCGGGTGGGCGCGCATCAGGTCGAGGCTGGCCAGGTCGTGGTTGTAGGTCTCGAGCAGGTTGGCGAAGGCCACCGGGCGGCCTTCGAAGCGAATGATCGCGATACGAAAGTGCTTGAGGTAGTCGTCGCTGAAGCGTCCGAGGGAAAAGCCTTTTTCCCGCACATTCTTACCGGTAAGCCAGGCGTCCGAGATGACTTTTAATTCATCCATCGGTGCCGTGCCGGGTTCAAAGATCTCCAGGGACAGGCCGTCCCGGGTGCCACGGTTCCAGGTGTAGCGCAGGTCCTTCATCTCTTTGCCCTTGGCTTCCAGGTCAAAGCGTTTCAGGTCGACGCGCGCCTCTTCGCCCAGCTTGATCGCGGTGAGGCCGATGTCCATGTAATAGGGCAGGTTCTCGGCGCGTACCTGATAGAACACCGGGCGTGCATGATGGATGTCGCACAGATCGCGGAACTGCCAGATCATTTCGGCACGGGGCTGGGTCGGACCGATCGGGTCATACAAGGCCACCAGGCTGCGGCCGCGACGGGCATACATCAGGAACGCTTCGTCATTCGGATGGAACAGCAGCGCCTTGTCGCCGGTCAGCGCCAGGCCGCCGTCGGGTTGCGACGATGCCATCAGGATCTTGCTGGCGCGTTCCAGCTCCTCGGGAGTCGGCAGGTGGATCACCGGGCGTGCGGTGCGCAGCAGCCAGGTCAGCGAGACGATGACCAGCAGCACGGCGGCGCCCAGCAACGAGCGCAGGCCGCGCGGGGCGTTGGCGTCGAGAGTGAACTGCCACCACAGTTGATGGCTGTACGGTACATCTTGATACGCGAACAGCAGCAGCCAGATAGAAGCCCCCAGCACACAGACGCTGGCTACCAGGTACAGCGGTGAGAAAGGCAGCTCGGTCAGGCGGCTGGCGCGATAGAACGAGCGGCGGAAGATCGCCAGCAGTATCGCCGTCATGGTCATCAGGCTGGCTTCTTCCCAATCGAAGCCCTTGAGCAGCGAGAGCAGGGCGCCCACCAGCAGCAGCACCATGGTCAGCATCCACGCAGCCGACAGGCGTCGACGCAGGCCCTGGGCCAGCAACAGGCACAGCACGCCGATCAGGCTGGCACCGAAGTGCGAGGCGTCAATCAGGCGGTGGGGAATCAGGAAGCCGATGTTTTCCAGGCGTGAGTCGATTTCTGGCGTGGCGCCGGAAAACAGCAGGACCACGCCGGACAAAAAAACCAGTACGGCCAGCACCGGCGCCGCCAAACCCGAGGCTACCCGCAGGCTTTGCTGAGTCTGGAACAGGCGCTGGGCCTCGTTGACCAGCAGGAACACACAGGCGATCAGCAGCGGCAGGACCACGTAGATCATTCGGTACAGCAGCAGGGCGGCGGCCAAGGGCGCGGCGCCGAGCTTGTCGGCGAATGCGGCGAGCAGGATGGCTTCGAATACGCCCACGCCCCCTGGCACATGGCTGAGTACACCGGCGGCCAACGCCAGCAGATACACCAGCAGGAACGGGCCGAAAGGCGGTGCTTCCGGCAGCAGCATATAAAGGACGGTAGCGGCGGCGGCAACGTCCAGTGCGGTGATGATCAGTTGCAGGAATGTCAGGCGGCGACCGGGCAGACGCAGGGTTCGACGCCCGGCCTTTACCAGCAGGTTGTCCGGGTAGGGCTGTTCCGGCAGGCGGCGGCGGTAGATGCCGATGCACAACATGGCCGACAGCAACAGCACTGCGCCGGCAACGCCGCCGAGCACCGTTTGTGGCAAATGCAGGTAGGTCGACGCTGCCGGCAAGTTGCTCAGCGTGGCCAGTGCAGCCAGCGGGGGCAGGGCGCAGCCCAGTGCCAGGCTGGCGAACACGGTCATGTGGGCGACTTCCGAAGCCCCGATGCCATGGCGTGCATATAAACGGTAGCGTACCGAGCCGCCCGAGAGCATCGACAGGCCAATGGCATTGCCGATCGCAAAGGCAGTAAAGCCGCCAAGGGCCAAGGTCTTGGCAGGCAGGTTCACCCCGGCATAACGTGCGCCGGAAAACTCATAGCCCAGCAGAATGACGAACCCGGCGACGGCGGCGGCGAACGCACCGAGCAACGCGGGTTTGGGCACTTCCAGGATCGAGTCGTGGAGGGCGTAGAGATCCAGCTCCAATAGCAGGTGCCGACAGGCGATCAGGGCGATTGCGAACAGCAACAAGGTCACGGCCAGCCCGATGGGTTGCCGGTATTTGCTCAACAGATCCAGCCAGCGCAAGCGGGTGGGGGCGATAGGTTGTTCTGCTGTGACGGTGTCTTGTGGTTCAGACGAGTTGGCGCGCATCAATCACCTCGTGGATTGTGCGCGACAGGATGGAGGTATCCAGCCAAGTTACCAATCCCTATGGACAAAATAATTACAAATATTAACGCGGATCACCGGGTGCGGCGACTGCGGCCATTGGTCGTAGAGGCGTAAGCATAGCGTGCAATGAGATGGACTCAACAAACCGCGTACGGTTTCATGAAAGATGCCATACCATTGTTTCAGAAGAACTTTTTCATCGGATACAAAAAAGGCCACTCTTTCGAGTAGCCTTTTTTGATGTTTGGTTGCGGGAGCCGGATTTGAACCGACGACCTTCGGGTTATGAGCCCGACGAGCTACCAGACTGCTCCATCCCGCGTCTGTGGGCGGCATTCTACAGCCAGATGGCGAGGTGTCAACCGTTAATGAGCCGATGGGTCAAATAAGTGTGAAATAGCTGACATGTAACCTAAGTTCGCGATTGAAAACGCTTTTTGTAGTGAGCGGGCTTGCCCCGCGCCGGGCTGCGGAGCAGTCCGTGGTGAAGTGCACACTATCTTGTGTGGGGCTGCTTGCCAGTCCAGCGCGGGTCAAGCCCGCTCGCTAAAACAAAAAAGGCCACTCTTTCGAGTAGCCTTTTTTGATGTTTGGTTGCGGGAGCCGGATTTGAACCGACGACCTTCGGGTTATGAGCCCGACGAGCTACCAGACTGCTCCATCCCGCGTCTGTGTGTCGGCATTCTACAGAGGATCGCGAGTGTGTCAACCGGTGAATCGAAGAAAAGCGCTTGTGGTTCAATCGGTTAGCTCTCCATGTAGAGCCGTTTGAGGGGTTCGGGCCAGTGGGGCCAAGGGTTTCAGCTCTATTGGAAGGCTGATTTCGATTGAGAAAATAAATTCATCTGGGAAATTTCCTACCACTCAGGCGGAAGATTCAAACTACTGGTGCTATATACAGGGGTGAATGCGATACTGGCCATCCGTTGGATTACACCCGCCTTTCTACTTATGACGCAGCGCAAAATCATCCACGTTGACTGTGATTGCTTCTACGCCGCCATTGAGATGCGCGATGACCCGAGCCTGGCGCAAAAGCCCCTGGCGGTAGGTGGGTCGGCAGATCGAAGGGGCGTGATCGCTACATGCAACTACGAAGCGCGGGCGTATGGGGTGCGTTCCGCCATGTCGTCGCGGCATGCCCTGAAGCTCTGCCCGGACCTGACCATCGTCAAGCCGCGCATGGATGCCTATAAGGAGGCGTCGAAGGAAATCCAGACGATCTTTCGCGACTACACCGACCTGATCGAGCCCCTGTCGCTGGACGAGGCCTACCTGGATGTCTCCGACAGCCCGCACTTTGGCGGCAGCGCCACACGCATCGCCCAGGACATTCGGCGCCGGGTCTCCAACCAATTGCACATCACTGTGTCCGCCGGCGTGGCGCCGAATAAGTTTTTGGCCAAGATCGCCAGTGATTGGAAAAAGCCCAACGGCCTGTTTGTCATCACCCCGGATCAGGTCGAGGACTTTGTCTCCCAACTGCGGGTAAGCAAGTTGCACGGCGTGGGCAAGGTGACGGCAGACAAGCTGGCGCGCCTGGGCATCGAAGACTGCCTGCAATTGCGCGAATGGAACAAGTTGGCGCTGGTGCGTGAGTTCGGCAGCTTTGGCGAGCGCTTGTGGAGCCTGGCCCGTGGGATAGATGAACGTGTGGTGCAGAACGACAGCCGGCGGCAGTCCATCAGTGTGGAAAATACCTACGATGTGGATTTGCCGGATCTCTCAAGCTGCCTGGCGAAACTTCCAGAGTTGATGGAGACCCTGGCAGGGCGCATGGCGCGTATCGACAGCAGCTACAAGGCGGGCAAGCCGTTCGTTAAGGTGAAGTTCCATGACTTTACCCAGACGACGCTGGAGCAGGCGGGCGCGGCGCGGGATCTGGAGAGTTATCAACAGTTGATGACCCAGGCGTTCAATCGCGGTGGGAAACCGGTGCGGTTGTTGGGGATTGGGGTGCGGCTGCTGGACCTGAGTGGCGGGAACGAACAGTTAGAGTTCTCCTGGTAGAAGCCGGGAAAAAATGTGGGAGGAAGCAAGCCCCCTCCCACATTTGGATCTGCAGCGTTTTCGAAGCCTCAGCGTGCTCCGGGATCCGCCACCAACCGCCCTGCATCCTTGGTCAACGCCTGCAGGAATTCCTGCTGCAGCTCGGGATCATTGCGGGTCAGTTCGATCAGGCTTTGTTCCAGTTCGCTGGCTTCTTCCTCCAGGCCCAGCTCCGACAGGCGCTTGACCCGGTGCACCCACTGGCTGACTTCATCGTCTTCCAGGTCGTCGTAGATCAGGCCGTGGGCTTCCAGCAACTTGCCGCGCAGGGTGCTGCTGATCGCCAGGGTCGAGTCCGAGTGCACGTCGTCCTGGCCATCTTCCACGCTGATCTTCAAGGTCGTGACGCGGTTCAGGTCCTGCTCGGCAAACGGGCTGTCCAACAGGTTCAGGCGCAGCACGCCGTTGCGGTCGGTGGTCAGATCATGGGTCTGTTTGCCGGCGGTGACCTGGACCGGGCGCTCGCTCCAGGGCAGGCTCGAATACTCCACGCGTTTGTCGCGCTGGACTTCATCGATACCCGCCAGGTTCTGTTGCGCGCGCCCATGGGATTGCACGTTCATGAACGGGTTGAGACCGTCCACGCCGTAGGTCAGCCAGTCGTGGGTCATGCTGGTCGGCAGGTTGCCGAGGGCGAAGATGTTCGCCACGTTGGCGCCCGCACCCGCGACCAAAGCCACTGCACCCAGGGGCATCTCATAGAGTTTGCGCCAGGGCTGGTAAGGCGTGTAGCGATCGTAACGACGGGTAACTTCGAATTCGGTGACCTCAAAGGTCTTTTGCTCGTGAATGCGAACCCGGCGTTGCGGCAGTTCCAGCACTTTGGGTTCGCCTACATCGATCTGCAGGCTGTGGTCGAGCAACTTACGCTCGACCCGCTCCTCGTGCTCACTGCGTTGCGACATCTGATTGGCGCAGCCGCTGACCAGCAGGGCGCCGCACAAGGCGGCGCCCCCCAGGGCTCTGGTGTTTCGCTTGAACATGACTTCTCTTGATCTGGTTTTCAGCGACGAATACGCGCCTGGAGGAAAGACAGCACGTCAGCCACCGGCAAGGGTTGGGCTTCGGCTTCGGTCCGGCTCTTGTATTCCAGATTGCCATCGGCCAGGCCGCGGTCACTGACCACGATCCGGTGCGGGATGCCAATCAGCTCCATGTCGGCGAACTTGATGCCCGGGCTGGTTTTCTTGTCGCGGTCATCCAGCAGCACTTCAAAACCAGCGGCCGTGAGTTCGGCGTACAGTTTGTCGGTGGCTTCGCGTACTTGCTCGGTTTCGTAACGCAGCGGTACCAGGGCCACCTGGAAAGGCGCCAGGGCGTCACTCCAGATAATGCCTTTCTCGTCGTTGTTCTGCTCGATGGCAGCGGCAACCACGCGGGAAACGCCAATGCCGTAGCAGCCCATGTCGAGGGTGATCGGCTTGCCGTTCTCGCCCAGCACTTCGCACTTCATCGCCTTGCTGTACTTGTTGCCCAGCTGGAAGATGTGCCCGACTTCGATGCCGCGCTTGATTTCCAGGGTGCCCTGGCCGTCCGGGCTTGGGTCGCCAGCAACGACGTTGCGCAGGTCGGCCACGGTCGGCACCGGCAGGTCACGCTCCCAGTTCACGCCGAAGTAGTGCTTGTCGTCGATGTTCGCGCCGATACCGAAGTCGCTCATCAGCTCGACCGAACGGTCGATGATGATCGGCAGCGGCAGGTTCAGCGGGCCGAGGGAACCGGCACCGGCGCCAATGGCGTCGCGCAGTTCGGCATCGCTGGCCATGACCAGCGGGCTGGCCACGCCAGGTTGCTGGGCGGCCTTGATTTCGTTGAGTTCGTGGTCGCCACGGATCACCAGGGCGATCAGCTTGCCTTCTTCTTCGGCGTGCACGATCAGGGTCTTGATGGTCTTTTCAATCGGCAGATTGAATTTCTCCACCAGGGCCGCGATGGTCTTGGTCTCTGGCGTATCCACCAGGCGCAGTTCTTCAGCCGGGGCTGGACGGGAGGTTTCCCGTGGCACGGCTTCGGCTTTCTCGATGTTCGCCGCGTAGTCGGAACCGTTGCTGAACGCGATATCGTCTTCGCCGGACTCGGCCAGTACGTGGAATTCGTGGGAGCCGGCACCGCCGATGGAGCCATTGTCCGCTTCAACCGCCCGGAACTTCAGGCCCAGGCGCGTGAACACATTGCAGTAGGCCTGGTGCATGCGGTCATAGGTGACCTGCAGCGATGCCTGGTCGGCGTGGAACGAATAGGCGTCCTTCATGATGAATTCGCGGCCGCGCATCAAACCGAAGCGTGGGCGGATTTCATCGCGGAATTTGGTCTGGATCTGATACAGGTTCAGAGGCAACTGTTTATAGCTGCTCAACTCGTTGCGCATCAGGTCGGTGATCACTTCTTCATGGGTCGGGCCGGCGCAGAAGTCGCGGCCATGACGGTCCTTGAAGCGCAGCAACTCAGGGCCGTACTCTTCCCAGCGCCCGGATTCCTGCCACAGCTCGGCCGGTTGGGTGCTCGGCATCAACACTTCGAGAGAGCCGGCGGCGTTCATTTCTTCGCGAACGATGGCTTCGACCTTGCGCATCACCTTCAAGCCCATGGGCAGCCAGGTGTACAGGCCCGAGGCCAGTTTGCGAATCATGCCGGCGCGCAGCATCAGCTGGTGGCTGATCACGACCGCATCGGAAGGCGTTTCTTTCTGTGTGGCGAGCAAATATTGACTGGTACGCATGGTAGGCCGTTGTCGGTTGCTTGAACTTGAAATGACTTGGGATTGTACGGGCGCAAACTGCCGCCGTACAGGCATCAGAATGCAGGGCTGTCTGTAGGCGCAGAGCTTGCTCGCGATGGGGCGCCGCGGTCTGGCTTTTAAAGGGCCCCCAGAATCAGTCCTCTACCGGCGGATTCAACCGCATCCGCCGATTTTCCTGATACCAGTGCAACGCAATCAGCAGCAGTGTCGGTACGCCCAGCATGCAGGTGATCAGGAAGAAGTTGTGGTACCCGAACTTCTCCACCATCACCCCCGAGTACCCGCCGATCAGGCGCGGCAGCAACAGCATGATCGAACTGAGCAGCGCATATTGGGTGGCGGAAAACTTGAGGTTGGTCAGGCTCGACAGGTAGGCCACGAATGCCGACGTGGCCAGGCCCGAGCTGAAGTTATCCAGGGAGATGGTAAAGATCAGCATCTGCAGGTCGGGGCCCATGTCGGCGAGCATCACGAACAGCAGGTTGGTCCCCGCCGACGCCACGCCACCGATAAACAGGATCGGCAGGATGCCGAAGCGCACGATCAGCAGGCCGCCCATGCCGGCGCCGAGCAGGGTCATGATCAGGCCGAAGATCTTGCTGACCCCGGCGATCTGGTCCTTGGTAAAACCTTGGTCGATGTAGAACACGTTGGCCATCACGCCCATCACCGTGTCGGACATACGATAGGTGGCGATCAGCCCCAGCAGCAGCAATGCCTGCCAGCGGTAGCGCAGGATAAAGTCGTTGACCGGCGTGAGCACCGGCGCCAGGCCCCGCCGGCCCATTGCCGACAGGCACAGCGTGGTGAGAATGATATAGAGAATGGCGCGCAGGAACGCGCGGTCGTCCATCAGCAAGTCCCACAGGCTGACGCCGTGAAACAGCACGCTGGCGAAGTCGGTGTTGAACAACTGGGTGAACATCGCCGGTACGGATACCAGCAACACGATCAGCACAAACACCGACACCAGTTGATGCACGAAGCTATAGCGCCCGGCCTGCAACTGGGTGCGCAGCGGTACATTCGGTTCGCGCATGAACAGCGTGGTCAGCAGCGCCGGGATCATCAGCACGCCGAACAGCACATAGGTACCGGTCCAGGCCGAGTGCTTATAGTTGAAGCCGGTGGAGCCGAAGCCTTCGGCAAAGAACAGCGCACCGGCCGTGGCCAGCAGGGCGGCGATGCGGTAGCCGGACATATAGCTGGCGGCCAGGGCAGCCTGGCGGCTGTCGTCGGCGATTTCCAGGCGATAGGCGTCGACCGCGATGTCCTGGGTGGCGGAAGCAAAGGCCACCACGACGGCAATGGCGATCAGCCAGGACAGGTGTTTCTGCGGGTCGCAGAACCCCATGCCGATCAATCCGAGGATCACCAGCGACTGTGCAAGCACCAGCCAGGAGCGACGACGTCCGAGTTTACCGAGCAGTGGCAGGCGCCATTGGTCGAGCAGCGGCGACCAGACCCATTTGAAGGCATACGCCAAACCGATCAGGCTCGCATAGCCGATGGTCTCGCGGGCCACACCGGCCTCACGCAGCCACACCGAAAGCGTCGAGAACACCAACATGTAAGGCAAGCCGGCGGCAAAGCCGAGCAACAACAGCACTAACGTCGAGGGGCTGGCATAGGCGGCGAGCGCGGCGCGCCAGGTTTTACGGGGCATGGGCTGGAGTCTGCCTCAGATTCACGGAAACAAAGCGCGCACTCTAACCGCTGTGCTCTACCGGGCGCCAGCCATGGCGCTGAATATCCACGCGATTGTTGCGCACCGTGACGCCCTCATCGCGCAAGCGTGCCCGTTGCTCGTCGCCCGAGGCGCTGCCCACCGGCAGACTTATCCGACCACCGGCACCCAGCACACGATGCCAGGGCAATGTGGTGCCCTCGGGAAGTTGGCTCAAGGTACGACCCACCCAGCGCGCGGCGCGCCCCAGCCCGGCCAGTTGCGCCAGCTCGCCGTAACTCACCACGCAACCGGCGGGGACTTGCGCCAGGGTCAGGTACAGCGCGGTGCGGCGCATCTCGGCGGGGGTTTGTGGGGCATCGGCAGGCTGATTCACTGTGGGCATATCCGTTGGGATCGTCGGTCTTTTGTAAGAAACGTCTGTAAGTATGCTGTTGAGAATTGAACTCAACACAAATCCTTGAGTCAGTCCTAGCTATCTAACACGATAATCGCCCCTTTTCGCCAACCTTGAGCTCCCCATCCGCTTATGTTGTCCAGAACCCTGCTGTGCCTCGCTGTCTTCAGTGCCTCCACGCCCCTGCTGGCCGATACCGTCTGGTTAAAAAACGGTGACCGCCTGACCGGCAAGATCAAGGTCTTCGACGGTGGCAAGCTGCTGATCCAGACCGACTACGCCGGCGCCATTCCGGTGGACTGGAAGCAGGTGAAAACCCTGGAGAGCGACCAGGAGTTGCTGGTCAAGCAGGACGCCTACACCGGCGAGAAGGCCAAGTCCCTGCAGGCGGCGGACGATGGCAAGGTGGTGCTGGCCAATGGCGAGGCGCCCAAGACTGTCGAGCTGGCAAGTATCCAGCAGATCATCAAGCCCAAGCCGGTGATCGAAGACCTGGTGTGGAAGGGCAATGTCGACATGGCGCTGGACTACAAGCGCGCCGAAAAAGACACCAACGACTACGACATCGACTTCAAGACCACCGCGCGCCATGGCCAATGGCGCCATACCGGGCAGGGCGAATACAACCGCGAGTTCCAGGACGACGTCACCACCACCGACAACTGGGCGCTGGAGTATGACCTGGACCGCTTCATCACCGAGCACTGGTTCTGGCAGGGGCGCCTGACCTACAAGCGCGACAAGGTTGAAGACCTGGCGCGCCAACGTACCGTCGGTACCGGCCCGGGCTACCAGTTCTGGGACGACGAGCTGGGGGCATTCTCCCTCGGCTCGCTGGTCAACCGCACCGATTACGAGTACGCCGATGGCGGCAAGGACAACTTCTATTCCCTGGCCATGAAGTGGAACTACAACCGCTACCTGGTGGGCAAGACCGTTGAGTTCTTCACCAATGGCGAGGTGGGCAAGCCTATCGACGGCCCGGCCGAGTACTCCCTGGATGCGGAAATGGGCCTGCGCTATAAAGTCACAGAGTGGGCATCGCTCAACCTCAAGGCCGAGCGCGACGTGATCAGCGGCGATTCGGAAAGCAGCCTGAGCAAAACCCGCTATACCGCAGGCTTCGGCGTCGCCTGGTAATCGAGCCCTGGCAACCGGCGCGTAGATTGATTACCTTGTGTTGAGATCCATTCCCATACGCTATGGGCGGCTGAATACCCGAGGACTCATACATTGAGCGCGCAGGTTGCCAAGAACGCCCGAGAGCTGTTGCTCAAGGAATACCGTGGGGCTCTCTCCACACTCTCCAAGGCCATGCCCGGCTTTCCGTTCGGCTCGGTCGTGCCGTATTGCCTCGACGAGCAGGGCCGCCCGCTGATCCTGATCAGCCGTATTGCCCAGCACACCCATAACCTGCAAAAAGATCCCAAGTGCTCGCTGCTGGTCGGCGAGCGCGAAGCGGATGACGTGCAGGCCGTGGGGCGCCTGACCTACCTGGCCGAAGCCGAGAAACTCGAGGACCCGGCCGCCATCGAAGCAGCGGCCGAGCGCTATTACCGCTACTTCCCCGATTCGGCCAACTACCACCAGGCCCACGATTTCGATTTCTGGGTGCTCAAGCCGGTGCGCCACCGTTATATCGGCGGGTTTGGCGCGATTCACTGGATCGACCAATTGACCCTGGCCAACCCCTTCGCGGGCAAGGCCGAGCGCAGCATGATCGAGCACATGAACAGCGACCACACCAAGGCCATTGCCCACTACGTCGAGTTGGCCGGCTTGCCTGCTTTCGAACCTGCGCAATTGGCCGGCATCGACAGCGAAGGCCTGCACCTGCGCATCGGCCAGGCTTTGCACTGGCTGCCGTTTGCGGCATCTTGCAACACGCCGACACAAGTACGCGAAGCCCTGGTTTCATTGGCCCACGCTGAGGTCTGGCCGAAAAAAGCCGCCGCTGAAGCTTGAATTCACGAAACGGCGACGTCATCTAAGGTGGACTGGCAAGGCATTCTTGCGTTGAGGAACCTTTTGATGCGCCCTTTTTTATTGCTCTTTCTGCTGTTCCCGGTGTTGGAGCTGTTCGTATTCGTTCAAGTCAGCGGTGCGATCGGGTTTTTCCCGGCCCTGTTGCTGATCATTCTCGGCTCGATGCTCGGCGTCCTGGTGCTGCGTGTCGCCGGCCTGGCCACGGCGCTGCGCGCCCGTGAGAGCCTGAACCGCGGCGAACTGCCGGCCCAGACCATGCTCGAAGGCCTGATGATGGCGTTGGCGGGCGGCCTGTTGATCCTGCCCGGCTTTATCAGCGACGTAGTGGGCCTGGTGATGCTGCTGCCGTTCACCCGCAAATTGCTGGCGGGCAAGATGCGCCAGCGCGCCGAAGAGGCCGCTCTTCGCCAACGTGCGTTCGCCGACGACCTGCAACCCCGTGGCGGCCCGGCTCCGCGCCAACCGTTGGGGCGAGAAGGCGACGTGATCGAAGGCGAGTTCGAACACCGCGACAGCAAATAACCGCTTCACTGGCACGGCACCTTCGGGTGCCGTGTTGCTTTTATAGGCTGGCAGACGCAAAAAAAATCATCGCCGGCCCCTTGTAATAAGCTTATGCGCCCTTATGTAACGGTCACCGCAAGGTTTCTGGTGGCGACACCGGACAGACTTCCGTGTTTCGCCCAGCGAACCGCGACCGGCACTGCCGGAATACAACCCGCCGGTATCGATACCGGCCGATGAAAAACACAATTAGGAGAGATCGACAATGAGCAAGCTTCGTCCTCTGCACGACCGCGTCGTAATCCGTCGCAGCGAAGAAGAAAAGAAAACCGCTGGCGGTATCGTTCTGCCAGGTTCGGCTGCTGAAAAAGCCAACCACGGTGTGATCGTCGCTGCAGGCCCAGGCAAGACTCTGGAAAACGGTGACGTACGTGCGCTGGCCGTTAAAGTCGGTGACAAGGTTGTATTTGGCCCTTACTCCGGCAGCAACACTGTGAAAGTCGACGGCGAAGACCTGCTGGTTATGGCTGAGAACGAGATTCTCGCCGTTCTGGAAGACTGATTTCCCCGCTCATTTTCCCGTTACTACAAAGTATTTAAGGAATATCGATCATGGCTGCTAAAGAAGTTAAATTCGGCGATTCCGCCCGTAAGAAAATGCTCACCGGTGTCAACATCCTGGCTGACGCAGTAAAAGCGACCCTGGGCCCGAAAGGCCGTAACGTGATCATCGAAAAGAGCTTCGGCGCTCCGACCATCACCAAGGACGGCGTTTCCGTCGCCAAAGAAATCGAACTGGAAGACCGTTTCGAAAACATGGGCGCGCAGCTGGTCAAAGACGTTGCCTCCCGTGCCAACGATGACGCAGGCGACGGTACTACCACCGCCACCGTTCTGGCTCAGGCGATCGTCAACGAAGGCTACAAGGCCGTTGCTGCCGGCATGAACCCGATGGACCTCAAGCGCGGCATCGACAAGGCCACCATCGCCATCGTCGCTGAGCTGAAGAACCTGTCCAAGCCTTGCGCCGACACCAAGGCTATCGCCCAGGTAGGCACCATCTCCGCCAACTCCGACAGCTCCATCGGCGACATCATTGCCGAAGCCATGGAAAAAGTCGGTAAAGAAGGCGTGATCACCGTTGAAGAAGGCACTGGCCTGGAAAACGAACTGTCGGTTGTCGAAGGCATGCAGTTCGACCGTGGCTACCTGTCCCCGTACTTCGTCAACAAGCCGGAAACCATGGTTGCCGAGCTGGACAGCCCGCTGATCCTGCTGGTCGACAAGAAGATCTCCAACATCCGCGAAATGCTGCCAGTGCTGGAAGCCGTTGCCAAAGCCGGCCGCCCACTGCTGATCGTTTCCGAAGACGTTGAAGGCGAAGCCCTGGCGACCCTGGTTGTGAACAACATGCGTGGCATCGTTAAAGTCGCAGCCGTCAAGGCTCCAGGCTTCGGCGACCGTCGCAAGGCCATGCTGCAGGACATCGCCGTCCTGACCGGCGGTACCGTTATCTCCGAAGAGATCGGCCTGAGCCTGGAAAGCGCCACCCTGGAAAACCTGGGTAGCGCCAAGCGCGTGACCATCTCCAAGGAAAACACCATCATCGTTGACGGTGCTGGCGTTGACGGCGACATCCAATCGCGCATCACTCAGATCCGTGCCCAGGTTGCCGAGACGTCCTCGGACTACGACCGTGAAAAACTGCAAGAGCGCCTGGCCAAACTGTCCGGCGGCGTTGCAGTGATCAAGGTTGGCGCGGGTTCCGAAGTTGAAATGAAAGAGAAGAAAGCCCGCGTTGAAGACGCCCTGCACGCAACCCGCGCAGCCGTCGAAGAAGGCGTGGTACCTGGCGGTGGCGTTGCGCTGATCCGTGCCCTGGAAGCCCTGACCAACCTGACCGGCGACAACGCTGACCAGAACGTCGGTATCGCTGTGCTGCGTCGTGCGGTTGAAGCACCGCTGCGCCAGATCGCTGCCAACTCCGGCGACGAGCCAAGTGTTGTGGTCAACGAAGTCAAGAACGGCAAAGGTAACTACGGTTACAACGCTGCGACTGGCGTCTACGGCGACATGATCGAAATGGGCATCCTGGACCCTACCAAGGTGACTCGTTCCGCGCTGCAGGCCGCAGCCTCCATCGGTGGTCTGATCCTGACCACCGAAGCTGCAATCGCTGACAAGCCGAAGGCTGAAGGCTCGGCTGGCGGCGGTATGCCAGACATGGGCGGCATGGGTGGCATGGGCGGCATGATGTAAGCCAGCCTTACCCCTGTACTGAAAAAGCCCCGCCTGCAGTGATGCAGGCGGGGCTTTTTTGTGGGCGCTGTCTTTGGCTTCAGGTGGGCGTTGCGCGCGTGGAGGGCCGGTACAGCAACAGGCAATACAGCCCCAGGCAGATCAGCCAGCAGAAAATTGCCGTCCACACGTTATGGGAAAAGAAGTGTGCGCCTTGCATCATGCGGCTGACGGAAAACACGCTGCCCAAGCCGACGGCGAAGATGAATGCGCTGCGCGCCATCCGTGGCTGCCGGTCACGCAGTGCAAAAAACAGGGCAAACAAGGCGAACCCGGTGGCGGCATGACCGCCTGGCCAGCAGCGCCCGGGTTTATCGGTGGGCGGGCGAGGGCTCAGCAATTTGCTGTAGGTTTCCTGACCGCCGAATTCCTGGACGCTCCACGGGCACTGGACGCCGGTGATGGTTTTCAGCGGAGCGACAAACGCGGTCGCCAGCCCGAGTGACAGCACCAGGCAGCCCAGTTCACGACGATAGGGTTTGAGCCGTCGGAGAATAAACGTGCCGGCAAATCCCAGGATCGCCAGGACCGAGAACAGGATGACCAACTGTTTGGCACGATCATGCAGGATGTCTTCGAGGAAGAAACTGTAACGCCCGATGAAACCGCCCTCCGCACCGTTGTAGAACAGCTTGGCGAGGTCCATGTCCAGTGAGGTCAGCTCCAGCAGCAGCAATAGGAGAGCAGCGCCGCCGGGGATGCCCAGGCAGAGCCATAGGTTGAGAGGTTTGGAGACGGGGACGGCGGGGGTTGTGCCCATGGTGGACCCTGGTGAAAAACGTCCCGTACTGACCTGTACGGGACGTTTTGGTTAGCGCGTGCTCAGTGCCGGGGCCTCTTCCTTGGGCGCTCTCCAGCTCAGCAACTGTTGTTTGAAGCCATAGCTGGCGGCCTGGTAGTAGGTGATCGCCCGCTGGATCAACGGGTCATCGCTGCCGACCCGCAACTCCTGGCTCTCACCCAGGGCCTGGTCGTGGCGGCGCAGGCCCAGGCGTGGGCTGAGAATGGCCAGGTCCTTGCCGTCGAACAGGCCCAGGTGCTGGTAGTTGCCGACCACCACCCGAGGTGGCAGTGGGTTGTCCTGCAACAGGTTGCGACCAAAGAAGGTGGATTCGTAGCTCAGGTTGAGCAGGCCCAGCAGCGTGGGCGCCAGGTCGATCTGGCTGGCCAGTTGTGCGCTTTCCCGTGCGTCGATCAGCTTGGGCGCATAGATGAACAGCGGAATCTGGTAGTTGGTGATGGGCAGGTCTTCCTTGCCTGCGCTGCCGGCGGTGTGGTCGGCGACGAAGATGAAGATCGTGTTATCGAACCAGGGTTTTTGGCGGGCGGCTTCCAGGAATTGGCCGATGGCCTGGTCGGTGTATTTCACCGCGCCGTCGCGGCCATTCCCGGATTTGATGTCGATACGCCCATCCGGGTAGGTGTAGGGGCGGTGGTTGGAGGTGGTCATCAGTTGCAGCAAAAAGGGCTGCTGCTTGGCGTAGTCGGTGTCGGCCAGTTTCAGGGTTTGGTTGTACAGGTCCTCGTCGGCCATGCCCCAGGCGTTCTTGAACGAGATTTCTGACTCGGGCACGCTGCTCTGGTCCACGACGCGATAACCGTTGCCGCTGAAAAACGCGTTCATGTTATCGAAGTACCCGCGCCCGCCGTACACAAACACGCTGTCGTAACCGACGGCCGTGAGCTGTTGCCCCAGGCTGGCGAAGCCGCTTTCACGACCGATGCGCTTGACGATCGAGCGCCCGGGCGTGGGTGGAATCGCCAGGGTGATCGCCTCCAGGCCACGGTCGGTGCGGGTGCCGGTGGCATAGAAATTATTGAAATACAGGCTCTGTTTACGCAGCGCATCCAGGTTAGGCGTGAGGTTGCGCTCGTCGCCGTTGCTGCCCATGTACTTGGCGCTGAAACTTTCGATGGTCACCAGCACGACATTGGGTTTGCGCGGCGTGCCCGGATTGGTGATGGCGCGGCGGATATCCAGCGGGTCCTGGCCGATAAAGCGGGCGTTGGGTTCGCTCAGCTCTGCACGCAGTTGCGTGGCGATAACCTCAGTCGGCAGGGTTTTGTAGAACTGTGGGTAATCCAGTTCGTTGTTACGGAATGCGGCGAAAAACTGATACGGACCATTGCTGGCCAGTTCGTTCTTGTAGGCATTGCCGCCCTGAGCACGCGGGCTGTCCTGGCTGATCAGTTGCAGGCTGAGGCCGGCAACGACCAACAGGGCCAAGGCATTCACTAGCCGGCCACGCATCGGCGGCAGTGGGGCGTTCATCGCCGCATTGAACGGCTTGCGCAAGGCCAGGCTCAAGACAATCGCCAGCATGGCGAGCAGGCTCAGCAGTTTGCCGATCGGGTAGGACTCGAGCAGGTTGTTCAACACCTCGTCGGAGTACACCAGGTAATCGACGGCAATGAAGTTGAAGCGCACGCCGAATTCATCCCAGAACAGCCACTCGGCCACCGAGGTAAACAGCATGGCGAACAGGCTGACGGTGAGCACGGCCTGCAGGAACCAGCGGTGACCGCGACGGCGCCACAGCGCGGGTGGGCACAGCAGCAAATACAGGCCCAGCGGCAGTGCCGCATAGGCCAGGAAACCCAGGTCGTACAGCAGGCCCACGCCAAACACTGGCAGCAGGTTGCCGCCGACTTCATCCAAATGGGTGATGAGCAGCACGCTGCGAGTGAGCAGGAAAATAACCAGCCAGGCACCGGTTACCAACAGCAGATAGCGCATTGGCGCCGTCTTGAGAAACCCCATGTCCATGTTCCTTATATCAATGGGTGGCGATCTTCTGCCTGACACTGTAGTCAGTTTGTGAAGCTATAGTGAAAAACTCGTTGGTAGGCTGAATCGGTTGAAAACCTTTATTGGCACGCCTTTCCGCTCTATCCCTGAGCCACACTTGGCCTTAAGCTGCGCGAGCCAACACGGCCGTTACCGCGTACGGAGACACTGCCCATGCGAATTCTACTGGTTGAAGACAACCGCGATATTCTGGCCAACCTGGCCGACTACCTGGGGCTAAAAGGCTACACCGTGGACTGTGCGCAGGACGGTTTGTCGGGTCTGCACCTGGCCGCCACCGAGCATTACGACTTGATCGTGCTCGACATCATGCTGCCTGGCATCGATGGCTACACCCTGTGCAAACGCCTGCGTGAAGACGCGCGCCGCGACACGCCGGTGATCATGCTCACTGCCCGCGACCAGTTGGATGACCGGCTGCAGGGCTTCAAGTCCGGTGCCGACGATTACTTGCTCAAACCGTTTGCCCTGTCGGAACTGGCCGCGCGCATCGAAGCCGTGCTGCGCCGTGCCCAAGGCGGCGGTCGCCGCGCCCTGCAAGTGGCCGATCTGAATTACGACCTCGATACCCTGGAAGTGACCCGCGAAGGGCGCCTGCTCAAGCTCAACCCGGTCGGCCTCAAGCTGCTCGCGGTCTTGATGCAGAAAAGTCCCCACGTACTGCGTCGGGAAGTGCTGGAAGAGGCCCTGTGGGGCGATGACTGCCCGGACAGCGACAGCCTGCGCAGCCACGTGCACCAATTGCGCCAGGTGATCGATAAGCCGTTCGCCAAGCCGTTGCTGCAAACCGTGCATGGTGTGGGTTACCGCCTGGCCGAGGGCCGTGATGGAGTTTAAGCAAAGCCTTGCCCAACGGATCATCATCGCCTTTGCCTTGATGAGTGCGTTGGTGGCGGGGGCCTTCGCCATGGGCATCGTCGCCACCGTGCACCTGGTGGAAGAGAAGCTGATCTCGGCAGGCTTGGGCGGTGACCTGCAGCGCCTGCTGCTGATGGACACCGTCGAGGACTGGCGGCACCGCCCCGAGCCCGACCAGCTGTTTTACTTCAGCGGTGGCCCCGGGGATTTTGAATTGCCCAAGGACCTGCGGCATCTGGAACCAGGGTTTCATGAGGTGTTTCGCGAGGCGTTGTCGTACCACGCCATGGTCGAAGTGGTCGACGGTCGGCGCTATGTGCTGCTGCAGGATCAAAGCGATTTCGAAGAGCGCGAGCGCGTGCTGTTTGCCGTGGTGCTGGTGGGCTTCGTGCTCAGCCTGGCGCTGGCGGTATTCCTCGGCTGGGTACTGGCCCGTAAAGTGATGGCGCCGGTGGTACGCCTGGCCCGCCAGGTGCGGCACCGCGACCAGTTGCTGGGCCTGGCGCCGCCCCTGGCCCCGGACTACGCGGCCGACGAAGTAGGTGAGCTGGCGGTGGCCTTCGACGCCACGCTGGGGCGCCTGCGCCAGGCATTGTCCCGCGAGCAGTTGTTCACCAGCGATGTCAGCCACGAACTGCGCACGCCTTTGATGGTGCTGGCCAGTTCCTGCGAACTGTTGCTGGAAAACCCGGCTATCGATCAGCGTGGGCGTAACCAGGTCGAGCGAATCGCCCGGGCCTGCGAAGAAATGCGCGAACTGGTGCAGACCTTCCTGATGCTGGCCCGGGCTCAGCATGATGACGGAAGCATGTCGCCTAAGGCCAATCTGTCCCAGGTCGCTGATGATCTGCTCGGCATCTGGCGCGAGCCCATCGAGCACAAGGGCCTGGAGTTGATCTACCAGCCGGGCGACCCGTTGGATACGCGCTACAACGCGACCTTCCTGCATGCCGTGATGGGCAACCTGTTGCGCAATGCCCTGCATTACACCGAAAACGGCTTCATCCGGCTGACCCTGGAGCCGACCGGGTTTGTGGTGGAAGACAGTGGCGTCGGCATTCCCGAAGACAAGCGCGAAGCGATGTTCGAGCCGTTCGTCCGCGGCAGTGAGAAGCGCGGTGAGGGCCTGGGGTTGGGGTTGTCACTGGTCCAGCGCATCTGCGAGAACCAGGGCTGGAGCGTTACCCTCAGCACCATGGAGCCCAATGGCTGTCGCTTTCACGTCCAGTTGAGTCAGGTCAACGCCTGAGCGTTCCCCCTGCCGTTATCCTGCCAGAGATCCCCGTAAATCGGCGAAGATGGCCCCATGATATTGCTTGTGTCTGTAAAGTCTTGAAATGTATGGGATTGGACAGGACAAGTTTTTCACAAGGGGTTGACCTGTTGATCACAGGACGCTGCTTAAGGTTGTAGGCATCAGCAACTGGAGATCCGTTGATGCCTACCCCGATCAAGCTCGAATTTTCCGAAAAGTACGACGACCAGCACGCCCACGAATATTTGCTCAAGCATCAGGACAATCTGGCTCGCCGGTTGTCCCACAAACGCGACGAGCAACTGGCCCGTGGCGCGTTGGCGATGGCCGGCGAGCCAGGCCTGGTGCTGGACCTGCCGTGTGGCGCCGGGCGCTTCTGGCCGCTGCTGGCGGAAAAACCCAACCGTGTGATCATCGGCGCCGACAATTCGGCCTCCATGTTGAAGGTCGCGATGGCCGCCCAGCCCGCAGAAGTGGTGAAACGGGTACGGCCCTTGCAGACATCTGCCTTCGATATCGATTTGCCGGATAACTCGGTCGACAGCATTTTCTGTATGCGCCTGCTCCACCACATCGGTGATCCGGCGCACCGTCAGGCAATTCTGCGGGAGTTTCAGCGGGTTACGCGTGACAGCGTGATCATTTCGCTGTGGGTCGATGGCAATTTCAAAGCCTGGAAACGCAAGCGTCTGGAAGGAAAGCGTCGCAAGACAGGTGAGCAGGAAGGTTACCAGAACAGATTTGTGTTACCGGCTGCTACTGTTGAATCAGAGTTCGAGCAAGCCGGATTCCGTGTTCAGGAATCCCTGGACTTCATACCGCTCTACGCCATGTGGCGGGTGTATGTATTGCGCAAGAGGTAACAGGATGGCAGTTGAGTGCGTAGCAGGCAGTCACGTAGCTCCCGAAGAACGCTTCGATTATTTCTGGCGTCAGCAAGGCGAATGGGTCGAAGAGCCCAATCGCCGGCGTGGCGGTGAAAGTGGTGTACAGCGGGTCATGACCGCTAATGGCCGTTTGCTCTACAGCAAGCGCCAGACGGGCCATATCTACCGCAGTTGGCTGCACCCGTTCGGACGCCCCACGGTGCTGCGCGAGCGGGATGCCCTCAGGGGCCTGCGACTGCTGGATGTTCGCGTGCCCGAAATGGTCTTTTGTGAGGCGCGTCGTGACCCCGAGCACCGCTGGAAGGCGCTGCTGGTGACCGCCGCCCTCGACGGCTTCGACGAAATTGAAAACTGGTACGCCGCCGGTGGTCGCGAACAGTATGGCGAGCAGGTGCACGAGCGCTTGCTCAAGGCGTTGGCCGCTACCCTGGCCCGCATGCACAAGGGACGCTGGCAGCACGGTTGCCTGTACATCAAGCATATTTTCGTGCGGGTGACGGGCGAGGGCGACTCGGCCCAGGTGGAAGTGGCGCTGCTGGACTTCGAGAAATGCCGCCAGCGCTTGACCGCTTATCGGGCAGCCTCCCATGACATGTTGCAGCTGCGTCGCCATTCGTCGTGGAACAGCACCGACTGGGAAAAACTCAGCTACTTTTATGAAACGGCGTTTGGCAGCGCTATCAAGGGTTTAACCAGATGAAGCTAGAAATAGCACGAGGTCTGTTCCTGGTCGGGGCGATGGGCATTGCCGCCCTGGCCCTGGCTGCATGGGAGCAACCTCGCACACAGGTACTCAGTGCGGTGCAAGGCGGCGGGCAATGCCTGCTGCCCCGGGTCGCCAAGGCGAGTGCGGCGGTCAAGCCTGATCATGAGTTGCTGTTGTTCATGTTTGGGATGTCCCAAGGGATGAGGCCGCAGAGTTGAAACGATTCAAACCCCCGAAGAAGGGCCTTGCGATGCGAGGCCCTTTTTTTTGCCTTTCAAACCTTATCCGCAACGCGGCTGCTACGGGGGCGCGGCGTTGGCTAGGCGGTATCTACGCAGCTCAGATCAGATGCAGGTGGTTATCCCAGAGCCCTGCCGGCAATTCCAACGGTTTGGCGACCAACTGTTTCTGGCGGCAATCGTAGTAGCGGCAACGCCCTTGGCCCGAGGTGACGACAAACCCGTCTGCCACTGCACCGACGCCTGCGCAGTCGGGCAGCGGTCCATCCAGGCGCAGCTCGGCAGTGTCCATGTCCCAGATAAAGAAGCGGTTGCCACGGGGTGCGGTCAACGCCACCAGGCGCAATTCGCTGTGCACGGCGACGCTGGCGGTGTAATGCCCCATGGCCTGCAACTGCTCATCGGCCACCGGGAACGCCATGAACGGCTCGCCCGGGCGCTTGATCGCCAGCAACTCGGAGCGCTCCTGGGACGGTCCCATGAACTGCTGGCCGGTGAGAAGGGTGCCATCGCTGGCGATGCCCATATGGCGCACGCTGTTCATCTGCTGGCCGAGGGTTTCCTTGCTGATCAGCGTGCCGTCACGGTGCATCAGCACCAGGCTCGGTTCCATCGCGTTGAGGTTCATCTCCACGCGGCTTTCGGCTTCGGTGCGAATGCCGCCGTTGGCCACCGCCAGGGTTTCGCCGTCGGGCATCCACGACACCTGGTGCGGGCCGATGCCATGGGTGGAGATCTCGCCGCTGTGCACCAGGCACTCGCCTTCGAACTTGTACACACCGAGCAGGCCACGGCCGGGATCGGACGTGTCGTTCTCGGTGGCGTACAGCCAATCGCCGCTCTTGTGGATGACCGCATGGCCATAGAAGTGGCGGTTGGCGTTCGAGGTGAGGGTTTGCAACAGCGCGCCATCGCGCAGGTCGATCAGGTAACTCTCGGTGCCCGGGCGGCGGGCAACAAACAGCGCAATCGGCAGCGTCGGGTGGTTGATGATGTCGTGGCAGCGCTGGCCGACCTGGGTGGCGAACACCTGCTTGCCGTCCAGCTGAAAGCCCACGGCATAGTGCTTGCCGTCTGCATCATCGCGGGCCGACAGCAGCAGCGGGCGCTTGCCTTTCCCTTTGAACAGCGTCCAGCCACCCAACGTGAGTGCGCTGAGCAGCACGCTGCCGATCGCCAAAGCCTGTCGCCTGAGCATCATCAGTCACCGTCGTTGGCATTGAAGCCCAGTTGAATCCCCAGCGCCTTGGCCAGCTCGCCTTCGTGCAGGCGGTGGACGACGTTGAGGCTGTCGTAGATGTCGTTGAGCTGCTGGCGCCCGGCGTCATCGTTCAACAGTTCGTTGAGGGTACGCTGGTTGCTGGCGAACAGTTTCAGCGCGGCCGCATAGGCTGCGTCGATCTTGTCGGCCAACGGCTTCTGATCCGCCGGCAGCAAACCACGCAGGCCCTTGTTGTCCACGCCCACCCACACGGTCTGGGCGGCGGCGAGGCTGGCTTCCAGGCTTTGCAGGGACGACTGGCTACGCCATGCATCGGCCTGGAACGGCTGCGGGATGCCCTTGGTCTGGCGGCCCATGGGCGTGCCGAGTTTTTTCTTCAGGGTGTCCAGTGCGGTCACTTGTACGCGCAGCAGATCGGCGATGGCTTCGTGGGAATCAGCGTAGCGCTGGTTCGGGAACTTGCTCATCTGCGCGAGCATGCCGTCGGTGCTGTTCCAACTGGCCAGGATCTCTTCGGCCAGGGCTTTCTGGCGCTCACCGATGGCCACCAGCAGCGGGCAGTAACGGGCTTTCTGCGCCTCGTCGGCGATGTCGGTCCTGGCGTCGTAGAGGATGTATTCGTAGGCCGACAGGCCCTGCACCACCACGCTGGACTTGGCCAGTGCGGCACCGTCGATCTGCGGCTGGGCGGCGACCAGTTGCTCGACCTGGCGGCCCACCAGGTTCTTCTTGTCCGGCCAGAACTGCACCTGCCACGAGCGGTTGCCCTCGGCCAGCGGGCCGATCAGCAGCGGTTGCAACTCGGCCCAGGCTTTTTGCGCGTGGAGGAAGTCGGCGCGGGCAGTGTCCAGGCTTTCCTTGCCCTGGCAGTAGGCGAGGGCGCTGACGGCCAACTGACGGTCGGCTTCGACCCAGCGGCTGTAGGTCGGCAGGATCACCTGCTTGGCGATCGCCGCCGAGGTCACGGCTTGCGGGTCTTGTGGCGAGCAGGCGCCCAGGGCGAGGGCGGCCAGGCTGGTGAACAACAACTTGGGACGGAACATGTCGAGCTCCCTTCTGTAATTGGGGCGAAGCTTATAAAGAATTCAGGAACGCCAGCAACGCAGCGCGCTGCTCGGCATTGAAGGACAACACATGCTGCTGCGCCGCTTGTGCTTCGCCGCCGTGCCACAGCACGGCTTCGAGCAGGTTGCGGGCGCGGCCGTCATGCAGGAACTGGGTATGGCCACTGACGGTCTGCGTCAGGCCGATGCCCCACAACGGCGGCGTGCGCCAGTCGCGGCCACCGGCCTTGAATTCCGTGCGGTTGTCGGCCAGGCCTGGCCCCATGTCGTGCAACAGCAGGTCGCTGTAGGGGCGAATCACCTGGTTGGCCAACTCGGGTTCGGCGGCATTCGCAGCGGTGGTGAACGTCGGTTTATGGCAACCCTGGCAACCGGCCTGGTAGAACAGGTTTTTCCCGGCCAGCACCTGCGGCGTGTCGACGTCGCGGCGCACGGGCACTGCCAGGTTGCGCGTATAGAACAGCACCAGGCGCAGGATGTTGTCGCTGACTTCCGGCTCGCCATCGGGGCCATTGCCGTTGGGTGCCTGTTTGCAGGCGACTTGGGCGTCGGTGCAGTCATCGAAGGGTCTCAGGGAGGTGGTAAGGCCCATATCACCAGAGAACGCGTGAACATTTTGTTGATTGAGATTGGGTTGCCCGGCTTTCCAGCCAAAACGCCCGAGTACGGTTTTTTGCTCGGCGTCATCCCAGACCCGATTCGCGCGGCCGACGAGGGCTTCCTCGTCGGCGGTCTTCGGGTCGGTATTTCGCAGGATGTCCGCGTCGCTGATGGCTTCGAGCAGGCCCAGGCCGATCATCGGTGGGGCGATGCGTGCGGAGAAGCGCGTGTCCGGGTGCATCGGGCCATAGCCGAGCTGGGTGATTTGCAGGTCGGGCTTGCGCAACTCGACGACGGTGCCGTCCTTGAAGGTGACGTTGACCGGCGTGTAGTCGACGCGCACCTTGCCTTCCGGCGGCACGCCGGGCACCGCCATGTCCTGCAGTTGCCCGCCGTAGACGGGCTCGGGTACCACCCCGGCTTGCTCGATGAGCTTGGCGTAGGGCGGCTGGTCCTGGGTAGACAGGGGAATCGACAGGCGCACCAGCATCGACACCGCATTGGCCGCGTCGGGCAGCGGCGGGTGGCCACGGCCGTCCTTGATATGGCAGTTCTGGCAGGCGTTGGTATTGAACAGCGGGCCCAGGCCATCGCGGGCGGTGGTGGTGGACGGCGCGATCACCCAGGGGCTGCGGAAGAAGCTGTTGCCCACGCTGAAATCCAGGCGGCGCGTGGGCGACAGGTTGGCCGAGGGCAGGGAAAACGCATTCTGGTCGCGCTTGTTCACCGTCGTCGCGCCGCCCGCTCGCGCTTCACCCGGCTCGGCCTTGGTGAAGCGTGGGGCGTCGTCGCAGGCGGCCAGGCTCAAGGCCATCAACGCTGCGCACAGGCGAAAAAGCGAACGAAACATCGAGTTTCCCGGACCAAGGCTGAAAATAAGGTCGCAAAGTCTAACAGGGCGGGGCGGATTGAATAAGAGCAATTATCGTTTGGTGGCATCCCGATTCATTCCCGCTAGAATGACCGCACATTTTTTTCTGGAGGTGGCCAATGCAGGCTCTCGACGCTTTGCTCAACCGTGTTTCCGTGCCGCGTTTGCTGGAACCGGCACCGACCCAGGAGCAGCGCGATGTGCTGTTCGCCGCAGCCATGCGTGCGCCCGACCACGGCCAACTGCGCCCTTGGCGTTTCCTCACCGTGGAAGGTGCCGCCCGTGAGCAGATGGGCACGCTGTTGGCCGAAGCCGCTCGCCTGCAGGACGCCGATGCTCCCCAGGCTGTCATCGACAAGGCCCAGAACGGCCCGCTGCGGGCGCCGCTGGTGGTGGTGGTGATTGCCCGCCTGCAGGAACACTTCAAGGTGCCCAAGTCTGAACAACTGTTGGCAGCCGCCTGCGCGGCCCACGGTATTCTGCTGGCGGCCTATGCCCAGGGGATTGGTGCGGTGTGGCGCACGGGTGAACTGTCCTACTCGGCTCATGTCGCCAAAGGCCTGGGGCTGACGGCGGATGAGGAGGTGATTGGCTTCCTTTATTTGGGTACACCGCAGAACCCGCCGCGTACGGCGCCGAAGGAAGATGTGGCGGCGTTTGTGCAGGCCTGGACGGGTCTCTAAGCAGTAGGCGGTCAAAATGTGGGAGGGGGCAAGCCTCCTCCCACATTTGACCGTTGGTGTGTCTTACACCTTGAACTGATCCATGAGTTTCATCTGCTGGCTGGCCAACGCATTGAGCTGGCTGCTGATGGCCGCCGACTCGGTGGCCTGGCCAGTGAGGGTTTCGGTCACGGTGCGGATCGCCGAGACGTTGCGGTTGACCTCTTCGGCCACGGCGCTTTGCTGCTCGGCGGCGCTGGCGATTTGCAGGTTCATGTCGCTGATCACCGTCACGGCATCACTGATCTTGCCCAGGGCCTGCGCGGCTTGATGGATCTGCCCTGCGTTACTCTGGGCCTGGCTCTGGCTCGAGTGCATGGTTGCCACCACGCCACGGGTGCCGCTCTGGATACGTTCGATCACCTGGCGGATTTCCTCCACCGAATCCTGGGTGCGCTTGGCCAGGTTGCGCACTTCGTCGGCCACCACCGCAAACCCCCGGCCGCTTTCCCCGGCGCGTGCGGCTTCGATCGCCGCGTTGAGCGCCAGCAGGTTGGTTTGCTCGGCAATGCTGCGGATCACTTCCAGGACTGAACCGATCTGTTCGCTGTTGACCGCCAGGGCTTCGACTTCGCCCACCGCCTTGCTGACTTCTTCGGCGAGGGTGGTGATGTCGCGGGTGCTCTGCTCGATGATCGACATGCCTTCACGGGCCGAGTGGTCGGCGCCGCGTGCCGCGCTGGCGGCATTGGAGGCGCTGTTGGCGACGTCATGGGCGGTGGCGCTCATTTCGTTGGACGCCGTGGCCACCTGGTCGATTTCGCGGAACTGCACCTGCATGCCTTCGCTGGTCTGGCGTGCGATGGCCGAGGACTGGTCAGCCGTGCCACGGGCTTCGGTGATGCTTTGCTTGATCTGCGCGATGGTTGGTTGCAGTTTGTCGAGGAAGCGGTTGAACCAGTTCACCAACTCGCCCAGTTCATCTTTCTTGGCATAGGCCAGGCGCTGGGTGAGATCGCCGTCGCCGCTGGCGATGTCCTTGAGCATGGCGGCCACGCTGTTGATCGGGCGGGTCACGCCGGTGGCGGTGAGCCAGATCAGCAGCAAGCCGAGCAGGCCGGCGGCGGCGCCGACCAGCAAGGCCTTGAGCGTGCCGCTGGCCTGGGCGTCGTCGAGTACCGCCTGCAGCTTGACGTTATCGGCCAGCATCACGCTTTTGGGCAGTTTGATCACCACGCCCCATGGCTTGGCATCGGCGAGTGGCTTGACCGGGTACACGGCGCGAATGGTGTCGCCCTGTTCACGGATCATGCGGTTGTCACTGGCCAGCAATTGCACGATTTCCTTGCCTTCGGCGCCAAGGGTGTCGATCAGGTTCTTGCCGACCTTGTCCGGTTCGCCGCTGTAGGCGGCAATCAGGCCGGTACTGGAAAGAATCTCCAGGTGCGCCGCGCCGTTGAACAGGTCTTTCTGTGCGGCGTCGGTGGTGGCTTGCAGGGCGGTGAGGGCAATGTCCACACCGATGACGCCGATGAGTTTGCCGTCGACGATCAGCGGCGAAGCGATGGTGGTCATCAGCACCTTTTTGCCCCCCACTGTGTCTTCATACGGGTCCAGCAGGCAGGTAGTGCGGGTGTCCCGTGGGCAGGTGTACCAGATGTTGTAGGGCGTACCGTTGAGGGTGAGGGTGGTCTTGTTCAGGTCCTCTTCGACCATGACGGTGTTCAAGCCTTCGCCGCCGGCACGGCTCCAATAACTGGAGAAGCGCCCTTTTTCGTTGGAGGCGCGCGCTTTGTCATCGACGAATTCGCTGTCCTTGCCATCCAGGCTGTTGGGTTCGAACGACAGCCAGAAACCCAGCACTTTGCTGTTGCGATCGAACGTGGTTTTCAGGCTCTGGTTGATTTCTTCGCGCAGCGCGCCGGCGTCCAGGCCACGCTTGCTGGCCATGGTGCGCAGGTCCTTGACCTGGTCGGCCAGTGCGGTCAGCGCCAGCAGGCTGTCGCCGAAGGTTTTCTGCAGTTGCACTGCCTGTTCGGCCGCCCTGGCTTGCAGCAGTTGTTCCACGCCGTCGGTAAGCATGCGCGAGCTTGAGTCGCTGACCAACTGATCGTTCTGGTTGGTGTTGTAGATGTTGATGCCGACCACCAGCGCAATCACCCCCAACAGGCAGAGCCCGGACAGCAGCACGATTTTCAAGCGGATAGAGAGGGTGTCGAACATAGGTTCACTCACGAATGGGCATGTTGGAGGGCTCGCAGTGCAGGCCAAGTCCATTCAGCGCTATGTCTGAAACATCGGCGTAACAAATTAATTCATGAGAGGCAGGCGATGAGCGGTAGGAGAACGGCTACAGCCGGCGTCACACGGGCTGTGCGAGCCGTTCCGGGCGTGACCAGATCCATAGGTTGCCCAGGCTCATCCCGGCAATCGCCAGGTAGATCGGCCAGCCGTGGTCGAGCATCACCAGCATCAGGATGGCGCACAGCAGCATGCTCACGGTGGCACTGACTTTGGCCCGGCGCGCGATGATCCTGCCGTTGCGCCAGTTGAACAGGATCGGTCCGAACAGGCGGTGGTTTTCCAGCCAGGCACTGAGGCGCGGTGAGCTTTTGGTCGCGGCCCAGGCGGCCAGGAGGATGAACTCGGTGGTGGGCAAACCCGGCACCACAATCGCCACCAGCCCGATGCCCAGGCTGACGTAGGCCAGCAGGCCGAAGAGGATCTGTGCGATTTTCGAGGTGGATTGGGGTTTGCGGGTCATGGTGTGTGCAAAGTAGGGGATAACAAAAGAGTCGGCATTGAAATGCAATCAACTGTGGGAGGGGGCTTGCCCCCGATGGCGGAGGGTCAGGTACCTATTTGTTGACTGATGCACCGCTATCGGGAGCAAGCCCCCTCCCACATTTAAACCGCATTTCAATGTGGGCGATCAGGCCAGTTCAGGGGCGCTAGCGTACGCCTGTTCCAGCAGCACGGTGAAGCGCACAAATGCATCCACCGCGCCTTTTTCCGCTGCGGCTTCTTCCTCGGCGCTCAATTGCAACGCATCCAGGGTGCGAGTGAAGCTTTTCCAGCCTTCGGCGCGACCACCGGCCGGCTCACCCAGGTGGCGGGCACCGAAGGTTTCGCTCAGGCCCAGACCTACGGCGCGCTTGATCAGGAACGCCGCGCCCAGCTTGGAACCTTCGGACACGAACAACCAGCCCAGGGCTTCGGCCTTGCTCGGGTTTTTCAGCGCGCCGGGGAGCGGTGCTGGCACTTCGGTATCCAGGTCAGCCAGGTCCAGCCTGGCGGCTTCGGCGCGGCAGCGTTCGGCCAGGTCAGGCACGATCTTGATCAGTTCGGCATCGTTGTACAGGGCCACCAGTTCCGACTGGAACAGGTACTGCGCCACTACGAAACGCGCGAAGTTGGCCTGGGTTTCAAACGGCGCGTGGGCCTTCACCAACGCGTCCAGCCTGGTGTGTGGCTCGTGGGTAATCTGGTTCAGGCGCTGGGAGCGCAGGCTTGGGCGTTCTGCGGTAGAAGAAGCGGTCATGAAAAAGTCCTTGAGAAGGGGGAGCGCCTTATGGCCCTTAAAGAGAGCTGTTATCAACTAGACGAACAAGAAGACGCGGCACAGTAAAAAATCCTCACCTCGCCGCTGAAATTTCGACGAGGTGAGTCGGGTGTCGTCAGATGTCCCAGATCAGGTTGATCGCAACGTTGCGGCCCGGCTGGGTCAGGCGGTCGAGGTTGGCCGGTCCGGTCACCGCGGCTTCGCCGACACTGTCGTAGCTGCGTACGTCATCCCAGTTCCAGTATTTCTTGTCGGTGAGGTTGTAGAGGCCGCCGTTGATGGTCACGTCCTGGGTGACTTTGTAGAAGGCGGTCAGGTCGACAACCCCGAAGCCCGGGGTCTTGAAGGGGCCGCTGGTGTCGCCGTCCGGCGCGTGGAAGGTACTGCTGTCGACGCGATCCTGTTTTTTCACCAGGGTCCAGCTCAACAGACCACCGTAGTTGTCCTGATCGTAGCCCAGGCCAAATACGCCCTTGAGCGGGTTGACGCTGTTCAGCGGCTCGCCGTTATCGTCGTTACGACCGTAGGCATAGGACACCGAACCCTGGGTGTAGAGGCCCTGCGGGGCGCCGAATGCATCCAGGTTCAGGCGCCCTTTGGCTTCGGCCCCCTTGATGGTGGCGCGCTTGATATTGATGGCCTGGAACTGTTCGACCGTGCCGCCGACGACGGCGTTGTCCTCATCGATAAAGTCGCGGTACTTGTTGTAAAACACGGCGATTTCAAAGGATCCCTCGTCAAATTTGCCGCGAATCCCGGTTTCGATGCCCTTGCTGGTTTCTGGCTTGAGGTCGGGGTTCGGCTCGACGGTGTAGCCCAGGTTGAGGTTTTCAAAGCGGCCGTACAACGCCTTGGCGGATGGCGTACGGAAACCTTCGGCATATTGGCCGAACCAGGTGTATTGATCCGTCAGGGCGTAAGTCAGGCCGAACTTGGGCGTCACACGGTGCCAGGTTTTTTCCTTATCGCTCACCGGGTCCGCGCCAGTCGGGTTGACGGTGTTGAGGAACTCCTGGGTCAGCTTGGGTTTGAGCTGGGTGTAGTCGTAGCGCACGGCGGGCAGGAAGGTCCATTTGTCCCAACTGATCTGGTCCTGTGCGAACAGCGAGTAGGTGTTGATGGTCGGGTCGGGGAAGTCGCTGGACTTTTTCACACTGTCGGAGGCCATCGGGCTGGGGGCGCCGATGGCGGTGCAGCCACTGCCGACGGCCACACAGGTCGCGCCGCCCTCGCGCGAGCCGGTGACTTTCTGCTGCTTGAGGGTAGTGCCGTAGGTCACTTGGTGATCGGTTTCACCGAGGCTGAACGCTTTGTCCAACTGCGCATCGAAAATCCACTGTTTTTCCTGGTACAGCGTGTCGCGGGTGCGCAGGACACGACGACCTGACTGATAGATCTCGGCAGTGGTCTGGTCGGTCTTGGCGATCTGGTAGTTGAGGCTGGTCTTGATCCGGTCGGCAATCGGCGACTCAAGGGCGAAGCTGTTTTCCAGGCCGAAACGTTCGCGGGTAATGGTGTCGTTACCACGGCGATCACGGTAGAGGTTGAAGCCTCGGCCGCCGATGAACGGGCCGCCCACCGCGTTCTTCAGGTTGACGTCGCGATCATCCTTGTACTTCTCATAGGTCAGGCCCAGGCGGTTGTCATCGCCATAGTTCCAGCCGAGCTTGGCCAGGATGTTGGTGGTGCGCGCGTCCTCGGGGTTGGCGCCGGTACGGGCCAGGCCGGTGGCGTTGTTGCCGTCGTAGGATTCGGTCTCATGGCCATTGCGCTGGCTCAGGTGCAGCAAGCCATCGAAGTCCTGCACGCGGCCGGCGACGGTGCCGGAGGTCAGCCAGCTTTCGTCGGCGGAACTGTAGCCGGTCTTCAAGCGTGCGCCGACGTCCTGGCCGGGCTTGATGATGTCGTCCGGGTCGAGGGTGAAGTAACTCACGGCGCCGCCGATGGCGCTGCTGCCGTAGAGGGCCGAGGCCGGGCCGCGCAGGATCTCGACGCGCTTGACGACTTCCGGGTCGACGTAGTTGCGGCGGGTCTTGGCGTAGGGGCCGTTGAAGAAGTTGTCGGGCACTTCCACACCGTCCACCTGGGTAAGGATGCGGTCGCCGTCGATCCCGCGGATGTTGAACCCGGCATTGCCGGCGCGGGTGCCTGCGCCGCCTACCGAGACGCCGGGCTCGTAGCGCACCAGCTCACGGATGGTGTTGACGTTCTGGCGGTCCAGTTCTTCGCGATCATGCACGCTGACGGTGCTCGGTACGCTGTTCACATCCTGCGCGTTACGGGTAGCGCTGATGGTCACCTGTTGCAGGTTGAGGGTGCTGCCCGCCGTGCGCTTTTCCAGGACGATGTTGTTATTGCCCAGCTTGCGGTAGCTCAGGTTGGTCCCCACCAACAGCCGGTCCAGGGCTTTCTCCGGCGACAGGGCGCCGCGCACCCCAGGGGACGACACACCCTGGCCCAGCTCGGCGGGCAGGCCGACTTGCCAGCCGGTCACGCTGGTAAAGGCGTTCAGCGCCGAAACCAGTGGCTGTTGCTCGATGCTGAAGCTGTAGTTGCCGTGGCTGCGGGCGGCAGGTTCGGCGGCAGTGGCGGCCATCACTGGCGAACCGGCCAGCAGGATGGCGGCGGTCAGCAAGGACAGCACGGGGGAGGAGGACCGGCGGTTGAAACGAGAGGACATCGAGAGCGCTCCGGAAGGTACGAATCTTATAGTTGCGAACCGAACCAAATAGGAATCAGTTGCATTGGCTAAGACGAGACGTACCGCCGAAGGCTATCGAGTAAAAATAATTCTCATTTAGTTCAAAATCACCAGCGCGGGGTATTCCGACAACTTCGCTGAGGTGATGTGTGCCAGGGAGCGCACCACATCCAGGGGTTGGTCGAGGCGGTAGTTGCCGGTGACGGCGACGCTGGCGAGCTTGTCGTTGGTGTTGACGATCCAGCCGGGGTAGTAACGACGCAGTTCGGCGAGCACTTCGCTCATCGGGCAGTTTTCGAAAATCAGCCGGCCTTGCACCCAGGCCAGGTCCTTGTTGGCATCCAGCCTGGCCGGTTGGCCAAAGCCCTTGGGCCCGATGCGGATGCTTTCGCCGGCACTCAGGCGCACGCGGGCATCGTCGAAGGTGTTGCTCAGGTCGACATCGCCACGCTGCACCTGCACCTGGGCTTCGCCGTTGAGGTAGCGCACGGCGAAGGCGGTATCACGCACGCTGGCGCGCACGGGGCCGGCGTCGATTTCCAGGGGCAGGCCATGGCCGGGCATGATTTCGAAAAAGGCTTCGCCCTGGTACAGGCGAACGATCCGCTGGTGGTCCTTGATGCTGCTGGAAAACGCCGAATTGGTGTTCAGCAACACTTTCGAGCCATCGTCCAATTGCAGGCGCTGGCGTTCGCCCACCACCGTGAGATGGTCGGCTTGCAGGCGTACCGGCAGGTTGCTGAAGCTGAACAGGCCGATCAACAGCACGGCGGCGGTGGCCAGCGGTTTCCAGTGCGGCTTGATCCGGCGCCAGCCCCTGGGCTTGCGCGGCGCGGCCAGGGCGACGGCGGCGCTGTGCACCGGCGCGCCACCCCAGGCGGCCTGGGCCTTGCCGAAGGCGTGGACGTGGGCGGGGTCTTGGGCCAGCCAGGCTTCAAACTCGGCCTGCTGCCCGGGCGCTGGGCACTGCAAGGCGATCAGCCAATCGAGGGCCTGGTCCATAGCTGTATCTTGCAACACCTCATGAGCCAGCTCATGGGGGCGCAGTTTATTCGGGTCCGTCACGGTGTTCCTCGGGTCTTCGCCACGTTTTATTCATCTTTCCTACAGCTTGGGTCGACAATTCTGTCGGTTGAAGCTTAAGGCCGATCCAGTCTTTCGGCCACACCTACACAAATGGCCATGATCAATTTCAGTTCCTTTTGCACGGTGCTCAAGGACACGTCCAACTGATCGGCGATCTCCTGGTAGCTGCAACCGTGCAGGCGGCTGAGGATGAAAATCTGCTGCTGGCGCGCGCTCAACTGGCCGAGGCTGATGCTCAGGTGTTCAAGCAATTGCTCGGCCTGGGTTGCGTCTTCGGGGGTGCTGATGGGGGCGGCGACGCTTTGCAGGATCTCCAGTGGCACATCTTCCTGCAGGGTGCGCGCTTGAATCCTGCGTGAACGCAAGTGATCCAGCGCCAGGTTACGTGCGGTCTGGTAGACGAAGGGTTCGAGGTGATCGATCGGCCGCTCGCTGAGGGCCCGGGTGACGCGCAGGTAGGTTTCCTGCAACAGGTCCTCGGCGGTGCTGTGGTTATTCACCATCCGCTGCAAGGTGCGTAGCAGAATCACCCGTTGGGTGAGAAAGACTTGGTTGAAGCGAGATTGGCTCACAGTGATACCAGACCGATTTGCAGTTAATGATAATGCTTATCATCAACTCAAATGGCAAGTGGCTATTCCTCTGTGTCTACATAGAACAATGTGGGAAGGGCGGTGCGACGATTCGACTTGCCCCTCCCACAGGACCGCATTACTCGGCGTTGCACAACGCCAGGCAGTTATCCAGCATGCGGTTCGAGAAGCCCCACTCGTTGTCATACCAGGCCAGCACTTTCAGCAGCTTGCCGCTGACCTTGGTGTGGTTGGCATCGAAGATCGACGACAGCGGGTTATGGTTGAAGTCACTGGAGACCAGCGGCAGGGTGTTATAGCCGAGGATCTTCGAGTGTTGGCTGGCTTCCTTGAGCAGTGCGTTGACTTCGTCGGCAGTGGCGTCTTTCTTCAACTGCACGGTGAGGTCCACCAGCGACACGTTGATCACCGGTACACGCACGGCCATGCCGGTCAGCTTGCCTGCCAGCTCCGGCAGCACCAGGCCCACCGCTTCGGCGGCGCCGGTCTTGCTTGGGATCATGTTCTGGGTGGCCGAACGCGCGCGGTACGGGTCGGTGTGGTAGACGTCCGTCAGGTTCTGGTCGTTGGTATAGGCATGAATCGTGGTCATCAAGCCGCTTTCGATACCCAATTCGCGATGCAGCACCTGGGCGACCGGCGCCAGGCAGTTGGTGGTGCACGAGGCGTTGGAGATGATCTGGTGGGATTGACGCAGGATGTCGTGGTTCACGCCGTAGACCACGGTCGCGTCCGCGCCTTTGGCCGGGGCGGAGATGATCACTTTGCGTGCGCCGGCGGTAATATGGGCGGCAGCCTTGTCACGGTCGGTGAACAGACCGGTGCATTCGAACACCACGTCGACCTTGTGCGCCGCCCACGGCAGGTCGGCCGGGTTGCGAATGGCACTGACGGCAATCCGGTCACCATTGACGGTCAGGCTTTCCTGATCGTGGGCGACCTCTGCATCGAAAGTGCCGTGCACGGTGTCGTATTTGAGCAGGTGGGCGTTGATCGAGCTGTCGCCCAAATCATTGATGGCGACGATCTGCAAATCCTGGCGATAGCCTTGGGTATACAGTGCGCGCAGGACATTACGGCCGATACGGCCAAAACCATTGATTGCGATACGAAGAGTCATTGGAAAGTGCCTGTCGTCGATTTGTTGTAAGAATTACAAGATTATTCGCATAAAAATAGAAAACAAGCCTTTTTAGTGGCAATATTTTGTTCAATCTACAACGAGTGACCTGAATCAACTGGTCCGATGATCCAAACGACTCTCTGCCATCCCATGAGCTGCGGGCGTTTGATCAGCATAGACACTCAGGTCGCCACATCCGTTAGCCTGGAGTTCTACACATGCATCCCCGCGTCCTTGAGGTCACCGAACGGCTTATCGCCCGCAGCCGCGCCACTCGTGAGGCTTACCTTGCGCTCATTCGCGGCGCAGCCAGCGACGGTCCGATGCGCGGCAAGCTGCAATGCGCCAACTTCGCCCATGGCGTGGCCGGTTGCGGCACCGAAGATAAAAACAGCCTGCGCATGATGAACGCCGCCAACGTGGCAATTGTTTCGTCATATAACGACATGCTCTCGGCGCACCAGCCGTACGAACATTTCCCGGAACAAATCAAGAAAGCCCTGCGCGAAGTCGGCTCGGTCGGCCAGTTCGCTGGCGGCACCCCGGCCATGTGCGACGGCGTGACCCAGGGCGAGCCCGGCATGGAGCTGAGCCTGCTCAGCCGTGAAGTCATCGCCATGTCCACGGCGGTAGCGCTGTCCCACAACATGTTCGACGCCGCGCTGATGCTGGGCATCTGCGACAAGATCGTGCCCGGCCTGATGATGGGCGCGCTGCGCTACGGCCACCTGCCGATGATCTTCGTACCGGGCGGTCCGATGCCTTCGGGCATCTCCAACAAGCAGAAGGCCGATGTGCGCCAGCGCTACGCCGAAGGCAAGGCCACTCGCGAAGAGCTGCTGGAATCGGAGATGAAGTCCTACCACAGCCCCGGCACCTGCACCTTCTACGGCACCGCCAACACCAATCAACTGCTGATGGAAGTGATGGGCCTGCATTTGCCGGGTGCCTCGTTCGTCAACCCGTACACGCCGCTGCGTGACG
Source organism: Pseudomonas sp. NFACC25 (assembly GCF_900100935.1). Taxonomy (NCBI): domain Bacteria; kingdom Pseudomonadati; phylum Pseudomonadota; class Gammaproteobacteria; order Pseudomonadales; family Pseudomonadaceae; genus Pseudomonas; species Pseudomonas sp. NFACC25. The sequence continues at coordinate 132,202 of NZ_FMUC01000009.1, forward strand.
CCCTGACCCGCGAAGCCGCGCACCAGGTCACGCGCTTGACCAAGGCCAACGGCAACTTCACGCCGATCGGCGAGATCGTCGATGAGAAATCCATCGTCAACGCCATCGTTGCGCTCAACGCGACGGGCGGCTCCACCAACCACACCCTGCACATGCCGGCCATCGCCATGTCGGCGGGCATCATCCTCACCTGGGATGACATGGCCGACCTCTCCGAGGTGGTGCCGACCCTGTCCCACGTGTATCCAAACGGCAAGGCCGACATCAACCACTTCCAGGCGGCGGGCGGCATGTCGTTCCTGATCCGCGAGCTGCTTGAAGCCGGCCTGCTTCACGACGACGTCAACACCGTGGCGGGCAAGGGCCTGAGCCGTTATGTCCAGGAACCATTCCTGGTCGACGGCGAGCTGGTGTGGCGCGACGGCCCGATCGAAAGCCTCGACGAAACCATCCTGCGCCCGGTGGCGCGTGCGTTCTCGCCGGAAGGCGGCCTGCGTGTGATGGAAGGCAACCTCGGCCGCGGTGTCATGAAAGTCTCTGCCGTAGCGCCTGAGCATCAGATCGTCGAAGCGCCGGCGGTGGTGTTCCAGGACCAGCAGGACCTGGCCGATGCGTTCAAGGCCGGCCAGCTGGAAAAGGATTTTGTCGCCGTGATGCGCTTCCAGGGCCCGCGCTCCAACGGAATGCCGGAACTGCACAAGATGACGCCGTTCCTCGGCGTGCTGCAGGACCGTGGTTTCAAGGTGGCGCTGGTGACAGACGGGCGTATGTCCGGCGCGTCGGGTAAGATCCCCGCCGCGATTCACGTCAACCCCGAAGCCCAGAGCGGCGGGCCACTGGCACGGGTCAAAGATGGCGATATCATTCGCGTGGATGGCGTGAAGGGCACCTTGGAGCTTAAGGTGGACGCCGAAGAATTTGCAGCGCGCACGCCTGCCACGGGCCTGTTGGGCAATAACGTGGGGGCCGGTCGCGAGCTGTTTGCATTTATGCGCTTGGCCGCAAGCTCCGCAGAGCAGGGCGCCAGCGCCTTTACCTGTGCCTTGGAGACGCTTAAGTGAAGCTAGCGCTGGTCGGTGACATCGGGGGTACCAACGCCCGTTTTGCGTTGTGGCGAGATCAGGCACTGCATTCGATCCGGGTGCATGCCACGGCTGATCACCAAAGCCCTGAGGACGCGATCAAGGTCTACCTCAAGGAAGAAGGCCTGCAAATCGGCGACATCGGTGCGGTGTGCCTGTCGGTCGCCGGGCCGGTGAGCGGGGATGAATTCAAATTCACCAACAATCACTGGCGCTTGAGCAAGACTGCGTTTTGCCAGGCCTTACAGGTGGATGAACTGCTGCTGGTCAATGACTTCTCGGCCATGGCCCTGGGCATGACGCGTCTTAAACCCGACGAATTCCGCGTGGTCTGCCCTGGCACGCCGGAACCGTTGCGCCCGGCGGTGGTGATCGGTCCGGGTACCGGCCTGGGCGTCGGTACCCTGCTGGACCTCGGCGCAGGCCGTTACGCGGCGTTGCCGGGGGAGGGCGGCCACGTCGACCTGCCCCTGAGCAGCCCACGGGAAACCCAGCTGTGGCAGCATATCTACACCGAGATCGGCCACGTCAGCGCCGAAACCGCCTTGAGCGGTGGCGGTCTGCCGCGTCTGTACCGGGCGATTTGCGCGGTCGATGGCCACACACCCGTGCTCGACACCCCCGAAGCCATCACGGCGGCGGGCCTGGCGGGCGACCCGGTGGCCATGGAAGTGTTGGATCAATTCAGCATCTGGCTGGGCCGGGTGGCCGGCAACAATGTGCTGACCACCGGTGGACGCGGTGGTGTGTATATCGTGGGTGGGGTGATTCCGCGGTTTGCCGACTTCTTCATCCACAGCGGTTTTGCCAGGAGCTTCAGTGACAAAGGCTGCATGAGCGACTACTTCAAGGGCATCCCGGTGTGGCTGGTGACCGCGCCGTATTCCGGGTTGACCGGGGCGGGCGTCGCATTGGAGCAGGCGTTTGCCTGACCCGCACCACCTAATAACAACAAGGAGGACCCCGTGAGCGTAATCAGTAAATCGATTCTCCTCGTCGACGACGACCAGGAAATCCGCGAATTGCTGCAGACCTACCTCAGTCGCGCCGGTTTCCAGGTGCGTGGCGTGCCGGATGGCGCGGGGTTCCGCCAGGCGATGAACGAGGCGCCGTGCGATCTGGTCATCCTCGATGTGATGCTGCCGGACGAAGACGGTTTCAGCCTTTGCCGCTGGATTCGCCAGCACCCGCGCCAGGCGCAGGTGCCGATCATCATGCTCACCGCCAGTTCCGACGAAGCCGACCGTGTGATCGGCCTGGAACTGGGGGCCGACGACTATATCGGCAAGCCCTTCAGCCCCCGTGAGTTGCAGGCGCGGATCAAGGCCTTGTTGCGCCGCTGCCAGTTCGGCCAGGAGCGCAGCGGCAATGGCGATGTGCTGGTGTTCGATGAGTGGCGCCTGGATATGATCAGTCATCGGCTGTTCCACGTGGATGGCGAAGAGGTGATCCTCTCCGGTGCCGACTTTGCCCTGCTCAAGCTGTTTCTCGATCACCCGCAGCAGATTCTCGACCGCGACACCATCGGCAATGCCACCCGTGGCCGCGACCTGATGCCGCTGGACCGGATCGTCGACATGGCTGTCAGCCGCCTGCGTCAACGCCTGCGCGACACCGAAAAACCCCCGAGGCTGATCCGCACCGTGCGCGGCAGCGGCTATCAACTGGCAGCCAGCGTGGTTGCCGGCAATGCCCACTGAGCCGCTGAGCGAACGCCGCCGGCGCTTCCCGGTACCGCGCTCGCTGCTGGGGCGCATGTTGTTGCTGACCTTGCTTGCAGTGCTGTTCGCCCAGGCGCTGTCCAGCGTGATCTGGGTCTCGCAGTTGCGCGCCACCCAGCTAGAAGGCCTGGTCACCAGCGCCCGTAGCCTGGCGCACTCGATGACCGCCAGCGTGAGTTATTTCCGTTCGTTGCCGGTGGCCTATCGGCCGTTGGTCCTTGACCAGCTGCGCAGTATGGGCGGCACCCGTTTTGTCGTGACCCTCAATGATCGGCCCCTCGACATGCAAGTGTTGCCGCAAACCCCGCGTAAACAGGCGGTGCTGGTGGCCGTGGATGAAGTCCTGCGCCAGACCCTGGGCGCCGACGTGCCTATCTCGGTGGAGTTCGTCAGCGCCGAAGACCTGCGCATCTTCAACGCCGGCTTGAAACTGGATGAGTTGCCGCGCTCCTGGGCCCATTACGCGCTGACCCTGGAACCGGTCAATCCGCCGGTATTGGTGACCCAGATCGAACTCGCCCCCGGCGAATGGCTGTACATCGCTTCGCTGTTGCCCGAGCCCTACACCAGCCTGGAAGAACAGGGCCTGCCGTCCCAGCAGGTGTGGTTTATCGTGCTGACCAGCGGCTTCTTGCTGCTGTTCATCGGCCTGCTGGTGCACTGGCAAAGCCGGCCGCTCAAGCGCCTGGCGCGGGCGGCGCGAGACATGTCCCTGGGGGCCGATGTGGAGCCGGTGGCCGAAGGCGGCGGCAGTGAAGTGGTGGAAGTGGGCCGCGCGTTCAATGCCATGCGCGAACGCATCAGCCGTTACCTCACGGAGCGCAGCCAGTTGTTCAGCGCGATTTCCCACGACCTGCGCACACCGATTACCCGCCTGCGCCTGCGCGTGGAATTGCTCGAAGACGAGAACCTGCAAACCAAGTTCGGCCGTGACCTGGATGAGTTGGAGTTGCTGGTCAAAGGCGCGCTGCAATGTGTGAAAGACACCGATATCCACGAGAACATCCAGCCGGTCGACCTCAACCATGTGCTCGAATGCCTGGTGGAGCCTTATGTGGCCCCCAACGGCAACGGCCGGGTCACCCTGGACGGCGCAGCGGTGGCGGCGTACCCGGGCAAGCCGCTGGCGCTCAAGCGCTGCATCGGCAACCTGATCGACAATGCCTTGAAGTACGGGCAGAACGCCCATTTGCGTATTGAGGACGATGGCGCGGAGTTCATCCTGCACGTCGACGACGAAGGCCCTGGCGTGCCGGAACAGCGTTTGGAACAGGTCTTCGAACCGCATTTTCGCCTGGCCGGCCAGCAGCAGGGCTACGGTTTGGGCTTGGGTATTGCGCGCAATATTGCCCATAGCCATGGCGGTGAAGTGAGTTTGCAGAATTTGCGTGAGGGCGGCTTGCGGGTCACCCTGCAACTGCCCAGGACCCTGGACTGAAAACACCATTGGACAAATAGGGGAGGGGGCACACCCCTTCCCACATTTTGATCGTCTGTGTGTCAGACGCTTTGGCGCAGTCGTGCCAAATCCCTCAGCGGCGGTGCCCCAAACAACCGGCTGTACTCCCGGCTGAACTGCGACGGGCTTTCATACCCCACCCGATACCCCGCCGCCGACGCTTCCAGCCCTTCGGCAATCATCAGCCGACGTGCCTCCTGCAAGCGCAGCTGCTTTTGGTACTGCAACGGACTCATGGCGGTAATTGCCTTGAAACGGTGATGCAGGGTCGAGACGCTGAGGTTCACTTCCTTGGCCAGGTCATCGATGCGCAGCGGTTGTTCGTAGTTGCCATTGAGCCACTTGATCGCCTGGCTGACGCGATGGCTCTGGCTGTTGGCCACGGCAATTTCATACAGGCGATAACCCTGGGGACCGCGCAGCAGGCGGTAGAGGATTTCACGGTTGATCAGCGGCGCCAGCATGGCAATGTCTTTGGGCGTATCCAGCAGGCGCGCCAGGCGCAGCACGGCGTCGAGCAACTGGGGATCGATGCGGTCCACATACATCCCGCGCGATGTCGGGCGCGTGGGCACGCCCATGGGGCCGGCCTCGGCGATCAAGGCAGTGAGCTGCGCCGGGTCGATATTGATGCGTACTGACAGGTTTGGATCTTCCGGCGTGGCATCGATGATCCGCCCGGCCACGGGCATCGCCACCGAGAACACCAGGTAATTGAGCGGGTCGTAGGCAAAGATTTCGTCGGCCAGGCGCACTTCCTTGCTGCCGTTGGCAAGGATGCACAACGCCGGCTCCACCAGCACCGGCATGAAGTCACGCGGTGTGTTGTGGCGGTTCAGGAACAGTGACGTAATCGCCGTGCCATAGGAGCCGTCTTCCCAGGTATGACGATGCACGATGCTCGCCAGCTCGGCGCGCTGTTTTTCCGTCTCGGCGTCGAGGGGCATGGACTGATGTTCGGGCGACGGCATAAGGCGTCCTCTGCATGCTTTTTTGATGGGCTCAGCTTAGCGGCGGCTTTTCAAGCAGTGTTAGGTCGATTCTGCACAATCCTTGCCTGATCCTGCGACGCGTCGCGAATCAGGCAAGTTCTCGGGCTGTCATGTCCCTGAAACAAGGCGTTTGCCTGTGGAATCGAGTCGGCGGTCCCTCCGTCCTTCCTACGCTTCTCGCAGGATTGTGCAATAAGCCTGCAGGAATTGACTAACCGCGCCCGCACCCGCGCCGTTATCTTTGATCCTGTGGCAACACGCCCCCACAGTGCTTGCCGAGCATCACTTCTCAACGGGAGAGTCGAACATGTCCACCCCCATTCCCGCGAGCCATATGGCCTTTATCCGCGCCCGCACCGGGTGCAGCACCGAACTGGGTGCACGCTTGAGCAGTTTGATCGAACCGGGCCGCCAGGCTCAGGGTTGCCTGCAATTTTCGTTGCAGCATTCCCAGGTCGATCCCGATGTCTGGTTGATCTCGGGTTTCTGGAGCAGCGAGCAGGCGATGAGCGCCTACTTCAACTCGCCGGCCCTGATGATCTTCACCGAGCTGTTGAACGACATGGTCGTGCGCAGCATGGACTTCCAGACCTTCACCGATGCCTCTGCCGCCAATGCCTACGGCGAGTACCTGCAACTGGCCGGTTAATGGTTAGAATGGCCCACTTTTCCATTGGCCAGGACCTGCAACATGGCACGTAAACAATTTGCCCACCACGAAGCCGTTTCCGCCGTAGTACCGGGTGAAGGGGGCTACAGCGCCGCCGTCGCCGTCAAGGCACTTGATGGCATGGGCGCCCCGCAGTTTCACAAGATCCTGGATGGACAGACGTTCAAGACCGCCTCCGATGCCGATGATGCAGCCACCGTGCAGCTTGAACGGTTGATCGGTGTGGATGAAGAGGGTCAACTGACCTGGGCGAGCGCCGCCAGCTGAACAACGCCGACCCTCTAATGTGGGAGGGGGCTTGCTCCCGATAGCAGTGTGTCAGTCAACAACGATGTTGGATGTGCCATTGCCATCGGGGGCAAGCCCCCTCCCACTTTTTTGGTGTATTTCAGTCAGGGTTTGCTGGCGCCTGGGCGATACATCTTGAACAACGCCTCCGGCCCCAGCTGGAAGTAGTCTGCCGGGCCACCGCCACGCAAAATCGGCTCCGCGGCTGCGGTGTCGTACACCCCATCCTTGAGCAGCCACTTGGCAATGTGCACCGCGACCACCTCGCCCAGCACCAGCCAGCTGGGCACCAACTGCTGGTCGGCGCGCTGCAGCTGGATGATCTGCGTCACCTTGCACTCGAACGACACCGGGCTCTCGCCCACTCGCGGCACGCCGACGATTTTCGACGCCACCGGTGTCAGGCCGGACAACTCGAACTCATTCACCTCCGGCGAGACGGCCGCGCAGCTCTGGTTCATCTGCTCGGCCAGCGGGCGGGTGGCCAGGTTCCACACAAACTCGCCGGTCTGTTCGATGTTGTTCAGGCTGTCTTTGCGCCCGACGCTGGAAAACCCAATGATCGGTGGAATGTAGTTGAACGCATTGAAAAAACTGTAGGGCGCCAGGTTCAGGCGCCCGTTATTGTCGTGGGATGAAATCCAGCCAATCGGCCGTGGCCCGACAATGGCATTGAACGGGTCGTGTGGCAGGCCGTGGCCGTTGGCCGGTTCGTAGAAGTGGATATCGTCAGGCATGGCCGGGTTCCTGCTGCGGGGTTCTGGGAGGCCGTCATAGTGCAATCCACGGCGACGAATTTCCATCGGCCCTATGGAATTTTCATTCAGCGGCCACCTATTTTTCACAGCGGCCCGTTCAGTCTGCGCCCAAGGTCGATACCCCCTATAAGACTGAGCCTCGGAGCCTTCTACCGCATGAATAAACTTCCTCAGATCACCCTGGCGTTCTGGGTCATGAAAATCTGCGCAACCACCCTGGGCGAAACCGCCGGGGACTTGTTGTCGATGACCCTGAACGTCGGTTACGCCATCAGCTCGATGATCCTTATCAGCGTGTTCCTGGTCACTCTGGTGACACAACTCTGGTCGAAAACCTACAACCCGGTGCTGTACTGGATCGTGATCCTTTCCACCAGCACCGCCGGCACCACCATGTCGGACTTCATGGACCGCACCCTGGGCCTGGGCTACGCCACCGGGTCGATGATCCTGATCGTGATCCTGATGATCATCTTTGCCTTGTGGCACCTCAGTGGTGACTCGCTGAACGTGAACAAGGTGCAGACTTTCCGAGGCGAGCTGTTCTACTGGATGGCGATCCTGTTCTCCAACACCCTGGGCACTGCGTTGGGCGACTTCCTGGCGGACGATTCGGGGCTCGGCTTTGCCGGTGGCGCCTTGTTGATTGGCTCGACCATTGCCGCGGTAGTGGCGCTCAAGTACTTCACCCAAATCTCGTCGGTGCTGTTGTTCTGGGTGGCGTTTGTACTGACCCGGCCGTTTGGTGCAACCCTGGGCGACTTCCTGACCAAGCCCCATGAAAAGGGCGGATTGGATTTCGGCACCATTGGATCGTCGGCGGTATTGGCGGCGGTGCTGGTGGTGATGATTGTCGGGGCGTCGTATGCACAGCGACGGTATGGCCGGAGCCCGGTAGCAGAGGTGTCCTGATTCAACAGGTGGGAGGGGGCAAGCCCGCTCCCACATTTGTTACTGCATCCAACCGTTAGTCCGTGGTGATGCGCGAATGCTTGCGTGTGTCCTTCATGGTCACATAGACCGCCAGCGACACTGCAATACACGCAGTCACATACCAGTAGTAACCGGTTTCCATGCCGATGCTCTTGAACCACAGCGCGATGTATTCAGCGGTACCGCCGAAGATCGACACGGTCAGTGCATAGGGCAGGCCCACGCCCAGGGCGCGGATTTCGGTTGGGAACAGTTCAGCCTTGACCACGGCGTTGATCGAGGTGTAGCCGCTGACGATGATCAGCGCGGCCATGATCAGGAAGAACGCGCCCCACCAGGTCTGGATAGTGTGCAGGGTGGTGAGGATCGGTACGGTGAACAGCGTGCCGAGGATGCCGAAGGCGATCAGGATCGGCCGACGCCCGACTTTATCCGACAGCCCACCGACGATCGGTTGCAGGCACATGAACAGGAACAGCGTTGCCGCCGAGATCGTGGTGGAGTCGGAAATGCTCATGCCGACGGTGTTCACCAGGTACTTCTGCATGTAGGTGGTGTAGGTGTAGAAAGCCAGGGTGCCGCCCATGGTCAGGCCGACCACGGTCATCAGTTCCTTGGGGTGGCGCATCAAGGTGCGCATGGCGCTTTCCTTGGCTTTTTCCTTCTTGGTGAACGACTCGGTTTCTTCCATGCCGCGACGCAGGTACAGCGCGACCACTGCGCACAGGGCGCCGATGGCGAACGGGATACGCCAGCCCCAGTCGTACAGTTGCTCGGTGGTCAGGATCTGCTGCAGCACGATCAGCACGGCCAGGGCGATAAGCTGGCCGGAGATCAGGGTCACGTACTGGAAGCTGGAGAAGAAACCGCGACGTTCCTTGGTGGCCATTTCACTCAGGTAGGTGGCCGAGGTGCCGTATTCGCCACCGACCGACAAGCCTTGCAGCAGGCGGGCGAACACCAGCAGGATCGGTGCGCCGACGCCGATGGTTTCGTAACCGGGGCTCAGGGCGATGATCAACGAGCCGAAGCACATCAGCAGGACCGACGCCATCAGTGCTGCTTTGCGACCCGCACGGTCGGCGTACAGGCCCATCAGCCAGCCACCGATGGGGCGCATCAGGAAGCCCACGGCGAAGATCGCGGCGGTGTTGAGCAGTTGGGCGGTGGTGTCGCCTTTCGGGAAAAAGGCTTTGGCGAAGTACAGCGAGAAAGCGGCGTAGACATACCAGTCGTACCACTCGACCATGTTGCCGACCGATCCGCTGAAGATCGATTTGATGCGGCTGGTGGTGGTGCGTTCTTTAGCCGGCGCGGCCGCCGACCCCAGAGGCAAGGTGTTGGAGTTATCCATTGAAGGATCCTTCATCTAGTTGTTTTTATGGAGCGGCGCGAGCGCAGCCTGGCTGGGGCTATAGCAGGAGCTGTGCCAGGTAGATGAAGGCCCGGTCTAGAAGGGGCTGGGTTTTATTTTGGGCGGAAAGTCGCTGATGTTTTTGAGGGTGATGAGCGGAAATCCGCTCATTCGTCTTTCAGGAACATGTCCCTGGCCAACCCATGGCGCTGCATCTTTTCGTTGAAGGTGCGCCGTGGCAACTGCAACTCCGCCAGCACCGCCTTGATATCGCCTTTATACCGGGTCAATGCAGCCTTCAGGCAATGGGCCTCGAACGCCTCCTGCTGCGCGGCCAGCGATTGCCCGGCTTCGATCCCTTCCGGCTCCGGCTCGCCAAGGCCCAGCACCTGGCGTTCGGCGACGTTGGCCAGCTCGCGCACGTTGCCCGGCCAGTCATGGCTGAGCAGGCGGCCCAACTGCGCGCCGCTCAGCGGTTCCGCGCTGCGGCCCAGGCGCTCGGCGGCGCTTTGGGCAAAGTGATCGAACAGCAGCGGGATGTCTTCGCGGCGCTCGCGCAGGGGCGGCAGGCGCAGTTGTGCAACGTTCAGCCGATAGGCCAGGTCTTCGCGAAAGCGCCCGGCGCGGGCTTCTTCCAGCAGGTCCGGCTTGGTCGCGGCAATGATGCGTAAATCCACATGAATGCTTTGATTGGAGCCCAGGCGTTCCAGCTTCTGATCCTGCAACACCCGCAACAGCTTCACTTGCTGGGCCAGGGGCATGCTTTCGATTTCATCGAGGAACAGGGTACCGCCATGGGCGTACTCCAGTTTGCCGATGCGCTTGCCCTGGGCACCGGTGAAGGCGCCGCTTTCGTGGCCGAACAGTTCGGCCTCGAACAGTTGCTCGGGAATCGCCGCGCAATTGAGCGCCACAAACGGTTTTTTCGCACGGGGGCCGAAGTCATGCAGGCAGCGGGCGACCAGCTCCTTGCCGCTGCCGGTCTCGCCACGGATCAGCACGTTGACCGGCAAGGTGGCCAGGTCGAGTACCTGCCGGCGCAGGTTCTGCAAGCCACGGGACACGCCGAGCAGGCTCGACTCCAACTGTGCCCGATGATCGGCCTGTTGGTGCAGGCGGCGGTTTTCGAGGATCAGCCCGCGCTTGTCCAATGCGCGGCGCAGGCTGTTGAGCAAGGCATCGGGGCTGAAGGGTTTTTCCAGGAAGTCGTAGGCGCCGTCGCGCATGGCTTCGACGGCCATCGGTACATCGCCATGCCCGGTCAGCAGGATGACGGGCAGGTCGGCGTCACGGCGCTGCACTTCGGCCAGCAGCTCCAGGCCGCTGAGCCCGGGCATGCGCACGTCGCTCAGGATCACCCCGGGAAAGTCCTTGGGCAGTTGCGCCAGGCAGGCTTCGGCGCGGCTGAACAACTGCACCTCGAACCCCGACAAGCTCAGCCATTGCTCGACGGCCGTCCGAATGCTGGCTTCGTCATCGACCACAATCACCGCGTTCAACATAAGTCGGGTGTCTCCAGCGCGATAGGCAAGGTCAGGGTAAATACCGCGCCGTCGCCACGGTTACTGGCGCTCAGGCGTCCGCCCAATTCGTGCACGATAGCGTAGGAAACCGCCAGGCCCAAGCCGAGCCCGTCGCCCACCGGCTTGGTGGTAAAGAACGGGTCGAACACGCTGTTGAGGTGCTCTTCGGCAATCCCGCCGCCGCTGTCGCTGACCGTGAGTTGCCACAGTTGCTGGTCGGCATGCAGGCGGATTTCCAGGCGCTTGCGGGGTTTGTCGGCCATGGCGTCGAGGGCGTTGCGCAGCAGGTTGATCAGCACCTGTTCGAGGCGGATCGCGTCGCCGCGTACCCAGGCGGGGCGGGTCAGGTCCAGCACGGTGCCGATGGCTTCATCACGCAGGCGCGCGTCGAGCAGGTGCAGGGACTGGTCGACCACGGTGGCCAGGTCAAGGCGTTCGCGCAGGCCGCTGGGGCTTTTGCGCGCAAAGGTCTTGAGGTGGCCGGTCAGCGCGGCCATGCGTGTGAGCATATCGTCCAGTGGGGTCAGGGCCTTGTAGGCGTCGTCCACCCGACCGTGGTCCAACAGCAACCGCAGGGTCGCCAACTGCATGCGCTGGGCGGTCAGCGGCTGGTTGATCTCATGGGCGAGGGCGGCGGACATCTGCCCCAACGCCGCTAATTTCGCCGATTGCACCAGGCCATCCTGGGCCGTGCGCAGGGCCTGGGTGCGCTCTTCCACAAGCTGTTCGAGTTCTTCGCGGCTGCGCTGGCGCAAACGGGCCAGGCGCCAGCGTTGGCTGAGGAACAGCACCAGGAACACCAGCGCCAGCCAGGAGCCGGCGGCGGCAAGGCCGGCGTTGCGCTGGTCTTCAAAAGCGAACTGGGGTTTGCGCAACAGGTGCAGGGTCCAGCCCTCGGCCTTCAGCGGCAGGGACTCCCAGATGTAATTGGCGTTGCCATCGGGGCCGTTGACGCGCATCAGGTGGCTGTTTTCGTCGAAGCGTTGCAACGTCTGGGTGTCCAGCGGCTGCAGTTGTTTCTTGTCGTATTGGCGGGTGGCCTTGAGTTCGACCAGGTCGCTGGCCGACAACGGGTGCAGGTTGCGATAACGCCAGCCCGGTTGGTTGGCGATAAACACGATGCCGCGTGCGTCGCTGACCAGCAACAGGTCATCGCCCTGGGCCCATTCGCGCTCCAGCTCAGGGAATTCCAGTTTCACCACCATGGCGCCAAGGAACTGCTCGTGTTCATCCAGCACGGCGCTGGAGAGGAAATACCCCGGGATCCCGGTGGTTACGCCGACCGCGTAAAAGCGCCCGGTGCCCTGGCTCTTGGTCTGGCTGAAATACGGCCGAAACGCGTAGTTGTGCCCGACATAACTGCTCGGCAAGTTCCAGTTGCTGGCGGCCACGGCCAGGCCGGTGCGGTCCATCAACTCCAGGGTGGAGGACTGCGCCGCTCCATTGATGCGTTCGAGCTTGCGGTTGAGCAGGTCCTGGGTGCCTGGGTCCAACGGGCCTTTGAGCGCGTTGATCATTTCCGAGTCCAGTGCCAGCACAGCGGGCAGGGCGCGGTAGCGTTCGATCAGGGTGTGCAACGAGTTGGCATACAGCGCGAGCTGCTGGTTGGCGCGGGCCGCATCGTCCACCAACGCCTGGCGTTCGGCATGGCGCGTGGCCAAGGCCGCGGCCAGCAGCGCACCGGCGATGATCAGCAGGGAGTAGAAGGTCAGGCGCAGCGGGCGAGGGATCACGATCATACGGTGATGGGCAGGCACGGTAAGGGGAGTGCACCATAGCATGAGCGGCTTGGGTCTTGTGGTGAGGGGCTGTCGTGGCTGAAGGGAGAGTGGGCTTCTTGTGGTGAGCGGGGCAAGCCCGCTCACCACAATAAACCCGCTTGCCATAGGTGAATCAGCAGGCAATAAAAAAGCGACCGGGCCATGGGCCGCGGTCGCCTCACTATTGGGGGAGGGTGCTTACTGCACTTCTACCGCCAGGCTTTCACTGATCTTTTTCTGCCAGATGGCAGGACCGGTGATGTGGACGGATTCGCCCTTGCTGTCCACCGCAACGGTGACCGGCATGTCTTTCACGTCGAACTCGTAGATCGCTTCCATGCCCAGTTCGGCGAAGGCCACTACACGCGACTTCTTGATGGCTTGGGCCACCAGGTAAGCGGCGCCGCCCACGGCCATCAGGTACACGGCCTTGTGGTCCTTGATCGCTTCGATCGCGGTAGGGCCGCGCTCGGATTTACCGATCATGCCCAGCAGGCCGGTTTGCTCGAGGATCTGACGGGTGAACTTGTCCATCCGCGTCGCGGTGGTCGGGCCAGCCGGGCCAACCACTTCTTCGCGCACCGGATCAACCGGGCCGACGTAGTAGATAAAGCGACCCTTGAGGTCCACCGGCAGGCTTTCGCCCTTGTTCAGCATCTCGACCATGCGCTTGTGCGCGGCGTCGCGACCGGTGAGCATCTTGCCGTTGAGCAGCACGGTTTCGCCCGGCTTCCAGCTCTGCACTTCTTCCGGGGTCAGGGTGTCGAGGTTGACGCGACGGGCCGATGGACCGGCTTCCCAGACGATTTCCGGGTAGGCGTCCAGCGGTGGCGCTTCCAGCGACGCCGGGCCCGAACCGTCGAGCACGAAGTGCGCGTGACGGGTGGCGGCGCAGTTGGGGATCATGCACACCGGCAGCGAAGCGGCGTGGGTCGGGTAGTCCATGATCTTCACGTCGAGCACGGTGGTCAGGCCACCCAGGCCCTGGGCGCCGATGCCCAGTTGGTTGACCTTCTCGAACAACTCCAGGCGCATCTCTTCGATACGGTTCTGCGGGCCGCGCTTTTTCAGCTCGTGGATGTCGATGGATTCCATCAACACTTCCTTGGCCATCACCGCGGCTTTCTCGGCGGTGCCGCCGATGCCGATGCCGAGCATGCCCGGTGGGCACCAGCCGGCGCCCATGGTCGGAACGGTCTTGAGCACCCAGTCGACGATCGAGTCGGACGGGTTGAGCATGGCCATCTTCGACTTGTTCTCGGAACCGCCGCCCTTGGCCGCCACATCCACTTCCACGGTGTTACCCGGAACGATGGAGTAGTGGATCACGGCCGGGGTGTTGTCCTTGGTGTTTTTACGCGCACCGGCCGGGTCGGCCAGGATGGAGGCGCGCAGGACGTTTTCCGGCAGGTTGTAGGCGCGACGCACGCCTTCGTTGATCATGTCGTCCAGGCCCATGGTGGCGCCATCCCAACGTACGTCCATGCCCACGCGCACGAACACGGTGACGATACCGGTGTCCTGGCAGATCGGGCGATGGCCGGTGGCGCACATGCGCGAGTTGATCAGGATCTGCGCGATGGAGTCACGGGCTGCCGGCGATTCTTCGCGCAGGTAGGCCTCGTGCATCGCCTGGATGAAATCAACGGGGTGGTAGTAGGAAATGAATTGCAGGGCGTCGGCAACGCTCTGAATCAGGTCGTCTTGCTTGATCACGGTCATGAGTCGCGCTCCTCTATAAGGGAACATTCAATAAAGGTGGGCTCAGTGGGGTGCATCGGTCGGCTGAGTCCACCTTTCCAAGGCACGCCAAGTGGTGCAGGCGCGACGCTAAAAAGGCGCGGCAGTATAACCCGGCACGGTGGCCGATACACCCGACTATGGTCAAACTGTCGCAGGCATGATTCCCTGTGCGCGCCCCTTGTGATCGAGTCCTGCTATGCCTGAACTGTACGTCGGCGAACACCATTGGTCGGTAGCCACCGGCAGCAACCTGCTGGATGCCTTGAACCAGGCGGGTGTGGCCGTGCCTTACAGTTGCCGTGCCGGCAGCTGCCATGCTTGCCTGGTGCGGTGCCAGGGCGAGGTCGAGGACCGGCAGCCCGCTGCTTTGAGCCCGGCACAACGCCAGGAGGGCTGGCGCCTGGCGTGCCAGTGCCAGGTGATCGGCGATCTGCAGGTCGAGGCGTTCGACCCGCTGCGGGACGGCCTGCCGGCCCTGGTGGTGGGGGCCGATTGGTTGAATGCCTCGGTGCTGCGCCTGCGGCTGCAAGCGGAGCGTGGACTGCGCTATCGCGCCGGGCAGCACATGGTGTTGTGGGCCGGGCAGGTGGCACGGCCTTATTCCCTGGCCAGCCTGCCTCAGGAGGATGCCTTCCTGGAGTTTCATATCGATTGCCGCCAGCCCGGCGCATTCAGCGATGCCGCGCGCGCGTTGTCGGTGGGTGATCGCCTGCGCCTGGGAGAACTGCGTGGCGGAGCACTGCAATACGATCCCGACTGGCAATCCCGGCCGCTGTGGCTGCTGGCTTCCGGTACCGGCCTGGGGCCGCTGTGGGGTGTGCTGCGCGAGGCGTTGCGCCAGGATCACCAGGGCGCCATCCGGGTGATTCACCTGGCCCATGATGCCGACGGTCATTACCTGGCCGGGCCCCTGGCCGAACTGGCTGCGCGTCATCCGAACCTGACGGTGGAGCTGTGGACTGCGGCGCAGTCGGCCCAGGCATTGGCGCAACTGCGGCTTGTTTCCCGGCAAACCCTGGCCTTACTCTGCGGGCATCCTGTCAGCGTCGAGGCCTTCTCCAGGCGCCTGTTCCTGGCGGGGCTGCCGCGCAATCAACTGCTGGCCGATGTGTTCCTGCCCCGTGGTTGAGTGCTGAATTCCACTGCCGTGAGATTCGCCATGACCGACGCCATCCTGCTGCAACGCGAGCGCGGGCTGCTGACCCTGCAGCTCAATCGCCCGGATAAGAAAAACGCCCTGACCCGAGCCATGTACAGCCAATTGGCCGAGGCGTTGGAGCAGGCCGATGCGGACCCGCAGATCAATGCCGTGCTGATCCAGGGCAGCAGCGAGTGTTTTACCGCCGGCAACGATATCGGCGACTTTCTTGAACAGCCGCCCGGCGACCTCGACAGCCCGCCGTTTCACTTTATGAAAAGCCTGCTCAACTGCCGCAAGCCGGTGATCGCAGCCGTAGCGGGTGCGGCGGTGGGGATCGGCACGACCCTGCTGCTGCATTGCGACCTGGTGTACATCAGCCGCGATGCACGGTTACGCATGCCGTTCGTCAATTTGGGGCTATGTCCGGAGTTTGGGTCGAGCCTGATCCTCCCGCGTTTGCTGGGACACGCGAAGGCGGCTGAACTGCTGTTGCTGGGTGAGGGCTTCAGCGGCGAACAAGCGGCCGCGTGGGGGATTGCGACCGAAGCGTTGGGCAGTGGCGAGGCGGCGTTGGCCAAGGCGCGGGAGATGGCCGAGCGCTTTGAAACCCTGGCGCCGGGAGCGGTGCAGGTCTGCAAGCAGTTGATGAAGAGCGTGGACCGTGAGCAGTTGCGGCAAGTGATCGAGGAAGAGGGGGCGTTGTTTGTGCAGCGCTTGAAGTCGCCGGAAGCGATTGCGGCGTTGTCGGGGTTTATGGATAGGCGCTAACCCCATGTGGGTGCGACGATTCGACATGCTCCCTGCCACACGGAAAGCAAAAAGCCCCGCCATTCACATGGCAGGGCTTTTGGTTTTCAGCCTGTCACTCAGACCATTGGGTCGCCAACGTGCAGGATCTTCATGCCGTTGGTGCCGCCGATGGTGTGGTAGCTGTCGCCTTTGGTCAGGATGACCCAGTCGCCTTTCTCCACTACGCCGCGCTTGATCAACTCGTCGATGGCCGCCTGGCTGACTTCATGGGGCGGCAACGACGCCGGGTCGAACGGCACGGTGTATACGCCACGGAACATGGCCGCACGGGCCTGGGTTTCGCGGTGCGGGGAGAACGCGTAGATCGGTACCGAAGAACGGATACGCGACATGATCAACGGCGTATAGCCACTTTCGGTAAGGGCAATGATCGCTTTCACGCCCGGGAAGTGGTTGGCGGTGTACATGGCGGCCAGGGCAATGCTCTGGTCGCAGCTTTCGAAGACTTTGCCGATGCGGTGGCTGGAGGTCTTGCTGGTCGGGTGCTTTTCGGCACCGACGCAGATACGCGCCATGGCCTGCACGGCTTCCAGTGGGTACGGGCCGGCGGCGCTTTCGGCCGAGAGCATTACGGCGTCGGTGTAGTCGAGCACGGCGTTGGCCACGTCGGACACTTCGGCGCGGGTCGGCATCGGGTTCTGGATCATCGACTCCATCATCTGGGTCGCGACGATCACCGCTTTGTTGTGGCGGCGCGCGTGCAGGATGATCTTCTTCTGGATGCCGATCAGCTCGGCGTCGCCGATTTCCACACCCAGGTCGCCACGGGCAACCATCACCGCGTCGGACGCCTTGATCAGGCCGTCGAGGGTTTCATCATCGGCCACGGCTTCGGCGCGTTCGATCTTCGCCACCAGCCAGGCGGTACCGCCGGCTTCGTCGCGCAGTTTACGGGCGTATTCCATGTCGGCGGCATCGCGTGGGAAGGACACGGCGAGGTAGTCCACTTCCATTTCAGCGGCGAGCTTGATGTCGGCCTTGTCTTTTTCAGTCAGGGCCGGGGCGGTCAAGCCACCGCCACGACGGTTGATGCCTTTGTGATCGGACAGCGGGCCGCCGATGATCACGGTGCAATTCAGTTCGGTCGGGGTCGCGGTGTCGACGCGCATCACCACGCGACCGTCGTCCAGCAGCAGCTCGTCACCGACGCCGCAATCCTTGACCAGGTCCGGGTAGTCGATACCTACGACGTCCTGGGTGCCTTCGGTCAGCGGGTGGCTGGTGGAGAAGGTGAATTTGTCACCGATCTTCAGCTCGATACGCTTGTTGGCGAATTTGGCGATACGGATTTTCGGGCCTTGCAGGTCACCCAGCAGTGCGACGAAGCGGCCGTGCTTGGCGGCCAAGTCACGCACCAGCTTGGCGCGAGCCTTGTGCTCGTCCGGGGTGCCGTGGGAGAAGTTCAGACGGGCAACGTCCAAACCAGCCAGAATCAGCTGTTCGAGGACTTCCGGCGAGTTGCTGGCCGGGCCAAGGGTGGCGACGATTTTGGTACGACGGACGGACATGCACAGACTCCTGAGTTCAAGCGCTGAGGAAGGCTACTATGCTCTTTGGTTGTAGTCATTGTTCGTTTGCACTACTTATCGACGATTCGCTTGTTTTCGCGCCGGTTGAATAGATGAACATCCTTGAAGATTTTTGACGAGGGGTCGATACACTGCACAAGACAGGAGAACTTCATGCGAATTTTGCTCATTGCTGCCCTGGCCGTCAGTGTTGTCGGCTGCACCCGTTGGTCGATGGACCACCATTTGAACAATGCCTACCGTGCATACAAGGTCGGTGATTGCGAGCGCGTCACCTTGGAGCTATCCCAGGTCGACCGCGAGAGCCGTACACGGCGTTATGTACAACCGGAAGTTTCGATGTTGCGCGGGCAATGCCTGGAACGCCAGAAACTGTTCGTCGATGCCGTGCAAACCTATCAATTCATCATTAACCAGTACCCGTCGAGCGAGTATGCCTACCGTGCCCGCGCGAGGCTGGATACCTTGCAGCAACTGGGCCATTACCCCGGTGCGAGCGTGGCACAGCCGCGGCCTGCCTCTTTGTAATGGCATTCGTCATTTAATAACTGGCCCGTTGCCAGTCTTGGGCTATTCTTTCAACGTTCGTTTGTACAAGTTTCTATTCGAACGGATGCAGGGCCCGGATTCGGCAGCTGTCGAGTGACAAAATGTTGTCCGTTGTCACACCGAGATCCAGGGAGAGCGAGCAATTGCGCTCGTTCCGAATCACTGGCACGGCCAGAGTCATGGCCACTGGATGGCGATCTCACCATGTTTACCGACCGACGGATCGAGCGGCATCAACTACCGTATTTCCTGCAAGTGTTTAACCGTGTCACCGACAAACCCATAGGTTTTCTGGGTAACGTCTCTGACGACGGGCTGATGTTGGTCAGCCAGTTACCCATGATGGTCGATGTGGACTTCGAGTTGCGCTTGAAGATACCCGGGGCTGACGACACGTTCCATGTCATTGACATCACGGCGACCTGCCTGTGGAGCCATGAAGATATCAACCCGCAGCACTACGATTCCGGGTTCAGCGTGCTTGAGGCTCCCGAGGAATATGGGCAACTGATCAACGTGCTGTTGCAGTACTTCAGTTTTGATCCCTTGCAGGCTTCGGCCTAGAAGCGGCGCGCTGTCGACGCGGCCGGGGTGCTGCCATCCCTGCCGCAGTCGTGCGCTTTTTTAGAATACTCCGGCTTTCTTCCAACCCAGGTAGCGTGTCACCAGGGCCGCCCCCATTTCTGATGGCAACGTATCCAACGCCGACAGACCGTGGGCGTTCATGCGGTCATGCAATTCATCCCGAGTATTGAGGTAGTCGACAGTACCGCTGTAGGCCAGGGCTTCGGGCAAGGTTTGTACGGGGGATTGGCGCAGTCGATCGAGTACTTCCTCACGCATGCTCGCCACCAGCACCCGATGTTGACGACTGATGCGCTTGACGGCGGAGAGCAGGGCTTCATCATCCTCATCCCGCAGGTTGCTGACAATAATGACCAATGCCCGCCGTTTTTGCCGGGCCAGCAGTTGGCTGGCCGCTGCCTGGTAGTCGGCGGTTCGGCGGCTGGTGTCCAGGTCATAGACCGTATTGAGCAACAGGTTCAATTGGCTGCTGCCCTTGACCGGTGCCAGGTAGCGTGGCTGGTCAGTGGCAAAGGTGCACAACCCCACCGCATCGCCCTGGCGCAGGGCCACGTAGCTAAGCAGCAGGCAGGCATTGAGGGCGTGGTCGAAATGGGACAGCTCGTCATCCTGGCTGCGCATGCGTCGGCCGCAATCGAGCATGAACACGATCTGCTGGTCGCGCTCGTCCTGATACTCCCTGGCGATGGGGGTACGTTGCCGCGCGGTCGCTTTCCAATCGATTTGCCGCAGGCTGTCGCCCTCACGAAACTCGCGCAGCTGATGAAACTCCAGTCCCAATCCTCGTCGTTGCCGTTGACGGACCCCCAGTTGGCTCAACCAGTTATCCACACCCAGCAGTTGTGCCCCGTACAGGCGGGCGAAGTCCGGGTAGACGCGGGTGGCATCCTCGGCTTCGATAAAACGCCGTGCAGACCAGAGCCCCAAGGGACTGGGCAGGTGGACTTCGCAGCGACTGAACGCGAAATGCCCACGCCGCAAGGGGCGCAGGCGATAACCCAGCTCACTGCGTTCACCAGGGTGCAGTTCGATGGACTGGGGCAGGTTTTCCACGCTCAGCCCGTCGGGGACGTGATCGAACACCTGCACTGTCAGCGCCTGTGGGTAGTCATGTTCCAGGGACAGGCGGACTTCGCCCCAGCGCCCCAGCGCCAGGCTGCCGGGCATCTGCCGGTGCACGCGTGGTGAGGGTCGGCGGCGCAGTCGCAGCGCGTCGAGCATGGCCAGCAGCAACAGCGCCAGGAGCAAGCCCCATGTTATTGAGTGCAAGGTCTCGGGTACCTTGAGCTGCAAGGCGGCCGCAGCGCCCAGCAGGATGCTCAAGCCCAGCAGTACGCTGAGCCAGGCTAATAACAGACGGGTCGGTTTCATGGACGGGTCATTGCCGGGGTGCCGGAATCTGGTCCAGCAGCTGCTTGAGCACCTGGTCGACCTCCAGCCCGTCTATATCCAGTTCTGGCGCAAGACGTACCCGATGACGCAGTACCGCCAGGGCACAGTCCTTGATGTCATCCGGTGTGACGAACTCGCCTGCACGTAACAAGGCCCGTGCGCGGGCGCCGCGTACCAGGGCGATGGAGGCTCGCGGGCCGGCGCCTATGGCCAGTCCCGGCCAGCTGCGGGTTGCTCGCGCCAGGCGCACGGCATAGTCGAGCACGTGTTCATCCAGGGCCAGTTCACTGGCGACCAGCTGCAGTTGCAGCACGTCCTCGGCCTTCAGCACGGTGCGCAACGGGTGCACGTCCAGCATGTCGGCCCGTGATGAGCGTGTCACTTCGCGCACCATATCCAGTTCCTGCTGCGCATCGGGGTAGTCCATGCGTACCTTGAGCATGAAACGGTCCAGTTCGGCTTCCGGCAGGGGGTAGGTGCCTTCCTGTTCGATGGGATTTTGCGTGGCAAGTACCATGAACGGCTGGCCAATGGGCAGCGCCTCGCCTTCGAGGGTGACTTGCCGTTCCTGCATGGCTTCGAGCAGGGCTGCCTGGGTCTTGGCCGGAGCGCGGTTGATTTCGTCGGCCAGCAACAAGTGGGTGAATACTGGCCCCTTGCGCAGCTTGAACTGTTCGGTGTGCAGGTCGTACACCGCGTGGCCGGTGACATCGCTGGGCATCAGGTCCGGGGTGAACTGGATCCGCGCGAATTCGCCGTCAAAGCAACGGGCCAGGGCACGTACCAGCAAGGTCTTGCCCAGCCCGGGGACACCCTCGAGCAATACGTGGCCGCCGGCGATCAGCGCGGTGAGTACATCATCGATTACCTGATCCTGCCCGATCACTGCCTTGCGCAGTTCAATGCGCAGGGCCTGGGCCTGCTGGCTGGCGCGTTGCAGAGAGTCGCCGGGCAGGGTGGTAGCGCTGGGAAATTCGCTCATAGGGCATTCCTGAGAGTTTGCAGGCACGCCACCTGCCGGCTGAAATCGGCACTGGAAAGCCGTTTCGTCGGGAGTGGGCCGAGGGCCTGGCTGATGACGTGGGAGGGTTGGCGCGTCAGGTGGGCAAGTACTCGCCCCTGTTCCGTGTTGTCGAGATGTTCAAAGCCGGGGTGACGCCGCCGTGCGGCGCGCAGGATGTCGCGCTGCAAGGCCTGCAACAGGGTGCCTTGGCCGCTGCGACGCAGCAGGAAGTCGGCGCTGGCTTTCAGGTGCTCCTGCAATTGCCGGCGTGCCTTGGGGGCGGGCGCCTGGATTGGGCCCTGGCGCATACCTGCCTGCCAGAGTGCCAGGGCAATCAGGGCAATAAGCGCCACCAACGCCTGGGGGAAATAACGCAGCAGCAGGGTGAACAGGTCATCTACATCGCCGTTGAACAACAAGGTTACGGCAGTGCCCTGGGTCAGATGCCACAGCAGCCAGGCATTGTCGTGTTTGCCAATGTCCGGCGTTTTCCACAGCTCGCTGTCGGTGATCACCGTTACGCGGCCTTGCCCGAGGTCGAGTTGCATCAAGTGGCTCGACCGGGCGCTATTGGCTGAAAATTGTGCCAGGTGCTTGGGGTCGATAAGGTTGAAGTCGGTGTCGAAACTGAAATAGACCGGGGCTGTGTCGTTGTCGACATACAGTTTGGTCAGGTCCGGTGCTTTATTTTTGGGGGCTGGGGCCGGGGCATCGGGTTCATCGCTGAGGACTTGGTGGATAGGCAGGCGATCGAGCAGCAGGTCACCGCTCTTGCCGGTTTCTTCGTCCCACAGGGCCTCGGCGACCACCAGTAGATGGCCGCCGGACCTGGCCCAGTCCAGGAGTTGCCCTGCCTGGCGTGGTGACATGTTGCCGCGTTCGCCCAGCAACAGCAGGCTGTTGCCCTTGGCGGGCAGGCTCGCCAGGCGTTCCAGGCCATTGGCGCGCTCAACGGCCAGGCCTTGCAGGCGCAGAAAGTGTTCGGCTGCCAGGTAAGGATTGGCCAGGGCTTCCGGGGAGGGGCCGCGGTCCACCACTTCTTCATAGGGGATCGCTTTGCTCCATGCGTAAAAACCGCCCGCTCCAAGCAGGCACGCCAACAGCAGCCCCACCCACAGTAATGGCCGGTTCATCGGGCGCCTCCCGCACTGAACAGGGCACGCCAATCGTTGCACAATGTCTGCTGGACTGAGACCGGGGGCAGGTGATGGCCATAGGCGAGGTTTTGCCAGTGCCGCGTCAATTCATCACTGAAGGCCAGCAACTGCGGCTGCTGCAACTGGTGAACCCGTTGCAGGACCTCGCCTTCGGTGTCAGCGCTTCTAAGGGGCAGGTTGAAGTCATGCAGCAACCTGCTCAGCAGGCCACGATACAAAAGGCCGAGGGCCTCCCGTGGCTGGGTAGACCAGAGTTGCTCGGCGGCGCTGGCGATATCCTCGGGCAGGGTCTCGGCGCCCAGTTCCAGGCCGAACAATTGCGCGGGTGGTGGTTTCGCTGCTTTGGGTGTACGTGCCCCGCGCAGGCTGACAAAGGTGCGCAACCAGTCCCGATAACGCCAGGCCACCAGGGCCACGCCACCGATCAGCAGGCTCCATAACAGCACTTCCAGGCCTTGGGCGACAGGCTTGAACGTGTTGCTGTTGAGGTTGTCCAGCAGTGCCTGCAGCCACGCCGGAAGTTTGCCGTCACTGTGTGCCTTGTTTTTAACGACGGACTTTTCTTCGCCAAAGCGATAGCGGGTGACGGTTTCCGGATTTTTGAAGGGCGGCTTGTCCAGCAGCGACTTGATGGACTGGCTTGCGCTCTGGGGGGGCAGTGGCTTGGCGTCATCCGCCATGGCGGGCGGGTTGAATGGCAGCAAGGTCAGCCCGATCACCAGCACTAACAGTGGCGCCACACTGCTCAGACGCTGGCGCAGGCGGCGGAATACCAGCTCCAGGTCCCACGCCTCCAGCAGGGTGCGGCGATTGAGATAAAGGCTGAAACCACAGGCGACATAGATGGGCTCCCAAAACACCAGGATCAAGGCGTAGAAGGCATTGCTCAAGTGTTCCAGCCAGACCCCCTCGGAGCCCGTCGCCAGCGCCAACCGTTGCCAATCCCAATCCAGTTCAAGCTGTTGCGGAATGAATAGATAGAACAGCGCCATGCAGCCGAACCACAAGCCGATTTCCAGGTGCACCCCAACGGTGGTCAACCAGCGCGCTGCACCGGCATTGCGCTGCTGCAGCACGCCCAGGCGTTTCTGGCGCGCCTGGCCGTCCAGGCCTTCGAGCTGGCTGACCGGCATTATAAAACTGCGGCTGAGGCTAAGTCGGCGCCAGGTCAGGCTGGCCAGCAGTTGGTGGTTAAGCAGTCTTGGCCATTGGCGCACGGCCTGCTTAAGGCTGGGTGTTTCGCCGAACAGGGCTTTGGAGAGGATATATAAAGGCAAGCGGTCGAACGCCGGTTTGAGCCACCAGAACAGGAACACGGCTGTGGACGGGTATTTCCATAGCAACGCGGTAAGCAGGGCAAAAACCGGCAGGGTCACCAGCGCCCAACTGCTCATCAACAGCAGGCGATGCTCCCGGGCCATTAATACCCCAAGGTCCATGGCCTCCCATGCGGTACGCGGGCGAATCGCCACGCTGGCATTACTCAGGCGCATGGCGAGTCCGTCCGGCAAGGGTCAGGTAAGCCGCCACCATTAGCCAAAGTGCAGCACCCACCAGGTATTTGATCCAAGGGGCGATCTGGGTGGTGGAAGACCAGTAGGCCTCGATAAATGCTGCGATCAGCAGGAACACCATGACACCGCACAGCAGTTGCACACTCTTGCGAGCGGCGAGCCGCAGGGATTCGCCACGGGTCAGTTGCCCCGGGGCGATCAACGCCCAGCCCAGTTGCAGGCCCGCGGCACCGGCGAGTGCAATGGCCGTCAACTCAAAGGCCCCATGGCCGATGACAAATGACCAGAAGGTCTGCCCATAGCCGATTTCGGTCAGGTGCCCGGAAATCGCGCCGATGATCAGCCCATTGAATATCAGGAAAAACACACTGCCCAGGCCGAACAGCAAGCCGGCGGCAAATGTCTGAAAGGCGATACCGATGTTGTGCATCACGTAGTAGCCAAACATCATCCAGTCTTCGCTCGAAGCACGTTCGGCAGCGCGCCCCAGCCGGCTGGCCTCGGGGTCATACATGCCCTGCATCTCTGCCACCTGCTGGGGGCTGACAATGCTGTAGATCAGGTCGGGAAACAGGTAGACCAGCAGGGCAATGCCCAGCAGGCTGCCAAAGAACAGCAGGCTGGCAATCAACACGAAACGCCACTGTTCTCGCACCAGACGCGGAAAATCGGCCAGGACGAAACTCAGCACGTTCGCGGCCAATTGGCTGCGGTGGCGATACAGTTGTTGATGGCCGCGCAATGCCAGTTGTTGCAGGGGATCCACCAGGTAACTGCTGTAGCCGCGCTCCTGGGCGAGGGCCAGGAGCTGGCATAGACGCCGGTATTGATGAGGGAAATCGGCCATATCACTGGCCTTGGCCTTGCCGTGTTCCAACTGCTTCAGTTGTTCGGCAAACGCTTGCCATTGGTGTTGGTAACGGCTCTCGAAAAGACTCTGCTTCATGTCGGCCCCAGCAGGCCGCGGGCCACACCGTTGAGTTGCTCCACGGCGCGGGCCGGGGACACCTGCAGCGGCGTCGCAAGGATCGAGGCGAGTTCGTGTACCCGTTCAGGGGACAGTTCGCCCTGGCGTTCGGCGAAGCCAAGAATCGCTCGCTGTTCACTCAGGTCCAGGGCAAACGGCAAGCGCAGGGCTGCAGCTTGGGGCACCTGGGGACGTGCCTGCGGCTGTTCGCGGTAGACCACCAGGGCGCCGGCGGCCAGGTCGCCAAGGCGTTTGAAGTGAGGATGTTGCAGGCAACTGATGGCGCCGAGAAAGTAGCCGAAAGGCAGCATGTCGACAAACCGCAGGAGGTTGCGGATCAGCGACGCCGACCAGCCTATAGGGGTCCCGTCGTCCTGCACGACCCGTAAGCCCATGACCTGTTTGCCCGGTGAGCAGCCTTGGTTGAGCACCTCGAACAGCACCATGTACCACCAACTGACCAGGAACAGCAGAAGCGATCCCAGGCCAACACCTATATTGCCGAGCAACGCCAATGGCACCAGCAGCACGCCCATGATCACTGCACGCGCGCCGAGGTCGAAGGCAAATGCCAGCGCCCGTGGCACCAGGCCGGCTGGGCGCAGCGGCAGGTCGATGCCCTCCGGGGTCTCGATCTGGTAGAGGGTGTCCAATGGGGCTGATGGCATCGCGATCCTTGGCAGTGCAGAGCGGCTGGAGACACGGATGCTAACAGTGTCCGTGATGGAAGCAACTACTCAAGGTTTTGCTGGATGTTTGTACAGTGGAATTGGTGCTGGCTCCGAACACGGCTGAACGCCTAGACTTCGTCGATCTTCAGCACAGGAATAGCCCGTGACCTCCATTTTCTGGTACGACTATGAAACCACCGGCATCAACCCGCGCAGCGATCGCCCACTGCAGGTTGCCGGCATTCGTACGGACCTCGATCTCAACGAGGTCGGCCCGCCGGTCAATCTTTACTGCCTGCCCAGCGACGACATCCTGCCCCATCCCGCCGCCTGTGCCATTACCGGTATAACCCCTGGAATACTGGCGGAAAAAGGCCTGGCCGAGGCCGATTTCATGACCCGTGTACATGCCGAACTGGCGGCCCCGGGGACGTGCGGCGCAGGTTACAACACCTTGCGGTTTGACGACGAAATGACGCGCTACAGCCTGTATCGCAACTTTTTCGACCCCTACGCGCGGGAGTGGCAGGGCGGTAACAGCCGCTGGGACCTGATCGATGTGGTTCGCACTGCCTACGCCCTGCGCCCGGAAGGCATCGAGTGGCCGCAGCAGGATGGGCGCGTGACCCTCAAGCTCGAGCGCCTGACCGCCGCCAACGGGATTGACCATGGCCAGGCCCACGATGCGTTATCCGACGTGCGTGCCACCATCGCCCTGGCGCGCCTGGTGCGCGAGAAGCAGCCCAAGCTGTACGACTGGCTGTTTCAACTGCGCAGCAAGCAACGGGTGATGGACCAGGTGCGCCTGCTGCAACCCATGGTGCATATCTCCGGACGTTTTTCCGCCGAGCGTCATTACCTGGGGGTCGTGCTGCCCCTGGCCTGGCACCCGCGCAACCGCAATGCACTGATTGTCTGCGACCTTGGGCTCGATCCCCAGGGGCTGCTGGACCTGGATGCCGCTGCCTTGCGCCAACGCCTGTATACCCGTCGCGAGGACCTTGCCGAAGGTGAACTGCCGGTGCCGCTCAAGTTGGTGCATATCAACCGTTGCCCCGTGGTCGCGCCCTTGAACGTACTGCGGGCCGAGGATCGTGAACGCCTGCAATTGGATATGGATATTTGCCAGGCGCGAGCCCTGCGGCTAACTGACGCACAGGCACTTTGGCGCGATAAGTTGGCAGTCATTTACGCCGAGGAAGATTTTGCCCCGAGTTCAGACCCGGAACAGCAGCTTTACGAGGGTTTTATCGGGGATCGTGATCGACGCTTATGCGAGCAAGTCCGGGCGGCTGAGCCTGCGCAGTTAGCCAGCCAGCAGTGGCCTTTTGATGATCAGCGTTTGCCTGAATTATTGTTTCGCTACCGGGCGCGTAACTTCCCCAATACGCTGAACAGCGAGGAGCAACAACGCTGGAAACTTTTCTGTCAGCAACGTTTGGCAAATCCTGAATTCGGCGCGCCGAATACCCTGGAGGCATTTAATCACGCTCGGCAGGAGTTGGCCGTTAGTGCGACGCCGTTTCAGCAGCAGGTGCTGGAGCAATGGCAGAGATATGCCGACTCTTTAGCCGCTCGTGTGAATCGGTAATAGCGGTTTGTAGAAAAGACGGTCAATAAAAAACGCCAGCAAGCTGGCGTTTTTAATGGGTTGCGTATCAAGCGCAGACCGGGTGAGGCTTAGCCCAGCAGGGTAGCCCAGCCTTCAACCACGTCACCGCCCCACTTGGCTTTCCACTCTTTCAGGGTTTTGTGGTTGCCGCCTTTGGTTTCAATCACTTCACCGTTGTGCGGGTTTTTGTATTGCTTGACCTTGCGCGCACGCTTGGTACCGGTAGTTTTCACGGCGCCACGGGGTGCTTTAACTTTCGACTCTGGATCCAGCAGCGCGATGATGTCACGCAGGGATTTGGAGTATTCACCCATGAGGGTGCGCAGTTTGCCTTCGAATTCCAGCTCGGTTTTCAGTTTGTCATCTTGGGACAGGTTCTTCAAACGAGCTTGCAGCTCTTTGATAGCTTCTTCGGTGGCACGGTATTCGTTGATCAGAGACATGTGGACTACCTTATGTAGAACGCTGATTGACAGGGATAGTGGCCCAATAATAGTCAGGCGGTTTCCCCAAGTAAACATTTAAGCGCGTATTCAGGTGAATTACTTTGAATGTTTGTGAAGACGCTATGCAATCGAGTTAATTAGTAGGGGCTACCCCGAAAATAATCTCCTTGAAATTCGCATAATTGCTGCAGCGTGCGCTGTTCATTCATATAGCAATGGTAAAACCATGCGCTATTAAGGGATGTGGCCAGGGCAACGGATCAGAATAAGGCTCATCGAATACTGCAGTTTTTCTGCACAATCGCTAGAATGGCGGCCTTTGTGAAGTTCTGGAGTTCCCCCCTAATGCGCACTTTTCGGCTGGTGATTGCTTGCCCGGACCGGGTCGGCATCGTTGCCAAAGTCAGTAACTTTCTGGCCTCCCACAACGGCTGGATCACCGAGGCGAGCCATCACTCGGACAACCTCAGCGGTTGGTTCTTCATGCGTCACGAAATCCGTGCCGACACGCTGCCCTTTGGTCTTGAAGCGTTCCGCGAGGCATTTTCACCCATCGCGGAAGAGTTTTCGATGACCTGGCACATCACCGACACCGAGCAGAAAAAGCGCGTGGTGTTGATGGCCAGCCGCGAATCCCACTGCCTGGCCGATTTGTTGCACCGCTGGCACAGCGACGAGCTGGATTGCGAGATCGCGTGCGTGATCTCCAACCATGACGACCTGCGCAGCATGGTCGAGTGGCATGGCATCCCTTACTACCACGTGCCGGTCAACCCGCAGGACAAGGAGCCGGCGTTCGCCGAGGTCTCTCGCCTGGTCAAGCAGCATGAGGCCGACGTGGTTGTGCTGGCGCGCTACATGCAAATCCTGCCGCCTGAGCTGTGCCGCGAATACGCAGGCAAGGTGATCAACATTCACCACAGCTTCCTGCCGTCGTTCGTGGGGGCCAAGCCTTACCACCAGGCTTCCCTGCGGGGCGTGAAGTTGATTGGCGCAACCTGCCATTACGTCACCGAAGAGCTGGATGCCGGTCCGATCATCGAGCAGGACGTGGTGCGTGTCAGCCACAGTGACAGCATTGAGGACATGGTGCGGTTTGGCCGTGATGTCGAGAAGATGGTGCTGGCCCGTGGCCTGCGCTATCACCTGGAAGACCGCGTGCTGGTGCACGGCAACAAGACGGTCGTATTCTGATTCAAGCGTCTTGGTTGAACAAAGAAGGGCCTGGGCGTTAAATCGCTGCAGGCCCTTTTTCATTCCCCGCACTTTTCAGGACCAGGCCATGACCGACCCACTTGATAAAGCCACGTCCAAGGCGCCTGCGACGTTGGGTGAGGGCTGCCTGAGTCGTTACGACCCGGATGCGCTGGAGCCGGAAGACGGTACGGACTTTCCGGGAGCCGCCGAGCTGTGGGAGCAATTGCAGGAGGCCGATGAATTGCCCGGAGCCCCTGGCCGAGGTGCTTGAGCGACCACCTGTTCAGCCAGCCAGGCAGCCTTGGTCTGCGGTGTTCGCCCTGCGTCGAGTAGGCGTTGTACGGTTTCAAGCCAATAGCCGCGAGAGAATGCGTGGCGCATGTCTACCGGGTGCACGCCCAGGCGAATCACCGGGGCGGCGTGCCAGCGCTGTTCGCGACGATCGCTGATGACTCTGGACACCCCTCGGCGCCATGCACTGCGCGCACTCCAGGTCAGGCCCGGGGCTTCGATCGGCGTGAAATCGGGCAGTCGATACAGATGCTGCGGGCTGCTGGTGTAGCTCAGCGGTAGTTGGCGCAGGGCCTCGCGAGTGCCTTGGCTCATTAACCAGGCGGGTGCGACGAAGCCGTGCAACGGCCAGTCATGACGCCGGAATACTTCAATGCCATCCTGAAGACGATCAAGGGCCTGGGCTTGAGACAGTTGATAAAACTCAGCCTCATGGGTGTAGAGGCGGCGCATGAACCAGTCTTTGGGTGTGCGCGGTGCCGGTTGGTCATCGCAATGGTAGTAACCGTGCAAGGCAAGTTCATCGCCCTTGGTCACGCGGCGATCCAGCAGGCGTTGAAAATCGCCGTGGGCAGTCAAGGCGTCGCGATGATGGAAGTCCGGCACCACCAACCATGTGATTGGCACGGCGCCCAGGGCATCGACGGCTTCGACAAAGGGCCGATAATCGGCCCAGTTGTGCGGCGCCACATCGTGCAGCACCAGTAATACCGAGCGCTCATGCATGGGAAGGCATCGGCTTGTGACTGCCCAGTACCGCGTGGTAGTGGCCGAGCAGGCTGTCGACCACCGTATACCAGGCGTAATGTTGTTCTACATGACGCCGAGCCTGCGCGCCCAGGCGCCTGCTGCCGAGGTTGAACAGCTCGCGCACCGTATCGGCCATCGCCCTTGGGTTGTTCGGTGCGCACAGCAGGCCGCAGCGTTCGTCGACTATCTCCGTGAACGCGCCAGCCGCCACCGCGATTACCGGTATGCCGCAAGCCATGGCTTCGAGGATGACCAGGCCAAAGGTTTCCTGGTCGCCGCCATGCAGCAAGGCATCGGCACTGGCCATCAGCCGGGCGACATGCTGTGCCGGGCGAAACCCCTCGATGACGGTGACATTGGCCGGCACGCTGGTCGGCATGCCGGAGCCCACCAGCACCAAGTGATAGCCGTCCCCCAGGCGTTTCATGCAGCGAAGCAGGATCGGCAGGTTTTTTTCCTTGGAGCCGCGCCCGGCAAAGATCAGCAGGCGGGTGTCTTCGCCGATCCCCAACTCGGCGCGCAGGCCTGGGTCGCGGGCGTCAGGGGTAAAGGTTTGCAGGTCCACGCCCAGTGGTTGGACGAACACATTCTTCACGCCGAGCCCCATGAGCTTGTCGGCCATTACCTGGCTGGGCGCCAGTACCCGGTCGAAACTTCCATAGAGTTTGCTGACATAGGCTTCAACGTTCGGGGCAAACCAAGACCCCATGCGGTTGCTCACCAGTAGCGGTAAGTCGGAGTGGTAAAAGCCGATCACCGGCACATCCAGCTGGCGCCGGGCATCCAGCGCGGCCCAGGCGGTGAGATAGGGATCACCTACCTCGATCAGATCGGGCTGTAAATCGTGCAGGACATTTCGCCAAGGGGCGAGGCGAAGGGGGAAGCGGTAGCCTTTGCCGAAGGGCAGCGCGGGAGCCGGTACCTTGAAGATGCCATCCTGGTTGCTCCATTGCGCGCCAGGAATCAACAGGCTATGGCGAATGCCGGGCTTAAGCCTCAGGCGTCGGTGCTTGGCGTCCAGGTAAGTGCGCACGCCGCCGCTTGTCGGGGCGTAGAACATGGTTATGTCAGCGATATGCACGATGAACATCCCTCCGATCCATTGCTCTCCTAACGTGGACCTGAGCTAAGGATAGATGTTCGGTTGGCGTTCATCGTGAAAACAGTGCGGGAGCCTGACCGGCTCCTGCGGTAGTTCAGATCCGGAAGCTGCCCACCAGCTGTTTCAACCGTGCCGCCTGCTGTTCCAGGTCGGCGCAGGCGCGCAGCGTCGATTGCAGGTTTTCCACGCCTTCCTGATTGAGGGTGTTGATCTCGGTGATGTCCATGTTGATCGACTCCACGACCGAGGTCTGCTCTTCGGTCGCGGTGGCCACCGACTGGTTCATGCCGTCGATCTCGCCAATGCGCTGGGTCACGCTGTTCAAGCGTTCGCCGGCCAGGTTGGCGATTTCCACGCTGTCATGACTGTGGCGCTGGCTGTCGCTCATGGTGCTGACTGAGTCACGGGCACCGATTTGCAGCTCCTCGATCATCTTTTGTACTTGCTGTGCCGATTCCTGGGTGCGATGGGCCAGGTTGCGCACTTCATCGGCGACCACCGCAAACCCGCGCCCGGCTTCCCCGGCGCGTGCGGCTTCGATGGCGGCATTCAGTGCCAGCAGGTTGGTTTGCTGGGAAATACTGGTGATTACCTCAAGAATCTGGCCGATATTCACCGTCTTGCTGTTAAGTGCTTCGATATTGCTGCTTGAGGCACTGATCATTGCAGACAGCTGAGTCATCGCCTTGATATTGCGTTCGACCACCTGTTGACCGTCTTCGGCCAATTGCCGTGCATCGCTGGCCTGGTTGGAGGCCTGTGCGGCGTTACGCGCGATTTCCTGTGCGGCGGCGCCCAGTTCGTTGATCGCGGCGGCAACGCTGTTGGTGCGGTTGGCCTGTTCGTCGGAATTGACCATCGACGAGTTGGACGCACTGACAACCCGCAGTGCGACTTCATTCACCTGTTGGGTGGCTGAGGACACTTCGCGGATCGATGTATGAATGCGCTCTACGAAGCTGTTGAATGCGTTACCCAGGGTGCCGAACTCATCGTGATTCTGGATGGCCAGGCGGCGAGTCAGGTCACCTTCGCCGTCGGCGATGTCCTGCATCGCGCGAGTCATCACGTGCAGCGGCTGCAGCAGCACGCGTATCAGCATGCCGAGCAGAGCGATGATGATCACCACGGCAATCACGGTGGCGATTACGGCGGAGGTGCGGAATTTGCTGAGCATTGCGTAGGCTTCGTCCTTGTCCACTGATACCCCGAGGTACCAGTTCACCGAGGGCAGCCCCTTGATCCGTGTGAAAGTAACGATGTTGTCCTTGCCGTTGGCTTCGACTTCGCTGAAGTCGCCGCTGATGGTGGGCGTGTGTTTTGGGTAGACATCGGAGAGCGACTTCATCACCAGGCTTTTGTCCGGGTGTACCAGCACCTTGCCGTCGGCACTGACCAGGAACGCATAGCCCATGCCACCGAAGTTCAGTGCACCGATGTTGTCCACCAGGGTCTGCAGGCTCAGGTCGCCGCCGACCACGCCGATGCTCTGGCTACCCTTGGCGCTGGGGGTGGCGATGGAGATGATCAATTGCCCGGTGGCTGCGTCGATGTAGGGCTCGGTCAGGGTCGAACCGTTGCTGCTCTGGGCACCTTTGTACCAGGGGCGAACGCGTGGATCGAAGCCGTCCGGCATCTTGGTGTCGGGACGGATGGTGAAGGCGCCCTGACTGTCACCCACGTAGGTAGCCATGAACGATGACGTCAGGGTTTTCTGCTCCAGCAGGCTTGCAACCGCAGCGGGTTCAGGGTTGATGGCGATGTTCTGTGCGGCGTTTTCCACCAATGCGATACGTCCGGTCAGCCAGGTCTGGATACTGTTGGCGGTGACGTCGCCCATCTCGTGCAGGTAGCTATTGAGGTCTTCGCGTATCGCGTTACGTTGCAAATAGTCGTTATAAAGGGTGAACAGCGTAAATGCCGCGATGACGATAAGGGAGGCTGCAAGCAGGATTTTATGGCTGAAACGCAGATTTTTATTCATAGCTTGAAGGGTCCGCTAAGGTCTTAATATCCGAAGCGCGTCCTTGTGGAACACGCGGGAGGGTAGCGTCAAAAAAAGTTTGATATTTCCGTTGGTCCCTGTAGGAACTATCTGAGCGTTTTTTAGACTTTGTGGGTCTCACATCTGTCTTATCGACCTGGCGACATTAAAGATTAACCATGGGTGACGAAATGCCTGACTCCACGCAACTCCTTATCGGTGCCGGTCTTGACGGCCAGCCCATTGCCCAGGCCATGCGCCTGGCCAACCGTCACGGCTTGATCGCCGGCGCCACGGGCACAGGCAAGACGGTCACGTTGCAACGTCTGGCAGAAGCGTTCAGTGATGCGGGCGTCGCGGTATTTGCCGCGGATATCAAAGGTGACCTCTGTGGCCTGGGTGCCGCCGCCAACCCTCAGGGCAAAGTCGCAGAGCGCATCGCCGGCATGCCGTTCCTTAATTACACGGCCAAGGCGTATCCGGTCACGCTATGGGACATCCACGGGCAGTCCGGTCATCCATTGCGCACCACCATCAGCGAAATGGGGCCTTTGTTGCTCGGCAGTTTGCTGGAACTCACGGACAGCCAGCAGTCGGCCCTTTACGCGGCGTTCAAGGTGGCGGATCGCGAAGGCCTGTTGCTGCTGGACCTCAAGGACCTCAAGGCCCTGCTCAACCACCTGCGTTATCACCCGGAGTTGCTCGGCGAGGATGCGGCGCTGATGACCACCGGCTCCAGCCAGGCGCTGTTGCGGCGTCTGGCAGTATTGGAGCAGCAGGGCGCCGAGGCGTTG
This sequence comes from Pseudomonas sp. NFACC25, assembly GCF_900100935.1. Taxonomy (NCBI): domain Bacteria; kingdom Pseudomonadati; phylum Pseudomonadota; class Gammaproteobacteria; order Pseudomonadales; family Pseudomonadaceae; genus Pseudomonas; species Pseudomonas sp. NFACC25. Next base: position 165,979 of record NZ_FMUC01000009.1, read on the forward strand.
TTTGGCGAGCCGGCCCTGCAGCTTGAAGACATCTTGCAGCCCACCCGCGAGGGACGCGGGCGTATCCATCTGCTGGATGCCAGCCGCCTGGTGCATGAAGCGCCGAAGGTGTACGCGACCTTCCTGTTGTGGCTGTTGGCGGAATTGTTCGAGCAGCTGCCCGAGCGCGGCGATGCCGACAAACCGTTGCTGGCGCTGTTTTTCGACGAGGCGCATTTGTTGTTTGCCGACACGCCCAAGGCTTTGCAGGAGCGCTTGGAGCAAGTGGTGCGGCTGATCCGTTCCAAGGGCGTGGGGGTGTATTTCGTCACCCAATCGCCGGGCGACCTGCCGGACTCCGTGCTGGCGCAACTGGGTTTGCGCATCCAGCATGGCCTGCGGGCGTTCACCACGAAAGAACAGAAATCCTTGCGGGCGGTCGCAGACGGGTTCCGGCCGAACCCGGCGTTTGATGCGTTATCGGTGTTGACCGAGTTGGGCACGGGTGAGGCATTGGTGGGCACCTTGCAGGAAAAAGGTACGCCTGAAGTGGTCCAGCGCGTACTGGTCGCGCCGCCGCAATCGCGAATCGGGCCGCTCAGCGTCGCTGAACGCGCTGCATTGGTGGCCGGTTCGCCCTTGCAGGGGCGCTATGACAAGCCGATTGATCGCGAGTCGGCCTATGAAGTACTGATGGCGCGCAAGGCGCTTGGACCGACCGAAGAGGCCAGGCAGGCCGACGAGGAGCCCAGCTTCACCGACAAGGCCGGGGCGTTTCTGGGAACCACCGCAGGCAAGGCGCTGAAGTCCGCGATGCAGCAGGCCGCCAATCAGATGGGGCGCCAACTGGTGCGTGGTTTGCTGGGGTCTTTGCTGGGCGGCAGTAAGCGCAAGTAACGGTTCAGGGCTTGGGCTTGCCATGGGCGGCCAGCCGCTCAAGTGCCGCGCGCAGGCCCGGATCGCTGATGCCGTCGGCCGTGGCCTGAATCGTCTCGGCCGCCGTCTCCGACAAGTCCATCGTGTGGCCCGCCGCGCCTTGCTGCACGGTCGGCGGCTGCACCTTGAACTGGATGCGCGTCAAGCTGGCGAACTCATCGAACGCCATCAATTGACGCTGCAGGCGTTTTTGCTGATAGCGCAGGCGGGTCGCCCAGTGGCCATCTGTGACAATCAGCAGCAGGTTGCCTTCACGCCAGGACGCCACGTGGCAGTGCTCACGGGCCGCCGGTTGCAGTTGGCTTTCGAGCAGGCGTTGCAAATGGCCCAAGCGTTGCGCATGGCCAAAGATGGCTTTCAACGGCTTGGCTTCGCGAAGCAACACGCTGGGCGCGCGGGCTGTAAGAGGGCGAAATGCCATGATTGGACACCTTAAGTAACAGAGCGGCCATCTTAGCAGAAAGCGTCTACGCGGCCCCGGGCAATGCATTGCCGGGGCTTTATCCACAAAATCAATGAGCTCCACGGGTTGAAGTTCGCGCAAAAGCCCTTATTTTAAACAAGCCCTCTCACAGCCCCTTGCCCGCCTCGGGGAACAACGCCACTTTCCTCACCCACGATTCCGGGTAGAATGCGCGTTCGCATGCGGCCGTGAGGGCTGCTCGGGCCACTCACGGTGCGCCCTCCATCCCTATGTGTGGAAGAACCTGCCGATATGTTTGCGCCTTTGTTAAAGAAACTTTTTGGAAGCAAGAATGAGCGCGAAGTCAAACGCATGCTCAAGACGGTGCAGCTGGTCAATGCCTTCGAAGAGCAGATGGTTGCCCTTTCGGACGAGCAATTGCGCGCCAAGACCGAAGAGTTCAAGGCCCGCATAGCCAAAGGTGAAACCCTCGACAAGCTGCTTCCCGAAGCCTTTGCGGTTGCCCGTGAAGCCGGTAAGCGTGTCATGGGCATGCGCCACTTCGACGTGCAGTTGATCGGCGGCATGACCTTGCATGAAGGCATGATTGCCGAAATGCGTACCGGTGAAGGCAAGACCCTGGTAGCAACCCTGGGTGTTTACCTCAACGCACTGTCCGGCAAGGGCGTGCACGTTGTGACGGTGAACGACTACCTGGCTCGTCGGGACGCCAACTGGATGCGCCCGCTGTATGAATTCCTCGGCCTGACCGTCGGCGTGGTAACGCCGTTCCAGCCGCCGGAAGAGAAGCGCGCCGCCTACGCCGCCGACATCACCTACGGTACCAACAACGAATTCGGTTTCGACTACCTGCGCGACAACATGGCGTTCAGCATGGAAGAAAAATTCCAGCGCGAACTCAACTTTGCCGTGATCGACGAAGTCGACTCCATCCTCATCGACGAAGCCCGTACCCCGCTGATCATCTCCGGCCAGGCCGAAGACAGCTCGCGCCTGTACACCGAGATCAACAAGTTGATCCCGCGCCTTGAGCAGCACATCGAGGAAGTGGAAGGCGTGGTGACCAAAGAAGGTCACTTCACCATCGACGAGAAGACCCGCCAGGTCGAACTCAACGAAGCCGGTCACCAGTTCGTCGAAGACATGCTGACCCAGATCGGCCTGCTGGCCGAAGGCGAGAGCCTGTACTCGGCCCACAACCTGAGCCTGCTGACCCACGTGTATGCCGGCCTGCGTGCCCACAAGCTGTTCCATCGCAATGTCGAATACATCGTGCAGGATGGCCAGGTCGTACTGGTCGACGAACACACCGGGCGTACCATGCCGGGCCGTCGTCTGTCCGAAGGCCTGCACCAGGCCATCGAAGCCAAGGAAATGCTCAACATCCAGGCCGAAAGCCAGACGTTGGCGTCCACCACCTTCCAGAACTACTTCCGCCTGTACAACAAGCTGTCCGGCATGACCGGTACCGCCGACACCGAAGCGTTCGAATTCCACCAGATCTACGGCCTGTCGGTGGTGGTCATCCCGCCGAACAAGCCGCTGGCCCGTAAAGACTTCAACGACCTGGTGTTCCTGACTGCCGAAGAGAAATACGCGGCGATCATCAACGACATCAAGGACGGCATGGCCCAGGGTCGTCCGATCCTGGTGGGTACCGCCACCATCGAGACTTCCGAGCACGTGTCCAACCTGCTCAACAAGGAAGGCATCGAGCACAAGGTCCTCAACGCCAAGTTCCACGAAAAAGAAGCCGAGATCATCGCCCAGGCCGGTCGCCCGGGTGCGCTGACCATCGCCACCAACATGGCCGGTCGTGGTACCGACATCCTGCTGGGCGGCAACTGGGAAGTGGAAGTGGCTTCGCTGGACGATCCGACCCCTGAGCAGATCGCCCAGATCAAGGCAGACTGGCAGAAACGCCACCAGGCCGTGCTGGAATCCGGTGGCTTGCAGGTGATCGCATCCGAGCGCCACGAATCCCGTCGTATCGACAACCAGCTGCGCGGTCGTGCCGGCCGCCAGGGTGACGCCGGTTCCAGCCGTTTCTACCTGTCCCTGGAAGACAGCCTGATGCGTATCTTCGCCTCGGATCGGGTGAAGAACTTCATGAAGGCCCTGGGCATGCAGTCCGGTGAAGCGATCGAGCACCGCATGGTGACCAACGCCATCGAGAAGGCCCAGCGCAAGGTAGAAGGCCGTAACTTCGACATTCGTAAGCAACTGCTCGAGTTCGATGACGTCAACAACGAACAGCGTAAAGTGATCTATCACATGCGTAACACGTTGCTGGCCGCCGACAACATTGGCGAAACCATCGCCGATTTCCGTCAGGACGTGCTCAACGCCACCGTCAGCGCACATATCCCGCCACAATCGCTGCCTGAGCAGTGGGATGTCGCTGGCCTGGAAGCGGCGTTGAAGAGCGACTTCGGTGTCGACTTGCCGGTCCAGCAATGGCTCGACGAAGACGACCACCTGTACGAAGAAACCCTGCGCGAGAAGCTCATGACCGAGCTGCTGGCCGCATACAACGAGAAAGAAGAGCAGGCGAGTGCCGAAGCACTGCGCACCTTCGAGAAGCAAATCGTACTGCGCGTGCTGGACGACCTGTGGAAAGACCACCTGTCGACCATGGACCACCTGCGTCACGGCATCCACTTGCGTGGCTATGCCCAGAAGAACCCGAAGCAGGAGTACAAGCGCGAGTCGTTCACGCTGTTCTCCGAGTTGCTGGATTCGATCAAGCGCGATTCGATTCGCGTTCTGTCCCACGTTCAGGTGCGTCGCGAAGACCCGATCGAGGAAGAAGCGCGCCTGCGCCAGGAGGCCGAGGCACTGGCTGCGCGCATGCAGTTCCAGCACGACGAGGCACCCGGTCTGGAAGCGCCTGAAGTATTGGGTGAAGAGGTCGATGTGGCCCTGGCCCAGACCCCGGTTCGCAACGAGCAGAAGCTGGGCCGCAACGAACTGTGCTGGTGCGGTTCGGGCAAGAAGTACAAACACTGCCACGGCGAAATCAACTAAGATTTTTGCCTGACGCTGCTACACCCCGCGCCGCGACCGGCCCCTGCCGTCGCGGCGTTTTGCCATTAACTTCACCGTCGATCACGACGGCACAGACATCACCTATTTTTAAGGAGCGCATTCATGGCTGTTGGTCTTGGTCCTTTGCCCACATTGCACCCGGTTGCCGGTTTTGAGCTCGGTATCGCTTCGGCCGGCATCAAGCGCCCAGGGCGCAAGGATGTGGTGGTGATGCGCTGTGCCGAAGGCTCGACCGTTGCGGGCGTGTTCACCCTCAACGCCTTCTGCGCCGCGCCGGTGATCCTGGCCAAGCAGCGTGTTGCCGGCTCGATTCGTTACCTGCTGACCAACACCGGCAATGCCAACGCCGGTACCGGTGAGCCTGGGCTGGTCGCCGCCGCACGTACCTGTGCCAAGCTGGCCCAACTGGCCGGCGTGGACGCCAGCCAAGTGCTGCCATACTCCACCGGCGTCATCGGTGAGCCGCTGCCGGTCGAAAAAATCGAAGGCGCCCTGCAAGCCGCGCTGGACGACCTGTCTGTGGATAACTGGGCGGCAGCCGCCACCGGCATCATGACCACCGACACCCTGCCAAAAGGCGCGAGCCGCCAGTTCGTGCACGACGGTGTGACGGTTACCGTGACTGGCATCAGCAAGGGCGCGGGCATGATTCGCCCGAACATGGCCACCATGCTTGGCTATATCGCCACCGACGCCAAGGTTTCCCGCGATGTGCTGCACAGCCTGATCCTGGACGGCGCCAACAAGTCGTTCAACCGCATCACCATTGATGGCGACACGTCCACCAATGACTGCTGCATGCTGATCGCCACCGGCCAGGCCAACCTGCCGGAAATCACCGAAGCCAGCGGCCCGCTGTTCGCGGCGCTGAAGCAGGCGGTGTTCGAGGTGTGCATGGACGTGGCCCAGGCCATCGTGCGTGACGGTGAAGGCGCGACCAAGTTCGTGACCGTTGAAGTCAACGGCGGCGGCAACCATCAGGAATGCCTGGATGTCGGCTATACCGTGGCCCACTCGCCGCTGATCAAGACCGCGCTGTTCGCCTCCGACCCGAACTGGGGCCGCATTCTGGCCGCCGTCGGCCGTGCCGGCGTGCCGGACCTGGACGTGAGCAAGATCGACGTGTTCCTGGGCGACGTATGCATCGCCAGCCGTGGCGCCCGTGCCGAGACCTACACCGAAGCCCAGGGTTCGGCGGTGATGCAGCAGGAAGAAATCACTATCCGCATCGAACTCGGTCGCGGTGAGTGCAGCGAAACCATCTGGACCACCGACCTGTCCCACGAGTACGTGAAGATCAATGCGGAATACCGCACCTGATAGAAGAGGATAAGCGCGGTGAAACGAGTGCATGTAGCAGCAGCGGTGATCCGCGGTGTCGACGGCAGGATCCTGCTGGCGCGCCGTGCCGATACCCAGCATCAGGGCGGCCTGTGGGAGTTTCCCGGTGGCAAGGTGGAGGCCGATGAGTCGGTCGCCACGGCCCTGTCCCGTGAGTTGCAGGAAGAGCTGGGTATTCAGGTCTCCACGGCGCGACCGCTGATCAAGGTGCAACATGACTACCCGGACAAGCAGGTGTTGCTGGATGTCTGGGAAGTCTCGGCCTTTACCGGCGAGCCCCACGGCGCCGAGGGACAACCGCTGGAATGGGTGGCCCCGCGCGATCTGCCCCACTATGAGTTCCCGGCGGCCAATGCGCCGATCGTGGCGGCTGCGCGCTTGCCGGCCGACTACCTGATCACGCCGGGCGAGCTGGAAACGCCCACGCTCTTGCGCGGGATCCAGAAGGCTATCGCCGGTGGCATCAAGCTGATTCAGCTGCGGGCGCCCAATGGTTACGACCCCAAGTACCGCGACCTCGCGGTAGATGCGGTGGGCCTGTGCGCCGGTAAGGCGCAGTTGATGCTCAAGGGACCGTTTGAATGGCTCGGGGACTTCCCGGCGGCCGGCTGGCATATGACCTCGGCCCAACTGCGCAAATATGCGAGCAAGGGCCGGCCGTTGCCGAAGGATCGCTGGTTGGCGGCGTCATGCCATGACGCGGAGGAACTGGCGTTGGCGGAGTTGATGGACGTGGATTTTGTCACGCTGTCGCCGGTGCAGCTGACCCAGACCCATCCCGATGCGCAGCCGTTGGGCTGGGAACAGGCGGCAGAGTTGATCCGTGGGTTCAGCAAACCGGTGTTTCTGCTGGGTGGGGTAGGGCCTGCTGAGCGGGAGCAGGCGTGGGAAGCCGGCGCTCAAGGTGTCGCAGGGATTCGGGCGTTCTGGCCTGAGGCTTGATGGTGCTCTGAAGGGCCCTATCGGGAGCAAGCCCCTCACATTCGACCGGGTTCCAACTTTGGAATGTGATCAAAATGTGGGAGGGGGCTTGCCCCCGATGAGGCCCTATCAGTCACCGAATCATCATCAGTGTGGCTTCGCCGCCGCCTGCCACAACACTTCTGCAACACCCTGGCGCCTGGCAATCACCCTTGCCGCCACAAACAGCAAATCCGACAGCCGATTGATATACGCCAACCCCACCCCTTCCAACGGCTCGACAGCATTCAGGTGCTGACAGCGCCGCTCGGCACTGCGCGCCAGGCTGCGGCACACATGGGCCTGGGCAATCAGCGCCGAACCACCGGGCAAGATGAAATTCTCCAGGGGCCCGAGCTCTTCGTTCCAGCGATCGATCGCCGCTTCCAGCCGATCCACTTCCGCCGCGTTCAATGCCTTGTACTCCGGCATTGCCAACTCCCCACCCAGATCGAACAATCGATGCTGGCAAGGCGTAAGCACCTCGATCACGTCCTGTAAGCCTGGATGCTGTCCGCCGAGGGCTTCGAGATACGCCAGCAGTAACCCCAACTGGCTATTGAGCGTATCGACCTCGCCGATGGCCTCCACCCGGGGATGGTCCTTGGGCACGCGGCGGCCGTCGCCGAGGCCTGTTTCGCCTTTATCGCCGGTGCGGGTGTAAATCTTCGACAGGCGAAAGCCCATGGTCAGTGCTCCAGTTGGGTGAGTTCGTAAGGTGGCAGTTGGCCAGCCAGGGGCAGGCGCAAGGTGAAGCAGGTGCCTTGGCCGAGGGTGGAATGCACCTCCATCTGGCCCTTGTGGTTGTTGGTGATGATGAAATACGACACCGACAGCCCAAGCCCGGTGCCCTGGCCGATTTCCTTGGTGGTAAAGAACGGCTCGAAGGTGCGTTTGCGCACGTTTTCGCTCATGCCGATGCCGTTGTCTTCCACCTGGATTTCCGCCCACGGCGGGTTAAGGCGCGTGCGCAGGATGATGCGCCCCGGTTCGCTGTCGTCCTCGCGCAGGTGAATGGCCTGGGCGGCGTTTTTCAGCAGGTTGAGCAGCACCTGTTCCAGTTCGTTGGCCGTGCCGGGCACGGGGCCCAGTTGCGGGTCGAACTGGCGGATGATCGCCTGGCCCTTGAAATCGAAGCCAATGGCCAGGTCAAAGTCGTTACCGGCGATTTCTACCGCCTGGTCGATCAGCGCCGGCAAGTCGCAAGGCGCCATCTGCCGGTTGCTGCGGCGGCTGAAGCTGAGCATGTGGGTGACGATTTTCGCCGCCCGTGCCCCCGCCTGCTGGATACCGTCGAGCAGTTGCGGCACTTCGCGGCTTTGCAGGTAGCGGTTGACGGTGTCCAGCTCAACCCCCACCTGCTCGGCGTGTTCCAGGTTCTTGGGCAGGTCAGGGGACAGGCGCCGGCGAATGTTCTGCACGTTATGCAGGATCGCCCCCAGCGGGTTGTTGATCTCGTGGGCCATGCCGGCGGCAAGTCCGCCGACGGAAAGCATTTTTTCCGACTGCACCATCATCTCTTCCAGTGACAGGCGCTGGGTGATGTCGTCGATACGGATCACTACGCCGCGCCCGGCACCGCCCATCAGCGGGTAGAAGGTCAGGGCGTAATGCTTGGGTTCGTCGTCCTTGACCCAGGTGACGCGCTCGATGCGTTCCACCGTGTGTTGCTCCACCGTGGCCTTGATCTGCGGCAGGTACGGCTTGAGCGGCTGGAAGGCGAGGTAGATCGGTTGATTCAGCGCTTCATCCAGGCGCGTGCCGGACAGAGCCGTGGCTTCCTGATTCCATTGGGTGACGTAGAGCTGTTCGTCCAGGGCGATCAGTGCCGAAGGCATCGAGTCGATGATGCTGTTCAGGTAGTTCTGGAAACCGGTGAGCTTTTTCTCGATCTTGCTGCGTACCTGGACTTCCAGCTCCAGCTTGCGGTTGGTGTGGCGCGTCTCTTCGGCCAGGCCTTGTGCCTGGTCGTAGGCCGCCTGGGAGTCGTCCCGCGCGCGCTTGAGCTGCTGCTCCCGGGCTTCGATGCGCGACAGCATGGTGTTGAAGGCTTCGGCCAGGCTGCCGATTTCGTCGTGGTTGCCTGGGCCGGCGCGCAGGGCGTAGTTCTCTTCGCGGGTGACCTGGCGTGACAGCTCTTCGAGTTCATGGATCGGCCGGGTGATCAGGCGTTTGATTTGCCGGGCGATGATCAACCACAGCAGCACACTGAAAATCAGGATGCCCAGGCTCGCCGTCAATGTGCCGGTATAGAAGGCCACCGGCAGCTCACTGCTGGCCACCAGCAGCAGGTGGCCGGACGGTTGGCCGGGGCGGGGCAGGGTGATGACCTGGTTACTGCGAAATTCGGTCACTCGCCAGGCTTCGATATGCCGGTAGTTGTCCGGGAGGTGCAGGCGATCGCCGTGTTGCATCTGCGCCAGGCGATTGCCTTCGCCGTCGTACAGGGCGGCGGCGCGCAGGGGAGAATAGCTGGTCAGTTCATTGAGCAGCGCATCGGCCTTGGCTGGGGATTCAAGGGCTTCGGCGGCCAGGGCCGGGTTGGACACCAGCCGGCCGATGGCCTGCAAGGCCTGGGGCGCCATGCTTTCCTGGGAGATCCAGTAGGCGGCGCTGATAAAGGTCAGGTTAGCCACCAGCAGGACGGTGGTCAGCAGCACCAGCAGGGCGGCCAGCAGTTTCTGCCCGACCGGTAGGTTTTCTAGACGCTGGCGCAGCGGCATCAGGGTTTTCCCAGGTGATAGACAGGCGGGCAGGGTAGCGCGTGGTTCAGTCGCGGGGCAATCCGCGTGCAAGTAACTGCTCGACCAGGCGCACTTGCAGCTGTTGCACATGGGGCAGGCTCAATTGGTGACGGGCGGCCGCCTGGCAAGCATAGCCCAACAAGTAGCTGATCTCGGTGCGGCGGGCGTTGGCCACGTCCTGGTACATGGAGGAATAATTGGCGGCCGTGGCCTGGATGACCCGTTCCACTTCCTGGTGCAGATCCAGCGCGGCGGTGGGTTGGCCGCAGCATTCCAGCAGTTCGCCAAGCTCGGCACACAGGGTCGCGACTTCACATTGATGGTTCTGCAGTTCGCCGTTGCGGCACTGGTAAAGCACCGTCAGCGGGTTGATCGCGCAATTGAGCGCCAGTTTGCGCCACAGGCGCGTCAGGATGTCGGTACTCCATTCGTGGGGGATGCCCGCAGCGTGCAAGTCATCCAGCCACAGCGGCGGAGTAGGGTGGCTCGCGTCCCCCAGCCAGGTGTAGCCATGGCCGGCGAACACCACGCGCCAGTCACCGTCGCGAAACGCGCCTTCGGTGCTGGAGGCAAAAATGCAGCGCGCCTTGGGCAGTTGCGCGGTCACCGCGTCCTGGCTGCCTAGGCCGTTCTGCAGCAGGATCAGCTCGGCGTCCGGTGCCAGGCGATGTTGCAGCTGTGCGACAGCGCCCTGGGCGTCGTAGGCCTTGCACGCTACCAGCAGGCGATGAATCGGCTCGGGGCTGTCGGGCGTTTCAGCGAACACCGGGTAGGTATGGGCGACGCCGTGTTCCACCAGGGTCAAGCCGGGTGAAGCCCGGTAGCTGGCCAGGCGCCTGGCATCGCGCAGGATCAACCTGACGGGCAAGCCGGCACGAGCCAGGCGGGTGGCCCACAGTGTGCCCAGGCTGCCCGCGCCGAGAATATGCCAGGTGGTCGACATCAGTTTTTGCTCCGTAGGGTCGCTCACAGTGAACGGGACGAAAGAACCGCTATAATGCCCCGGCATTTTAGCTCGGGCGCGCTCCATCTCTACTGAGCCCGCCCCTTATATTGGAGAAATCACATGCCTTCGTTCGACGTGGTATCTGAACTGGACAAACACGAAGTCACCAACGCCGTCGAGAACGCCGTCAAGGAGCTGGACCGCCGCTATGACTTGAAAGGCAAGGGCAGCTTCGAATTCAAGGAAAAGGAACTGACCGTCAACCTGACCGCTGAAGCCGATTTCCAGCTGGAAGCGATGATCGAGATACTCAAGTTGTCGCTGGTCAAGCGCAAGATCGACGCGCAGTGCCTTGAAATCAAGGACGCCTACGCCTCCGGCAAGCTGATGAAGCAGGAAGCCGTACTCAAGGAAGGTATCGACAAGGAGCTGGCGAAGAAGATCGTCGCCCATATCAAGGATGCCAAGCTGAAAGTCCAGGCTGCCATCCAGGGTGAGCAGGTTCGTGTCACCGGCAAGAAGCGTGATGACCTGCAGGAGGCCATTGCCGCTCTGCGCGCCAAGACTTTCGACATGCCGCTGCAGTTCAATAACTTCCGCGACTGATGGCACAGTGGGGAACCTGTGGACGTTTTCGGCGTCCCACGCCCCAGAGCCAGCGCCTGCACTTGAGCCCTACGGGGCTCATTTGCGTTTTCAGGCAGTCAGTAAGCCGCACATCTGCCACACAGGAGAAGCTACATGGATTTAAACGCTGAAATGGATCACTTGATCAAGACCTCGCAGTCATGGATCCCGATGATCATGGAATACGGCAGCCGGGTGTTGCTGGCGGTAATCACCCTGGCCATTGGCTGGTGGCTGATCAACGTATTGACCCATCGTGTGGGCCGTCTGCTGGCCATGCGTAACGCGGACCTGGCGCTGCAGCACTTCATCACCAGCCTGGCGAACATTGCGCTGAAAGTCATGCTGATTGTCAGCGTGGCCTCGATGATCGGCGTGGCGACCACCTCGTTCGTCGCCGCCATCGGTGCCGCTACCCTGGCCATCGGCCTGGCGTTGCAAGGCAGCCTGGCCAACTTTGCCGGTGGGGTGCTGATCCTGTTGTTCCGCCCGTTCCGCATTGGTGACTGGATCGAAGCCCAGGGCACTTCCGGGACCGTCGACAGTATCCAGATCTTCCACACCGTGCTGCGCACCGGCGACAACAAGACTGTCATCGTACCCAACGGCATCCTGTCCAACGGCATCATCACCAACACCAACCGTCAGCCGACCCGCAAGGTGGTGTTTGACGTGGGTGTGGACTACGAGGCGGATCTGCAAAAGGCCCGTGAAGTACTGCTGGACCTGGCAAAAGATCCGCGCGTACTGACGGATCCTGCTGCGGTGGCCGTGGTGTCGACCTTGGGCGATAGCTCGATCACGGTTTCCCTGCGCTGCTGGACCAATACCCCGGATTATTGGGATGTAGTGTTCATGCTGAATGAACTGGCGCGTGATCGTTTAAAGGCAGCGGGGATTGATATTCCATTTCCGCAGCGCGTTATTCGAGTGATGCAGGAAGCAGCTCCGAAGTAAGTGAAAGAAGCGCGTTTAACTTGGCCGAAAGGTCAGGTTAAACGTGTCACCTGAATCTCGTTAGTTAGCTTGCTAGTTATTTATTCGCTGAAATAAAACTGCAATAAAAAAGCCGCTCCCTTGTAAACAGGGGAGCGGCTTTTTTGTTTAAGGCCGGGGCCTTAAGTCATCGTTGTAATTGAACCGGCAATTACAAGATGTTCAGCGGGTATTGCGCGATCAGACGCAGTTCGTCGAGGGAACCCGAGTAAACCTGATCAGACGAGCGATAGGTCGCTTGACGTACGCGCAGGCTCAGGTCTTTGGCTGGACCGCTCTGGATCACGTATTTGGCTTCGATATCGCGTTCCCACTCTTTACCATTGTTAGTGGTCGAGGTGTTGGCGCCAGTACCTTTCACATAACGAGTCATGAAGCTCAGGCCTGGGATACCAAAGGTCGCCATGTTCAGGTCATAGCGAGCCTGGTAGGACTTCTCGTCTTCAGCGTTGAAGTCGGAACGGGCGATGGAGTTGGCCAGGAAAATCGTGCCGCCACCGTCTACGCCGTAGCCGTACTGGCCGTCGCCGCTGACCTTCTGTGCTGCCAGGGTGAAGGTGTGAGCGCCAATGGTGTACGCGCCTTGCAGGCTGAACGCACGGTTGTCGAGCTTGGTGGTGCTGTCTTTGTCAGCACGTACCAGGCCGGCGCCGTCGCTCTTGGTGTCGTAGATGTTGAAGTCGACAGCCACGGACTGGTCATCGCTGAGCGCGTGGGTCCAGTTGACGTTGGCGTAGATCTTCTTCCAGTAGTCTTCCACTTTCGAGTAGTAGAGGCTGGTGGTGAACTCTGGGGTCCAGGAGTACACACCGCCGACGAAGTTGGCGTCTCGCAGGCCACGGCTCGAGCCTGGTTCGGAGCTGGCGATACTGTCGCGGTAGGTTTGATCCTGGGCAACGATCGAGGTGAAGTGACCGGCTTCCAGTTTCAGATCTTTGATTTCGTTGCTGGTGATGGAGATGCCTTGCGGCAGTTCCGGCAGCAAACGGCTGTCATCGGAAGCGAACACTGGAGCGGTGGTGTACTGATCACCGATCTTCAGGACCGTATTGGACATACGGAACTTGATGGCTGCGCCGCCTTTGGAGTAGTCATCCTGCGAACGGCCGTCGGAACCCTCTGGGAACAGACCGGTGCCGGCACGGCCTTTGCCGCTGTCCAGCTTGACGCCCAGCAGACCGATCACGTCGACACCGACACCGATGGTGCCTTGGGTGTAACCCGAGCTGAAGAGGCCGTGGAAGCCGAGGCCGGTTTCTTCGATACGGCTTTGTTCTGCACCGTGGTTACGGCGGTCACGGCTGAAATACAGGGCCCGTGTCAGAATGCTGGCTGTACTGTCCTCGATAAAGCCCTTGGAATCGTCCTGGGCGGACGCCATTGCGAACTGCGAGGTGCCTGCTGAAACAGCCAGGGCGATCATGCTCCACTTCATCACGCGCATCGTGATTTGCTCCTTTGGTTTTAGGAAGAGTACTGCCGTCCCACCTGTATTTTTATCTGGGCGGCTCTTTCTTTTTTGTGTCGGCGCAAAGTTATATCACGCAGACTCTATTGACGATACTTACCCATCTTTCCTTTCAGCTTCTTTACGAGGCTGTCGTAAATTGCTAGTTCCATGTCGCAAATTCACAGTCCGAATGTAACGGGACTGACAACTTCAATGCTGTTTTCAAACGCCTTTCAGCGTTTGTCGTCTTCCTTGGTATACATTGAAACGCCACTGTTATTTATCGCGAAACACTCACTTCCCTGCAGGTGCCGTTGTCGACGATAGGGGGGTGAATGCAACAAGCGCGCCCAAATCGGTAACTGAATGTCATTTTTTCGTGAAAAACGTTACGACGTGGTAAAAACCGCATAAGCACGGGCTTTTTACGCCGTTTGGTTTGGGCTTGACGCCCGTGTGTTACCGCTGTTGGGGGGTGCAAAAAAACCTTGCCCGAGAAAAACGTTACCGGTCCACCCCCATGGGTGGGTAGTTGGCGGATCTCTTTGAGGCACAAGTGGGTCATTTTGGTGCATCCCGGTGAGGCCCGAGTTATCGTAGCTCAATTATTCGCCTGCATCGAAAGGGTGCGGTTTTTTTCTCCGGATGCGCCGGGGCTCTCCCGCATTCGCCGTGAAGCCGCCCGCATTCAAAGGTATGCTGGGCGCCAGAACCTGACCTGCCAAACGGAGTGCCCGTGGTGTTCGCCTTAGACCAACGCCTGCAACAAGACACACTGGTGATCGGGGACTTCCCGTTGTGCCGCCTGCTGCTGTCCGATGACTCGAATTACCCGTGGTTCATCCTGGTACCGCGCATCAACGGTATCAGCGAAGTGTTTCAGCTGGATGTCGCAGATCAACAGATCCTCTGGAAGGAAACTACGTTGCTGGCGCAGTTACTCAACGAAGGCCTGGGCGCCGACAAGATGAATATCGGTGCGCTGGGCAATGTCGTCAGCCAATTGCACGTGCATGTGATCGTACGCAAGCGTGATGATGCTGCGTGGCCTGCGCCGGTGTGGGGCAAGCATCCGGCCCGGCCGTACACTGACGAACAAGTGGCGGTCATTCGTGTGCGCCTGCGCGCGTTGCTGCCTGCCGACTTTATCTTTACCCAGGGTTGAACCATGGACTTGCAAGACCGCGTTACCGATCTGGAAAGCCGCCTGGCTTTTCAGGACGACACCATCGAGACCCTCAATGACATCCTGGTCGCCCAGCAGCGCGCGGTTGAACGCCTGCAGCTGCAGATGACCGCGCTGCTCAAGCGTCAGGAAGAAATGGGCGGCCAGTTCGAGACGTCCGAAGAAGAGGCGCCGCCACCGCACTATTAATCCGAGTGCAATAAAAAACCGCGACCCAGCCAAGGCTGGATCGCGGTTTTTTTTGCTGCGACGGCTGGAATCAGCGACGCGGCAGGGCAGCGATCACGTCTTCGGCTTGCAGGCCTTTGTCGCGATTCATCACGGAGAACTCCACGCGCTGGCCTTCCACCAGGACGCGATGGCCTTCGCCACGGATAGCCCGGAAGTGGACGAAGATGTCGTCGCCCGAATCGCGGGAAATAAAGCCGAAGCCTTTGGAGGTGTTGAACCACTTGACGGTACCGGTATCCCGATTGGTCATGTCGTAGTTTTGCGACGCGGCCGCCGGGGACGAACGGTAGAAGCTGATGGCCAGGTGAAGAACGATAGCGACCACAGCAATCACCAGGCTGAGCAGGATGGCCGGATGGCCGCCCACTTCAGGCATAGGTGCCAGGAGGGTGAGGGTTTGTACGACAACGGTCAGTACCAGCAGTGCGCTGACCAGGTTTTGCAGTTGATGACGTGTGCCTTTGTTCCAGTAAGGGATTACGGGAGCGAGCGTCAGGTTAAGAAGGCCGAACAAGGCCAGGTACAGAGCGTCGTGTTGTTGCAGGTAGGGCAGGCTTTCAGGCTGCAGGCTCGGGATAAAGGACAGCAGCAACGCTGCAACGCCCGTTAGCAGGTGGACGATTTTCAACATTTTGATTAACTCACGTTAAGACGGATCACAAGGAAGAGCTGACTGGCACGGTTCGCTTCTGAACAATGGGAGGCGTTGGGCACGTGCGCGGGTATCAGCCTATGCCGCTTGCCGTGGAAATTAACGACGGCGACACGCTGCCTATTTAACAGCAAAGGCCGTGCCTACTCAAATCGAGCATTTTCCGCGGTTGAAAGGGGCGTGGCATTTCTGCGTGAAACGCTTGTCCTAGACATGTGCAGGTGTTTCTGGCGGCCTTAAAGGAAATTTCCGAGGTGTCCAAAGGCTTGTACTGCACGGGCTGAAAGGTCGTGCAGGGGCGATTTGTCGCATGTCGCCCGAGGGTGTCGGGCTGCGTCTACGCGGCGCTCTTGCTAGAGTGGTCGTGCACCTGATCAATGAATGCTTGTCAATTGAAGGGGATAAACATGGCAATCGATATCGGTATCAGTGAAGAAGATCGTAAATCCATCGTCGATGGGCTTTCACGACTGCTCTCCGATACCTATGTACTGTACCTGAAGACCCACAACTTCCATTGGAACGTCACGGGCCCCATGTTCCGTACGCTGCACCTGATGTTCGAAGAGCAGTACAACGAGCTGGCGCTGGCGGTGGACGCCATAGCCGAGCGTATCCGTGCCCTGGGTTTCCCGGCACCGGGCGCCTATTCGATCTACGCCCGTCTTTCCTCCATCAAGGAAGAAGAGGGCGTTCCCAGCGCAGAAGAGATGATCAAGCAACTGGTGGCGGGCCAGGAGGCGGTCACGCGTACCGCACGCGGTATTTTCCCGTTGCTCGACAAGGTCAGCGATGAGCCGACCGCGGACCTGCTGACCCAGCGCATGCAGGTTCACGAGAAAACCGCGTGGATGCTGCGCTCCCTGCTCGAAAACCAGTAACCGTCACCCACAGTGGCGCCGTTGTGGCGCCACTTGCTTGTTTCCACGCATTTCCTGGCGTTGTCCTACGCCTATCAACGCCCCGTCTTCTGGCTGCCTGCTTCGTCCTGCTGTCTTATAGGGCCACTGTCCAATGGGAGAACCCATGGGCTGTTGTTTGGCAATGGAGTGTCAGGTGTATGTCACGTGGAGTGGATGTGGGAGTGATGGAAACCGGTGGTTTCCACAAGATAAGCGTCGACCCCTTCGCCAAGGGGTTCGATATGGGGCTGGCCAAGCCATTGTCCCGATCGGTAAGGCTCAATGGGTTTTCCACTTGTCTTCGGCTTGAGCAGATCTATTGGAATATCCTCACGGAAATAGCCAGGATCAATGCCTGCTCTGTCAGCGCATTGCTGTCCTATGTCGATCGGGAAGTGCACTTGCGGTATGGAGGAGTGAAGAACTTCAGTGGGTTGGTCAGGGTAGTGTGTGTGGTTCATCTGTTAAAGGGCCGTGCTGTCTCGCCAAGCCCTGAGTAATCGGCAGGCCTCGGGGCTGGTCCGCTGTCGAGGTGGGCCTGCCCCGGGCAGAAAGCCGGCTGCGCTGCCTTGATTTACCAGATATAATCCCGCGCTTTGCTGCTGCCGGGGCTTTCTCCCTCTGCTCTCTATCAGGAGCGGGCGCGGCACAGTAACGATCGACCGCCGAGACATCGCCATGCCCATGTACGACTATCAATGTGCTTCCTGTGGACATCAGTTGGAAGCCATCCAGAAGATCAGCGCAGCGCCGCTGGTCGATTGCCCGGCCTGCCAGGCACCCGAGCTCAAGAAGATGTTGTCCATGCCGGGCTTCCGCCTGAGCGGCAGCGGCTGGTACGAGACCGATTTCAAGACCGGTTCGAAGAAGAACCTGGCGGGCGGCGACAAAGCAGACTGAGTTGAACTCCATGCGCAGGCTCCTGCATTATCCGTCCCCTGCTTTAATGTACGGTGACGAGGCAGGCCTCCACCGAATTTCGAATTACGAGAAGTGAAACCACTACCATGATGCGCAGCCACTATTGCGGCCAACTGAACGAGACCCTGGATGGTCAGGAAATTACCCTTTGCGGATGGGTTCACCGTCGCCGCGACCACGGCGGGGTGATCTTCCTCGATATCCGTGATCGTGATGGCCTGGCCCAGGTGGTGTTCGATCCGGACCGCGCCGAAAGCTTCGCCGCTGCTGACCGTGTGCGCAGCGAGTACGTCGTGAAGATCACCGGCAAGGTTCGCCTGCGTCCTGCCGGTGCCGTGAACGCGAACATGGCGTCCGGTGCGATCGAAGTGCTGGGCTACGAGCTGGAAGTACTCAACGAATCGGAAACCCCGCCGTTCCCGCTGAACGAATACTCCGACGTCGGCGAAGAAACCCGCCTGCGCTACCGTTTCCTGGACCTGCGTCGTCCGGAAATGGCCGAGAAGCTGCGCCTGCGTTCGCGCATGACCACCAGCATCCGCCGCTTCCTCGACGAGAACGGCTTCCTTGACGTCGAAACGCCTATCCTGACCCGGGCCACCCCGGAAGGCGCGCGGGACTACCTGGTGCCTAGCCGTACCCACGCCGGCAGTTTCTTCGCCTTGCCGCAGTCGCCGCAGCTGTTCAAGCAGCTGCTGATGGTGGCTGGCTTCGACCGTTACTACCAGATCGCCAAGTGCTTTCGCGACGAAGACCTGCGCGCCGACCGCCAGCCGGAATTCACCCAGATCGACATCGAGACCAGCTTCCTCGATGAAAAAGAGATCATGGGCATCACCGAGCAGATGATCCGCAACCTGTTCAAGGAAGTGCTGGACCTGGAGTTCGGCGAATTCCCGCACATGACCTTCGAAGAAGCCATGCGCCGCTACGGTTCGGACAAGCCAGACCTGCGTAACCCGCTGGAACTGGTGGACGTGGCCGACCAGCTCACCGAAGTTGATTTCAAGGTGTTCAGCGGCCCGGCCAACGACCCGAAATGCCGCATCGCCGCCCTGCGCGTGCCTGGCGGCGCGAGCATGCCGCGCAAGCAGATCGACGACTATACCAAGTTCGTCGGCATCTACGGTGCCAAGGGCCTGGCGTACATCAAGGTCAACGAGCGCGCCAAGGGTGTTGAAGGCCTGCAGTCGCCAATCGTGAAGAACATCCCGGAAGCCAACCTCAATGTGATCCTGGATCGCGTGGGCGCGGTCGACGGCGACATCGTGTTCTTCGGCGCCGACAAAGCCAAGATCGTCAGCGAAGCCCTGGGCGCGCTGCGGATCAAGCTGGGCCACGACCTGGACCTGCTGACCTGCAAGTGGGCACCGATGTGGGTCGTCGACTTCCCGATGTTCGAAGAGAATGATGACGGTAGCTTCAGCGCCTTGCACCACCCGTTCACCGCGCCGAAGTGCTCGCCCGAAGAGCTGGAAGCCAACCCGGCAGGCGCGCTGTCCCGCGCGTATGACATGGTGTTGAACGGTACTGAGCTGGGTGGTGGTTCGATCCGTATCCATCGCAAAGAGATGCAACAAGCGGTCTTCCGCCTGCTGGGCATCAACGAAGCGGAACAGGAAGAGAAGTTCGGTTTCCTGCTCGACGCCCTGAAATACGGCGCGCCACCCCACGGTGGCCTGGCTTTCGGCCTCGACCGCCTGGTGATGCTGATGACCGGCGCCCAGTCGATCCGTGAAGTGATCGCCTTCCCGAAAACCCAGAGTGCTGCGGACGTCATGACCCAGGCTCCGGGTGTGGTGGATGCCAAGGCATTGCGCGAGCTGCATATTCGCCTGCGCGAGACGCCGAAGGCTGAGTAAGGCTGCTGCGTGAAAGCGCACTGAGGTTTACGCAGTCTAAAAAGGCGCATCTTCGGATGCGCCTTTGCGTTACAAGGGTTGTATCCCACCCCGGGTGGGGTTGATAAGGTTTCTAGAGAATTTCGGAGTTGTGTTATGGCTGGCCATTCCAAGTGGGCGAACATCAAGCACCGCAAAGAGCGTCAGGATGCCAAGAAAGGCAAGATCTTCACCAAGTGGATCCGTGAGCTGACGGTCGCTGCCCGCCAGGGTGGTGGTGACCCGGGCTCCAACCCGCGTCTGCGCCTGGCCCTGGACAAGGCCCTCGGCGCCAACATGAGTCGTGACATTATCGACCGTGCCGTGGCCCGTGGGGCCGGCGCTGCCGACACCGACGACATGGTCGAGTTGACCTACGAAGGCTACGGCCCGGGTGGCGTGGCGGTGATGGTCGAATGCATGACCGATAACCGCAACCGTACTGCCGCCGCCGTGCGTCATGCGTTCAGCAAGTGTGGCGGCAACCTGGGGACTGACGGTTCGGTGGCCTACCTGTTCGAACGCAAGGGGCAGATCTCCTTCGCGCCGGGTGTGGATGAAGATGCACTGATGGAAGCGGCGATGGAGGCGGATGCCGACGACGTGGTGACCAATGAAGATGGCTCCATCGACGTGTTTACCTCGTTCGCCGGTTTCTACGCCGTGCGTAACGCCCTGGAAGCGGCCGGTTTCAAAGGCTCCGACGCCGAGATTGTGATGCTGCCGACCACCAGTGCCGAGCTGGACCTGGACGGTGCGCAGAAAGTGCTGAAGATGCTCGATATGCTCGAAGACCTGGATGATGTACAAAACGTGTATTCCAACGCCGACATCCCGGAATCCGTGGCCGAACAGCTAGGCTGAAGAATGAAGTAGATCCAAATGTGGGAGGGGGCTTGCTCCCGATGGCGGTGTATCAGTCAGCCTATGTCTAACTGGACGATCGCCATCGGGAGCAAGCCCCCTCCCACATTAGAACTACGGTGTATCAAAAAATGTGTTTATCCGACCTGCAGGCGTTATGACTTTAATCCTAGGTATCGACCCCGGTTCGCGCATCACCGGTTTTGGTGTGGTGCAACACACCCCGCGCGGCTGCGTCTACGTCGCTTCGGGCTGTATCCGTACCGGCGCAGGCGAGTTGGCTGAGCGCCTGCAGATCGTCTATCGCGGCGTGCGTGAAGTGATCCAGACCTACGGACCGGTGACCATGGGCATCGAAAAGGTGTTCATGGCAAAAAACGCAGATTCGGCGTTGAAGCTCGGCCAGGCTCGTGGCGCCGCCATCGTCGCCGGCGCCGAGGAGGGCATGGAGATCGCCGAGTACACCGCGACCCAGGTCAAGCAGTCCGTGGTCGGCACCGGCGCGGCCAATAAAGAGCAGGTGCAGATGATGGTCATGCACATGCTCAAGCTCACCTCAAAGCCGCAGATCGATGCCTCCGACGCCCTGGCCATTGCCATTTGCCATGCACACACGCGCTCCAGCCTGCTGCCTCACGGCCTGGGCACGGCACGCAGTCGTGGCGGGCGCCTGCGTCTCTGATAGCATCAGCGCAATCGTTATTTCCGGTCAGGCCTCGCTCTGACCCCAAGCTTTAAGGATCTGAACCGTGATTGGACGCTTGCGCGGCACCCTGGCTGAGAAACAGCCGCCGCACCTGATTCTGGATGTAAACGGGCTGGGGTATGAGCTGGAAGTGCCCATGACCACCCTGTACCGCCTGCCGTCGGTCGGTGAACCCATAACGCTGCATACCCATCTGGTGGT
Source organism: Pseudomonas sp. NFACC25 (assembly GCF_900100935.1). Classification (NCBI taxonomy): domain Bacteria; kingdom Pseudomonadati; phylum Pseudomonadota; class Gammaproteobacteria; order Pseudomonadales; family Pseudomonadaceae; genus Pseudomonas; species Pseudomonas sp. NFACC25. The sequence goes on from NZ_FMUC01000009.1 coordinate 186,973, forward strand.
GCGCGAAGATGCGCAACTACTCTATGGTTTCATTGGCAAGCGTGACCGCGACTTCTTCCGCGAGTTGATTCGCCTCAATGGCGTGGGGCCTAAATTGGCCCTGGCGTTGATGTCGAGCCTGGAAGTGGATGAGCTGGTACGTGCCGTGTCGGCCCAGGACACCTCCGCGCTGACCAAGGTACCGGGCGTGGGCAAGAAAACCGCCGAGCGCCTGCTGGTAGAACTCAAGGACCGCTTCAAGGCCTGGGAGGTGGTGCCGAGCATGTTCGCCCTGGTGCCGAACCAGCCGGACATGCCGGCGGGCCAGGTCGCGAGTGCTGAAAGCGACGCCGTCAGTGCGCTGATCTCCCTGGGCTACAAACCCCAGGAGGCCAGCAAGGCCGTCTCGGCCATCAAGGACAAGAACCTGAGCAGCGAAGACATGATCCGCCGAGCCCTAAAGGGAATGATTTAAGTGATTGAAGCTGATCGTCTGATCGCGGCCACCGGGCCTCGTGATCGTGAAGAAGTCCAGGACCGCGCCATCCGCCCCCTTAGCCTTGCCGACTACATCGGCCAGCCCACCGTGCGCGAGCAGATGGAGTTGTTTATCCAGGCCGCGCGCGGGCGCGGTGAGTCCTTGGACCATACCTTGATCTTCGGCCCGCCGGGGCTGGGTAAAACCACCCTGGCCAACATCATTGCCCAGGAAATGGGTGTGTCGATCAAGTCCACCTCCGGCCCGGTGCTGGAGCGGCCAGGTGATTTGGCGGCGTTGCTCACCAACCTCGAGCCCCATGATGTGCTGTTCATCGACGAGATCCACCGGCTCTCGCCAATCGTCGAGGAAGTCCTGTACCCGGCGATGGAAGATTTCCAGCTCGACATCATGATCGGCGAAGGCCCGGCGGCGCGCTCGATCAAGCTCGACCTGCCACCGTTTACGCTGGTGGGCGCGACCACGCGCGCGGGCATGTTGACCAACCCGCTGCGAGACCGTTTCGGCATTGTTCAACGTCTTGAGTTCTACAGCACCGCCGATCTGGCGACCATCGTCAGCCGTTCGGCCAGTATTCTCGGCTTGCCCTTGGACCCGGAAGGCGCGTTCGAAATTGCCCGTCGGGCCCGGGGCACGCCACGGATTGCCAACCGCCTGCTGCGTCGCGTGCGTGACTTTGCCGAAGTCCGGGCCAAGGGGCATATCACCAAGGCCGTGGCGGACCTGGCCCTGAACCTGCTGGATGTGGACGAGCACGGCTTCGATCATCAGGATCGACGCCTGCTCTTGACCATGATCGAGAAGTTCGACGGCGGCCCGGTGGGTGTCGACAGCCTGGCGGCGGCCATCAGTGAAGAGCGCCATACCATCGAGGATGTGCTGGAGCCGTACCTGATCCAGCAGGGCTATATCATGCGCACGCCAAGGGGGCGGGTGGTGACGCGCCATGCCTATCTGCACTTCGGGTTAAACATTCCGTCACGATTGGGTGAGATGCCCGTGGTAGACGAATTCCTTGATGCAGTGGACGATTAAAAGCTTCACGCCAGTCGATTTATTCGATGTTTGTGCTGTCCTAGTGGCTGGCGTCGTCATTCAGTCACTGGATATGTTTTTCGAGAATGAAAAAACAGTTGCCCCAGCGGATTGGCAACCTGAGGAGTAAGCACTAGAGTATGCGCGCGCAAAACGGGGATCAGTCGTTCGCACATCGCTGTCGCGTTTATTACGAGGACACCGATGCCGGCGGCATCGTGTATTACGTCAATTATCTCAAGTTCATGGAGCGGGCTCGTACCGAGCGGCTACGGGAGCTGGGCTTTGCCCAATCCCAGCTGGCAGGGGAGGACCTGTTATTCGTCGTGCATTCCAGCGAGGCGCGCTACCACGCACCGGCGCGGCTGGACGACGAGTTGCTGGTCAGCGCTGAAGTAATCGAATTGAACCGTGCCAGCCTGCGTTTCAAGCAGCAGGTCAGGCGGGCAACGGATGCAACGCTGCTCTGTGAGGGGCAGTTCCTGGTGGCGTGTGTGCGCACCAACAGTTTGAAACCTCGGGCCATTCCCGAAACTCTACGTGCGGCCTTTGCCGCCGTGAGCGGCGCGGGTAAACAATCAAAGCAGGAGATTTAGCGTGGAACCTACCGTCGTCGACCATTCCTCCATGTGGAGCCTGGTCAGCAATGCCAGTGTCGTGGTTCAACTGGTGATGCTGACCCTGGTAGCCGCATCGGTTACCTCTTGGGTCATGATTTTTCAGCGCAGCAACCTGCTGCGCGCCGGTCGACGTGCCCTGGAGAGCTTTGAAGAGCGCTTCTGGTCGGGTATCGACCTGTCCAAGCTGTACCGCCAGGCCGGCAGCAACCCGGACCCGGACTCGGGCGTCGAGCAGATCTTCCGCGCCGGCTTCAAGGAATTCTCGCGCCTGCGCCAGCAGCCGGGTGTTGATCCGGAAGCGGTCATGGAAGGCGTGGCCCGTGCCATGCGCGTCGCCATTTCCCGTGAAGAAGAGAAACTGGAGCAGAGCCTGCCGTTCCTCGCTACCGTCGGTTCCGTCAGCCCGTACATCGGCCTGTTCGGTACCGTGTGGGGGATCATGAACTCGTTCCGCGGCCTGGCCCAGGCCCAGCAAGCGACCCTGGCCACCGTGGCCCCGGGTATTGCCGAAGCCCTGATCGCCACCGCGATCGGCCTGTTCGCCGCTATCCCCGCAGTAATTGCCTACAACCGCTTTGCTGCCACCAGCGAAACGTTGATCGGCCGTTACTACACCTTCGCCGATGAGTTCCAGGCGATCCTGCACCGTAAAGTGCACACCAGCGAAGAATAAGCAGGTAATTCCCAATGGCTTTAATCGCTCGAGCTCGCAAAAAGCGCAAGCCGGTCGCCGAGATGAACGTAGTGCCCTACATCGACGTGATGCTGGTGCTGCTGGTGATCTTCATGGTGACCGCGCCGATGCTCAACCAGGGCGTGAAGGTTGATCTGCCCAAGGTTTCCAGTGAAGCCTTGCCGCAGGACAACAACACTCAGGTCCTGACCATTTCGATCAAGGCTGACAAGACCTATTACTGGAACCTTGGCAGCGAAGTCGACACGCAGAAACAGCAGGACAAGGCCTTGACCCTGCCGGCGATGACCGATGCGGTGACCAAGATCATTCGCTCCGGCAACGAAGGCGGCAAGCACACCCAGGTGTTCATCCGCGGCGACAAGTCGGTCGACTACGGTTCCGTCATGGGCGCCATGGGCGGGCTGCAGAAGGCCGGCGTCGGTAACGTTGGCTTGATTACCGAGGCGCCCTGATGCACCAACAGCGAGAGCCGTCCGCCTCGGAAAGCTTCTTCTGGCCTAGCGTCTGGGCAATTGCCCTGCACGTCCTGGTCTTTGGCATGCTGTTCGTCAGCTTTGCCATGACCCCGGACCTGCCGCCAGCCAAGCCGATCGTGCAGGCGACCCTGTATCAGCTGAAATCGAAAAGCCAGGCCACCACCCAGACCAATCAGAAGATTGCGGGTGAGGCCCAGAAGTCGGCTGCGCGCCAGACTGAAGTCGAACAGATGGAACAGAAGAAGGTCGAGCAGGAAGCGGTGAAGGCTGCTGCGGAACAAAAGAAAGAAGAGGCGGCTCAAAAGGCCGAGGAATCGAAAAAGGCTGACGAAGCCAAGAAGGCCGACGAGGCGAAAAAGGCTGATGAAGCCAAGAAAGCCGAGAAAGCTGCCGAAGCTAAAAAAGCTGAAGAGAAACAATTGGCTGATATAGCCAAGAAGAAATCTGAAGAAGAAGCCAAGAAGGCTGCCGAAGAAGAGGCCAAGAAAAAGGCCGCTGAAGACGCCAAGAAGAAAATAGTCGAAGACGCGAAGAAGAAAGCCGCCGAAGACGCCAAGAAAAAAGCTGAAGCAGACGAGGCGAAGAAGAAAATCGCCGACGACGCGAAGAAGAAAGCTGCCGCCGATGCCACCAAGAAAAAGGCCCAGGAAGCAGCGCGTAAATCCGCCGAAGAGAAAAAGGCCCAGGCCTTGGCAGATTTGCTCTCCGACACGCCGCAGCGTCAGCAAGCCTTGGCCGATGAACGGGGTGATGAAGTCGCGGGCAGTTTCGACGACCTGATTCGGGCGCGGGCAGCAGAAGGCTGGACACGTCCACCTTCGGCACGCAAAGGCATGACAGTAGTGCTGCAGATCGGCATGTTGCCGGACGGTACGGTGACTTCGGTCAGCGTGGCCAAGTCCAGTGGTGACGGTTCGTTCGACAGTTCGGCGGTTGCCGCGGTCAAGAATATTGGCCGGTTGACCGAGATGCAGGGAATGAAACCAAGCGACTTCGCTCCCTATCGTTCATTCAAGATGACATTCACACCTGAGGATCTAGCCTTGTGAGAAACCTTCTTCGAGGAATGCTTGTCGTTATTTGCTGTATGGCAGGGATAGCGGCGGCGGATGAAAAGAACATCCTGGTCACCAGCGGCAGCGATCGGGCTACCCCGATCGCGGTAGTGCCGTTTGGCTGGCAGGGCGGCAGCGTGCTGCCGGACGACATGGCCCAGATCGTCAGCGACGACCTGCGCAATTCCGGTTACTACGCCCCGATTCCGAAAGGCAACATGATCAGCCAGCCGACCCAGGCCAGCGAAGTCATCTTCCGTGATTGGAAAGCGGTGGGCGCGCAGTACCTGATGGTCGGCAGCATCACGCCGGCCGGCGGTCGCCTGCAGATCCAGTACACCTTGTTCAACGTGGCCACCGAGCAGCAGGTCCTGACCGGCAGCGTATCGGGTACCGCCGAACAACTGCGCGACATGGCCCACTACATCTCGGACCAGTCGTTTGAAAAGCTCACCGGTATCAAGGGCGCGTTCTCGACACGCCTGCTTTATGTAACGGCCGAGCGTTTCTCCGTAGACAACACTCGCTACACCCTGCAGCGTTCGGACTACGATGGTGCGCGGGCAGTGACCTTGCTGCAGTCCCGTGAGCCAATCCTGTCGCCGCGCTTCGCGCCGGACGGCAAGCGTATTGCCTACGTGTCTTTCGAACAGAAGCGTCCGCGTATCTTCGTCCAGCACATCGATACTGGCCGTCGTGAGCAGATCACCAACTTCGAAGGCCTCAACGGTGCACCGGCCTGGTCGCCGGATGGTTCGCGCCTGGCATTCGTACTGTCCAAGGACGGCAACCCGGACATCTACGTGATGAACATGGCTTCGCGCCAGATCAGCCGTGTGACCAGCGGTCCTGGTATCAACACCGAACCGTTCTGGGGCAAGGATGGTTCGACCATCTACTTCACCTCGGACCGCGGCGGCAAGCCACAGATCTACAAGACCAGCGTTGGCGGTGGGGGCGCGGAACGCGTGACCTTTATCGGTAACTACAACGCCAATCCTAAGCTTTCGGCTGATGAAAAGACGTTGGTGATGATTCACCGTCAGGATGGTTTCACTAATTTCCGGGTTGCGGCCCAGGATTTGCAGCGTGGAACGGTAAAAATCCTCACAGATACCAACCTTGATGAGTCAGCTACTGTTGCGCCCAACGGCACCATGGTAATCTACGCCACCCGCCAGCAGGGCCGGGGAGTCTTGATGCTCGTGTCCATTAATGGACGCGTAAGGCTCCCGCTTCCTACCGCACAAGGCGAAGTCAGAGAACCGTCCTGGTCCCCTTACCTGAACTGACGCGGCGCTACAAAAAGAAGTACTTAACACACTGGGGTTCATTAGGAGTTTCACGATGGAAATGCTGAAGTTTGGTAAGTTTGCTGCTCTGGCTCTGGCTCTGTCCGTAGCCGTTGGTTGCTCGTCTAAAGGCGGCGACAATGCCGGTGAAGGCGCAGCTGTTGATCCAAACGCTGGTTACGGCGCTAACACTGGTGCAGTTGACGGCTCCCTGAGCGAAGAAGCTGCTCTGCGCGCTATCACCACTTTCTACTTCGAATACGACAGTTCGGACCTGAAGCCAGAAGCCATGCGCGCTCTGGACGTTCACGCGAAGGACCTGAAAGCTAACGGCGCTCGCGTTGTTCTGGAAGGTAACACTGACGAACGTGGTACTCGTGAGTACAACATGGCACTGGGCGAGCGTCGTGCGAAAGCCGTTCAGCGCTACCTGGTACTGCAAGGTGTTGCTCCAGGCCAACTGGAACTGGTTTCCTACGGTAAAGAGCGTCCAGTTGCTACTGGCCACGACGAGCAGTCCTGGGCTCAAAACCGTCGCGTCGAACTGCGTAAGTAATTCGTCATGCGAACGTGCCGTCGTGCTCTAACTGTATTGGCTCTCAGCCTCGCCCCGCTTGCGGTGTGGGCTGCGGTTCCTGTGGAAGACAGCAACTCTGGCTATAACAATAGCGGGAGCAGCTATCCGCCAGCGGGTTATGGCACGAACGGCGCCTATGCTGGGGGGGCGGCTACGTCCGCTCCCTCGGCACAGGGCGAACTGTTCAACCAGCTGCAACGCATGCAGGATCAATTGGCGCAGCAACAAGGCACCATTGAAGTTCTGCAAAATGAGGTGCGTCAGCTGAAGCAGGAAGGCCTGGAGCGTTACCAGGATCTTGATCGACGTATAGGAGCCGGTGTTACACCTGCCGCTACTCCTGATAATTCTTCTGCCGGTGGCGCGCCCAGCGCGGCTATCGGTGGTGCAGCAGCAGGGGCCGCCGCTGCGAGCCAAGCCCCTGCCGCCAGCAGTGAACCGGGTGATCCGGCGAAGGAAAAGCTGTATTACGATGCAGCCTTCGACCTGATCAAGGCCAAGGATTTCGATAAGGCCAGCAAAGCCTTTACCGCCTTCCTGGGCCGCTACCCAAACAGCCAGTACGCGGGCAATGCCCAATACTGGTTGGGCGAGGTGAATCTGGCAAAGGGTGATCTGCAGGGGGCGGGCCAGGCATTTGCCAAGGTCAGTCAACTGTACCCCAAGCACGCCAAGGTGCCCGACTCGCTGTATAAACTCGCTGACGTAGAACGCCGCCTGGGTCATACCGACAAGGTCAAAGGCATTCTGCAGCAGGTCGTAGCCCAGTATCCGGGTACCTCCGCTGCACAGTTGGCCCAACGGGATCTGCAACGCTTGTAAGCGATGCAGCCGTTTAGAAGAAACCCGCGCCTGGCGCGGGTTTTTTCGTTAGAATCCACGCCCTTTTATGACACACGCTTCCTGGGGCCTACGCGTTGGCGGGGTTCCTTGAAGTGCCTGACGGAGGCGGACAGCCTGTTTAGCTGTTACGCCCGTGGCGACTATGCAAGACACATTACGCATCACCGAAGTTTTTTACTCGTTACAGGGTGAAACGCGAACCGCTGGCCTGCCCACGGTTTTTGTGCGCCTGACCGGTTGCCCCTTGCGTTGCCAATACTGTGACAGCGCCTACGCCTTCAGTGGCGGCACCGTGCGCACCCTCGAAGACATCCTGGAACAGGTTGCCGGCTACCGGCCCCGCTACGTCTGTGTAACGGGTGGCGAGCCCCTGGCCCAGCCCAACGCCATCCCCTTGCTCAAACAGCTGTGTGATGCCGGTTACGAGGTCTCCCTGGAAACCAGCGGGGCCCTGGATATTTCCGCTGTAGACCCGCGTGTCAGCCGAGTGGTTGACCTCAAGACGCCGGGCTCCAAGGAAGTGCATCGCAACCGCTACGAGAACATCGAACTGCTGACGCCCAACGATCAGGTCAAGTTCGTGATTTGTTCCCGTGAAGACTACGACTGGGCCAATTCCAAGCTGATCCAGTACGGCCTTGACCGCCGTGCCGGTGAGGTGTTGTTCTCTCCCAGCCACCACGACCTGAACGCGCGCGATCTGGCCGACTGGGTGGTTGCCGATAACCTGCCCGTACGCCTGCAATTGCAGCTGCATAAATATCTGTGGAACGACGAACCGGGGCGCTGAGATGACTGATCAAAAGCGCGCGGTCATCCTGCTGTCCGGTGGCCTCGACTCCGCGACGTTAGTGGCCATGGTTCGCGCCGAAGGTTACAGCTGTTACACCATGAGCTTCGACTACGGCCAGCGTCACCGCGCCGAGCTGGAGGCCGCCGCCCGTGTTGCCCAAGACCTGGGCGTGGTCGAACACAAGGTGATTGGCCTGAACCTCGACGGCATGGGTGGCTCGGCCTTGACCGACAGCACTATCGACGTCCCGGAGGCCCCCACCCAAGGCATCCCGGTCACCTACGTACCGGCACGCAACACCGTGTTCCTGTCCCTGGCCCTGGGCTGGGCGGAGGTTCTGAATGCGCGGGACATCTTCATCGGGGTTAATGCCCTTGATTACAACGGCTACCCGGACTGCCGCCCGGAATACGTCGAGTCGTTCGAACGCATGGCCAATTTGGCGACAAAAGCCGGGGTAGAAGGGCAGGGTTTCCGGATCCAGGCACCGCTGCAAAACCTGAGCAAGGCCGCTATCGTGAAGGTTGGCGTAGGACTTGGTGTCGATTACTCGCTGACAGTTTCCTGCTATCAGGCAGACGATGACGGCCGTGCCTGTGGGAAATGCGACAGCTGCCGACTGCGTGCAGAGGGCTTCCAAATGGCCGGAATTACGGACCCGACGCGTTATTTCTGATTTATTTCAAATAAGGTGTTGAATAATCCTTAGAAATCAGTATTATACGCGCCACCACACAGCGGGTCGTTAGCTCAGTTGGTAGAGCAGTTGGCTTTTAACCAATTGGTCGTAGGTTCGAATCCCACACGACCCACCATTTTTGGCGGTTTAGAAAATCCGGAAGGCCCACGCAAGTGAGGATTTCCGGGTTTTTTTTTGCCCGCGATTTGGTGCTTACCTGCCGGTGCGCAATGCACCCAAGCTATACCAGCATTTGGCAAACCTCCCTGTTGACTCTCCTGTTACGGGCACACCCTATCCTGCCCGCTCGACTTTTCAGGATGAAGTGATGATGAGCAAGCGAGTACTGGTGATTCTGGGGCACCCCTCAACCGACAGTTTCTGTGGGGCATTGACCGACACCTATGTGAAGGCGGCCACGGAGGCCGGGCACGATGTGCGTCTGTTACGCCTGGATGCTCTGCGGTTTGATCCAGTGCTGCACGATGGCTACAAACAGGTTCAGTTGCTGGAGCCCGATCTGCTCAAGGCCCAGGCCGATATCACCTGGGCTGAGCACCTGGCGTTTGTCTATCCCATCTGGTGGGGCGGAATTCCGGCCCTGATGAAAGGCTTCTTCGATCGGATATTCCTTCCCGGATTTGCCTTCAAGTACCGCGAAGGCAAAGCCTTTCCCGACAAGCTTTTGAAGGGGCGCACGGCTCACCTGCTGGTCACGATGGATACCCCGCCGTGGTACTACAAGTGGGTCTACTGCATGCCGGGCCTGCACCAGATGCGCAAGACTACCCTGGAGTTCTGCGGCATCAAACCATTGAAGACCCTCACGTTCGGGCCGATCCTCGGTTCCGGCGACTCCCAGCGCGAAGCCTGGCTCAAGCAAGCCCAGGCTATCGCTTGCCGCTGACATAGCCGTTGCACAGCATCGCCTTGCAGCAGGCGATGCCGGCTTTATCCCTGCCAAGTACACTGCCTTTTGCCACCTTCGGGTTTCCGACCCCGTAGACATGTGTGAAGATGCGGCGCGCCAAAGTGCTCTCCCCACTCTTGTGCCAAAAAAGGACTTTTCATGTATATCGGCAAAGCCGCCCAGCTATCGGGCACTACCGTCAAGACGATCCGCCACTATGAAGACATTGGCTTGCTGCCGCCGCCTGTACGCGAAGGTAAGTATCGGGTCTATAACCAGCAAGGCGTTGAGCTGTTGACGTTCATCAAGTGTGCTCAGCAGCTGGGTTTCAAGCTTAAGGAAATGCAGGCGATTCTTCAGGACCACCGGGGCCTGGAGCTGCCGTGGGATTTGGCCAACCAGGCCATTGCCGATAAAAAGCTCGAGCTGAAAGCCCAGATCGAAGGGCTGCAAAACATCTACGACGGTCTTGAACAGTTCGAAAGCAACCTCAAGGACGCCCGGTACCAATGCCAGTTTGAGCCTCTTTCCAAAACGGTCTGAACGAACTTGCTGCATGAACTCTGCCCGCTGACGGCTATGTGCTTGAGGTGATTTCTGAAGGCGGGGGAGACCCAAGGTACTATTGCGGTTTTTTAATCGACAGGCGCACGCGTCAAAGCCAGATTAGGCTTTTGAAACCATTGGATATTCTGTAGCCTTGCGCAGCTTCACCTTTACCCGTGCTTGATGAACACAATCACTTCGTCCGGCGGCGCCCGAAGGGCTCCAGAGCCGGTGGTACACTCGACTTTCGCGCTACTGCGCCTGCAGGTCTTGCGAACATGACGCACATTTCCGAACGCCTACTGGTTCAAGCCCACCTCGACGCCAAGCAGCCCAAGGCCCTCAGCGCCGAGGAAGAGGCGAGCCTGCGTGCCGCCATTGCTGCCGAGCTCAAGGCTCAGGACGCGGTGCTGGTTGCCCACTTCTATTGCGATCCGGTGATCCAGGCCCTGGCCGAAGAAACCGGCGGCTGTGTCTCCGACTCCCTGGAAATGGCCCGCTTCGGCGCAGCCCACCCGGCCAAGACCGTACTGGTCGCCGGTGTACGTTTCATGGGCGAGACCGCCAAAATCCTCACCCCCGAAAAACGCATCCTCATGCCGACCCTGGAAGCCACGTGCTCCCTGGACCTGGGGTGTCCGGTGGATGAGTTTTCGGCGTTCTGCGACCAGCATCCCGAGCGCACCGTGGTGGTGTATGCCAACACTTCGGCGGCGGTCAAGGCCCGGGCCGATTGGGTGGTGACCTCCAGCTGTGCGCTGGAAATCGTCGAAAGCCTGATGGACAACGGCGAGACCATCATCTGGGGCCCGGACAAGCACCTGGGTACCTACATCCAGCGCCAGACCGGTGCCGACATGCTGCTGTGGGACGGTGCGTGCATCGTCCACGAGGAGTTCAAGTCCAAGCAGTTGGAAGACATGAAGGCGCTGTACCCGGACGCAGCGATCCTGGTGCACCCGGAATCGCCGACCTCGGTAATCGAACTGGCCGACGCGGTGGGCTCCACCAGCCAGTTGATTGCGGCGGCACAGCGGCTGCCGAACAAGACCTTCATCGTGGCGACCGACCGCGGCATCTTCTACAAGATGCAGCAGCTGTGCCCGGACAAGGTCTTCGTCGAGGCGCCCACGGCCGGTAACGGCGCTGCGTGCCGCAGTTGCGCGCACTGCCCGTGGATGGCAATGAATACGCTGGAGCGTACGCTGCAGTGCCTGCGTGAGGGCAGTAATGAGATATTCGTCGAGCCGTCGGTGATTCCGCACGCCGTGCGACCGCTCAAGCGCATGCTGGATTTCACCCAGGCGGCGCGCCTGAAGCTGGCGGGTAACGCCTGAATCGAGGCGAGCTCGGTTGAAAATGTGGGAGGGGGCAAGCTCCCTCCCACATTTTGATTTCGTTCAGGCAGCGGTTTATTTCTTTTGCTTCGGGATGCGCACCAACTGCGTATCCGAGTAGATGTCATGCCAGCTGCGTTTGTGCTTGTCGAACAACGACCAGACAAACCCCAGCCCCACGCATAACCACGACGCAATCGACACTACAAAGCGCAACAGCGCCTGCCACAGGCTGATCCGCGAGCCGTCGGCGTTTTGCACGCGCACGCCCCAGACCTGCATGCCCAGGGTTTGCCCGGAATGGGTCCAGAACTTGGCAAAGAAACCAAACAGCACAAACAACAGAATCGTCGACAGCAGCGGGTCACCGTCCAGTGCGCCGGATTCGGTGAGGGTGCGCATCCTGGCTTCGCCCACGAACGCGATCCACACCAGCTTGTAGATAAACGCGGTGACGATCAGCAGCGCGGTGCACAACAGGAAGTCATAGAACATCGCTGCCAGGCGACGGCCCAGGCCAACGGCGGGGAACTCGCCTTGGGGACTCAGCAAGGGTTTGGACATGGCAGGGCTCTCAGAGGAAAAAAATCATTTTACGGAATAGCGCCCATAAAAAAGCCCCTGATGTCATGTCAGGGGCTTTTTGTCGCAGGAAGGATCAGCCTTCTGCTTGTACTTCGTCAGCCTGCATGCCTTTCTGGCCTTGAACTGCAACGAAGGTGACCTTCTGGCCTTCCTTCAGGCTTTTGAAGCCGTTGCCTTGAATAGCGCGGAAATGCACGAACAGATCCGGACCGCTTTCTGGAGTGATAAAACCAAACCCTTTCTCGTCGTTAAACCACTTGACGGTACCGCTCTGACGATCAGCCATTTTCTTATTTCCTTGACGCTAAAAATTAATGACAGCCCCTTTCACATGAAAGAGTACTGGGCTGGGTTGCAGGAAAGTAAGAGACGTCGAACGGGTTGTAGCACAACTACTTCAGCTACTGCCCAGGTCCAGGTTCCAAGCGACCCATGCAAACACAGTGGGCAAACTCTACGCCAACTAATGGAGAAAAAACAAGCCCTGGCAAAAGCCCAGGTTTTGCTCGGCCGCATGACACTTCGTTGAATAATGTGAAACCGACTTATTCGATAGAATGGGTCACTTGTTATAGGTTAATTCCTATAATAATGCCTATCGTTGCTGCACTGTTTTATGGCGGTTGCGTTACAGATTAGTGCACGTTAACGCAACCGCGTTACTTATAGGAACAGTCAATCAGCCACGATAGTAACGTTGCGGCACAAATGGCATTTTGCTTACACGAAGTGGCACTTTTTTCCCACGCACCAACGCAGAGACTTCGGTGTCCAGTGCGGTGAATGCGCTGTCCAGGTAACCCATGGCCAGTGGGCCACCCAGGCTCGGGCCAAAGCCACCGCTGCACACGCTGCCGATCACGCTGCCGTGTTCGTCGACGATCTCTGCGCCTTCACGTACAGGTGTGCGTTCCTGGGGCAGCAGGCCTACTCGCTTGCGGCTTACACCGGTTTGCTGCTGGGTGAAGATGCGGTCGGCACCCGGGAAGCCACCGGCACGCGCACCGTCGGTGCGCCGGGCCTTGGAGATTGCCCACAGGAGGCTGGCTTCGATCGGGGTGGTCTCGGTGTTCATGTCGTGGCCGTACAGGCACAGGCCGGCTTCCAGGCGCAGCGAGTCACGGGCGCCCAGGCCGATGGCCTGCACTTCGTCCTCGGCCAGCAGGCTGCGCGCCAGGCTTTCGGCGCTGGCGGCAGGCACGGAGATTTCAAAACCGTCTTCACCGGTGTAGCCCGAGCGGCTGACGTAGCAGTCCACGCCCAGCAGGCGCACCGGGGCGAATTGCATGAAGGTCATCCGGGTGACTTCCGGGGCCAGGCGCGCCAGTACCTTCACCGCAGCCGGGCCTTGCAGGGCCAGCAGCGCGCGTTCTTCGAACAGCGGCTCGATGCTGCACTGCTCGCCGATATGCTGGCGCAGGTGCGCCAGGTCCTGGTCCTTGCAGGCCGCGTTGACTACCAGGAACAGTTCGTCGTTACCCAGGTTCGCCACCATCAGGTCGTCGAGGATGCCGCCCTGGTCATTGGTGAACATGGCGTAGCGCTGCATGCCGACCGGCAGGTCGATGATGTCGACCGGTACCAGGGTTTCCAGGGCCTTTGCGGCATTGGCGCCGGTCAGGCGGATCTGGCCCATGTGGGACACGTCGAACAGCCCGGCCTGTTCACGGGTGTGCAGGTGCTCCTTCATCACGCCCAGTGGGTATTGCACCGGCATGTCGTAGCCGGCGAAGGGCACCATGCGTGCACCCAGCTCGAGGTGCAGGGCGTGCAATGGGGTTTTCAACAGGGTTTCGGTGGACATGTTCAGCTCCTGAAAAACGTGCCGGCGCGCCTTTAGGCGTCAGCACTCGATAATGTTGACCGCTAAACCGCCACGGGCGGTTTCCTTGTATTTGCTTTTCATGTCGGCGCCGGTCTGGCGCATGGTGCGGATGACCTTGTCCAGCGAGACGAAGTGTTGCCCGTCGCCACGCAAGGCCATGCGCACCGCATTGATGGCCTTCACCGAGCCCATCGCATTGCGCTCGATGCAGGGCACCTGCACCAGGCCGCCAATCGGGTCGCAGGTCAGGCCGAGGTTGTGTTCCATGCCGATCTCGGCGGCGTTTTCCACCTGGGAAACCGTACCGCCCAATACTTCGCACAACGCGCCAGCGGCCATGGAACAGGCCACGCCGACTTCACCCTGGCAACCGACTTCGGCACCGGAGATGGAGGCGTTTTCCTTGTAGAGAATGCCGATGGCGGCGGCGGTGAGCAGGAAGCGCACCACGCCGTCTTCATTCGCGCCAGGGATAAAGCGCATGTAGTAATGCAGCACCGCCGGCACAATCCCGGCCGCGCCGTTGGTGGGCGCCGTGACCACGCGCCCGCCGTTGGCGTTTTCTTCGTTGACGGCCAGGGCGTACAGGTTGACCCAGTCCAGCACCGACAGCGGGTCGCGCAGGGCCGACTCCGGGTTCTTGCACAACTGGCGATGCAAGGCGGCGGCACGACGCTTGACCTTCAGGCCGCCGGGCAAGATGCCTTCGTTGCGACAGCCGGCTGCCACGCAGTCCTGCATCACCTGCCAGATCTTCAACAGGCCGGCACGGGTTTCCGCTTCCGGGCGCCAGGCGCTTTCATTGGTCAGCATCACCTGGCTGATGGACAGACCGTAGGTGGTGCAATGGCCGAGCAAGTCCTTGGCATGCTTGAACGGGAACGTCAGTGGGGTGGCGTCTTCGACGATCCGGTCGGCGCCGGCGGCGTCTTCATCCACCACAAAACCGCCGCCCACCGAGTAGTACTCGCGGCTGCGGATCTGGATGCCCGCCGCATCAAAGGCACGAAAAATCATGCCGTTGGGGTGGTAGGCCAGGGGTTTGCGAATCATCGCCAGGTGTTCTTTCTCGTTGAACGCAATGCTGTGTTCGCCGAGCAGGTTCAAGCGGCCATCGCCGCGCGTCTGCGCCAGGCGCGTGGCCACGGTTTCGGTGTTCACGGTGTCCGGGTGTTCGCCTTCCAGGCCGAGCAGCACGGCCTTGTCGCTGCCGTGGCCTTTGCCGGTGGCGCCGAGGGAGCCATAGAGTTCCACCTTGATGCCGGTGGTGGCGCTCAGCAGATTGTCACGCTTGAGGCCTTCGACGAATCGAGCGGCCGCGCGCATGGGGCCGACGGTGTGGGAACTGGAGGGGCCGATGCCAATCTTGAACAGGTCGAACACGCTTAAGGACATGAGTTGTTCTCCGGTTTCTTGTTATGTATTGGGTGTACTCGGTCAATGTGGGAGGGGCGGTGCGACGATTCGACTTGCCCCCGATAGCGGTGGGTCAGTAGAAAGTTCTGGTGACTGACACACCGCTATCGGGGGCAAGCCCCCTCCCACATTTTTGACCGCGCTCAGCCAGTCGGGTTATGCGTAGCTCTCGATCGACGGGCACGCACACACCAGGTTGCGATCACCAAACACATTGTCGACCCGGCCAACCGGTGGCCAGTACTTGCCTTCGATCAACGAAGCGACCGGGTACACCGCTTGTTCACGGCTGTATGGGTGGCTCCATTCGCCAACCAGTTCCGCCGCGGTATGCGGTGCGTTTTTCAGCGGGTTGTCGTCCTTGTCCAGGGTGCCGTTTTCCACCGCGCGGATTTCTTCGCGGATGGCGATCATCGCGTCGCAGAAGCGGTCCAGTTCTTCCTTGGACTCGCTTTCGGTCGGCTCGATCATCAGCGTGCCGGCCACCGGGAACGACATGGTCGGGGCGTGGAAGCCAAAGTCGATCAGGCGCTTGGCCACGTCATCCACGCTGATGCCGCTGCTGTCCTTCAGCGGGCGCAGGTCGAGGATGCATTCGTGCGCCACCAGGCCATTGCTGCCGGTGTACAGCACGGGGTAGTGCTCTTCGAGGCGACGGGAAATGTAGTTGGCATTCAGTATCGCCAACTGCGACGCGCGCTTGAGGCCTGCGCCGCCCATCATGCTGATGTACATCCAGGTGATCGGCAGGATGCTTGCACTGCCGAACGGTGCCGCACACACCGCGCCTTCCTTGCGCGCCATGGCCGCGTGGCCGGGCAGGAAGGGCGTGAGGTGGGACTTGACGCCAATCGGGCCAACACCCGGGCCGCCACCGCCATGGGGGATGCAGAAAGTCTTGTGCAAATTCAGGTGGGACACATCGCCGCCGAACTTGCCCGGTGCGCACAGGCCAACCATCGCGTTCATGTTGGCGCCGTCGATGTACACCTGGCCGCCGTTGTCGTGGATGATCCCGCAGATTTCGCGGATACCTTCCTCGAACACGCCGTGGGTGGACGGGTAGGTAATCATCAGCGCGGCGAGGTGCTCACGGTGCTCGATGGCCTTGGCGCGCAGGTCTTCGATGTCGACGTTGCCACGGGCGTCGCAGGCGGTAACCACCACACGCATGCCGGCCATGTTGGCGGTGGCCGGGTTGGTGCCGTGGGCCGACGATGGGATCAGGCAGATGTCACGACGTGCTTCGCCACGGCTCTGGTGATAGGCACGGATGGCCAACAGGCCGGCGTACTCGCCCTGGGAACCGGCGTTCGGCTGCAGGGAGATCGCGTCATACCCGGTGGCCGCGCAGAGCATGGCTTCCAGGTCGGAGGTCAGTTGCAGGTAGCCGGCGCTTTGCTCGGCCGGGGCGAACGGGTGCAGGGCACCGAACTCGGCCCAGGTCACCGGGATCATTTCACTGGCGGCGTTGAGCTTCATGGTGCACGAGCCCAGCGGGATCATGGTGCGGTCCAGGGCCAGGTCCTTGTCCGCCAGCTTGCGCAGGTAGCGCATCAGCTCGGTTTCCGAGTGATAACGGTTGAACACCGGATGGCTGAGGATCGGCGACTGGCGCAGCAAGGCGTCGGGCAGGCGGCTGTCCACCGTGGCGTTGACGTCCGGCAGGGCTTTGCCATTGGCAAAGATTGCCCACAGGGTTTCGATATCGCCCTGGGTGGTGGTTTCGTCGACCGACAGCCCAACCCGCTCGGCGTCCACCACGCGCAGGTTGATGCGCTGGGCGCGGGCCTTGTCGTGCAGCGCAGCGGTGTCGGCGCCGGTGTGCAGGGTCAGGGTGTCGAAGAAGTGTGCCTGCTCGACCTTGAGGCCCAGGGCGGTCAAGCCCTTGGCGAGCATCGCGGTCAGCTGGTGAATGCGCTTGGCGATCTGGGTCAGGCCCTGGGGCCCGTGGTACACGGCATACATGCTGGCGATGTTGGCGAGCAGCACTTGCGCGGTGCAGATGTTGCTGGTGGCTTTCTCGCGGCGGATATGTTGCTCGCGGGTCTGCATGGCCAGGCGCAGGGCCGGCTTGCCGAAGCGGTCTACCGACACACCGACCAGGCGCCCCGGCATGTCGCGCTTGAACGCATCCTTGGTGGAGAAGTACGCCGCGTGCGGGCCACCGAAGCCCAGCGGCACGCCGAAGCGTTGCGCGCTGCCGATGGCCACGTCGGCGCCGAACTCACCCGGCGGGGCCAGCAGGGTCAGGGCCAGCAGGTCGGCAGCCACGGCCACCAGGGCGTTGGCGGCATGGAAACGCTCGGTCAGCGCGCGGTAGTCGAACACGTCACCGTTGCTGGCCGGGTATTGCAGCAGGGCGCCGAAGAACCGGCTGACATCGGTCAGTTCGCGCTCATCGCCGACCACCACGTCGATGCCCAGCGGCTCGGCACGGGTGCGCAGTACGTCGAGGGTTTGCGGGTGGCTGTGGACCGAGGCGAAGAAGGCGTTGCTGCCCTTGTTCTTGCTCAGGCGCTTGCAGAAGGTCATGGCTTCGGCGGCGGCGGTGGCTTCATCGAGCAGCGAGGCGTTGGCGATCGGCAGGCCGGTGAGGTCGCTGATCAGGGTCTGGAAGTTCAGCAGCGCTTCCAGGCGGCCTTGGGAAATCTCTGGCTGATAAGGTGTGTAGGCGGTGTACCAGGCCGGGTTTTCCAGAAGGTTGCGCAGGATCGGCGACGGCGTATGGCAGTTGTAGTAGCCCTGGCCGATGTAGGTCTTGAACAGTTGGTTCTGGCTGGCGATGGCCTTGATCCTGGCCAGGGCCTCGGCTTCGCCCAGGCCGTCTTCCAGGCCGAGCACGCTGGTGCCCTTGATGCTCTCCGGGATCACGCTGGCGCTCAGGGCTTCCAGGGAATCGAAGCCCAGGCTGGCGAGCATCTGCTGCTCATCTTCCTGGCGCGGGCCGATGTGGCGGGCGATGAACTCATTGGCGGTGCTGAGATTGATGGTCATGGCGCGCTCCTCAGGCTTCGGCGTTGGCTTTGATCAGACGGTCGTACGCGTCCTGATCCAACAGTTTAGCGACTGCCCCGGCATCGGCCGGTTTAAAGCGGAAGAACCAGCCTTCGCCCAGCGGGTCTTCGTTGACCAGTTCCGGGCTGCCATCGAGCTTGGCGTTCACTTCCAGCACTTCACCGTCCAACGGCATGTACACGCCGCTGGCGGCCTTGACCGATTCAACCGTGGACGCTTCTGCGCCCTTGTCATAGGCCTGCAACTCCGGCAGTTGCACGAACACCACATCACCGAGCGCGTTCTGCGCGAAAGCGGTGATACCCACGGTGACGCTGCCGTCAGCTTCGGCGCGCAGCCATTCGTGATCTTCAGTGAAACGCAACTCGCTCATGGAAACTCCTCAGGGCCAGAATCGTCTGGTGGGCGGGATTGGAATAATGGGGAGTTGCTTAGCAATATCGCGGCCAATGTGATTAATCCTTTATTAATCAATGGCTTGATAAAAACGGTTATAACGATAGCGCCTTTGTGTGTAGCGATTTCGCTACACTCCGGCCGTCGAAAAAAAGCCTATGTGGATCAAAGCCTTGCATGGCGCGCAAAAAACAAGGTTGTAGCGATATCGTTCCACTGTAGCGCTTTCAGTACGCATGGACGTCGTTTTTCGCGATTTATCTACCGTCCGGGAGGCCGGCCGGCGTTTTACCGTTCGCGCACTTCGTCATCAGGATGCGCCCCATGAGTGCTTCAAAGGTTATTCCCCCAGAGATTTCCCAGGCGCGGACGTCTCGCGACTATTTATCCAAGGTCTTCGCCCGGCGCCTGGGCCTGACCCAAGTGGCCCGCGCAATGATCCAGGAATGGATCGGGCAGTGGTTTGCCGGTTCCGGCCTGCAGGCCGGTAACAGCTGGATCGGTGTGATCCAGCCAACCTCGACCGGCCGCCGCCACATGCCGCTTATGACCTTGAGCGACGCACTGATCCAGCGCTGCATGAAGGGTGACGCGCTGAACTACACGCCAGGCCATCATGTGCTGTTGGTGCAGTCTGCACCGCAGGTGTTCGAACCGGCGAGCGGCGCCATCACCGTGGACGATATCGAGTGGATGCTCAACACCCTGGCGCCCGATGTGCTGGCGGGTTTTGCCGAGCGCTTGGTGCAATACTGGAACGCGCGCGTGTCGGACGGTTCGGCCGACAGCCGTTGGCACGCGGTCAGCAGCCAGTTACGTGCATGCCTGCTCACGGCGCGGCAGAACCCGCCATTGACGCCGGAGCAGGCGCGATTGCTGCTGGGGCTGGGCGATGAGCAGGCACAGCAGCTTTGGGGGCATCGGGCGGATCGAGAGGCCTTGGGTGGCGCCGATGCGCTGCATATCTATCAAGTCTATGCGGCCCAGGCCGGGACAACGGGCGAATGGCTGCCGCTGTTGGTCTTGCAGCGTCGGGTCGTGGGGCAACAGGTCACCCTCGTCTATATCCCGGCGATGAACCTGGTGCAGCTCGAGTCCCTGGACGCCTTGGGTGACCTGCTGCCGCGCTATATGGGCCGTTACCGGCCAGGGGCGCCGCTGCAATGGGTACTGCGCGAGCCCGAGGGCGATGTGTTCGATGCGTTGGCCCAGGCCTTGCTCGAACGCCAACTTCGCGATGTGCGGCGGGTTGACTGGTCGGCATTGCCCGACATCGGCAGCTATGAACAGCTGTTCACCACGCTCACCTCGCCACTGGCCTGGTTCGACCCGGACGCTCTCGAACAGCCCCATGAAGAACAGCTGCCGCTCTGGTTGCAGCGGGCCAGCAGCGCGGATCGCCTGGCTTACGGGCAGTGGCTGGAGCGCCTGGCGCAGCTGCAGCGCAGTACCGGCGGTGCAACGTTCCTCGATGGCCTTGAGCCGCTCGATGTGTATGCGCGCAAGGCGCTGCAACGGCAAATGCGCCTGGATCATCCAGCGCAGGCCCCCATCAACCCGGACGACTGCCTCCTGACCTTCGAGCGCACCCAGGGCGGCACGGTTGGCTGGACGCAACGGACCACCCGGACCTTGACCCAGTGGTCGCTGGAAAACCCCTTCGCCACCGCCTATGCCAGTGTGCACATCAGCCACCAGGTCACGCCAGGTAACGTACCGCGCTGGGTCACGCCGGCCTATCTCAAGGGGCTGATCGAACGGGTGGACGTGGGCAAGCACTATCCGCCATTGCTGGAGCACGCACTGATCACCGACCCGACGCAGTCTGCACGGCGGCGTCGCTTGTTTGTCGATCAGATGGCGCTGCAACTGCCGATGCGCGCCCTTGAAAACAGCCTGCGCCAACGCAACGGTTTTACCCGCTCCGGCGCTCGGGTGGTGCACGCGTTGCTGCGGGAAGATCCGCTCCAGCGTGTGGTCGACGGTGAGGTGATCGTCGCCAGGCCCCTGGCATTCCTGGCCCATGCAGGCGGGCTGGCCCATCAAGCGCACAACCTGTTTGTCATCGGTCCCCGCGACAACAGCACGTTGCCGCATATTCTCTATCGGCCGGATCAAACCGACGCGATGCTGCAACAATTTCCCAGTCGCCAGGCGTTGCTGGACGCGATCGCAACGGTGGGCAGCGATCTTCAACCCGTGGTGCTGCAGCGTTTACCGCAGGATAGCCGTACCCTGTTTGCCAACGGCGGTTTTCTGCGTCCCCATGTCCAGCGTGTGCTGCAGGGCGATGAGTTCGACGTGCTGCCCGCATCGAGCCCGGCGTTGCTGAGTGACGAACCGGTGCGTGGCGAGTTCCTTGAGAGCGTCTTCGATGAAAACGCCCGAGACCTGTGGCAGCGCGCCGTCAAGCAGTCGGTTTCCAACGAGGCGCTGCGTTGGACCCTGTTCAAGAATGATCTGTGGCAAGTGTTCAATGCGCTTTTGCCGATGGTCAGGGGCCCGGTGGCGGTGGCGGGCTGGTTGTCCCAGACCTTCAGGACATTCCAGGCGGTGCTGGCGCTGCCGGCCGAGACGAGCCGCGAAGATTCCGCCAATGCCTTCGCCGAGCTGATCGGCAGCGTGGCCGGCCTGCTGATGAGCCCGGTGGTCACGCTGGATCAACGACTGCGCTTGAGTTCGGGCGCTGCCCAGGCACATGACTTGATCCCGGCCAGCCACACGCGCCACTCGGCGTCGACGTTTGCCTGGCAGCGTTCATTCGCCGACGTCACGGCAATGGATTTTTCCTGGGCCAACTCAAGGTCCAGGCTTACGACCCGGCAGCGTGCCCAGCTCGAGACTTTCCAATGGTCCCCCAGGCAGGGCGAGCGCTGGCCCGACTCGCCGACATTGGCCTCGGCAGCCAGCCCGGTGCGTGGTCGGGTGCTGGTCCAGCGCGACGGCAGCGCGGCCCGTCACGAGCAGTACACCTTGATAGACAGCAAAGTCTATGGCGTGAGGGCGGTCAGGGATGGCTGGCGGGTCGTCGATCTGCGGCAACCCCAGCGTCTCGGCCCGTGGCTGGACAAGGATGCCCATGGGGTGTGGAAAGTCGACCTGGGCCTGCGCCTGGTTGGCGGGCAGCCAAAGAGCACGGTGGCCCAGCGGCGTGCCCACATCGAGCGGCAAAAGCTTGAGCTTGAGCACGAATACAGCGCGGCAAGCAGAGAATTACAGAGCCTCGAGCGTGTCGTGAGCGCGGCCGAAGACCTGTGTGAGAAGGCGCACCTGACCTCCGAGGCGGCCTTTACCGAGCAGCACCGGCGCGATGCCCGGGCGCGTTACCTGCGCGAGTTGGAAAAAAAGGCCGATGCGCAACAGAAAAAACTCAATGTGCTGATGCGCAGAAACGCCAACAAGCCCCTGGACGGCTTTGAACGGGAACAGTGCCTGCAGTTGGAAGATATCGTGCTGAACATGCGCCGGCAGATGTTCGTGCTGACCTTCAGTCGCCGCGAGGAGCAGTTTTCCGCAGCGCATCTCGCGCAACTGTCGGAGCGGGTGGCGGGGGAGGACGCGATCGCGGCCCAGGCGGTGATCGGGACCTTGAGCGAAGAGAGCCGCAGGATCGGCGAGTTTCACGACAAGATGGTCAACCTGAGCTTCTGGGAGCGAGTCAATTACGAGCGGTTGCTCAGCATTCCTGCCTACAAGTCCTACATCGGTGAGTTGCAACCGTCCTCATACGGGCTGCCATTGGACTGGCGGACCGTGCAGTTGCAGGTGCTCAAGGAGCAGCTGTGGCGCCGGCTGCCCCTGCCTGAAGAACAGGATGATTACAGTCGGATCGACGCGGCCATGGATGAGGCGATCCAGTCGGCCCAGTCCCAGAAAACCATCGATGAGCCAGGCGTGCTGAGTGTGCAACAGCGCATCGACGGCACCCGGGCGGTACTGCACGAATACGCGAAAACCCTGGCGCTCCTGGATGAATACCGTGCCGCCGCGCCGGAATTGATCCATGGGGATGCCGAGGTGCCGGTGCAAGCCACGATCCTCAGCCTGGAACAGGAGTCGAGAATCGCCCTGGCAAAGCTGCTGCGTGAGCACGAGCGCAACCCTCAGCCTGGCCGGGTACGCCCCCTTGAAGCCGATCAACGGCTGATCCGCGATTCGAAAAAGCGCTATCAATTGGGGCGGGTTCGCGCCCGCACGCCGGAAGCGACCGAAGACATCGTTGATGTCATCAACCCGATTGACCAGGCCGTGGTGGTCAGCCTGCATCAGCGGCCGGGTTCGGATGCGTTCGAAGCGATCACCGAGGCTGGCGCGGTGATGCCGCGGCCGACGCGTTCCCTGGAAAACCTCAAGGCCGACGCGCGCCGCTTGTTGGCCAGGGCACCGCTGGTGCTGCAGCAGGCCCGCGATGAAGCGCGCAGTGCCACGCTGCCGGCCAGCGTCGAAGCCCGGTTGACGCGGCAGTCCGAGGGCATCAAGGCGGTTGCCGAAAAGATCCGCAAGGCGCTGCCGTCAACGCCGGATACCGCGGCCCAGGCGCTGCTCGATGAGCTGGAACAGGCCGCCAGCGACTCTCTGGAGCAGGGGCGAGGGTTGCGCATCGAGATGATCAAGCGCTTGCCGCCCGATGAGGATGGGATTGCCTGGCTCCAGGCCCAGGACCAGGTGCAGATACTGCGCATCGAGGGGCGTATTGCGCTCAAGCGGGTGGATGATTTCCTGCAGGAGTATGTGGTCAAGGACAGGCAGGGCAAGGTCCTGGCTTATGCGCACTTTCATTATTCATCGCCCACGGACCCCGATTTACCCTATAACGCCGGCCATCTGAAAAGGCCGGAGCAGCGCTTCATGAGCTTTCGCAGCCTGCTCGACAAAACCGACAACGAGGCCATCGCGATCTACTATTCGCGCATCAGCCCGCCCATGGCCGCGCAGCTGTTTTTCAGCGCCGCCGGCGTTATCAAGCATCGTGGCCGGCGTGCGTTCTGGTGAGGCAGGCGCTCAGGGTTTTGCGGGAATGCCGTACTTGCGCAAGCGGTGGGCGATGGCGGTGTGTGAGGTTTGCAGGCGGCTGGCCAACTGCCGGGTCGAGGGGTAACTGACGTAGAGTTTCTCCAGCAGGCTGCGCTCGAAGTCCTCGACGGCCTGTTCCAGGCTATCGACTTCGCCGTCGCTCTGGCGCGCCACGGAGGTGCCGGCGATGTCCAGGTCACCGATGTCCACCAGGCTGCTTTCGCAGATGGCGGCGGCGCGGAAGATCACGTTCTGCAACTGGCGCACATTGCCCGGCCAGCGGTTGCCCAACAGCGCCGGGTAGGTGCCGGGCGCCAGGCGGCATACCGGACGCTGGATCTGCGCACAGGCCTGCTGCATGAAGTAGCGGGCCAACAGCAGGATGTCCTGGCCACGCTCACGCAGGGGCGGCACTTCGACGTTGAGCACGTTGAGGCGGTAGAACAGGTCTTCGCGGAAGGTACCTTCGCTGACCATTTTTTCCAGGTCGCGGTGGGTGGCGCTGAGGATGCGCACATTGACCTTCACTTCGCGGTCGCCGCCGACCCGGCGGAAGCTGCCGTCGTTGAGAAAACGCAGCAACTTGGCTTGCAAATAGGGCGACATTTCGCCGATCTCATCGAGAAACACCGTGCCCTGGTTGGCCAGCTCCATCAGCCCCGGCTTGCCGCCGCGTTGGGCGCCGGTAAAGGCGCCGGGGGCGTAGCCGAACAATTCACTCTCGGCGAGATTCTCCGGCAGCGCCGCGCAGTTCAGCGCCAAAAACGGCGCACTGTGGCGCGCGCTGATGGCGTGGCAGGCCCGCGCCACCAACTCCTTGCCGGTGCCGGTTTCGCCCTGGATCAACAGCGGCGCATCGAGTGCGGCCACCCGTTGTGCGCGTGCCTTGAGGGTGCGGATCACCGGGGATTCGCCCAGCAGCGCATCAAAGCCTTCGGCATGATCGTGGTGCAGCGCCGACAGTTGTTCGCCGATGCGGTTGGGTTGGTACAGGGTGAGCAGGGCGCCGGCATCGGTGATCGGCGTGGCGTCGAGCAAAAACGTCTGGCCGTTGACGCTGATTTCACGCAAGGGCAGGCGAAAGCCGTTTTCCAGCAAGGTGTCCAGCAAGGCCGGATCATTGAACAGCTCGGCGATACTTTCCCCGGCCGGTTCGCGACCGTACAGCGCGATCAGCGCCGGGTTGGCCAGCAGGATCTTGCCCGCGCTGTCCAGGGCCAGCACCGGGTCGGTCATGGCTGCCAGCAGGGCATCGAGTTGCAGGTGGCGGCGTTGGCCGGGGAGAATGTCCACCACCGTCACCGCTTGTACGCCGCGCACGCTGAACAGCGCGTCACGCAGCTCTTCGAGCACGTCGGCGCTGAGGGTCGGCGCATCGATATAGACGTTGGGCGGCACCATTTCCACCGCATCCAGGTTGAGATTGCGCCCACCGAGCAAGGCCAGGACTTCCTGGGTGATACCGACGCGGTCGATGAAGCTGACGTGGATACGCATGGGGCGAATGTTGGTTCTGGCGTACTGAGGGTGGCCAGTATGCCTGACAGGTGATGGAGATCAAAAATGTGGGAGCGGGCTTGCTCCCACGTTTGAGTGTTGGTGTCGGGGGGCGTCCGGTTATTCCAGGTGTTCAGGCTTGATCGGGTCCCCGGATTTCACATCCAGTTGATGCCGCACATCCTCGAACATCAGGTCGTACTGTTTGTGCATCGAGCCATTCAATACCGCAATCTTCGGCATCCCATACTTCTGCGCGATGTTCATCGCATGCCGGGCAAAGTCGAATGCCTGGTCCTTGGGCAAGAAGAACTCTTCCTTGAGGTCCTTGCCCTGCACCGAGCCGTGCAGCTTGAACAGCATGCCCTTGCCTTCCTTTGGGTCCTGGCTGACTTCGTAGTCGATACACAGGTTGTAGCTGTAGTCGTCCTTGTTCAGCGCGTGACGTTCGACGTGCAGGTGACCGGGTTCAAAGGTGGCCATAGGCGTATCTCCTCTACTTCACAGATAGGTGATGCCAGGTGTCGCCGTGCTGATGCGTGTGCCGGCGCTGCCCTGGACGATGGCTTCGATGTCCGAGAGTGAACCGATCACCGCGGTTTTGCCAGTCTGGCGGGCGAACTCGCAGGCGGCTTGCACCTTGGGCCCCATGGAACCGGCGGCGAAGCCGAGTTTTTCCATGTCGTCGGGGTGGGCCTGGCCGATGGCTTTCTGGGTCGGCTTGCCGAAGTCGATAAAAGCGGCGTTGACGTCGGTGGCGATCACCAGCAAATCGGCGTCCAGTTGCGTGGCCAGCAACGAGGAGCACAGGTCTTTGTCGATCACGGCTTCGATGCCCTTGAGCTTACCGTCTTCACCGTACAGGGTCGGGATACCGCCACCACCGGCGCAGATCACGATGGCGCTTTTTTCCAGCAGCCACTTGATCGGGCGAATCTCGAAGATGCGTTTGGGCCGTGGGCTGGCCACGACGCGGCGATACTTATCGCCATCCGGGGCGATGGCCCAGCCTTTCTCGGCGGCGAGTTTTTCCGCTTCGGCCTTGGAGTACACCGGGCCGATGGGCTTGGTCGGGTTCTGGAAGGCCGGGTCCTTGGCGTCCACTTCCACCTGGGTGAGCAGGGTGGCGAACGGCACTTCGAAGTCCAGCAGGTTGCCCAGTTCCTGTTCGATGATGTAGCCGATCATGCCTTCGGTCTCGGCACCGAGCACGTCCAGCGGGTACGGCGAAACGCTGGTGTAGGCCGCCGCCTGCAACGACAGCAGGCCGACCTGCGGGCCATTGCCGTGGGCGATGACCAGTTCGTTGCCGGCATGGATCTTGGCGATCTGTTCGGTGGCAATGCGGATATTGGCGCGTTGGTTGTCTGCGGTCATGGGTTCACCACGGCGCAGGAGGGCGTTGCCGCCCAGGGCTACGACGATGCGCATAATGCAATCCTTCTATAGGTGTGAACACAGAGGCCAATGTGGGAGGGGGGCAAGCCCCCTCCCACATTTGACCGTGTAGCCTTTAGATATCCGCGAGTGCCGACACCAGGATCGCCTTGATGGTGTGCATGCGGTTTTCCGCCTGCTCAAAGGCGATGTTGGCCGGCGACTCGAAGACTTCCTCGGTCACTTCCACACCATTGGCCAGGTTCGGATAACGTGCGGCGATGTCCTTGCCGACCTTGGTTTCGCTGTTGTGGAACGCCGGCAGGCAGTGCATGAATTTCACCCGAGGGTTGCCCGAGGCTTTCATCATCTTGGCGTTGACCTGATACGGCAGCAGTTGCTCGATGCGTTCGTCCCACGCTTCCACCGGCTCACCCATGGACACCCAGATATCGGTGTGGATGAAGTCCACGCCTTTGACGGCTTCTTTCGGGTCTTCAGTGATGGTAATGCGTGCGCCGCTTTCCTCGGCGAAGGCCTGGCACTGTTTGATGAAGTCTTCATGGGGCCACAGGGCTTTCGGCGCGCCGATGCGCACGTCCATGCCGAGCTTGGCGCCGATCATCAGCAGCGAGTTACCCATGTTGTAGCGCGCGTCGCCCAGGTAGGCGTAGCTGATGTCATGCAGCGGCTTGTCGCTGTGTTCGCGCATGGTCAGGGTGTCGGCGATCATTTGGGTCGGGTGGAACTCGGCGGTGAGGCCGTTGAACACCGGCACGCCGGCGAACTTGGCCAGTTCTTCGACGATTTCCTGCTCGAAGCCACGGTATTCAATGGCGTCGAACATGCGACCGAGTACGCGGGCGGTGTCTTTCATGCTTTCTTTGTGGCCGATCTGCGACGACACCGGGTCGATATAGGTGACGTGGGCACCCTGGTCGTGGGCCGCCACTTCGAAGGCGCAACGGGTGCGGGTCGAGGTTTTTTCGAAGATCAGCGCGATGTTCTTGCCTTGCAGGTGCGGACGCTCGGTGCCGGTGTATTTGGCGCGCTTGAGGTCGCGGGACAGGTCCAGCAGGTAGTGCAGTTCGCGGGTGGTGTGGTGCATCAGCGACAGTAGGCTGCGGTTGCGCATATTGAAAGCCATGATGGGATCTCCTTAATAGTCGATAGGGTCGCGGATGATCGGGCAGGTCATGCAGTGGCCGCCGCCACGGCCACGGCCGAGTTCACCGGCGCTGATGGTGATGACTTCCACGCCGGCCTTGCGCAGCAGGGTGTTGGTGTAGGTGTTGCGGTCGTAGCCGATCACTACGCCAGGCTCCACGGCCACCACGTTGTTGCCGTCGTCCCACTGCTCGCGTTCGGCGGCGAAGCTGTTGCCGCCGGTCTCGACCACGCGCAGGGCCTTGAGGTTGAGCGCGGCGGCCACGGTCTCGAGGAAGTTGGTTTTCTCCCGCTGAATGTCGATGCCGTGGGGTTTGCTTTCGTCAGGGCGCAGGGTGAAGGGCACGATCTGGTTGACCACTTCGGGGAAGATGGTCACCAGGTCGCGGTCGCAGAAGCTGAACACGGTGTCCAGGTGCATCGCCGCGCGGGACTTAGGCAGACCGGCAACGATCACCCGTTCCACCGCTTTGTTCTTGAACAGGTTGCGCGCCAGTTGGCCGATGGCCTGGTGGGACGAGCGCTCGCCCATGCCGATCAACACCACGCCATTGCCAATCGGCATGACGTCACCGCCTTCGAGCGTGGCGGCACCGTGTTCCTGGTCGGGGTCGCCGTACCAGATCTGGAAGTCCGCGTTGGTGAACTCGGGGTGGAATTTGTAGATGGCGCTGGCCAGCAGGGTTTCCTGGCGTCGCGCCGGCCAGTACATCGGGTTGAGCGTCACGCCGCCGTAGATCCAGCAGGTGGTGTCGCGGGTGAACTGGGTGTTGGGCAGCGGCGGCAGGATAAAACTGGCGTGGCCGAGGAAGTCGCGGAACATCTCGATGGTCTTGCCACCGAAGCTGCTCGGCAGGTCATCGGCCGACACGCCACCGATCAGGAACTCGGCGATCTTGCGTGGCTCCAGGCTGCGCAGCCAGGAGCTGACCTCCTCGACCAGGCCCAGGCCCACGGTGTTGGAGGTGATCTTGCGTTCCAGGATCCAGTCCAGGGCTTCGGGGTTGGCAACGATATCGGTCAGCAGGTTGTGCATTTCCAGCACATCGATGTCCCGTTCGCGCATCTTGGTCACGAAGTCGAAATGGTCGCGCTTGGCCTGGGCTACCCAGAGCACGTCATCGAACAGCAGTTCATCGCAGTTGTTAGGGGTCAGCCGCTGGTGGGCCAAGCCTGGGGAGCACACCATGACTTTGCGCAGTTTGCCGGCTTCGGAATGTACGCCGTACTTCACTTTTTCCGTGGTCATTACAGATCCTCCAGTGAACATCAGTTACAGAGTCAGGAAGCCGTCGTAGAGGCCATAGGCAGCCACCAGGGCGCCAATGACGACTGCGGCGAAAATCAGCTTCTCGACGTTGGTGAAAATCGGTTTGCCCAGTTCATGCTTGGCCTTGGCGAACAGGATCGCGCCGGGGGCATAGAGCAGGGCGGACAACAGCAGGTACTTGGTGCCGCCGGCATAGAGCAGCCAGACCGCGTAGATCAGTGCGATCGCGCCGATAAACAGGTCTTTCCTGCGCTCCTTGAGGGCGTTTTCGTAGGTTTCGCCGCGTACCGCCAGCAGCAGCGCGTAGGCCGCCGACCACAGGTAAGGCACGAGGATCATCGAGGTGGCGAGGTAGATCAGCGACAGGTAGGTACTGGCGGAAAACAGCGTGATCACCAGGAATATCTGGACCATGGCGTTGGTCAGCCACAGGGCGTTGGCCGGCACATGGTTGGCGTTTTCCTTGCGCAGGAACTCCGGCATGGTGTGGTCCTTGGCGGCGGCGAACATGATCTCCGCACACAGCAGCACCCACGACAGCAGCGCACCCAGCAACGAGATGATCAAGCCGACGCTGATCAGCACCGCACCCCAGTGGCCCACCACATGCTCCAGCACGGCGGCCATCGACGGGTTCTGCAGCTTGGCCAGCTCCGGTTGAGTCATGATGCCCAGGGACAGCACGTTCACCAGCATCAGGAACAGCAGCACGGTAATAAAACCGATCACGGTGGCCTTGCCGACGTCGCTGCGTTTTTCGGCGCGTGCCGAGAAGATGCTCGCGCCTTCGATGCCGATGAACACCCACACGGTGACCAGCATCATGTTGCGCACCTGGTTCATCACGCTGCCCAGGTCCGGGTTCTTCACGCCCCAGATGTCAGCGGTGAAGATGTCCAGCTTGAAGGCGAACACGGCGATCAACACGAACAGCACCAGGGGCACCACCTTGGCGACGGTGGTCACCAGGTTGATGAACGCCGCTTCCTTGATCCCGCGCAGCACCAGAAAGTGCACGGCCCAGAGCAAGACCGACGCGCCAATCACCGCCGCAGGCGTATTGCCTTCGCCGAAGATCGGGAAGAAGTAACCGAGGGTGCTGAACAGGAGGACGAAGTAACCGACGTTGCCCAACCAGGCGCTGATCCAGTAACCCCAGGCCGACGAAAAGCCCATGTAGTCACCGAAGCCGGCCTTGGCATAGGCGTAGACGCCGCCGTCCAGATCAGGTTTGCGATTGGCCAGGGTCTGGAAGACAAACGCCAGGGTCAGCATGCCCACGGCGGTGATCACCCAGCCGATCAATACCGCGCCAACATCGGCACTGGCGGCCATGTTTTGCGGCAGAGAGAAGATCCCGCCGCCAATCATTGAGCCGACGACAAGTGCAACCAATGCACCCAATCGAAGTTTTCCGGGAGATTCAGACATCGCATAACTCCAATGCAGGAGAAGAGAGACCACAGAATAATTCCGTGCGCTAATCAAACAGCTGACTCAGATCACTTCATTGGCACATTCCATTGTGAATTAATGACTTAGACTGGAAAGTCGTGGGCAATAGTTTTCCGCGCAAAGGCGCTTTCCAGAGCGATCTCTGCGGTTTGGTCAATCATTTAGTGCTGCGTATGGACGTTTGAAACTAGCCCGTTTTCCCGAATGTGCAAACTTTTCGCAACGGCGACAATAAATAGCTTGGAAGCGACAAAGTATTCGGCGTATTTAAAATCTAAATAAGCCTAAACTATAAAAACCGTCATGCCGCTGAGTTATGAGCGTGGCGGTTTTATCGCTGTCTTTAATAAACGCTACACTCGCTGAGTTAATTAGTTGAGTGCACGGTTGTCCGCTCAAATCTTATTCAGGAGTCTGCATGTCTCAACCGGCCCAGAAACTTCGGCTTGGCGCCCTGATTGCCCTGGTGGTGGGCTCGATGATCGGCGGGGGGATTTTCTCGTTGCCGCAGAACATGGCCGCGCGCGCGGAGGTGGGCGCGGTGTTGATCGGTTGGGCGATCACCGCCGTGGGCATGCTGACCCTGGCGTTTGTCTTCCAGACCCTGGCCAATCGCAAGCCGGAACTGGATTCCGGGGTGTACGCCTACGCCAAGGCGGGTTTCGGCGACTACATGGGTTTTTCATCGGCCTGGGGTTACTGGATCAGCGCGTGGATGGGCAATGTCGGTTATTTCGTGTTGCTGTTCAGCACCCTCGGCTATTTTTTCCCGGTGTTCGGCCAAGGCAACACGCCGGTGGCCATCGGCTGCGCATCGTTGCTGCTGTGGGCCGTGCATTTCCTGGTGATGCGCGGGATCAAGGAAGCCGCGTTCATCAACCAGATCACCACCGTGGCCAAGCTGGTACCGCTGTTGATGTTCGTGGTGATCGCCGCCGTGGCGTTCAAGGCGGATATCTTCACGGCTGACATCTGGGGCCTGGAAAAGCCGCAATTCGGCAGTGTGGTGGACCAGGTGCGCAATATGATGCTGGTCACGGTATTTGTGTTTATCGGCATCGAAGGCGCCAGTGTGTATTCGGCGCGGGCCGAGAAGCGCGCGGACGTAGGGCGGGCCACGGTGATCGGCTTTCTCGGCGTGCTGGCGCTGTTGGTGCTGGTGAATGTGTTGTCCCTGGGCATCATGAGCCAGGCGGAGCTGGCCGGCCTGCAAAACCCGTCCCTGGCCGGTGTGCTCGAGCATATCGTCGGGCCCTGGGGCGCGTTGCTGATCAGTATCGGCCTGGCGGTTTCATTGCTGGGCGCCTTGCTGTCCTGGGCGCTGCTGTGTGCCGAGATCCTCTATGCCACCGCCCATGACAAGACCATGCCGGCCTTCCTGAAAAAGGAAAATGCCAACCAGGTGCCGGTCAACGCCTTGTGGCTGACCAATGTGATGATCCAGGTCTTCCTGGTGATCACGCTGTTTTCCCACAGCACCTACACCACCCTGATCTACCTGGCGTCGTCGATGATCCTCGTGCCTTACCTGTGGTCGGCGGCCTACGCGGTGTTGCTGAGCGGGCGTGGTGAAACCTATGAAGGTGCCCACCGCCATCGCATCAAGGACCTGCTGGTGGGGTTGATCGCCCTGGGTTACGCCGTATGGTTGCTCTACGCCGGGGGCCTTAAATACCTGCTGCTGTCGGCGCTGCTGTATGCGCCGGGCGTGATCCTGTTCGCCCTGGCCAAGCGCGAACAGGGCCAGCCGTTGTTCACCCACGTTGAAAAAGGCATTTTCAGCTGCGTGATCGCCGGCGCGGGGCTGGCGGCGTATGGGTTGTACAGCGGGGTGTTGTCGTTGTGATGGGGTGACGGTACTGGCCTCATCGGGAGCAAGCCCCTCCCACATTTTGAATATGTTCACCCATCAAAGTGTGGGAGGGGGCTTGCTCCCGATAGCGGCCGTCAAGTCACCATTGAGGCCGGTGGGAGCCCAATTCTCCCGCCGGCAAATCCCATTGCAATGGCGTACCGCTGATGGTCAGCGGGGGCAGCAGCCGATGGGCCTGGCCCCAGGCGGTCTGTTCGACGACCAGGCCTTGATCCCCTGGTTCCTCCTCGCGCAACGCCGGTTGGTCGGGCACTTGGCCTGCTTGCACCAGTAACGTTGCGGTGCGTGCCAACGACAACCGCGCCGAACCACCGCGCCCCGACTGCAACCGTTCGCCCAGCGCCTGAATCGCACTGGCCGCCATCAGATACCCGGTCGCGTGATCCAGCGCCTGCAACGGCAGTGGCAGCGGTTTATCCGCGTGTTTCCAGAGCATGCCGGCCTCGGCGATCCCGCTGCTCATCTGCACCAGGCTGTCGAAGCCCCGGCGATTACGCCACGGGCCGCTCCAGCCGTAGGCGTTGAGGCTGACGTCGATCAGGCCTGGGGCGAGGTGTTGCAGTTCGGGGGCGGTGTAGCCCAGATGCTCCAGGGCGTCAGCGCGGTAACCGTGGAACAGGATGTCGGCGTCCCTGAGCAAATGCTCGAAAACCCGCCGACCTTCGGGCGTTTTCAGGTCCAGGCGCGCGCAGCGTTTGCCCAGGGTCATTTCCGGGACTACGCCGGGCTCGTTCCAGGTGGGTGAGTCGATGCGCAGTACATCCGCGCCGAGGCCGGCAAGGAAACGACTGGCCACCGGGCCGGCCAATACGCGGGTCAGGTCCAGCACCTTGAGGCCGGCCAGCGGGCGTGCCAGCGAACCGTGCCAGGGTTTGTCGGTCGTGGTTTCGAAGGTCTGGCGTTGGACCAACGCCTCGGCGTTCACCGCCAACCCCTGCGGGTGCTGCTGCCAGGCTTGCCACGCACGCATCTGCGCGGCGCAGCCACCTTGGTCGACAATCGCCTGTTCCAGTTCTGCCGCGTTCCACGCCGCGACCTTGCCGGCCATCCCGGCGCGGTCGGCGACCGTGCCCAGCACCCGCTCGGCGGCGGCACGGTGATGAGGCGCGTTGGTGTGCAGGCGAATCCAGTCATCGGCGCTGGCGTAATCGCCGGCCACCGGATCCCACAACGGCGGCACTTGCCAGCCCAGCGGGCGGATCGAGGACGAGAACCAGAAAGAGGCGAGGCGTCGGTCCACGGTCACGTCGGGCAGGCGCCCGGTCCGTTGCCGGATCAACTGGGCGACGGCCTGCCCGGCGGCGCCGATGCTGGCACTGGCCAGTTCGGTGACGGCGAAGGTCGAGGGCAGGGCGCCAGCCTCGGTGAAGGTCAGCGGGGTGTGGGGTAGATCGAGTGCGGCTTGGATGGGAGTCAGCAGGTCAGTCATCAAAGGCCCTCCGTAAGAGAAGGGCCACTATAGAAGATCATCACACCGGCGTGACAACTCCCGGTTCCAACGGCAGGTCGATGCTGGCGATAAAACCACCGGCTGGGTGATTGGCCAGGATCAGGCTGCCACCGTGGCGTTCGGCCGCGCGTCGCGCGATCGCCAGGCCCAGGCCGTGGCCTTGGGCGGTCTGGCCGGGAGCGCGGTAGAACGGTTCACCGAGTTGACTCAGGTGTTCGGCGTCCACACCGGGGCCATGGTCGCGCACGCTGATCAGGATACGTTCGCCCTGGAGCTGGGCGTGCAAATCGATCGGTTGCCCCGGCGGGTTGAAGCGCTGGGCATTGCGCAGCAGGTTATCCACAGCCCGTTCGATCATGGTCGGCCAGCCCTTCAGTTGCAGGTCGGCGTCGGTGCTCAGTTGCACCACCTGGTCCGGCGCGCTGAGTTGGGCATCCTTTTGCAGGGTTTTGAGCAGGGCGATGAGGTCGACGTCTTCGGCGCTGGCATTGTCGGCATCGACGCGGGCCAGTACCAGGATCTCGCTGATCAGCGCTTCCAGGCGGTCGCATTCGCGGGTCAGGCGTGGCCAGAGTTTTTCCCGTTCTTCGGGGCTGGCGCGCTCGGCCAGGGCCAGGGCGATGCGCAGGCGCGCGAGGGGCGAGCGCAGCTCATGGGACACGTCGCGCAGCAGCTGGCGTTGACTGCCGATCAGGCTTTGCAGGCGTGCGCCCATGCGGTTGAAGTCGGTGGCGAGTACGCCGAACTCATCGCGGCGGTTGGCCAGTTGCGCCAGGCTGTTCTGCTGGTAGGTGGCCTGGCCGAGGTCATGCACCGCGCCGCGCAGGCGGCTCAGTGGACGGGTGATGGACAAGGTGACGAACAGGCTGAACAAGGTCAGCACCACCAGGGCAATCACCAGTGCGCTCAAGGGCCATGCCAGGCTGCTGCGGTGCCACTCGTCCAGCTCCGGGTGCGGGATGCGGTAGATCAACAGGTAGGTGTCGCCGGTCTTCTCGCTGGTGTACTCGGCGGTCAGGCGTCGCCAGGGCAGATGGCCTTCCTTGCTGTCGTTCTGCCGGGCTTCAAAGGCAGCGGCGCGGCGCGGGAAAGTGCCGCGCACCACCGGCTCGCCGCTTTCGTTGAGCACTTGCACGTCGATGTGGTACTGGCGCTTGCGCTGTTGCAGCAGGTCCTGGGCAGCATCCTCGCCCTGGGCTTCGTAGAGCTGGGTCCACTCTTGCGCGAGGTTATTGAGGCCGGGGTGGCGGCTGAGAATCCAGGCATCCTGGTTAAGCATGTGCCCAAGCAGGATCGACAACCCGGCAACCAGGGCGATGGCCAGCCAGAAACTGGCCAGGATGCGCCAGAACAATGAACGCACAGGAAACCCTCAAACAGGAAAAGCCCAGTGGCGGTGGCCACTGGGCTGGGAGTGTTAACGCGGGTGCATTATTGCGCTTTTTGCGGCTGTTGCGCTTTCCAGGCCTGGAATTCCTTCCATTCGGCACGGCGCTGTTCTTGCTTCTTGACGATCTCGTCGAACTTCTTCTGCTGGTCAGGCTTGAGCACGGCACGGATATCGGCCTGGGTCTTCTGCTTGCCGGCGGCGATTTCATCCTGCATGGCTTTCTGGTCGGCGGCCGGGAGCTTGTCCAGGTACTTTTTGACCAGGTCTTTGCGAGCGTGCCATTGGTCACCCATCAGCTTGCCGATCTGCTCGCGCTGTTCGCGGCTCAGGTCCAGTTGGCTGAAAGGGCCGCCTTTGCCACGCGGACCGTGTTCACCGCCGTGGCCCGGGCCACCCATCATGTGCCCTTCAGGGCCGCCCATCGGGCCCGGGCCTTCAGGCAGTGCGGCCATGGCAACGGTCGGCAGGGCGGCGGCGAACATCAAAGCGATAAGGGTCTTGCGCATGGTGATTCTCCTGTCTCTATTCCGGTGAGTCCGGATGTGAGTAGATTACGGAGATCAAGGTCAGCGGCGGTCAGGTGTGGGTAAAGCTTGGGTAAAGAGGGTTTTGTTGTGAACTGACAAAACCCTGCAGGAGCGAAGGGGACTTAGAGGCTGTAGTAGTAGCCGCGGCTGCGCAACGCCACGATCCGTGGCCGGCCATCGGGGTGCGGGCCGATCTTCTTGCGCAGGTTGCTGACGTGCATGTCCAGGCTGCGATCGTAAAGGGTCAGCTTGCGGCCCAGGGCGATCTGCGCCAGTTCCTGCTTGTCCAGCGGTTCGCCGGGCTGGCGCAATAATGCTTCCAGCAGGCGGCTTTCGGAGACGGTGAGGGTGAACTCCTGCTCATCGATGCTGACCACGCCGCGCACCGGGCTGAAGCACAGGTCGCCCAGTTCCAGTTGGCTGGACACGGCGGCCGGGTGGCTGCGGCGCAATACCGCGCGCAGCCGCGCGGTGAGTTCGCGCGGGTCGCAGGGCTTGGCCAGGTAGTCGTCGGCGCCCAATTCCAGGCCGAGGATGCGGTCCAGGGGTTCGCCCCGCGCCGAAAGCATCAGCACCGGCAGCTCCGGGTGGTCGTTGCGCAATTGCTTGAGCAGCTCCAGGCCGCTGCCGTCGGGCAGCATCACATCCAGCACTACCGCTGCCGGGGCGCTGTCGGCCAAGGCCTTGCGTGCGCTCAAGCCGTCGTGGCAGGCGCGCACCTGGAAACCTTCCTGGCTCAGCCAACTGCTCAGCAGCTCGCAGAGCTCCTGGTCATCATCTATCAGTAACAGCTCGCTCATGACTCACTCAATTTAGCCATTGTCGACGGCGACGGTGCCCACCGCTGGCGAAGATCCCGCACAACAGGGCGATCAGTGCGACGGCCCCACCGGTGACGAACCATTGTTGCTGCTCGGTCAGCCAGCGGGTCAAGGCGCCGCCCTGTGCATCTTTGAGTTGCTGGGCCAGGCGTTGGTTCTCCTGGCGAAGGCGACTCAATTGAGCGCTTTCGCGGGTGGCATCCGCGCTTTGCAGTTGCTTGCTCAGTTCTTCACGTTGCCGTTCGCTTTCTTTCAAACGTTGCTGCAACTCGGTGATCTGGGCGCCGGCGCTCAAGGACAGGGGCGTGGAACTGCCGGTGCTCGAGGTTTCTTCAGCGTGGGCCGTAGCCCCGATCATTAACACTGCCAACAGACACAACTGACGTAAGCGCATCGGAACTCCTGATTCCACACGAATATTCAGAACGTTGTCGGCAGGTTGCCGAAAATAATGAGCAATTAGGAGTGCGCCGTACTCAATAGGTTCGGCGCAATCGGGATCAGGGCAGGACTTGCTTGAAGGGTTTGATCACTACGTCGGCGTAGACCCCCGCGGCGACATAGGGATCGGCCTTGGCCCAGGCCTGGGCCAAGGCCAGCGAGGCAAACTCGGCGACGATCAGGCTACCGGTAAAACCGGCGTCGCCCGGGTCGTTGCTGTCCACGGCCGGGTGCGGGCCGGCCAGCACGATGCGGCCTTCGGCTTGAAGGACTTTCAGGCGCTCGACGTGGGCCGGGCGCACGGACAGGCGTTTTTCCAGCGAGTTGGCGACGTCGGTGGCAATGATGGCGTAGAGCATGTCAGTCCTCGGTTTTCGGCGTAGTAGGCTCGGTGTCATGCAGGTGGCGCGACAGGTAGATGCCCTGGGCGACCAGGAACAGCACGGTCATGCCCAGGCTGCCGAACACTTTGAAGTCGACCCAGTAGTCCTGGAAGGTAAACGCCACGAACAGGTTGGCGGCGCCGCAGAAGATGAAAAACGCGATCCAGGCCAGGTTCAAGCGTGTCCACACCGGTTCCGGCAGGGTCAGCGCGTGGCCCATGATCCGCTTGATCAACAGGCGATCACCGATGAAGTGGCTGCCGATGAACGCCAGGGCGAACAGCCAGTTCACCACCGGCGCTTTCCATTTCAGGAAGGTTTCGCTGTGGAAGGCCAGGGTCAGGCTGCCGAAGACCAGGCAGGCGATCAGGGTCAGCCACTGGCTTTTTTCCAGTTTGCGCTGGGAAATGAAGATGGCGCCGTAGACCACCACAGAGCTGATGATGAGCACGGCGGTGGCACTGTAGATGCCGCCGACAGTCAGCTCATGGCCGGCCAGGTCGATGACCCTGGGGTCGAGTTTGTAAACGATGAAAAACAGCAACAGCGGGATGAAGTCGATGAATTGTTTCACAGTAAGAGCCAGAAGCTGGATGTGGCGGCATAATAACAAACATCCTTGGTTGCGATAGCGCCAGCTGACTTGAGGTTACACCCCCCCGTGAATGTTGATTTGCACTGCCACAGCACGGCCTCCGACGGCGCCCTGGCGCCCGCGGTACTGGTTGCGCGTGCGTTTGAAAAAGGCGTGCGAGTCCTCTCGTTGACCGACCACGACACCCTCGAAGGCCTCGACGAAGCCCGTACAACGGCCCATGCCCTGGGCATGCAGCTGGTCAACGGGGTGGAATTGTCCTGCACCTGGGGCGGCGCCACCATTCATGTGCTCGGCTACGGCTTCGATCAAAAAGCGCCGCCGCTGGTGGAGGCTATCGCGCAATTGCACGATGGCCGCTGGCTGCGGTCCGAAGAAATAAGCCGAAAACTCAGCCTCAAAGGCATGCCCAACGCCCTCGACGGCGCCCGCGCCATCCAGCAGGAACTGGGTGACAGCGGCAACGCGCCGGCCCGTCCGCACTTTGCCGACTGGATGGTGCGTGAGGGTTTTGTCAAGGACCGCGCCGAAGCCTTTCGCAAGTGGCTGGGCGCCGGCAAGTTGGGCGATGTGAAGCAACATTGGCCGACCCTCGAAGACACCGTCGAGACCCTGCGGGCCTCCGGAGCCTGGGTCAGCCTGGCCCATCCCTGGCATTACGATTTCACCCGCAGCAAGCGTCGCAAGCTGATTGGCGACTATATTGGAGCTGGCGGTCACGCGATTGAAGTGGTCAACGGCTTTCAACCCGCCGAACAGGTGGGCAGCCTGTCGATCCTTGCTCGCGAATTTGGTCTGCTGGTCAGCGCCGGCAGTGACTTTCATGGCCCTGGCGGCTGGTCCGAGATCGGCGAGTACCGCGCGGTCCCGGAAGATTTGCCGCTGTTGTGGGGGAGATTCAAGCATGACCCCATTATTGCCACCGTCTGAACAGGTAGAACCCGTGAGTCAATTCTTCCAGATTCATCCGGAAAACCCCCAGGCGCGCCTGATCAAGCAGGCCGTAGAGATCATTCGCGCCGGCGGTGTGGTGATCTACCCGACCGATTCGTCCTACGCCATCGGTTGCCAGATCGGTGACAAGGGCGCTGTCGAGCGTGTCAGACGTCTGCGCCAGCTGGATGACAAGCACAACTTCGCGCTGATCTGCAGCGACTTGTCCCAGCTGGGCCTGTTCGCCAAGGTCGACACCGGCACCTTCCGCCTGCTCAAGGCCCACACGCCAGGGCCCTACACCTTTATCCTCAACGCGACCCGCGAAGTGCCGCGCCTGTTGCTGCACCCGAAAAAACGCACCATTGGCCTGCGGGTGCCGGAGCATCCCATCGCCCTGGCGCTGCTGGCCGAGCTGGGTGAGCCGTTGATGAGTGTGTCGTTGATCATGCCCGGCGACACCGAGCCCCTGGAAGACCCATACGAAATGCGCCAATTGCTGGAAAAACAGGTCGACCTGATCATCGACGGCGGTTTCGGCGGCAACAAGGCCTCCACCGTGATCAACCTGGCCGACGGCGAACCTGAAGTGATCCGTGTCGGTTGCGGCGATCCTGCGCCCTTTATGGCCGAGGCCTGAATGTCAGCCGTGGAAACCGTCGACAGCCAGGCGGGCGCCCAGCAGGAGCTGCCGTTTGCCATGGTCTACGGCCAGGCGGTGCTGGAAATGCCGCTGGACCTGTACATTCCGCCGGACGCCCTGGAGGTCTTCCTTGAGGCTTTCGAGGGCCCGCTGGACTTGCTGCTGTACCTGATCCGCAAGCAGAACATCAACATCCTCGACATCCCGGTGGCGGAAATCACCCGCCAGTACATGGGCTATGTCGAATTGATGCAGTCGGTACGCCTGGAACTGGCTGCCGAGTACCTGGTGATGGCCGCCATGCTCGCCGAGATCAAGTCGCGCATGCTGTTGCCGCGCGCGGAGACGGTCGAGGCCGAAGAGGACGACCCGCGCGCCGAACTGATCCGCCGGCTGCAGGAATACGAGCGCTTCAAGGCCGCCGCCGAAGGTATCGACGGCCTGAGCCGCGTCGGTCGCGACGTGGTGGTACCCAAGCTCGACGCCCCCGAGGCCCGTGCACGCAAGCTGCTGCCGGACGTGAGCCTGGAAGAGTTGCTGATGTCCATGGCCGAGGTGCTGCGCCGTGGCGATATGTTCGAGCACCACCAGGTCAGCCGCGAGGCCCTGTCCACCCGCGAGCGCATGAGCGATGTACTCGAACGCCTCAAGGGCGGCGGGTTTGTGCCGTTTGTGGAGCTGTTCACGGCGGAAGAAGGGCGCCTGGGGGTGGTGGTGACCTTTATGGCGGTCCTCGAACTGGTCAAGGAGTCCTTGGTCGAGCTGGTCCAGAATGAGCCTTTTGCGGCTATCCACGTGCGGGCGCGAGCCGAATAAAGAGCTGAAACGATGAATCTGACTGAACCCCGCGAACTGGCCCCGTTACTGGAGGCCTTTCTCCTGGCCTCGGGTA
Organism: Pseudomonas sp. NFACC25; assembly: GCF_900100935.1. Taxonomy (NCBI): domain Bacteria; kingdom Pseudomonadati; phylum Pseudomonadota; class Gammaproteobacteria; order Pseudomonadales; family Pseudomonadaceae; genus Pseudomonas; species Pseudomonas sp. NFACC25. The sequence continues at coordinate 227,278 of NZ_FMUC01000009.1, forward strand.
AGCCGCAATCCCTGGAGCGTCTGTTCGAACTGTTTGAGGAAGCCGAGCGCCCTGAACCGCCGGTGTTCAAGAAGGCACTGGAAATCCTGCGCAAATCCTGCGACGGCCGCGCCTTTGAACTGCGCGAGGTGGCGTCGGGTTATCGCCTGCAGATCCGTGAGAAGTTTTCCCCGTGGGTCGGCCGCCTCTGGGAAGAGCGCCCGCAGCGCTATTCACGGGCGATGCTGGAGACCATGGCGCTGATCGCCTATCGCCAGCCCATCACCCGTGGCGAAATCGAGGACGTGCGGGGCGTGGCGGTCAACAGCCATATCGTCAAGACGCTGCTGGAGCGTGAGTGGATCCGCATCGTCGGCTACCGCGACGTGCCCGGCAAACCGGCGATGTTCGCCACCACCAAGGTGTTCCTCGACCATTTCAACCTGAAAAACCTCGACGACCTGCCGCCCCTGGCCGAATTGCGCGAGATGGAAGCCGAGCCGGTACTTGACTTCGACGACGCCCCGGTCCCGGCGAGCCTGCAGGAACTGGCCGACGCCACCGCCGAGCCGGAAGAGCCCAAGGACGAAACCAGTTTCCATACGTTGTTGCTGGAACTGGACGACATGGAGCAGGGCATCAAGACCGACTTTGATGACTTGCTGCGCGATGGTGCGGCCGAGCCGGACGCCCAGGTGAGCGTGGAGGTCGAGCCTGAACCTGAGGACGATATCCTCGGCGTGGCCGAAGCCCGCGAAAAACTCCTGGCCGCCGTCGCCGCCCTCGAACAACCGCCCCTGAGCGACGAAGAAGACGAAGCCCGGGCACTGGCCGAGGCCATCGAGGCAGAACGCCGCCAGTTCGAAGACTGACGCAGTCCAATGTAGGAGGGGGCTTGCCCCCGATAGCGGTGGTTCAGTTAAAGAGATTGAGACTGACACACCGCAATCGGGGGCAAGCCCCCTCCCACAAGGGTTCAGTGGTGCCCTGGGCATCGCCGGTCGGCGGAAAAAGCAATGACCTGGCGCTTATCGACTAGTCTCTGATGCGCAATGCGCGCCATGGGCGTATGATTCGCGACCCTTTGCCGACCTATTCGGCCAAAGCCCCGCTTTCAACACTCTTCAGGCCACGCCTGAATCGACCCACCGGGAGGTGCTTAAGATGAACGATAAAGACCAGAACGACAGCCAGGAAATCGGCCCTGCAGGCGAAAAGCTGCAAAAGGTGCTGGCGCGTATCGGTGTGGGCTCGCGCCGCGACGTCGAAGCCTGGATCACCCAGAAGCGCATCAAGGTCAACGGCGTCGAGGCCACCCTTGGCCAGCGCGTCGACCTGCACGATGCAATCACCATTGATGGCAAGGTCATCAAGCGTGAAGAGGCCGCCGAATCGGTGCGCCGCGTGATCATGTACAACAAGCCCGATGGCGAGATCTGCACCCGTGACGACCCGGAAGGCCGTCCGACCGTGTTCGACAAGATGCCCAAGCCCAAGGAAGGCCGTTGGATCAACATCGGTCGTCTCGACATCAACACCACCGGCTTGCTGATGTTCACCACCGACGGTGAACTGGCCAACCGCCTGATGCACCCGTCCTACGAGATGGACCGCGAATACGCCGTGCGTGTGCGTGGTGAAGTCGATGACGAGATGATCGAACGCCTCAAGGCCGGCGTGGTGCTGGAAGACGGCCCGGCCAAGTTCACCGACATCAAGCAGGCGCCGGGCGGTGAAGGTTTCAACCACTGGTACCACTGCGTGGTGATGGAAGGCCGTAACCGTGAAGTGCGTCGCCTGTGGGAATCCCAGGGCCTGGTGGTCAGCCGCCTGAAGCGCGTGCGTTTTGGCCCGGTGTTTCTCAACTCCGACCTGCCGATGGGCCGCTGGCGCGAAATGAGCCAGTACGAAGTCGACATCCTCAGCGCCGAAGTCGGCCTGACGCCGGTCGCCATGCCGCAGATGAACGCCAAGAGCAAAGACAAGCTCGATCGTATGCAGCGTAAATCGTCGCGCCCCGTGGCCCGCACCGAACGTGTTGCCCGCACCCTGCGCCCGGCGCTGGATGCACCGGCGACCGGCGGGCGTATCTCGCGTCAACCGCATATCGAAGGCGAGCGTCGCCCCACCGCGCCATCGCGCCAGGAAGGCGAACGTGCGCCACGCACCCCACGCCCAGCCGGTCGTGGTGACGCGCCAAGCGGTGGTCGCAGCAACCGTGGTGACGCCGGTCGCGGTGCTCCGGCATCCGATCACCCAGCCGACAGCGCCAACACCAAGCGCCCGGCCAAGCCAGCGCCGAAAAAGCGCCCAGGCCTGAAGCTGGTGGCGGACGAGCCATCGGGCAAGCGCCGTGGCGCACCGGCCGGTTCGGGTCAGCGTCCAGGCTTTGGTCGCAAGAAGCCGCAGTGATGTAACCGCTGCACACAAACGCCAACCCTAGGGTTGGCGTTTTTTTTTGCCTTGGAATAGAGGTAAACATGTGGGAAAGGGTTTGCTCCCACCGCTGGATCTCCATCATTTTCAAGCTCGGTGTTCAGAACGCAAAAGTGCCGTCAAACACCGGTTTGTCATCCAGCGCCAATACCCCACTGGCAAAGATCAGGTCCAGGTGATGGCTGCCTTTCTGCCCGCCACCCAAGCCCAGGTGCAAGCCGCAATGGCGCTCCTCGAACCCGGCATTGCGCGCGTACAGGTCCTTCACCCCTTCATTGGTACCAATCCCCAGCTCCTCCACCCGGCGGTTGGACGGGTTGGCATTCAGGTATTTATTGAAGTCGTCGGCCAGCCCCGGCACGTCACTGGCCACGCTGCAGATGGTCGAGTTTTCGATCCACAGTTCCAGCGGTGATTGCAGCACGCCGTACTTGCGCGCGAAGGGGATGGTGCTGAGAAAGGTGCCGACAAACCGCACCTGACCATTGATGGCTTCGCTGTGGGTGGCGATTTCGCCGGGGGCCAGGTCGTGGTTGCCGATGCCGTTGATATTGGTCCACTTCTTGATGCTGCTCATGGGCGCCTGCAGGCGTGAGCCGTGTTTGTCGGTAAAACTCAGCACAGCGGCTTGGGACATGCGCCGGATCAGTGTGGCGTTGAGGTCGGCGATGCGCTGCGGCTCGACGCTGAAGGTGTCGTAGAAATAGTCGCCGTAATCCTTGAACAGCAGGGATTTCTTCCAGTGTTCGGCCATCACGCCTTGCAGGGCACGGATAAAGTCCGGGCCTTCGGCGCGCGGGTTGGGCAGGGTGGAGGAATCGTAGAGGAACAGGTACAGGTCGCAGGCTTCGATGGCCTGCGCCAGACTGTCGCTGTCGGCCAGGTCCAGGCGCTGCACCTGGAAGTTGAAACGGGCGGCGCTGCTCTGGGCGATCGCCTGGGCGATGGCGTCGTAGCGCTCGGTGTGGCCCAGCAGCACGGTGGGGCAGTTCAGGCCGCCGAGGGCCGGATGGTGTGCAAGGTAGTAGAGAAAGTGTTCAACGGCGCGGGCCTTGTCCATGACGTATGTCCTTGTGTGCCTTGGGTAAGGAGGCAGGTGCCGTGCACAGCACCTGCCGAATACGTGCCGGGTGTCAGAAAGGCCACATCGCCGTGCCAAATGGCACAACGGCATCGGCTTGCATCATTTCAACGGCGGCCTCGTGGGTCGGCGCTTCAAACCAATCGTCGAGTTGCAGTTCGGTTTCCAGGTCGTTTTCCAGTGCTTGCATGGTGTATCTCCTAGAGGACGTTGTTTGAGAACGGCTTGCCAGCGGGCTTCGCTGGGCAAGTGAAAGAACCTAGGTGAGAGTGTTTGGTAATGCAAAAATTTTATTGACACGGTCTCATTTGGATTTTTTCTTCTGTTTTTTCGCCGGCTTTTTTTCTTCAGCAAATACAGTGAGCTGGCGTCGCTAATGGTGATGAATTTTCCTACCGCCATTTTTTCAAAAACTTACAGCTGTAACGCTGATTTTCCATGCTGTAACGATTAATTTACGTGTAGCTCGCGGCATGATTGGCCTATTTACGGCTGTAAGGAATACCTGACAGATCGTCGCACGTGCTCCGCGGGTACGGCTTGAAGCTGTCGAGCGGTGTACAATGCGCCGCGTTTTACTGTGACCCCCTTGCGTAACCACGCAAAAGGCCAAGACCTCAGGGTTTACCCACCCTGATCATTCCGCCTGGCCACGAGCCCGGCGGGTTCGATTTCGTCACAGATAAAAACAAACAGGTGACGCATGACCGTTAGAAAGACGCTGTACTCCTGGTGCCTGCGCTGGGGTTTGAGCGGCGCTGCTTGAGTCGGTAATTCAAGGCAGCAACCTGCATTCAACATCATCAAACCTTGCGTGAGACCCTTTTCATGAGTGAACCCCATTCCTCTTCAGGCGAGCTGAAACGCGGCCTGAAAAATCGGCATATCCAGTTGATCGCCCTTGGTGGCGCCATCGGCACCGGCCTGTTCCTGGGCTCGGCCGGCGTGCTCAAATCCGCCGGCCCGTCGATGATCCTGGGTTATGCCATCTGCGGCTTCATTGCCTTCATGATCATGCGCCAGCTCGGCGAAATGATCGTCGAAGAGCCGGTCGCCGGTTCCTTCAGCCACTTTGCCCACAAGTACTGGGGCGGTTTCGCCGGCTTCCTGTCGGGCTGGAACTGCTGGATCCTGTACATCCTGGTGGGCATGTCCGAGCTGACAGCCGTCGGCAAATACGTGCACTACTGGTGGCCGGAGATCCCGACCTGGGTGTCGGCGGCGGCGTTCTTCGTGCTGATCAACCTGATCAACCTGGCCAACGTCAAAGTCTTTGGTGAAGCGGAGTTCTGGTTCGCCATCATCAAGGTGGTGGCCATCGTCGGCATGATCGCCCTGGGCAGCTACCTGCTGGTCAGCGGCAGCGGCGGCCCGCAAGCCTCGGTGAGCAACCTGTGGGAACACGGCGGCTTCTTCCCCCATGGCGTCAGCGGCTTGGTGATGGCCATGGCGATCATCATGTTCTCCTTCGGCGGCCTGGAAATGCTCGGCTTTACCGCCGCCGAAGCCGACCAGCCACGCACCGTGATCCCCAAGGCGATCAACCAGGTGATCTACCGCATCCTGATCTTCTACATCGGCGCCCTGGTGGTATTGCTGTCGCTGACACCATGGGACAGCCTGCTGGCCACCCTCAACGCCTCCGGCGATGCCTACAGTGGCAGCCCGTTCGTGCAGGTGTTCTCCATGCTGGGCAGCAACACCGCCGCGCATATCCTCAACTTCGTGGTGTTGACGGCGGCGTTGTCGGTGTACAACAGCGGCACCTACTGCAACAGCCGCATGCTGCTGGGCATGGCTGAGCAGGGTGATGCGCCCAAGGCGCTGGCCAAGATCGACAAGCGCGGCGTGCCGGTGCGTTCGATCCTCGCTTCGGCGGCGGTCACGCTGGTGGCGGTGTTGATGAACTACTTCATCCCGCAACATGCGCTGGAATTGCTGATGTCCCTGGTGGTGGCCACGCTGGTGATCAACTGGGCGATGATCAGCTTCTCCCACTTCAAGTTCCGCCAGCACATGAACCGCACCGGCCAGGTGCCGCTGTTCAAGGCGCTGTGGTACCCGTATGGCAACTATGTGTGCCTGGCGTTCGTGGTGTTTATCCTGGTGATCATGCTGATGATTCCGGGAATCCAGGTGTCGGTGTACGCGATCCCGCTGTGGGTGGCGTTTATGGCGGTGTGTTATTGGATCAAGAACAAGCGCAGTGCTGAAGCGGCGTTGAGCACCGCGAGTGCAGCGTTGAAGTAAACAGGCGCCTACCTGGAAAACCCCGCATCCTGCATAGGGCGCGGGGTTTTTTGCGGTTTGAAGCCGTCAACTTTTTGAAATCACACCGCTCATGTATTCATTCAAGTCGCGAAAGTCCTTAACGTTCCAGGCATGCGGCGCGACCTTCACCCCATTCTCGCGCAGCGTTTTTGGGATCAGGTCTCCATTCGGGCGAAGTATGACCGACGACACAATAACGCCCGGGTAAGCCGCCAGCCGTTTTTTGAAGGCTGGGGTTGTCAGGTCAGGTGTAGGCGGGTTGCTTTTATTGGCCAACGGCCCCGTTGCCTTGAGGTCCGGCCCGTGGCACATGGCGCAGCGCTGTGAATAGAGGTTTTTGCCATTGGCGTTATCTGCAAAGGACAGTGACGTTTGAATGAGTGATAAGGTGCCGAGCAAAGTGATCAATAGTCTTTTCATTGTCATGCGTCCTTGTTGTTGAGGCTGTTGTCCTGATTGGGTGTGTCTGTTGCCTAGGGTTTATTGAGTGATGCTGGTTATTTCCAACAACGTGCACCTGCCCGATGCCGAAATCGAGCTGACCGCCATCCGCGCCCAGGGCGCCGGCGGGCAGAACGTCAACAAGGTGTCGAGCGCGGTGCACCTGCGGTTTGATATTCCGGCGTCGTCGCTGCCGGCGTTCTACAAGGAGCGACTGCTGGCACTGCGTGACAGCCGTATCACCAGCGAAGGCGTGCTGGTGCTCAAGGCCCAGCAGTACCGGACCCAGGAACAGAACCGCGCCGACGCGCTGGAGCGCCTGGTGGAGCTGATCCTCAGTGCCACCAAGGTCGAGAAGAAGCGCCGCCCGACCAAGCCCACCCTGGGCTCGAAAAAGCGGCGCCTGGAATCCAAGACCAAGCGCGGCAGCATCAAGGCCGGGCGCGGCAAGGTCGACTTCTAGGCATCGCGCGCTTCGCGGGCCTTGGGTGCTTGCCGGTACAGGTAGACACTCAGCAGCAGCCCACCGAGGGCGGCGAGGGCGGCGAACAGGAAGATCGACGCAAAACCGAAACCTGCCGCCACGGCCCCGGCCAGCGGCCCGGTAATGCCCAGCGACAGGTCGATAAACAGCGAATAGGCGCCCACCGCCGAACCACGGCTGGATGCGGGCACCAGGTTGACCGCCTCCACCCCCAGCGCCGGAAACACCAGGGAAAAGCCGAAACCGCTCAACGCCGCGCCGGCCAGGGCCAGGTTGGCATCCGGCGCCAGCCACAACAGCAGCAGGCCGAGGATCTCCACCGACAGGCAGGCGATCGCCACGCGAAAGCCGCCGATACGGTTGATCAAGTTGCCGAACAGCAGGCGCGCACCGATAAAGCTGGCGCCGAACAGGCTCAATGCCCACACCGCGTTATCCCAGTGCTGGGTGGTGTAATACAGGGTGATAAAGGTGGCGATGGTGCCAAAGCCGATGGAGCCCAGGGCCAGCGCGCAGCCGTGGGGCAGGACTCGGCCCAGTACGTTCATGAACGGCAGGCGCACGCCGGCGACGATGGGGGCGGCCACTTTGTTCCAGGCCAGCAGCACGCCGACGAGCGCCAGCAGGATAATGCTGACACCCATGCTCCACAGTCCGAAATTCCGCACCAGCAGCACACCCAACGGCGCACCGACCGCCAGCGCGCCGTAACTGGCGATGCCGTTCCACGAAATGACCTTGGCGGTATTGGCCGCGCCCACCCGGCCGATGCCCCAGCCGATGGCACCTGAGCCCACCAGGCTTTCTGCGCTGCCCAGTACCAATCGACCAATGAGCAGGCTGGCCAGGCTGACGGCCGGCACGCTTGAAAACCACGCCGCAAGCAACATGAACACGCCACTCGCGCCGCAGCCCACCAGGCCGATCAGCACCGCCCGCTTGCTGCCCAGGTTATCGATGATTTTGCCTGCATACGGGCGGCTCAACAGCGTGGCCAGGTACTGCACGCTGATCACCAGGCCGGCGATCACCGCGCCGTAGCCCAGTTCACTGTGGACATAGCCCGGCAACACGGCCAGGGGAATGCCGATATTCAGGTAGCCGATAAAGGTGAACAACACGATGGAAACAACTTGCAGCGTTACCGCCAGGGGGCGCTGGGTATCTGGCATGGGAGAGGTCCACTGTCGCAGCAGGTAAAGATAGGCTGCTAATGATACCGGGGCTTGGGCGTGCGCAGGGCGGTAAAACGCAAAAACGTCAGATCAAAAAGACGTCAGGCTTGAAGGGGGGCGAGTAACTGGGTGGTGACCAGGGCGGCCAGGGCGTTTTCCTGGGTGCCGAAGCGCTTGAGCAGCAAGGCTTGTTTGTCCGCGCTGAGGCGGTTCCACACGTCGACCATCTGCAGGGCGGTGTCGAGTACGGCGGTGTCCGGGAGGGTGTCTGTCATGGCGGGTACCTCGGGGGTGATTCAGGCAGTGTGGAAAGCGTTCAAAGGTACGCTTTCCACACGGTCTGGTACGGCGTCAGTCCTGGCTCTTGCTGTCGACTGGTTTTGCTTCTTTGGCCTCAGGCTGCTTCGCGCTGGCCTGCTGCGGTGTTGGCTGCTCAGTTTCGTGCAGGCTTGGGAAGGGGAGATTAGGTATCTCGTGCATCGTCGTCGCTCCTCGCAAAGTCTGTTTTTTCAATCGCAGGTGATTCCGCGCTCTCAAAAAGCCTTGGCAGGATACAGCACTGTAAATGACAAAAAGACTTTTATATCGCCGGGTGTACGAACCTTTTATCGTTTTTACGCAAGTGACAAGAGGTCACATCGCTCAGAACGGCACCTTGCCGAGGATCATGTCGCGGTACATCACAAAATCCCCGAGCAAGCTGTAGAACGGGTGCTGGAAGGTCGCCGGACGGTTCTTTTCGAAGAAGAAGTGCCCGATCCAGGCAAAACTGTAGCCGGCAATCGGCACGGCCAATAACAGCCCCAGTGAACCTCGGCCGATGGCATAGGCCAGGATGCCGATCACCAGGGTAGTGCCGATAAAGTGCAGGCGCCGGCAGGTGCTGTTGCCGTGCTCGGTCAGGTAATAGGGGTAAAACTCGGCAAAGCTATTGAATCGCTTGAGGTTTTCCACTGCAGCCGGCCCTTTGATTGTTGTGCCGCCGAACAGATGTTCGGCGGGGAGCTTATTTGAGTCTAGAGTGATCAGTGGTAACAGCCAGTGACAATAGATGCCACTTTAGTATCCTTGGCTTTCCTGGCTGCCATTTTGAGCCTGCTTTATTAAGAAGACGCCATGAGCGAACGAACAACTTCTGCAAGCTGGGCGATGGGGATAGTCAAGGCACTGGAAATGGACGGCCTGGATTGCCGCGCCTTGTTCAAGCAACTGGGCCTGGACTACGCCGCCCTGAGTGACCCCGATGCACGGTTCCCGCAAGACTCCATGACTCGCCTGTGGCAGCGCGCGGTCGAGCTGTCGGGTAACCCGGCGATTGGCCTGAACATGGGCAAGGTGGTGCGCCCGGCGTCGTTTCATGTGGCCGGTTACGCCTTGATGTCCAGCAACACCCTGGCCGAGGGCTTTATGCGCCTGGTGCGTTACCAGCGGATCATCGCCGAAAGTGCCGATTTGAGTTTCCGACTATTACCTGAAGGCTATGCGCTGATTCTGACGGTGCATGGCGATCATCTTCCGCCGACCCGACAAAGCGCCGAAGCCTCCCTGGCCTGTGCGTTGGCGCTGTGCGGCTGGCTCACCGGGCGGACCCTGCAACCCCGCAAAGTGCTGTTGCAGGGCGATCAACCGGGGGACCTGGCCCCCTATAAACAAGCGTTCCATGCCCCGCTGGAGTTCAATGCGCCGTATGACGCGCTGATCTTTGAGCGCGCCGACATGGACGCGCCGCTGCCCACGGCCAACGAGGCCATGGCGCTGTTGCACGATCGATTTGCCGGTGAATACCTGGCGCGGTTCTCCGAAAGCCGCGTGACCCACAAGGCGCGGCAGGTGCTGTGCCGACTGCTGCCCCAGGGCGAGCCCAAGCGCGAAGTGGTGGCCCAGACCCTGCACCTGTCCCAGCGCACCTTGCAGCGGCGCCTGCAGGAAGAAGGCACGAGTTTCCAGACCCTGCTCGACGACACCCGCCGCGAACTGGCCGAGCAGTACCTGGCGCAGCCGAGCATGACCCTGTTAGAGATCGCCTACCTGCTGGGCTTTGCCGACCCGAGCAACTTCTTTCGCGCGTTTCGCCGCTGGTTCGATGCCACGCCCGGCGAATACCGGGCGCGACTGCAGGACGCGTCGACGGTCAGTGACGCCAGAACGCCGGAATGCACAGAACAAAGACTGTGATGATTTCCAGCCGGCCCAGCAGCATGCCCAGGGACAGGATCCACTTGGCCGCATCCGGCAGGCTGGCGAAGTTGCCGGCCGGGCCAATGGTTTCCCCCAGGCCCGGGCCGACACCGGACACGGTGCTGGCGGCGCCGGTGAGTGCGGTCATCCAGTCCAGGCCCAGCAGCGACAAGGCCAGGGCGATGGCGCAGATGGTGATGGCGAAGAAAAACGAAAAGGTCAGGATCGAACGCACGATCTCTTCGTCGAGGCGGTGGCCGTTGTACTTCTGCTTGATTACCGCGCGCGGGTGAATCAGCTGGTTCAAGTTGGCCTTGAGCAGGATATAGGCGACCTGGAAGCGGAAAATCTTGATCCCGCCCGCCGTGGAGCCGGAACAGCCACCGATGAAGCCCAGGTAGAAAAACAGCATCAGTGAGAAATTGCCCCACAGGCTGTAGTCCCCCAGTGCAAAACCGGTGGTGGTCACTACCGACGTGACGTTCAACGCCACATGGCGCAGGGCATCCAGCCAATGCAGGTTGGTGGTCCACCAGTACCAGGTGCCGAGCACCAGCCAGGTCACCAGCAACAAACCGAGCAAGCCCTGTACTTGCTGATCCTTGATCAATGCCTTGCGATTACCCCGCAAGGTGGCCACGTACAGGGTAAACGGCAAGCTGCCGAGGATCATCACCACCACCGCCACCCAGTGCACCGCCGGTTGTTTCCAGTGCGCCAGGGACTCGTCCGAGGTGGAGAACCCACCGGTGGAAATCGCCGACATCGCATGGTTGATCGCATCGAACAGGCCCATGCCGGCCCACCAGAACGCCAGGCTGCCGAGGATGGTGATGCCGACGTAGGCCGCCACGATCAGCCGCGCCACCATGTGCGAGCGGGGCATGACCTTCTCCGAGCGGTCCGAGGATTCGGTCTGGAACAGGCGCATGCCACCGATGCGCAGCAGCGGCAGGATCGCCACCGCCATGCCGATAAAGCCGATGCCGCCGAGCCAGTGCAGCAGCGAGCGCCACATCAGAATGCCAGGGGACAGGGTGTCCAGGCCGCTCAGCACCGTGGAACCGGTGGCGGTGATACCTGACATGCTTTCGAAAAACGAGTCGGTGTAGCTGATGTGCTGGGTCAGCAGGAACGGCAGCGCGGCGAACACGCATACCACCACCCAACTGCTGACCGTGAGCAGGTACATGTCTCGCGGACGCAGGTGCACGTGTTCGGGACGACCGGGAATCACCAGGGCAAGCCCGGCGACAAAGGTGATCAGGCTGGCCCAGAGGAACGAGGGCAGGTCGCTGGTCCGTTCGAAAATCACCAGGGTGGCCATGGGCACGACCATGGCGATCGCAAGGGTGATCAGGAAGATGCCGATGATGAAACCGATGATGCGTAGGGTCGGCAACGCCATGAAGTGAGCTCGAAATAGGGCAGAGGCGCCATTCTACCTGGGGTGCCGGGCATGTAAACCGGGCCTTGAAAGCGACGCAAATCAAATGTGGGAGGGGGTGGCGGTCCTACTGTGAAAGGCAGGTAAAAAAAAGGCGACCCGAAGGCCGCCTCATTCAACACCGTACTGATCAGAACTCGTGATCAGCGTTATCCGGGTTCAGGTCGCTGATGCCCAGCTTGCCGGCAGCGGCTTCGATCGAACCGGTCTGCTTGACCAGGGCGGCGATGGCGTCACGCACGATCTGGTTGCCCGCGTCGTTACCGGCGGCGATCAACTGGTCGTAGTGTTCACCCTTGTTGGCATGATCAACCATGACCTGGATTTTCGCTTCGGTCGCCGCCAGGTCCGCTTTCAGCGCGGTATCGGCCGCCGGGTCGGCCTTGGCCACCAGGGACGACAGGCTGGCGCCGGTCAGTTTGGTGCCGTCGACGCGGGTGTACTCGCCCAGGTAGACGTTGCGGATGCCCTTGGCGTCGTAGAAGTGCGAGTAATGGGTGTTGTCGCTGAAGCAGTCCTGTTCGTCTTCCGGCGAGTTGGCTTCCAGGGAAACCTTCATGCGTTCACCGGCCAGTTCGCCCAGGGACAGGCTGCCCATGCCGAACAACATTTTGCGCAGGCCGTCGGTGGCAGGTTCTGCCTCCAGGGTGGCGCGGTAGTTGTCTTCGACGTTGGGTTTCCAGTTGCCGACCATTTCCTGCAGGTCGCTGACCAGCAGTTGGGTCACGGCGGTCAGGTAGGCGCGGCGGCGCTCGTTGTGGCCGCCGGTTGCGCCGTCGCCGGTCAGGTAATCCGACGCAGGGCGGTTGCCGGCGCCTGGGCCGGTGCCGTTCAGGTCCTGGCCCCAGAGCAGGAATTCGATGGCGTGGTAGCCGGTGGCGACGTTGGCTTCGGAACCGCCCAGCTCATTGAGGCTGGCGAGTTTTTCCGGGGTGATGTCCTTCACGTCGACCTTGTCTTCGCCGACCTGGACTTCGGTGTTGGCGATGATGTTGGCGGTAGCGCCCGGGTTGCCCAGAGCGTGTTCGTAGGATTTGTCGACGTAGTCGATCAGGCCTTCGTCCAGGGGCCAGGCGTTAACCTGACCTTCCCAGTCATCGATGATGGTGTTGCCGAAGCGGAACACTTCGCTCTGCAGGTACGGAACGCGCGCGGCAACCCAGGCGGCGCGGGCGGCTTTCAGGGTTTCGTCGTTCGGTTTGGCGAGGAAGGCGTCGATTGCGGTTTGCAGGGTTTTTGCCGTGGACTCGGCATCGCTGTACACCGCGAAGACCATGTCGGCGTAATGCGCAACCACGGCCTTGGCGGCCGCTTCATCGACCTGGCCGGCAGGGGTGGCAGCCGCTGGAGCGGTGGTGCTGGCAGCCGGGGTCGGCGCCTGGTTGGCTGCGGGCTTGTCTTTACCTTCGCCGCAACCGGCGAGAGAAATGGCAATGGCCAGCAGACTGGCGGTGGCCAGGGGCATACGAATCATGGCGAACATCCTGCTTCGGTTGTTGATGGGCGCGCGGGGGTCGCGCAAAACTGCGACATAATGCGAAAGATTTGCATTTTGTGTAAAGGGTTATACGCGGGAAATCTTCAGTATCGTTTTGTCCGCTCAGAGAATAGCCGCGCCATTGCGCTCCGCCTGCTTCAAAAAAGCCGCCAACTCCCGGGCCGGCAGGGGTTTACTGTAGTAGTAACCCTGACCTTCATGGCAACCCTCGGAGATGATGTAGGCCTCCTGCTCCGCGGTTTCCACGCCTTCCGCGATGACCTGCATGCCCAGGCTTTTGCCCAGTTGGATAATGGCGCGAACGATGGTGGCGTCGTCATCGTCGTCCAGCAGGTCCTGGACGAAGCTTTTGTCGATCTTGATCTTGTCCAGGGGCAGGCTCTTCAAATAGCTCAAGGAGGAATAGCCGGTGCCGAAATCATCAATCGCGATCAATGCCCCGGAGCGGCGCAGGCTCAACAGGTGTTGGGCGGCGGTGCTGATGTCTTCCATCAGGCCGGTCTCGGTGACTTCCAGTTCCAGGCTGCGCGGCGGCAGGCGGTAGATCTGCATCAGGTTGTTGACCACCCGTGGCAACTCGGTGTGGTGCAACTGCACGGTGGACAGGTTGACCGCCATGCGCAGTTCGGTGAAGCCCAGGTCATGCCATTCGCGCAATTGTCGACAGGCCTGGTCCAGTACCCATTCGCCAATCGGAATAATGGTGCCGTTCTGTTCTGCCAGCGGGATGAACAGGTCCGGCGGCACCAGGCCGTGTTCCGGGTGCTGCCAGCGGATCAGGGCTTCCACGCCTACCACACGCTGGTCGCGGTAGCTGATCTGCGGCTGGTAGACCAGGTGGAACTGGTCGCGGCTGAGGGCATCGCGCAGGTCTTTTTCCAGCTCGCGGCGGCGGCGCATTTCGCTGTCGACGCTGGCGATATAGAACTGATAGCGGTTGCGAGAGCGACTCTTGGCCAGGGTCATGGTCTGTTCGGCTTTTTGCAGCAGCTTCTCGGTGCTGTCGCCATCTTCGGGAAACAAGGTGATGCCGATGGTGGCGCGCAGGCGAATTTCCTCGTGGTCGAGGGCGAACTCCGCCTCCAGGTCGTCGAGGATGCTTTGCGCCAGTTCGGCCGCTTCGTAGGGCTGGTCGATATCGGCCTGTACCAGCGCGAACTGGTCGCCCCCCAGGCGGGCGAGGGCGCCGAGGCGACCGCTGTGGGCGCGCAGACGGTCGGCCAGGGCCAGCAGCAATTTGTCGCCGGCCTGGTAGGTGAACTGCTCGTTGACGCTTTTGAAGTCATCCAGTCCCACGCACAGCACCGCTACGCGGCGCTGGCGGCGGCCGGCGTCGATAAGGATCTTGTCCAGTTGCTCCTGCAGTTTCTGGCGGTTGGGCAGGCCGGTGAGAAAATCGTACTGGGCCATGCGCAGCAGGCTGGATTCCGCCTCATGGCGCAGGTGGGTGTTGCGCTCGATGGATTCGAGCAACTGGTTGGCGGTGTTGATCCACAACCCCAACTCGTTGCGCTCGTGGCCCTTGAGTTGCGGGATCTTGTGCTCGCTGGGACGGTCCGGGTTGATCGATGTCAGGTGTTCGATAATCCGCGACAGCGGCTTGGTCAGCAGCCAGTGGTAAACCAGGTACAACACCAGGCCCATGGCCAAGGCGCGTAACACGCCGGAAATGAAGATGATCACCGAACTGACAATAAAACCCTGGCCGTACGTGGCGGTGTCGAGGGTAATGCTCAGGTCGCCGTAATATTCGCTGTAGGGGCCTTTGCCGACCAAGGCCGTGGTGAAGGTGCGTTCCCGGCCAAGAATCAGGTCGGTGAGCCAGCGGCTGGGGGAGTGCTGCAAGGCGCGGCTTTTTTCTGCCAGCATGGTTTCGTTGGGATGGCCGATGGAGGCCATGCGCACCGCCTCGTCCTGGAACAGCCCCTCTATCACCTGCATGCCCATCTCGCGGTCCAGGCTATAGACGGCCTGGGTCGAGGGGTCGCGAAACATGTCGAGGATGCGCTGGGCATCACCGGCCACGGCCTGGCGCGTCTTGTAGGCATCGAACACGATCTGCGCCACGCTCAGCGTCACGCCCACGATCAACGCCGACAGCAGCACGACCCGTAGCAACTTCACCGACAAGCTGTTTTTGAGTTCCAGCTTCAAAGGGGCATTCCTTGTCTCATGCGGGTGGCCTTCAATATGCCATGAGTATTGGCAATCTGAGGTTGGCAGTCAAAGGAACATTGCGGCTGGGGATGGTTTGGGAAAAATGTCGAGGAGCGTTGTGGCTCAGCGTCGCGTGGGGTGAGAAATAAAACTGGGGCGCGAGGGGGCTGTAGGCGGATTGAGATCCGCCATTCCCTCTTTATCCTCCTATCTTCGGCAGTACCTCTGCGGCGGAAGATGCAAAGTTGATTGTTCCTTTGAGCGCTTGCCCTGCGCCTGGTGCGGCGCTGTCCAGTACAGGAGCGGCTACATCAGCGACTACGGGGAGCGCGGTTTGAGCCGCTTGGGTGGCGACCCCGACGGCTAATCCGACTGCTGCGGTTTCTGCTATTGGCATGAGAACTCTCCGATATTGGATAAGAGGGGGATTCCTCTCGCCGTATAGGTGGCAAGTTCCCATTGCTGAGTTCCATCATTCCCGCCTCGCATAAAAAAGCCCGGCAATCGCCGGGCTCTTTCTACTGCAAGGGTTGCTTAGGCAGTGAAGGTCTTGCCTTCGAACTGCTCAGCGACGAACTTCCAGTTGACCAGGTTCCAGAACGCTTCCACATACTTTGGACGTACGTTGCGGTAGTCGATGTAGTAGGCGTGTTCCCACACGTCGCAGGTCAGCAGCGGGGTGTCGCCGCTGGTCAGCGGGTTGCCGGCGCCGATGGTGCTGGCCAGGGCCAGGGAACCGTCAGCCTTTTTCACCAGCCAGCCCCAACCGGAACCGAAGGTGCCGACGGACGTCTTGGTGAATTCTTCCTTGAACTTGTCGAACGAACCGAACGCGGCGTTGATGGCTTCAGCCAGTGCGCCGGTAGGTTGGCCGCCGGCGTTTGGTGCCAGGCAGTTCCAGTAGAAGGTGTGGTTCCAGACCTGAGCGGCGTTGTTGAAGATGCCGCCCGAAGAAGACTTGACGATTTCTTCCAGGGTCTTGCCTTCGAACTCGGTGCCTGGCACCAGGTTGTTCAGGTTCACGACATAGGTGTTGTGGTGCTTGTCGTGGTGGTACTCCAAGGTTTCCTTGGAGATGTGCGGCTGCAGGGCATCGTGTGCGTAGGGCAGCGGCGGCAATTCGAAAGCCATGATGATTCTCCTAATCAGGTCAGTTGCGGTGAGCGCAAGGCCGATCACGGGCGGCCAAACAAGCGCCGGGGAGTTTGTACTCTTTGCGGCGCAGGGTCCGGATCATAGCACCGGGGGTGCGGCAAAACCACGCAACAACTGTGTGGGATAGAGGTTCCAGAGCGTTTTGGAATATTCATCAGGCGCTGATCAATTGATAGGCCACGCTGAACATCATCACTGCTACCAACAGGTCCAACAGGCGCCATGTCGCCGGGCGTGCCAGCCACGGCGCCAACCAGGCCGCGCCGAGCGCCAGGGTGGCGAACCACAGCAACGATGCACTCGCGGCCCCGGCCACGTAGGCGCCGGGTTCGGTTTGTTGCGCGCCCAGCGAGCCGATCAGCAGCACCGTGTCCAGATACACATGCGGATTGAGCAACGTGACCGCCAGGGCACTGAGCAATACGGCGCGCAATGAGCGGACCTTGAGGTCGCCCCCTTGCTCCAGGACCTGTGTCGAAAACGCCCGGCGCAGCGCCAGGGTGCCGTACCACAGCAGGAACGCGGCGCCGCCCCAGCGGGCAATTGCCAGCAGCAGCGGGTTTTGTGCCAGTACCGTCGCCAGGCCGAATACCCCGGCTGCCACGAGCAAGGCGTCGCACACCACGCACAACGCTGCCACTGGCAGGTGATGTTCACGGCGCAGGCTTTGCGCCAATACAAATGCGTTTTGCGTGCCGATGGCCATGATCAGCCCCAGGGCCACCAATAATCCGTTCAGATAGCTTTGCCACATAACCATTACTCCGAAGTCGCTGCCAGTTGCCGCAATACGTCCATGGCTCGCTCGGCATCCGCGCGGCCGACGAACAGGTGGTCGTGGTAGTAGCCGGCGATCACGTTGCAACTGATCCCGGCCTTGCCGAGTGCGCTGGCGAAGGCGGCCGTCAGGCCCACGGCTTGCAGCGCTGAATGCACATTCAGGGTGATCCACGCCGCGATGTAGTCGAACGCCAGGCCGGCCTGTTCCGCCTGCCGGCGCTCCAGGATCAGGGTCAGGCCTTCCTGTTCGCGAAAGCTGCCGATGGCCTCGCAACCGGCCGGAATCCGATGGTCAGGCAGGGTGCAGAACACGTAGTCACCGTCATTGAGCTGCGGGCTCATGCTGCGCAGCAGGGTTGCCAGGGCGGTTTCGCCAGCCATGGTGGAGGGTCCTTATGAAGAGAGAAGCGATGCTGGCTATTCTCATGGCCCAGGCTGTATAAGAAAAACCAATATTGCTGATCGCTCATTAGAGAAACTGATGTTCGACTATAAATTGCTTTCCGCCCTGGCGGCGGTGGTGGAACAGGCCGGCTTCGAGCGCGGTGCCCAGGTATTGGGGCTGTCGCAATCGGCGATTTCCCAGCGCATCAAGTTATTGGAAGCACGCATCGGCCAGCCGGTGCTGGTGCGGGTTACGCCGCCGGCGCCCACCGATATCGGTCGGCGTTTGCTTAACCATGTGCAGCAAGTGCGGCTGCTGGAGCGCGACCTGCAAAGCCAGGTGCCGGCGCTGGACGAAGAAGGCATGCCTGAGCGCCTGCGCATCGCCCTGAATGCCGACAGCCTGGCCACTTGGTGGGCCGAGGCGGTCAGCGACTTCTGTGCCGAGCAGCATTTGCTGCTGGATCTGGTGGTAGAAGACCAGACGGTGGGGCTCAAGCGCATGCGCGCCGGCGAGGTGGCCGCCTGTATCTGCGCCAGCGAGCGCCCGGTGGCCGGAGCCCGCAGCCTGTTGCTCGGCGCCATGCGTTATCGGGCGTTGGCCAGCCCGGCATTTGTTGCACGGCATTTCCCCGAAGGTGTGCGTGCCGACCAACTGGCGCGCACACCGGCGCTGGTGTTTGGCCCGGATGATTTCCTGCAGCATCGCTATTTGGCGTCTCTGGGCGTGGACGGTGGTTTCGAACACCATTTATGCCCATCGTCCGAAGGCTTTATCCGCCTGGCGGAAGCCGGGCTCGGCTGGGGGCTGGTGCCTGAACTGCAGGTGCGCGACCAGCTGGAAAAAGGCGTGCTGGTCGAGTTGATGCCAGATAAGCCCATCGATGTGCCGTTGTACTGGCATCATTGGCGCAGCGGCGGGCAGCTGTTGGGCCTGTTGACCGACCACCTGGCCCAAGCCTGTGGACAATGGTTGGTGCCGTTGGACTGATGGCGGTCGTCAAGGCAACAGCGATGAAAAATGAAAGAACACGGGGTAATACATGAAGATTCTGGTCACCGGCGCAAGCGGCTTCATCGGCGGGCGCTTTGCGCGTTTCGCCCTGGAGCAGGGCCTGGACGTGCGGGTCAACGGGCGGCGCGCCGAGGGGGTGGAGCACCTGGTTCGACGCGGTGCCGAGTTTATCCAGGGTGACTTGAGTGATGCCGACCTGGTGCGCGACCTGTGCCGCGATGTCGAAGCCGTGGTGCATTGTGCAGGCGCCGTGGGCTTGTGGGGGAAGTACCAGGACTTCCATCAAGGCAACGTGCTGGTGACTGAAAACGTCGTGGAAGCCTGCCTCAAGCAGCGCGTGGGCCGTCTGGTGCACCTGTCGTCGCCGTCGATCTACTTCGACGGGCGCGATCACCTCGGGTTGACCGAAGAGCAAGTCCCCAAGCGCTTCAAGCATCCCTATGCGGCCACGAAGTACCTGGCCGAACAGAAAGTGTTCGGCGCCCAGGAGTTCGGCCTCGAGGTGCTGGCCCTGCGCCCGCGGTTCGTCACCGGTGCCGGTGACATGAGTATTTTTCCGCGCCTGCTGAAAATGCAGCGCAAGAACCGCCTGGCTATCGTCGGCGACGGTCTCAACAAGGTCGACTTCACCAGTGTGCACAACCTCAACGAAGCGCTGCTCAGCAGTTTGCTGGCCACCGGTTCGGCCCTGGGCAAGGCCTACAACATCAGCAACGGCACGCCGGTGCCGGTGTGGGATGTGGTCAATTACGTGATGCGCCAAATGGAGTTGCCCCAGGTGACCCGTTATCGCTCCTACGGCTTGTCCTACAGCGTGGCGGCGCTTAACGAAGCCTTTTGCGCAATGTGGCCCGGTCGTCCGGAGCCGGCGTTATCGCGCCTGGGCATGCAGGTAATGAACAAAGATTTCACCCTCGACATCAGCCGGGCCAGGCATTATCTGGATTACGAGCCCAAGGTCAGCCTGTGGACCGCCCTCGACGAGTTCTGCAGTTGGTGGAAGGCCCAGGATCCCGGGTTCAAATAAGGTCACAACAGGCAACACATCGGGAACCGAATTCCAGGTTCCGGGTCGATCAACGCGATGGGGTTGGGGTTTATACTCCCGTCGCTCGGCTTTCCAGCCGGCTAACTCACTGATTCAGGGTTGATTCATGCGTAACGATGCCAAAGACGATTTCGACAACATTCCCAGCCTGCGGGCCGATCTTGGGGATGACGATGATTTCGAGCCTTCCCCGGCCACCTCGGTGCGTTCGCGCAACACGCCCGTGGTCAAGGTCAAGGGCGCCAGCACCGGCCCGCTGTGGGCATTGATCGGCGCGCTGCTGATCGCCTTCGCCGGCCTGGCCTGGTGGAGCTTCCAGCAGATTTCCCTGATGGGCCAGCAGTTGGTTGCCACCCAGGAAAGCTTTGCGCGCATCAGCGAAGAAGCGGCAGGGCGCCTGCAGGACATTTCCGGCAAGGTCGTAGCCAGTGAAGCCAACGTGAACAACGGCAGCGAAGCACTGAAACTGCAGATCAAACAGCTGGAAACCCAGCTGCTGGAGCAGGGCAAGCAGCAACTCGGCGTTGCCGGCCAGGCCACCGAGCTGGACAAGCGCCTGGCGCAAATGACTGCCAGCACCACTGAGCTGTCGGGCGCCAATGCCAAGCTGCAGGGCCAGGTGCAAGCCTTGACCGATGCAGTGGCCACCCTGAAGGCAGCGCAGGGCGATGCCGGCAAGCGCGATACCGAGATAAAGGAATTGGCTGCTGATGTGGCCGCCTTGAAAAAGCAAGGTAACCCGAGCGCAGCCATCGCCCGTCTTGAGCAGGACCTCGTGGTACTCAAAAGCGCCCAGGACAGCCAGCCGGCCAACAGCGATGCGCCGACCAACAAGGAGTTCGACGTGTTTCGCATCCAGACCACCCGCAATATCACCACCTTGCAGAGCCAGGTGCAGAACCTGAATCAGCGCCTCAACGCGCCAGCGGCTGTCACGCCGCTCGGCCAGTAATATCGGGCCTGTGGCAAGCCCGCTCGCCACAGGCCGACTAAGCGGCTTGAATGTCACCATCTGGTGACATTTCCCATCCCCTTCGTTACTTGCCGCCACCTCGCCCTTGTTTAGACTCCGGTCATCCCACAAACAATAATAAGGGCCACCCATGACCTCGCAACCACTGCCTGCCAGCAGTTGGCTGAATGCACCTGCCCATCACGCCTGGCTCGCCGCCGAAGGCCAGCGCCTGCTGGCCTTCGCCAAGGCCTCCCGTCTGCCTGAGGGGTTTGGCAACCTCGACGACAAAGGCCAGTTGCCGGCCGATGCCCACGCCGAAACCATGAATACCGCGCGCATGACCCACAGCTTCGCCATGGCCCATGCCATGGGCTTGCCGGGTTATGCCGAATTGGTGGCGCACGGTGTTGCGGCCCTGGGCGGGCCTTTGCGTGACAGCGAACACGGTGGCTGGTTCGCCGCGCCCCAGGCCCTGGACGGCAACACCGGCAAGGCGGCCTACCTGCATGCCTTTGTCGCCCTGGCCGCCAGCTCGGCCGTGGTGGCGGGCGCGCCTGGCGCGCAAAATCTGCTGAGCGACGCCATTCATATCATCGACCAGTTCTTCTGGAGCGAAGAGGAGGGCGTGATGCTCGAATCCTTCGCCCGGGACTGGAACGGCGTCGAAGCCTATCGCGGCGCCAACAGCAACATGCACGCCACCGAAGCCTTCCTGGCCCTGGCCGATGTCACCGCCGACACTCGTTGGCTGGACCGCGCCCTGCGCATCGTCGAACGAGTGATTCATACCCACGCCGCCGCCAACCAGTTCATGGTGATCGAGCATTTCGACGCGCAATGGCAACCCCTGCTCGATTACAACGAAGACAACCCCGCCGATGGCTTCCGCCCGTATGGCATCACCCCTGGCCATGGCTTTGAGTGGGCGCGGCTGGTGCTGCACCTGGAAGCCGCGCGCCTGCAGGCCGGGCTGGCCACGCCGGACTGGCTGCTGAGCGCCGCCAAGGGCCTGTTCGCCAGCGCCTGCGACTATGCCTGGGCCGTGGATGGCGCCCCCGGTATCGTCTACACCCTGGACTGGAGCCACCGCCCGGTCGTGCGCGAGCGTCTGCACTGGACCCACGCCGAAGCCAGCGCCGCTGCCCAGGCCTTGCTCAAACGCACGGGTGAGCTGCATTACGAAACCTGGTACCGGCGTTTCTGGGAGTTTTGCGACACCCATTTCATCGACCGCCTCCACGGCAGCTGGCACCACGAACTCAGCCCGCACAACCAGCCCAGCAGCACCATCTGGGGCGGTAAACCGGACCTGTACCATGCCTGGCAAGCGGTCGTGCTGCCTGCACTGCCCCTGGCACCGAGCATGGCCAGCGCTTTAGGCGCTGGGTGTTATGTCACCAAGTGGTGACATTTGTGCATCCCTTTGTTACCTGTGCTCGAAAAAACCATGTTTAAACTCCGTGCAGCGCAAGCTCCAGACTTGCATGCATAACAACAAGAAAAGGTATTCAGATGAACGCGATTAATCGCCTCGCCGTAGCTATTTCCGTTGCCTCGTTGTTTCCCCTCAGTGCATTTGCCGCCGACTCCAAAGGGACGGTTGAAGTTGTGCATTGGTGGACCTCGGGTGGCGAAAAAGCGGCTGTAGATGTCCTGAAGGCCCAAGTCGAGAAAGACGGCTTCACCTGGAAAGACGGTGCCGTTGCAGGTGGTGGCGGTGCCACGGCCATGACCGTGCTGAAAAGCCGCGCGGTCGCCGGCAACCCGCCAGGCGTTGCCCAGATCAAGGGCCCCGACATCCAGGAATGGGCGTCTACCGGCCTGCTCGACACCGACGTCCTGAAGTCCGTCGCCAAAGACGAAAAATGGGATTCCCTGCTCGACAAGAAAGTCTCCGACACCGTGAAGTACGACGGCGACTACGTTGCCGTACCGGTCAACATCCACCGCGTGAACTGGCTGTGGATCAACCCGGAAGTCTTCAAGAAAGCCGGTATCACCAAGAACCCCACCACCCTCGAAGAATTCTACGCCGCCGGCGACAAGCTCAAGGCCGCGGGCTTCATCCCGCTTGCCCACGGTGGCCAGCCTTGGCAGGATAGCACCGTGTTCGAAGCGGTGGTCCTGTCGGTAATGGGCGCCGATGGCTACAAGAAAGCCCTCGTCGACCTCGATAACGCTGCGCTGACCGGCCCGGAAATGGTCAAGTCCCTGACCGAGCTGAAGAAAGTCGCGACCTATATGGACGTCGACGGCAAAGGCCAGGACTGGAACCTCGAAGCAGGCAAGGTCATCAACGGCAAGGCCGGTATGCAGATCATGGGTGACTGGGCCAAGTCCGAATGGACCGCCGCGAAGAAAGTCGCCGGCAAAGACTACGAGTGCGTAGCCTTCCCGGGCACCGACAAAGCCTTCACCTACAACATCGACTCCCTGGCGGTGTTCAAGCAGAAAGACAAAGGCACTGCCGCTGGCCAGCAGGACATCGCCAAAGTCGTGCTGGGTGAAAACTTCCAGAAGGTGTTCAGCATCAACAAGGGCTCGATCCCTGTTCGCAACGACATGCTGAACAAAATGGACTCCTACGGTTTCGACTCCTGCGCCCAGACCGCCGCCAAGGACTTCCTGGCTGACGCCAAGACCGGCGGCCTGCAGCCAAGCATGGCGCACAACATGGCCACCACCCTGGCGGTGCAAGGTGCGTTCTTCGATGTCGTGACCAACTACATCAACGACCCGAAAGCCGACCCGGCCGACACCGCCAAGAAACTCGGCGCTGCGATCAAGTCTGCCAAGTAACGGTTGACCTTGTGAGGGGGATCCCTGACCCCTCACAAGGCGTGCTTCTGTAGTCCTTTTTCCCTGTATTGGATTTCCCCATGAGTTCTGTTGCTGTGTTCAGCAAAGCCTCGCCGTTCGATGCACTGCAGCGCTGGCTACCCAAACTGGTGCTGGCGCCCAGCATGTTCATCGTGTTGGTGGGTTTCTACGGCTACATCCTGTGGACGTTTGTGCTCTCGTTTACCACCTCTACGTTCCTGCCAAGCTACAAATGGGCGGGTCTTGCGCAATACGAGCGGTTGTTCGACAACGACCGTTGGTGGGTGGCGAGCAAGAACCTGGCGCTGTTCGGCGGGATGTTCATCGGCATCACCCTGGTGATCGGCGTGACGCTGGCGATTTTCCTCGACCAGAAAATCCGCCGCGAAGGTTTTATCCGCACCATTTACCTGTACCCGATGGCGCTCTCGATGATCGTCACCGGTACCGCCTGGAAATGGCTGCTCAACCCGGGCATGGGCCTGGACAAACTCCTGCGTGACTGGGGCTGGGAAGGCTTCCGTCTCGACTGGCTGATCGACCCGGACCGGGTGGTCTACTGCCTGGTGATTGCCGCCGTGTGGCAAGCCTCCGGTTTCATCATGGCGATGTTCCTCGCCGGCCTGCGTGGGGTTGATCAGTCGATCATCCGTGCCGCCCAGATCGACGGCGCGAGCCTGCCGCGCATCTACTGGAGCGTGGTGCTGCCGAGCCTGCGTCCGGTGTTCTTCAGTGCGGTGATGATCCTGGCGCACATTGCGATCAAGAGCTTCGACCTGGTGGCGGCCATGACGGCCGGTGGCCCGGGCTATTCGTCCGACCTGCCCGCCATGTTCATGTACTCGTTCACCTTCAGCCGTGGCCAGATGGGCATGGGCTCGGCCAGTGCAATCCTGATGCTCGGTGCGATCCTCGCGATCATCGTGCCTTACCTCTACTCCGAGCTGAGGACCAAGCGTAATGACTAGTCTCACTGCCAAACCTGCCATCAGCCTGAGCCGCATCGCGATCTACGCGGTGTTGATCCTCGCTGTATTGCTGTACCTGGTACCGCTGGTGGTGATGTTGCTCACCAGCTTCAAGACCCCGGAAGACATCAGCACCGGCAACCTGTTGAGCTGGCCGACCGTGGTCAGCGGCATCGGCTGGGTCAAGGCCTGGGCCACCGTGGATGGCTACTTCTGGAACTCGCTCAAGATCACCGTGCCGGCCGTGCTGATTTCCACCGCCATCGGTGCATTGAACGGTTATGTGCTGTCGTTCTGGCGCTTCCGTGGTTCGCAGCTGTTCTTCGGCTTGCTGTTGTTCGGCTGCTTCCTGCCGTTCCAGACCGTGCTGCTGCCCGCGTCGTTCACCCTCGGCAAGATGGGCCTGGCCAGCACCACCACCGGCCTGGTGTTTGTGCACGTGGTGTACGGCCTGGCGTTCACCACGCTGTTCTTCCGTAACTACTACGTGAGCATCCCGGATGCGCTGATCAAGGCGGCACGCCTGGACGGGGCCGGTTTCTTCACCATCTTCCGTCAGATCATTCTGCCGATGTCCACGCCGATCATCATGGTCTGCCTGATCTGGCAGTTCACCCAGATCTGGAACGACTTCCTGTTCGGTGTGGTGTTCTCCAGTGGCGACTCCCAGCCCATCACGGTGGCGCTGAACAACCTGGTCAACACCAGCACCGGGGCCAAGGAATATAACGTGGATATGGCGGCGGCGATGATCGCCGGGCTGCCGACCCTGCTGGTCTATGTGATCGCAGGCAAGTATTTCGTGCGCGGCCTGACGGCCGGCGCGGTCAAGGGGTAATCATGGCTACGCTTGAACTTCGCAATGTAAACAAGACCTATGGCGCCGGCCTGCCCGACACCTTGAAGAACATCGAACTGTCGATCAAGGAAGGGGAGTTCCTGATCCTGGTCGGTCCTTCGGGTTGCGGTAAGTCCACGCTGATGAACTGCATCGCCGGCCTGGAGACCATCACCGGCGGCGCGATCATGATCGGCGACCAGGACGTCAGCGGCATGAGCCCCAAGGACCGTGACATCGCCATGGTGTTCCAGTCCTACGCGCTGTACCCGACCATGAGCGTGCGCGAGAACATCGAGTTCGGCCTCAAGATCCGCAAGATGCCCCAGGCCGACATCGACGCCGAAGTGGCGCGGGTGGCCAAGCTGCTGCAGATCGAACACCTGCTCAACCGCAAGCCGGGCCAGCTCTCCGGCGGCCAGCAACAGCGCGTGGCCATGGGCCGGGCCCTGGCACGTCGGCCGAAGATCTACCTGTTCGACGAACCGCTGTCGAACCTCGACGCCAAGCTGCGCGTCGAGATGCGTACCGAAATGAAGCTGATGCACCAGCGCCTCAAGACCACCACGGTCTACGTGACCCACGACCAGATCGAAGCGATGACCCTGGGCGATAAAGTGGCGGTGATGAAGGACGGCATCATCCAACAATTCGGCACGCCGAAAGAAATTTACAACGACCCTGCTAACCTATTTGTGGCAAGCTTTATCGGTTCACCACCGATGAACTTCGTTCCTATGCGCCTAAAACGCAAGGACGGGAAGTTGGTGGCGCTGCTCGACAGCGGCCAGGCGCGATGCGAATTGCCGCTGGGTATGAACGACGCCGGCCTGGAAGACCGTGATGTGATTCTGGGCCTGCGCCCGGAGCAGATCGTGCTGGCGTCGGGTGAGGGTAATGGTTCGTCGAGCATTCGTGCCGAGGTCCAGGTCACCGAGCCGACCGGCCCGGACACACTGGTGTTTGTGCAGCTCAATGACACCAAGGTCTGCTGCCGTTTGGCGCCTGATGTGGCGCCGCAGGTGGGCGAGACCCTGACACTGCAATTCGATCCATCCAAGGTATTGCTGTTCGACGCCAACACGGGCGAGCGCCTCGGCACTGCTTCTTCATTGCCCGCACAGGGGCATGCGGACAACGTGGCCCAATTCAAAGGTCGCTGAAGTAGATAAGTTGTTGTTTTAGATGAAAAAAGTAACCCGCGTTAGATAAAAACAGTTTAATAACAATAAAGACGAGGATGTAGGGATGAAAAAGCAACACAACAACACTCGGCTGATCTGCCAACTGTCAGCAGCAGCAGCCCTTGTACTGTCCGCCAATGCGATGGCGGCCGATGCATTCAGTGCCGACTCCAAGTGGATGACCGGTGATTGGGGCGGCGAGCGTACCAAGCTGATCGAGCAAGGTATCGACATCAAGGCTGACTACGTAGGGGAAATGGGCGCCAACCTGCGCGGCGGCTACAACGACGACAAGACCGGCCGTTACTCCGACCAGTTTGGGTTGGGCGTGGCGCTGGACCTGCAAAAGCTGTGGGGCTGGGATAACACCCAGGCCAAGATCCAGCTGACTAACCGTAATGGCCAGAACATCTCCAACGACCGCATTGGCGACCCGCGTGCCGGCACGCTGAGCTCGTCCATGGAAGTCTACGGTCGTGGCCACATGGTGCGTCTGACCCAGTTCTGGATTCAGCACCAGATGTTCGACAACAAGCTGGACGTGAAGCTCGGCTACTTCGGTGAAGGCGAAGACTTCAACACCTTCCCGTGCGACTTCCAGAACCTGTCGTTCTGTGGCTCCCAGGTCGGCAACTATGTAAACACCTGGTACAACTGGCCGGTCAGCCAGGCCGCGATCCGCGTGAAGTACAACATCACGCCTGAGCTGTATGCGCAAATCGGTGCGTACAACCAGAACCCGTCGCAGCTGGAGCACGGCAACGGCTTCAAGCTCAGCGGCAGCGGCACCAAGGGCACCGTGATTCCGGTGGAATTGGTCTGGTCGCCGAAGGTGAATAACCTGCCGGGCGAATACCGTGTGGGTTACTACAAGAGCGCCGCCGATGCTGCTGACGTTCGTGAAGACGTCAATGGCAACGATGCTGCTACCACCGGTGCGGCCTACCGTACCCGCAGCAGCAAAAAAGGCTACTGGTTCGTTGCCCAGCAGCAACTCACCACCCATAACGGCGACGCTTCCCGTGGCTTGAACATCGCCGCCAACGCGACCTTCCACGACAAGGAAACCAACCTGGTCGACAACTACCAGTCGTTGATGCTGGTGTACAAAGGCCCATTCGACGCGCGTCCGAAAGATGACGTCGGTATTGGTGCCGCGCGTCTGCACGTCAACGATGACGTGAAGAAAAACGCCGAACTGCTGAATGCCGCCAACGGCGTGGCCGATTACGACAACCCGCTGTTCTCGCCGATCCGCGAAACCGAGTACAACTTCGAAATCAACTACGGTTTCCACGTCACCAACTGGCTGACCGTGCGTCCCAACCTGCAATACGTTGTCCAACCGGGCGGCGTGGATAAAGTCGACAACGCGCTGGTGGCGGGCCTGAAAATTCAGTCTACGTTCTAACGCTGTTGCGATAAGCTCCTTCTCTCTGTGCGCATTTTGCGGGTAGCCATGGCTATCCGCTTTTTTTTGGGTGGCACTGTGATATTTGGGACCGTGGCACATGCATGAGCAACCGCTGCAACGCTTTTTCAAATCCCTGCGCGAGCGTCCGGTGTTCGCCTGGGAGCGCTTTCAGATGCGCGACGTGTTGGTAATCGACCATCCGCTGTGCCAGGCGGTGTTCAGTCGCCAGGGCGCGCAACTGTTGCACTTTCAGCCCCGTGGCCAGAAACCCTGGCTGTGGTGCGCAGCCAAGTGGCCGCAAGTCGGCGCCATCCGTGGCGGCATACCGGTGTGCTGGCCATGGTATGGCCGCCATCCGAGCGAAAACGCTTGGCCGTCCCATGGTTGGGCGCGGTTGATCGACTGGAAACTGCTCGACAGCAGCAGCGACGACGACGGCGTGCGCCTGCACTGGCAATTGCAGCTGTGCGACTGGCAGGTCGACCTGCACGCGCACCTGGGCGACACCCTGGAACTGCGCCTGAGCACCGAGCATCAGGACGAGTTGCCGTGCCAGTTGAGCCATGCTTTGCACGCTTACTGGCGTATTGGACACGTTGATGAGATAGCGCTGTCTGGGCTCGACGGCGCGCACGGTTACGACCAGCTCAATCGCCAGGCGTGCCAGCAGGAAGGCGAGTTACGAGTGGATGGCGGGTGCCAGCGGGTGTTCCAGCATGATGGCGAACTGCACCTCAAGGATCACGCCTGGCAGCGTGAACTGTGCATCGATACCGGCGACAGCGCCGACACCGTCGTATGGCATCCGGGCAGCCGGCCACTATTGGGCGTTAGTTTTAACGAGGCGTCGGGGTTTGTGTGCGTGGAGTCGGCGATGGCCGGGGCGAGCCTGGCGCCGGGGGAGCGGGCGCATCTCAGTCTGCAGGCACGGGCGGGAGTCTAGCGTCGTGGCTTATGGCCTCATCGGGGGCAAGTTGAATCGTCCCCGATGAGGCCAGTGAAGCCAGCACACAGGCTGGCTTAGTTGAACTCATCCCCCACCGGATACCGGCTGTCATTCAAGCTCTCTTTGATCTTGCGCAAATGCGGCTGGAAATCCACCCCGCGGCGCAAGGTCATGCCGGTGGCCAGTACATCCAGCACCGTCAACTGAATGATCCGCGAGGTCATCGGCATATAGATGTCGGTGTCTTCGGGCAGCGGAATGTTCAGGCTTACGGTACTGGCCTTGGCCAGCGGCGAGTTCTCGGCGGTTACGCCCAGCACCGACGCACCGTTTTCCCGGGCGATACGCGCCACTTCCACCAGCTCACGGGTGCGCCCGGTGTAGGAAATGATCACGAACAACTCGCCCGTGTGGGCCACCGAGGCGATCATGCGTTGCATCAGCACGTCGGCGTGGGCGGTGACCGCCAGGTTGAAGCGGAAAAACTTGTGCAGCGCGTCCATGGCCACCGGCGCCGAAGCACCGAGGCCGAAGAAGTGGATCTGCCGCGCCTGGATCAACAGGTCCACGGCCTTGCTGATCAGGGCCGGGTCCAGGGCCTGGCAGGCGGCGTCCAGCGAGGCGATGGCGCTGCCAAAGATCTTCTGGGTGTAGGCCTCGGGGTTATCATCGGCCTCCACGGCGCGGCTGACATACGCTGCGCCACTGGCCAGGCTTTGCGCCAACTGCAATTTAAGTTCAGGGTAACCGCTGACGCCGAACGAACGGCAGAAACGGTTGACCGTCGGTTCACTGACCGAGGCGGCCTGGGCGAGGGCTGCGATGGAGAAGCGGGTCGCCTGCTGCGGGTTGAGCAGGATGACCTCGGCCACTTTTTTCTCAGCCTTGTTCAATTCTTCGAGGCGGTTCCGGATCTGTTCCAGAAGATTTCGCACGCGGTCCATTCAGTCTTTCCTTCGGGCGACGATGCAAATAAAAGGGTGGCAACCAATCGACGAGTGGCCTTTTGCGGTGGCCTATCCTACTGAGGGTAGCTGAACACCACCACTCGGAATGCGTATTTCCGGAAAATGTTGTGGTTATTACTACATTTTTCCTTGAGTGATGCCTTGAAAAAAGGTATTTGTAGCTTAACTTGATAAAAGAACAAACATCATGCCTTCGATAACCGTAGAACCCTGCACCTTTGCCCTGTTTGGCGCCTTGGGTGATCTGGCGCTGCGCAAGTTATTTCCTGCCCTCTATCAGCTGGATGGCGCCGGGCTGCTGCACGACGATACCCGTATCCTGGCCCTGGCCCGGGAAGCCGGTTCCGAGCAGCAACACCTGGCCCATATCGAAAAAGAATTGCGTAAATACGTCGGCAAGGAACTGGACGAGAGCATCGCCCAGCGCTTCCTTGCGCGCCTGACCTATGTCCACGTCGACTTCATGAAAGCCGATGACTACGTGGCCCTGGCGGAAAAGGCCGGCACCGAGCAACGCCTGATTGCCTACTTCGCCACGCCTGCGGCGGTGTACGGTGCGATCTGCGAGAACCTGTCCAAGGTCGGCCTGGCGGAAAACACCCGCGTCGTGCTGGAGAAACCCATCGGTTCGGACCTGGAATCCTCGCGCAAGGTCAACGATGCCGTGGCGCAGTTCTTCCCGGAAAACCGCACCTACCGTATCGACCACTACCTGGGCAAAGAGACCGTCCAGAACCTGATCGCCCTGCGTTTCGCCAATAGCCTGTTCGAAACTCAGTGGAACCAGAACTACATCTCCCACGTGGAAATCACCGTGGCCGAACAGGTCGGTATCGAAGGCCGTTGGGGCTATTTCGACAAGGCTGGCCAGCTGCGCGACATGATCCAGAACCACTTGCTGCAGCTGCTTTGCCTGATCGCCATGGACCCGCCGGCCGACCTGTCCGCCGACAGCATCCGTGACGAGAAGGTCAAGGTGCTCAAGGCCCTGGCGCCGATCAGCCCGGATGGCCTTACCACTCAAGTGGTGCGTGGCCAGTACATCGCCGGCTACAGCGCCGGCAAGCCGGTGCCGGGTTACCTGGAAGAAGAGAATTCCAACACCCAGAGCGACACCGAAACCTTCGTCGCGCTGCGGGCCGATATCCGTAACTGGCGTTGGGCCGGGGTGCCGTTCTACCTGCGTACCGGCAAGCGTATGCCGCAGAAGCTGTCGCAGATCGTCATTCACTTCAAGGAACCGTCTCATTACATCTTCGCCCCCGAGCAGCGCTTGCAGATCAGCAACAAGTTGATCATCCGCCTGCAGCCGGACGAAGGCATTTCCTTGCGCGTGATGACCAAGGAGCAGGGCCTGGACAAGGGCATGCAACTGCGCAGCGGGCCTCTGCAACTGAATTTTTCCGACACCTACCGCAGCGCACGCATCCCCGATGCCTACGAGCGGTTGTTGCTGGAAGTGATGCGCGGCAATCAGAACCTGTTTGTTCGCAAAGATGAAATCGAAGCCGCGTGGAAGTGGTGTGACCAGTTGATCGCCGGGTGGAAAAAATCCGGTGATGCGCCCAAGCCGTATGCGGCGGGGTCCTGGGGGCCGATGAGCTCGATTGCACTGATCACGCGGGATGGGAGGTCTTGGTATGGCGATATCTGAATTGAAACTGCCTCGGGGCGTGACTGCCCACGAGTACCGCACGCCTGTGCTGCTGGCGGACGGCCTGGCCAACGACGTGGCCGAACAACTGCGCGCGGCCATCAGTGCCCGTGGCGAGGCGACCCTGGTGGTGTCCGGTGGCCGCAGCCCCGTGGCGTTTTTCCAGAACCTGGCCAAGCAAGGCCTGGACTGGTCCAAGGTCACCATCACCCTGGCCGATGAGCGCTGGGTGCCGGTGGAACACGCCGACAGCAATGCCGGCCTGTTGAAGCAGCACCTGTTGCAAGGCCCGGCGGCCAAGGCCAGGTTCCTCAGCCTGTACAGCGCCGCCGCCAACCTTGAAGACGCTGCCGAGCAGGCCGATCGCCTGCTGGCCGAGCTGCCGGCCATTGATGTGCTGGTGCTGGGCATGGGCGATGACGGCCACACCGCATCGCTGTTTCCCAACAGCCCGAACCTCGCCGCTGCACTGCAGGCCGACGGTACCCGCCGTTGCTGGCCGATGCTGGCGCCGACCGTGCCGCACCAGCGCCTGACCATGAGTCGCGCATTGCTGGCCACGGCCCACTACACCGCGCTGTCGATTTCCGGCAGTTCGAAATTGACCACCTTGAGCGCCGCGCTGGCCAGTGACGACGTTGCTGCCATGCCGATTCGCGCGTTTTTGCAACCTACTTTAGAGATTTACTGGTGCCCATGAGCCAAGGATCAGCCGCTATGAAAAGCCCTCAACCGACCGTGTCCATGGCGGATAAAGTTGCCCTGATCGACAGCCTCTGCGCCAAGGCGCGGATCCTGCCGGTGATCACCATCGCTCGCGAGCAGGACATCCTGCCGCTGGCCGATGCCCTGGCAGCCGGTGGTTTGACCGCATTGGAAGTGACCTTGCGTTCCGAGTTCGGCCTCAAGGCCATTCAGGTGCTGCGTCAGCAGCGGCCTGAACTGTGCACCGGCGCCGGCACCGTACTCGACCGCCATATGCTTGAAGCGGCTGAAGTCGCCGGTTCGCAATTTATCGTCACCCCCGGCATCACCCGCGACCTGCTGGAAGCCTCGGTGCACAGCCCGATCCCGCTGCTGCCAGGCATCAGCAACGCCTCCGGCATCATGGAAGGCTACGGCCTGGGCTACCGCCGCTTCAAACTGTTCCCGGCCGAAGTCAGCGGCGGTGTTGCCGCGATCAAGGCCCTGGGCGGCCCGTTCGGCGAAGTGAAGTTCTGCCCGACCGGCGGCGTCGGCCCGGCCAATATCAAGAGCTACATGGCGTTGAAAAACGTGATGTGCGTGGGCGGTAGCTGGATGCTTGACCCGGAGTGGGTCAAGAACGGCGATTGGGCCCGCATCCAGGAAGTCACCGCGCAGGCGCTGGCGCTGCTGGATTGATCTGATTCATCGAATCGTTGTTGCTGTGCTTAACGGCATTTTTGCGGTGCACTTGGTCGGTGTACCGCTTTTTTTTGCCGGTAAAAACCTGAGGCCCACCTTTAATCTCTGCTTAGCTCGGTAATGGCATTGACCAGAACATTGATGTCCTCCGCCGACGTCACCAACCCCGGTGTCACGCGGATACAGGTACCAAACGCCGCACCGGTGCGCGTAGTAGTGAACAGCCCATAGTCGTTGAGCATGCGATCCACCATCACCTGCTGATCCCGCCCGCTGAACTTGAATGCCGTGATCCCGCAATACAGCCGGGGATCATCCGGCGTCAGCACCTCGATCCCCGGCAACGGTCGCACCTGGCTCACCCATACATCCCGCAGATAACTGACCCGCGCACCCTTGGCCGCCGCGCCGCCCATGGCGCGATGTTCTTCAAGCACCAACGGCAACGTCATTAACGCGGGGAAATTCGGCGTGCTGTACGACGTACGCGCACGCACGTCGGTGGCGGGGTAGTGGAACTCGCCCATGTCCGGATCAATATCAGCCAGGCATTCGGGGGCGATATAGAGGAACCCCAGGGTCAGCGGCGCGCCGATCCATTTGTGCAGGTTGAAGCCGGCGAACGCAATGCCCAGTTCGGCGAGGTTGAACTCGATCTGGCCCAGTGCATGGGCGCCGTCGAGGATCACGTCGATGGCATGCTCACGCGCGGCCTTGGCGACGGCCTCTACGGGCATCACCAGGCCGGTGCGGTGGGTCACATGGGTGAGTGCCATCAGCTTCAGGCGCGGGTACCGGGCGAACGCATCGCGATAGGTCTGCACCAGGCTGTCGAAACTGGCCGGATGAGTGTGGGACAACTCGATCACTTCTACACCGCGAACACCCGCCAACCAGCGCATCGCACCTTTGACGGTGTCGTATTCCAGGTCGCTGATCAGCACCTGATCGCCGGGTTGCAGGCGGTTGTAGTTGCGGATCAGCGACTGCAAGGCTTCGGTGGCGTTGCGGGTAAAGGCGACTGCCTCGGGGTCGACGTCGATCAGGCCCGCCAGTTGGCGACGGATCTCGACGTTTTCACCTTGCTCGAAGCGCTGGCGCACATACAGCGAGTTGCTGCGGTTGATAAACGCCACATGCTCCAGGTACTGCGCCTGCACCTCGCGGCTCATACGCCCGAAGTAGCCGTTCTCCAGGTTGATCGGGCCGGGCTCCAGCGCATAGCGCTGGGCGATGGCCTGCCAGTGAGGTTCGTTGTCAGCATTCCTTGGCATGGCGAGTCTCTTAATGGCGGGGGGCGGGTTTGCCGTGTTTAACGCGCAGCGGTTCCAACAATTCGGACAAGCCGTTGTGGTCGATTTCCTGCATCAATGCCAGCAACCCGCCCAGTTCGCCGTGGGGAAAGCCCTCGCGGGCGAACCAGTTCAGGTAGGGACCCGGCAGGTCGGCGATGATCCGACCCTTGTACTTGCCGAAGGGCATTTCGCGGGTGATCAGCAGTTCGAGTTTTTCGGGATTCATGGGCTTCATGTGAAGTGAGGCGAGGTCTTCGAAAATACAGGCATTCTGCATGAAGGCCAAATGACAGATCATGCAAATAACGTACATACAGATGGTTCAAATATTTTTAAGTTATTGAAAATAAACATAAAAGTAATTTTTCAAAACCTGGCACGAGCGCTGCAATCATTAAGACAACCCTTCTTCACCTGCCTAAGGAATTGAAAAATGACTGACATCAATAAAGAATCGATCTCCGTACTGAACGACCTGATCGAGACCAGCATCGACGGCCAGAAAGGCTTCAAGGAATGCGCAGAAGACATCAAGCATCCGGAACTCAAGGCGCTGTTTGCCAAGCGTTCCGCTGACTGCGCTACCGCTGCCGCCGAATTGAAGACCGCCGTGCGTGCCCTGGGCGGTGATCCGGAAGACTCCGGTAGCGTAGCCGGCGCCCTGCACCGTGGCTGGGTCGACGTGAAGTCGATGCTGACCGGTAAGGACGAAGAGGCTGTGCTGAACGAAGCCGAGCGCGGCGAAGACCACGCACTGAAGGCTTACAAAGAAGCCATCGAGAAGATCAACAAGCACAACCTGCTGGGCATTCGTGACCTGGTTGAGCGTCAGTACCACGGCGTGCAACGCAATCACGACCAAGTAAAAGCCCTGCGTAACCAGGCTCGCGCTCAGTCCTAAGCGCTCCTAAGCGCTGCTGGGTAAGACATGTGGGAGGGGGCTTGCTCCCGATAGCGGTGGATCAGTCGATATTTCAATGACTGACACACCGCCATCGGGGGCAAGCCCCCTCCCACATTTGTATTGTGTTGGCCTTGAAACCCTACTCAGCCGATGCTGATCGGCGGCAGCTCGGTCAAGGTCACGACCTGCTGCTTGCGTGGTGCAAGAATTTCCGCCTCGCCATCCACGACCAACTCATCGCGCTGGTTGAACACACGGGTGGCAATACGTACGCGAAACTTCGGCAGCTTCTCGAGGATTTCCAGGCGCACGGTCAGGGTATCGCCGATTTTCACCGGCTTCTGGAAGGTCATCTGCTGGCCGATATAGATAGTGCCCGGCCCGGGCAGCTCACACGCAACGGCTGCGCTGATCAGGGCGCCGCTGAACATTCCGTGGGCGATACGCTCCTTGAACATGGTCGCCTTGGCGTATTCAGCATCCAGGTGCACCGGGTTGTGGTCGCCGGACATGGCGGCAAACAGCTGGATATCACGCTCTTCGACGGTCTTGCTGTAGCTGGCGGTCTGGCCGACTTCAAGGGCTTCGTACGGGGTGTTGGTTACCTGGGTCATCTAAAGGTGCATCCTGTGGCTAATCGGTAATTTAACTATCTGATTTTAAACGTAAATTTATTCGCAGTGGGCCGGCCTGCGCAAGGTCAGGGCCTGGTCGAGCCACCTCAGCACATCGGCGGTGACTTCGTCGCGATTGGTTTCGTTGAACACTTCGTGACGCGCCTGCGGGTAGATATTCAGTTGCAGGTGCTGGCTGCCGGCCTCTCGCAGGGCATCGGCCAGGCTTTTGAGACGCTTGCCCTCACTGACCGGATCACATTCGCCGCCCATCACCAGGATCGGCAGGCCCGGATCGATCTGGGCGAGATTGGACGCTTTGCTGATTTGCTGCAAGCCGCCGAGCAGATCGATCCATAGTTGGTTGGTACAGCGGAAACCGCAGAGTGGATCGTTGATGTATTTGTCGACTTCGTTCGGGTCACGGCTGAGCCAGTCGAACGCGGTGCGGTTGGGCTTGAATGCCTTGTTGAACGAGCCGAAGGACAGGAACTCGATCAACGCACTGCGCCCACGGACACCCTGGCGCAGGCGTTCGGCGCGAGCGATCAGCCGTGCGGCGCGGTACAGCGCCACGGGCTGGAGATTCGAACCGCTGAGAATCGCTCCATGCAGGCTGGCGCTGTGGTGCAGCAGGTAGGCCTGGGCGATATAGCTGCCCATGCTGTGGCCGAGCAAAATGATCGGCAGCCCCGGCTGCTGCTGGCCGATGTGCTGGTTGAGGCTGGCCAGGTCGCCCACCACTTTGTTCCAGCCATCCTTTTCGGCATACAGGCCCAGCGTACCTTCGTCGGCGGTGCGGCCGTGGCCACGCTGGTCCGGCGCATACACACCATAGCCGGCACTGCCCAGGGCTTCGGCCAGCCGCGCATAGCGCCCGCTGTGCTCCGCCATGCCGTGGGACAGCATGACCACCGCCTTGGCCGGCCCGTCGGGCATCCAATGATTGACGTACAGGCGGCTGCGGTCATTCGCGGTCAGCCAGAAGGTGCTGTGGTTCATGGGGTTCCCTTTCTCAAGGTCTGCTCAAGGTCTGATCGACGTTGTTGCAGTGTATAGCTCATCTGTCAGGCGACGGGGTATCTGCCTGCGCATCAGGGACAAGATTCATACAATCAATGACGCAATTTGCTGTATTTGCCTGTTTGGCCATAGCTGCTAACGTCCCCCAAGCTCCGCTTTCTATAAAAGCGGCCGGACACCTTCAGGTAAGGGGACAAGAATAATGCAACCTGATTTCTGGAATGACAAACGCGCGGCGGGCGTTCCCAATGACATCGACCTGTCGGCCTACAAGTCGGTAATCGAAGTCTTCGAGCGCTCGTGCAAGGCCTTTGCCGACCGTCCGGCATTCAGCAACATGGGCGTCACCCTGACCTACGCCGAGCTTGAGCGCCAGAGTGCGGCGTTCGCCGGCTACCTGCAGCAGCACACCGACCTCAAGCCCGGCGAGCGCATCGCCGTACAGATGCCCAACGTGCTGCACTACCCGATTGCCGTGTTCGGCGCACTGCGCGCCGGGCTGATCGTGGTCAACACCAACCCGCTCTACACCCCGCGCGAGATGCGCCACCAGTTCAAGGACGCCGGCGTGCGTGCCCTGGTCTACCTCAACCTGTTCGGTTCGCGGGTGCAGGACGTGTGCACCGACACCGAGATCGACTACCTGATCGAAGCCAGGATGGGCGACTTCATGCCCGCCGCCAGAGGCTGGCTGGTCAACACCGTGGTCGACAAGGTCAAGAAGATGGTCCCGGCCTACCACCTGCCGCGTGCGGTGTCGTTCAAGCGCGCCCTGCGCATGGGCGCGGGCCTCGGCGTGACGCGCCATCCGGTGAACCTGGACGATATTGCCGTGCTGCAATACACCGGCGGCACCACCGGCCTGGCCAAGGGGGCGATGCTCACCCATGGCAACCTGGTGGCGAACATGCAACAGGTGCGCGCCTGCATGTCCCAGACCGGCGATGACGGCCACCCTCTGATCAAGGAAGGGCAGGAGGTGATGATCGCGCCGCTGCCGCTGTACCATATCTATGCCTTCACCGCGAACTGCATGTGCATGATGGTCTCGGGTAACCACAACGTACTGATCACCAACCCCAGGGACATCGGCGGGTTTATCAAGGAGCTGAAAAAGTGGCGCTTTACCGGGCTTCTGGGGCTCAACACGCTGTTTGTGGCGTTGATGGACCACCCGGAGTTCAAGAACCTGGATTTCTCCCACCTCAAGCTCACCAACTCCGGTGGTACGGCCCTGATCAAGGCCACGGCCGAACGCTGGGAGCAGATCACCGGTTGCTCGATCGGCGAGGGCTATGGCCTGACGGAAACCTCGCCGGTGGCCAGCACCAACCCCTACGGCAACAAATCACGCCTGGGTACCGTGGGCATCCCGGTGCCCGCCACGGCGATGAAGGTCATTGATGACGAAGGCACCGAGCTGCCCCTGGGCGAGCGCGGTGAGTTGTGTATCAAGGGCCCGCAGGTGATGAAGGGCTACTGGCAGCAACCGGCCGCCACCGCAGAGGCCCTGGACGCCGAAGGCTGGCTGAAGACCGGTGACATCGCGGTGATCGACGAAGATGGGTTTGTGCGCATTGTCGACCGCAAGAAGGATTTGATCATCGTCTCGGGTTTCAATGTGTACCCCAACGAAATCGAGGACGTGGTGATGGCCCATCCGGCCGTGGCCAACTGCGCGGTGATCGGCGTGCCGGACGAGCGCACGGGGGAGGCGGTGAAGCTGTTCGTGGTGGCGCGCGCAGAAGGGGTGAGCCTTGAGGAGTTGAAGGCGTACTGCAAGACCAACTTCACGGGTTACAAGGTGCCCAAGCACATTGTCTTGCGCGACTCGTTACCGATGACGCCGGTAGGGAAGATCCTGCGCAGGGAACTACGCGACATCGCCTGATGTGAGGTGCGGTAAAAATGTGGGAGGGGGCTTGCCCCCGATAACGGTGGTTCAGTCTATATGTCTGGTGACTGATTTCTCCGCTATCGGGGTGTAAGCCCCCTCCCACATTTATCGTGTGTCGTCCTGAAGGCCTTATTCCAGAGCCTTTCATCAACGTATTTCACTTCTGTTTAAAGTGTGACCAAATATTGTAGGACAGTCGTGATTATGACTGCGGGGCCCTCTTTAGGCTCTAGTCGGCCCTTGGCAAAGCTGCTACTCTCGGCGCGCTTTGTGACGTCTAGGCCTGCTTGAAAGCGCCAGATTCACCAAAAAAAAACATACACCAATAATAATCGCATCAAATGCGATGATGAATTCGCGTCGCTGAGGAGTGGGCTTCCATGCACGAAGACTTTTGGAAGGATAAGTACCCCGCCGGGATTGCTGCAGAAATCAATCCAGACGAGTATCCGAATATTCAGGCGGTATTGAAGCAGTCCTGCCAGCGCTTCGCCAACAAACCGGCCTTCAGCAACCTGGGCAAGACGATCACCTACGGTGAATTGTACGAACTGTCCGGCGCCTTCGCTGCGTACCTGCAACAGCATACCGACTTGAAGCCCGGCGATCGCATTGCCGTGCAGTTGCCCAACGTCCTGCAATACCCGGTCGCCGTGTTCGGCGCCATCCGTGCCGGCCTGATCGTGGTCAACACCAACCCGCTGTACACCGCGCGGGAAATGGAACACCAATTCAATGATTCCGGCGCCAAGGCGCTGGTCTGCCTGGCCAACATGGCCCACCTGGCGGAAAAGGTCGTGCCCAAGACCGCCGTCAAGCATGTGATCGTCACCGAAGTCGCCGACCTGCTGCCGCCGCTCAAGCGCCTGCTGATCAACAGCGTCATCAAGTACGTGAAGAAAATGGTCCCGGCCTATCACTTGCCCAAGGCGATCAAGTTCAACGACGTACTCGCCAAGGGCCAGGGGCAAGCGGTCAACGAAGTCTGCCCGGCCAGCGGCGATGTGGCCGTATTGCAATACACCGGTGGCACCACCGGCGTGGCCAAGGGCGCGATGCTCACCCACCGCAACCTGGTCGCCAACATGTTGCAATGCAAGGCGCTGATGGGCTCCAACCTCAATGAAGGTTGCGAGATCCTGATCACGCCGCTGCCGCTGTACCACATCTATGCGTTCACCTTTCATTGCATGGCGATGATGCTGATCGGCAACCACAACATCCTGATCAGCAACCCGCGCGACCTGCCGGCGATGGTCAAGGAACTGTCGAAGTGGAAGTTCAGCGGCTTTGTCGGCCTGAACACTCTGTTCGTGGCGCTGTGCAACAACGAAGCCTTCCGCAAGCTGGACTTCTCCGCGCTGAAGGTCACCCTGTCGGGCGGCATGGCCCTGCAACTGGCGGCGGCCGAGCGTTGGAAAGCGGTGACCGGTTGCGGCATCTGCGAAGGCTACGGCATGACCGAAACCAGCCCGGTGGCCACGGTGAACCCGATCCAGCATATCCAGATCGGTACCATCGGCATTCCGGTGCCGTCGACCCTGTGCAAGGTCATCACCGACGACGGTGTCGAGCTGGCCCTGGGTGAAGTCGGCGAACTGTGCGTCAAGGGCCCGCAGGTGATGAAGGGCTACTGGCAGCGTGAAGACGCCACCGCCGAGATGCTCGACAGCGAAGGCTGGCTGAAGACCGGCGACATCGCGATCATCCAGCCGGATGGCTACATGCGCATCGTCGATCGCAAGAAGGACATGATCCTGGTCTCCGGTTTCAACGTGTACCCCAACGAGCTGGAGGACGTGCTGGCGGGCCTGCCGGGCGTACTGCAGTGCGCGGCCATCGGTGTGCCGGATGAAAAATCCGGGGAACACATCAAGCTCTTCATCGTGGTCAAGCCGGGCGCCACCCTGACCAAGGAGCAGGTCATGGAGCACATGCGCGCCAACGTCACCGGCTACAAGGTGCCCAAGGCCGTGGAGTTCCGCGATGCGTTGCCGACCACCAACGTGGGCAAGATCCTGCGCCGCGAGTTGCGCGATGAAGAACTGAAGAAACTCGGTCTTAAAAAGTAATCCAATCCAAATATGGGAGGGGCTTGCCCCCTCCCACATTTTTTTGACCGCGTTCTTACACGGCGAACTGCGCGAAGCTCACACCCGCACCTGCCGGCCGCACATCCTTCAAGAACGAATCCTTATCCGCGCTCAGCTCCAGGGTAATCTCCGGCTTGCGCTTGCCCGCATTGCGCACCACCAGCCCCTCGAGCTTTTCACGCAGGAACACGGTCGGCACCTTCAGGTGCAGCAGCTGGTCGGTCTCGGCGTTGTGCATCAACAGGTGAATCCACTCGTACTGGCCGACGGCAATACGCCCCACCGGCAGATCGAACCACCAGATGTTGCGTTTGCGGTCCAGGTCGGTGAAGTGGCAGTTGTTGACGCCGAGTACGGCACCGCCCAGTTCCTGGTTTCTGCGGGCGATGGCCTGTGCTTTATTGAGTTTCATAACCTTCCTACGGGATCTGTTATTCAGCGTTGGAGCCTGAATGTGCCGGGCATTCTCGTGGGTTGGCTGCAAAACATAAAGCCAAACCTGTCGTTGGCGATGAAATGTTCACCGAAAAATAATTGAAACTCTGCCGAACGGCCTCGGGTCAATCTCTACGTAATGACCAAAACCCTTTGATTGTTCTTTCGGAGAAATACCATGGGCAGCACAGCGGATAAGGCAAAAGGTTTGAAAGACGAAGCCGTCGGTAACATCAAGCAAGGCGTCGGCAAAGTCACCGGCAACGACAAACTGCGCGCTGAAGGCGTCGTGCAGGAAAAGAAAGGCCAGGTTGAAAAAGCCGTGGGCGACACCAAGGACGCGGTGAAAAAAGCGACCAAGTAAGACTGCCATCGTGCAGCCGGACGGCCATCCACGGATGGCCGTTTTTATGTCACATGCAGTGATTAAAGTTTCGAAATTGTTTCAAGGTCGCCAAATAGGCTACCTTGATGTAGAAAACGGCCCCTGAGTCGCCCATGACCCCCCTTTTTGCGGCGAAAGGAGACGCTATGATTTTTCCGGTTCTCGATGGTCTCAAGCTCCACACAGTGCTGGTGCGCACCGTCAAGGAATTCGTCGATGACGAGATGTCCACCTACGCCTCGGCACTGGCCTACCAGATGCTGTTCTCGTTGTTTCCCTTCCTGCTGTTCCTTATCGCCCTGATCGGTTTCCTGCACCTGCCGGACTTTTTCACCTGGCTGCGCCTGCAATCGGAACTGGTGCTGCCGCCCCAGGCCCTGGAGCAGGTCAATCCGGTGATCGACCAGTTGCAGCAATCCAAGGGCGGCCTGCTCTCGGTGGGTATCGTGATTGCCCTGTGGACCGCCTCCGCTGGCGTGCGCCTGATGATGAGCGCCATGAACGCCGCGTACGACGTCGTGGAAGGCCGGCCGATCTGGAAGCGTTTTCCGCTGTCGGTTTTCTACACCATTGGCATCGCCGGCATGCTGCTGGCCGCCGCCGCGCTGATGGTGCTCGGCCCGCAGGTGATGGAATGGCTGGCCGGCCAGATCGGCATGCAGGAATTCGTGGTGACCTTGTGGACCATCGTGCGATGGCCGCTGATCGTGATCCTGCTGATGTTTGCCGTGGCCCTCATGTATTACGTGATGCCGGACGTCGAGCAGAAGTTTCGCTTTATTACCCCGGGTTCGGTACTCGCGGTGGTGGTGTGGATCGTCGCCTCCCTCGGTTTTGGCTACTACGTCAAAACCTTCGCCGACTACAACGCCATGTATGGCAGCATCGGTGCGATCATCGTGTTGCTCCTGTACTTCTACATCTCCGCCGCCGTGCTGTTGCTGGGGGCGGAGATGAATGCCGTGATCGAGCACATGTCGGCCGAAGGCAAGGAGCCAGGCGCAAAGGATTTCGATGAGCCCGCGCCCGCGCATGAAAAACAACATGTCTCCGGCCTCGGCCGCGACCACTCCAAACCCACTACCGATGAAGTCTGATCGATGATCCGTGAAATCCTGAAAATGGGCGATGAACGCCTGCTGCGTATCGCCCCACCGGTACCGCCGGAAATGTTCGACAGCCCCGAGCTGTGGCAATTGATCGACGACATGTTCCAGACCATGGAGCACGTGGG
The DNA here is from genome assembly GCF_900100935.1 of Pseudomonas sp. NFACC25. Lineage (NCBI taxonomy): Bacteria > Pseudomonadati > Pseudomonadota > Gammaproteobacteria > Pseudomonadales > Pseudomonadaceae > Pseudomonas > Pseudomonas sp. NFACC25. The sequence goes on from NZ_FMUC01000009.1 coordinate 269,820, forward strand.
CGGCGTCGGCCTGGCCGCGCCGCAGATTGGCGTCGACCTGCAACTGGTGATCTTTGGGTTCGAAGCCAGCGAGCGCTACCCGGATGCGCCGCCGGTGCCGCAGACCATCCTGATCAACCCGTTGATCACGCCGCTCAGCCCGGTGCTGGAAGAAGGCTATGAAGGCTGCCTGTCGGTGCCCGGACTGCGTGGTGCGGTGGACCGTTACCAGCAGATTCGCTACGAGGGTTTTGATCCGAAGGGCGAGCCGATCGTACGTTTTGCCGATGGCTTCCACGCGCGGGTGGTGCAGCATGAATGCGATCACCTGATCGGCCGGCTGTACCCCTCGCGCATTACCGACTTCAGCAAGTTCGGCTTTATTGAAGTGATGTTTCCCGACATGGACCCAACCGCTGACGAGTAATCGCCGGCCCGTTGAGAACAAAATCTGGGAGGGACCAGGTTATTTGGCCGGTTTGACGAACCGCAACGTCATCCGGTCCGACTCGCCAATCGCCACATACTTCGCCTTATCCTGCTCCCCCAGCTTCAAGGTCGGCGGCAACGTCCACACGCCGGCGGGATAATCCTTGGTGTCCTTCGGGTTGGCGTTGACCTCACTCTGGCCTGCCAGCTTGAACCCCGCATCGGTGGCCAGTTTCACCACCTGGGCGGTGGTCAGGTAACCGCTGTCCTTGATCGCCTCCAGCTCGGCCCCGTCCTTGGCCCGGTGATCTTCCACGCCCAGCACGCCGCCCGGTTTCAACACCGTGTAGAACGCGCGGAACGTGGCCTCGGCGGTATCGGCCAGCACCCAGTTATGCACATTGCGGAACGTCAGCACGGCGTCCGCAGAGGCAGGTTTGCCGAACACCGGTGCCTTGGGGTCGAACTCGACCACGACTGCCTTGGCATAGCGCGTCGGGTCGGCGGCGAATTTGTTTTTCAGGTTCTCTTCGGACGTGCGCGCATAGGCGCTGCTGCTTGGCGCTTGCACGGCGGCGATGTAATGCCCGTGATCCTTGAGCAACGGCGCCAGCAGTTCGCTGTACCAACCGCCCCCTGGGGTAATTTCGATCACCGTCTGCCTGGCGCCCAGGCCAAAGAATTCCAAGGTCTGCTGCGGGTGGCGATAGCCGTCGCGGGCGCTGTTGGCCGGGTCGCGCCAATTGCCGGCCAACACGCTGGCGTATTGCTGGGCGCTGATCGGTGCGTCGGCGGCCTGGCTGAACGTGGGAACGAGGAGGGCGGTAAGGGACAGAGCTGCAAAGGTCGCTTTCATGATCATCCGAAAAGTGGGCCACTGTGTCGCCGAGGCTAGCATGGGGCCCATACGGGGCGATCACACATTATCCGAGGACGACCTCACTAAACGATCTAAGCCCATGGCGATCATCGGTTTGTTGCGCTTGTAGCGCACCAGCCGCTCGCTGAGGGATTGCGGCAATAGCGTGTCCTGGGTGAAACCCATGCGCTGATACAAACCTTCCAGGTCCGGATGGCACAACAACCACAGCGTGCCTTGCACCTCGGCCGCCGCCGCGGCTATCAATCGCCCCGCCAACCCCTGGCCGCGATACGCCGGGTCGACAAACACGCCGGTCAACCACTGTCCGCCGACCACGGGTGTCAGGCACAGGCCGGCGACAATCTCGCTGTCGCGCGCTACCCACAAACGCCCGCCCTTGAGCGCCTTCATCGGGGAGTCATGACGGCGATAAAACTTGTTCAGCAGCGGCCACAGCGGCTCAGCCAGGGGGGCGATGTGCAGTTCGGGCATGGTGTTTGGGCAACATAATCAAGGGCCGGGGATTATAAGCGCCTTCTGTGCGGCAATAGGTGGTATACCCAGTGTTACATCCCCTGTAAGTGGAGCATGCATCATGGCCAAAGGTATGGATTCAAAGAAAGCCGCGAAGAAGAAACCGGCAAAGACCGCCGACGAAAAACGCGCCGACAAGAAAGCCAAGAAAACCGAGACAGGCCTGTTCGGTCACTGAGTTAATGATCATTCCCACGCACCCGCGTGGGAATGCCGCCAGGGACGCTCGGCGCCCCACCTGTGGCTTAGATCGCCGCCAGGGTTTCTTTCACTGCCTGCGCCTGCGGTTCAGTGGTCTTCGCCGCTACCTGCTGCTCTTGCTGCTGCTTCAAACGCTCGGCCACTTGCTTGGAAATGGCGTCCTGCTTTTCCTGCGACATGTTCTGCACATCCGCCTCGGTCAACCCCTGTTCCTTGAGCAATTGCTCACGGATACGCTCGGCCGGGGTTTTGCTCATGTAATCGGTGAAGTCTGCGCGGGCGGAGCTGGTGGCGGGGACATCCGTCGTCACCGTGGTGGCCGCTGTGCTGGCCTGCAACTGCACGCGGGTCTTGGCGAAAGCTTCGTCGATGCGATCGCCGGCCTTGTCCAGATCCTTCTGCGCGGCCGGCAGGGTCACGCTTTGCTGCGCCGCTTGCAGGGCACCGCTGTACAGCGTGCTGGCGGCGGCGTTGGCCGGGTCCATGTCGGGACGCGTGATCTTTTGAAGGGTCGACACGGCTTGGGGATTGTTGTTAACCAGCATGATCGGTCACCTGGGAAAATGTTCGGTGCCATAGCGGGAGCAAATAACATGCCGGGTCCGATAACCCCGGTTTGACTGGATTTGGCCTGGCCGCCGCGGCAAACATTGTCCCGCAGGCGGCCAACCGTTGCCGTCAATGGGCGATATGTTCCAAGGCCAGGTTGCGCGTACGCGGGCCGAACCAACTGATGGTGATCATCACGATCAGCATGCTGCTGGCAATAAACGCCAACACACCGGGTGTGCCCAGGTGTTCGAGGATAAAACCGATCAACAGGCTGCTGAACACCGTCGACAAGCGGCTGAACGAATAGCAGAACCCCACCGCGCGCGCGCGGATATTGGTCGGGAACAGCTCGCTCTGGTAGGAGTGGTAACTGAAGCTCAGCCAGGCGTTGCAGAAGGTGATCATCACCCCGCAGATCACCAGCCCCACCGCCGTGGTCTGCAACGCGAACAGGCTGCCGAAGATCACCGCACCCATGGCGGAGCCGACGATCTGCCATTTGTTTTCAAAGCGGTTGGCCACCTTCACAAACAGCAACGGCCCCAGCGGGTAGGCGAGGGTGATGATAAAGGCGTACAGCAAGCTGTGGGTCACGCTGACACCCTGGCCCGAAAGCAGTGCCGGCAACCAGTTGCCGAAACCAAAGAAGCCGATGGCCTGGAACACATGGAACACAATCAGCATCAACGCGCGGCGGCGGTACGGCGGTTGCCAGATGTCGGCAAAACGGCCACTGCCTTGCACGCTGACGGCTTCGGGTTCGGGTTCATCCAGCGGTTTGCCATGGTCTTTCCGGCAGCGCGCCTCCAGGGTGTCCATGATCCTGCCGGCTTCTTCGAAGCGACCTTTCTGCGCCAGCCAGCGCGGTGATTCCGGCAGGCGCTTGCGCAGTTGCCAGATAAACAGCGCGAACACCGCACTGCTCAGCACCACCCAGCGCCAGCCAGACACCCCGAACGGCGCCTGGGGCACCAGCCACCATGACATCAATGCCACGGCCGGCACCGACAGGAACTGGATGAAAAACGCAAAGGCGAACGCCGAACTGCGCATGCGCTTGGGCACCAGTTCAGACAGATACGCGTCGATGGTCACCAGCTCGATGCCCAGGCCGATACCCACCAGGAAACGCATGCCGATAATGCCCAGCGCGGATGTCTGAATGCCCATCAATACCGTGGCGACGGTGTACCAGATCAGCGCGAAGGTGAAGATCGCCCGGCGCCCGAAGCGGTCGGCGATGGGGCTGAGCAGGCTGGCGCCGAGGAACAGGCCGAGGAAGGTCGCCGAGGCGAACGCCGCCTGGTCGGAGAAACCAAACACGCCCTCGCTGCCGGTGTGGAAAATCCCGTCACTGATCAGGCCGGGGCTGATGTAGGCGGTCTGGAACAAGTCATACAGCTCGAAAAAGCCGCCGATCGACAGCAGCGCTACAAGGCGCCAGACCGTGGCGACGGCGGGCAGGCGGTCGATACGCGCGCTGATATGGGCGGCGCGGATCGGGTCGATGCCGTCTGTAGCAGGGAGTGCAGGCATGGCGGGGAAAACTCAGTCAGTGATGGGGATATCGAAGGTCTGAAATGCATCGTCCAGCGGATGGTAACCCAACACCCGCGTGGTTTCGCTCAGGTCCAGGCGCTTGAAACGGTTATTGGAAATGCCATGGGCGATCAGGTGTTTCACGCCCTCGGCCTCCACTGCACGCTGCAGCAGCTGCACGGCATCCCGCGGGCTGAGCCAGGCGCTGAGGTCGCGGGCGTTGTTCAGGTCGTGGGTTTCAACGAATTCGAACGCGCCGATGCGCAGGGCAATCGTCGACAGCGGGGTTTTCGCCGCGTAGTAGCCACACAGCGCTTCGCCGTAGCATTTGCTCACGCCATACAGGTTGGCCGGCATCACCTGCATGCCTGGGGTGATCTGCCGGTCTACCGGGTAGCCTTCGATGGTTTGTGCGCTGCTGGCGAACACCAGGCGCTGTACACCCGCCGCCACGGCGGCTTCGAACAGGTAGGTGGTGGCGAGGATATTGTTCGGCAGCAATTCGTCGAACGTGGCGCTGGCGTGGGGGATGCCCGACAGGTGCACGATCACATCGATGCCTTCGAGCAGGCTGGCGAGGTTGGCTTTGTCGCTGAGGTCGGCGTGCACGAAGCGGTGTTCGCCCAGGTCGAAATCAGGCGCGATGCGGTCGGTGAGGGTGAAACGGTAGCGGTCTTTCGAGGCTTCGAAAAACGTCTTGCCGATTCTGCCGCAGGCGCCGGTGAGCAGTACGTTGAGTCCTTTCACGGGCGTGTCCTTAGTTATGCCCGTCGAGGGCGAAGAGCTGGAAGCCGTGGTGCTGGCCGAGGCGCTGGTAGTAGGCCGCAATGGCGGGGTAGGCCGGGCGCGCCATGGGCGTCATCTGCCAGCGGTGCACCGAGAGGCCGATGAGGATGTCGGCGAGGGTGAATTCATCGCCGGCAACAAAGGCCCCGGTTTTGCTCAGTTGTTGCTCGAGGATGCCCATCTTGTCGTTCCATCGTTGCACGGCGGCTTCAATCTGTGCCGCGTCCAGGCCGTGCGGGTTATTGCGTACCAGGGCGGTGAAAGCATCGCCCCAGGCACGGTTGAGCTCGACGGCCTGCCAGTCGATCCACTGCTCGACCCGGGCCCGTGGTGCGGGCTCGATGGGCAGCAGGTCGTGGCGCTGGTAAAGCCCCACGAGGTAGCGGCAGATGGTATTGGACTCCCACAGCACGCCGTGGTCGTCGATCAGCACGGGTATCTGCGCGTTGGGGTTCAGGGCGAGGAATTCGGCGGACTGGGTGGGCTGGAAGCCGATGCCCCAGTCTTCGCGCACGTAGTCGATGCCCAGTTCCTGGCAGGTCCAGAGCACTTTGCGCACGTTGATGGAGGACGTGCGACCCAGGATTTTCAGTGAATGTGCCATGGTGCTTTCCTTGCGATGGAGAACAGCCAATCTAGCAGGCGGGAGAAGCTACGGCGATGCCTCCGAGCGGGCGGGGTCAAAATGTGGGAGGGACTACGTGCTCTCGCGAACCTGCAACTCAAATCCCATGTCCACCACTGGCTTGGCGATCCTGTTGCCCGCCATGATCGTCAACAAATGCTCCGCCGCCCGCCGCCCGATCGCTTCCCTGGGGGTACTGATGCTGCTCAGGCGCGGCACCATGAAGGACGACGCCGGCAAGTCGTTGAAGCCCAGCACCGCGACACGTTCTGGCACTTTGATGCCGTGGCGCATGGCTTCCAGCAGCGCGCCCTGGGCCAGGTCGTCGTTGCCGAAGAAGATCGCATCCACATCCGGATGGGTGGCCAGCAGTTGCAGGAACAGCTCGCCGCCCAGGCCCACCGAGGAAGGGCGTGGTGTCAGCAGTTCCAGCGCCGGGTCGTACAGGCCCGCCTGTTGCAGCGCGCGGCGGAAGCCTTCACCACGCAGCAGGGTGCGTTGGTCCAGTTGCGCGCCGATATACGCCAGGCGCTTGCGCCCACGGGAGATCAAATGTGCGGCCGCGGTTTCACCCGCCGCCAACTGCGAGAAGCCCACGCAGTTCACGCCGGCGTTGGGGTCCAGGTCCATCATGTACACACATGGCACATTGCTGGCCTCGACCATCCGTCGGGCGCTTTCGGTGCGATCGAAGCCGGTCAGCAGCAACCCCCGTGGCTGATAGGCCATGTAGTTGCGCAGCAGGTTTTCCTCTTCGTCGCGCGAATAGTGGGAGTTGCCGATCAGCACTTCAAAGCCCTTGGGCCGCAGCACCTGGTGGATGGCTTCGAGGGTTTCGATAAACAGCAGGTTGGACAGCGACGGCACCAGGACTACCACCGAATGGCTCTGGGCCGAAGCCAGGGCGCGGGCGGCGGGGTTGACCACGTAGTTGAGTTCGGCAGCGGCGTGCTGGACTTTTTCCACCAACTCGGTGGCCACGGTGCTGATGCCGCGCAGCGCGCGGGAGGCGGTAATCGGGCTGACGCCGGCCAGGCGGGCAACTTCGTTAAGGGTAGGGCGACCGGTGGTGCGGGTATTTTTATCGTTCTTGGAGGTCATCAGGCGGCTTGCCAAACAAAAATCGAGGCACTAAGGTAGCGCTGTCTCCAAAAGGCTGCAAATTATTGAACTATGGGTTGCCTGATCCGGTTCAAATGATTGGAGCGGATGCACGCGTCACTCCATAAAAATGACAAGACGGCGCGGGAAAAGCCTGTTTTTGCACTTGCCTCACCGCGTGCAAAGGTAGCGCTATCTGCGTCTTGAGGTGTTTCATGAGTCAACCTGTTACCGCCCTGGTCATCATGGGTGTTGCCGGCTGTGGCAAAACCAGCGTCAGTGAGGCCCTGTGCCGCCTGAACGGTGCCACCGCCATTGAAGGCGACAGCTTTCACCCCGCCGCGAACATCGAAAAGATGAGCGCCGGCCACCCCCTCAACGACGACGACCGCGCCGGTTGGCTCGACATCCTGTGCGATGAACTGCGCCGTTCGCTCAAGGCCGGTGAACATCCGGTACTCACCTGCTCCGCGCTGAAAAAGAAATACCGCGACCACCTGCGCGAAGCCGCGCCGGGCCTGGGCTTTGTATTCCTGGAGCTGACCCGCGAAGTCGCCGCCGACCGCGTGTCCCATCGCCCCGGCCATTTCATGCCGGCCAGCCTCATCGACAGCCAGTTCGCCACCCTTGAATCGCCCAAGGGCGAGCCGCTGACCCTGGCCCTCAACGCCAGCGAAGACAGCGTCGAGGAGTTGGCCAGGCAGACCAACGCCTGGTGGCTGACACACGGTTTTGAACCATCCAACTGATTTTTTGCCGGAAAAGATAGCGCTATCCCCGGCAGGAAATTCAACACCCGCTTTAATAACAACAACAAACAGGAGAGACCCCCCATGTTTGGCATGTCCCACGAGTCGTACCTGCTGTTAGATGCAGTCGTTACCATCATCGGGCTGATCGTCTTGATCACCCGCTTCAAGGTTCACCCATTTATCGCGCTGATCATCGCGGCCGGCTTCCTTGGCCTGACCTCGGGCATGCCGGTGGACAAGATCATCAAGGCGTTCCAGGACGGTTTCGGCGGGGTGCTCGGCTTCGTCGGCATCATCCTCGCGCTGGGCACCATGCTCGGCAAGATGATGGCCGAATCCGGCGGTGCCGATCAGATCGCCCAGACCCTGATCCGCGCCTTTGGCAAGGACAAGGTCCAGTGGGCCATGATGTTCGCCGCGTTCCTGGTGGGCATTCCGCTGTTCTTCGAGATCGGCTTTGTACTGCTGATCCCGCTGGTGTTTATCGTTGCGCGCCGCACCGGCGTGTCGCTGATCAAGATCGGCATCCCGCTGCTCGCCGGCCTCTCGGCAGTCCACGGCCTGGTACCGCCGCACCCGGGCCCGCTGCTGGCCATCGGGGTGTTTGGCGCCGACATCGGCAAGACCATCCTGTACGGCCTGATCGTCGCGCTGCCGACCGCCATCATCGCGGGCCCGATCTTCGGTACGTTTATCGCCAAGTACATCCCGGGCAACCCGTCCCAGGAACTGGTCGACCAACTGGCCCGCGAGCCTGAGAACAAAAACCTGCCGAGCTTCAGTATCACCCTGGTCACCGTGCTGCTGCCGGTGTTCCTGATGCTGCTCAAAACCTTCGCCGACATCGCCTTTGCCGAAGGCAACGTGGTGCGCAACTGGATGGACATGATCGGTCACCCGATCACCGCCTTGCTGCTGGCGTTGCTGCTGTCGCTGTACACCTTTGGCAGTCGCCAGGGCATCCATTCCAAGCAGATCCTCAAGCTGCTCGACGCCAGCCTTGCGCCGACCGCCGCGATCATCCTGATCATCGGTGCCGGTGGTGGCTTCAAGCAGATGCTGGTGACCAGCGGCGTGGGTGACGTGATCGGCCACATGGCGGTGAACGCACAGATCAACCCGATCCTGCTGGCGTGGCTGGTGGCGGCGGTGATTCGTGTGGCGACCGGTTCGGCCACCGTGGCGACCATTACCGGCGCGGGCATCGTAGTGCCGGTGGTGGGGATGATTCCCGGGGTTAACCGTGAGCTGCTGGTGTTGGCGACGGGGGCGGGTTCGTTGATCCTGTCTCACGTCAACGATGCGGGGTTCTGGCTGGTGAAGCAGTACTTCAACATGACCGTGGCCGAGACCTTCAAGACCTGGACGGCAATGGAGACCATCCTGTCCGTTGTGGCACTGATCTTTATCATGTTGCTGTCGTTGGTGGTCTAACCGACACACTACAAGGCAAGGGTGAAAACCCAATCAACTGTGGGAGGGGGCAAGCCCCTCCCACAGTTTGACAACATTTGTTCAGGTGGAACGGGTCAGGCTTTAGCGACCAGCCCATCCGCCCGGAACATCCCGCGAATCCCGCGCACCGCCTGGCGAATCCGGTCCTGGTTCTCGATCAGCGCGAAGCGCACATGATCATCCCCATACTCGCCAAACCCAATCCCCGGCGACACACAGACCTTCGCTTCCAGCAGCAGCTTCTTGGCAAACTCCAGCGAACCCATGGCGGCATACGCCTCGGGAATCTTCGCCCAGACGTACATTGACGCCTTGGGATTCTCCACCATCCAGCCCAGCTCATGCAGGCCCTTGACCAGCACGTTGCGGCGCTGGCGGTACTGCTCGGCGATGTCCTTCACGCACTGTTGGTCGCCTTCCAGTGCGGCAATCGCGGCGACTTGCAGCGGGGTGAAGGTGCCATAGTCGTGGTAGCTCTTGATCCGCGCCAGGGCATTGACCAGTTCCGGGTTGCCCACCATGAAACCGATGCGCCAGCCGGCCATGTTGTAGCTCTTGGACAGGGTGAAAAACTCCACCGCAATGTCCTTGGCCCCCGGCACCTGCATGATCGACGGGGCTTTCCAGCCGTCGTAGACGATGTCGGCGTAGGCCAGGTCATGCACCACCAGCACGTCGTACTGCTTGGCCAGGGCGATCACCCGTTCGAAGAAGTCCAGCTCCACGCACTGCGCAGTCGGGTTGGACGGGAAGCCGAGGATCATCATCTTCGGCTTCGGAATCGACCCACGAATCGCCCGTTCCAGCTCGGCGAAGAAGTCCACGCCAGGCACCAGCGGCACCGAACGCACCTGGGCGCCGGCAATCACGGCACCGTAGATATGAATCGGGTAGCTCGGGTTGGGCACCAGCACCGTGTCGCCCTGGTCCAGGGTGGCCAGCATCAGATGTGCCAGGCCTTCCTTGGAACCGATGGTCACGATGGCTTCGGACTCGGGGTCGATGTCCACTGCGTAGCGATCCTTGTACCAGCGCGAAATCGCCCGGCGCAGACGCGGAATGCCTTTGGAGGTGGAGTAGCCGTGGGTGTCTTCCCGTTGGGCGACGGTGACCATCTTCTCCACGATATGGGGAGGCGTGGCGCCGTCGGGGTTACCCATGCTCAAGTCGATGATGTCTTCGCCGCGCCGACGCGCAGCCATCTTCAGCTCGGCAGTGATATTGAAAACGTAAGGGGGGAGTCGATCTATGCGCGCAAAGCGGCGCGGCGAACCAAGGTCTGCCATTGTTGCCTCGAGAGTACGTAAGCGCCCGGAACCGTCCGAGCGACGTCGGCCACTGCGGTGGCCTGCGGGGCAGACAATACGGTCGATGATGGCCAGTTGTCCAGATGTGTCGGGAAATTTTCTGCGTGGAGTACTGCAAGGATATGCCCCTATACTCGATACGGGTTTGTTCCCTCATAAGAAGGAGACTGTTCAGATGGATCAGCAGACAAAACAACCGTTAGAGCCGCGCATGGAAGACGGCAAGGCCCTGGTGATCGCCGGGGTGCAAGGGCGTTATTCGAAGGCCACCGTGGGCGATATCCCCAAGTTGTGGAGTGTGTTCGACGAAAGCGTAAAACACATCAAGAAACGCGTCGGCGGGGTGACCTACGGCGTTTGCCATAACCCCAGCCACGGTGAATTCGATTACATGGCCGGGGTGGAAGTACCGTCCAAGGGCGATGTGCCGAGCAACTTCGAGTCCGTCGAACTGCCTGCGCACCACTACGCGGTGTTCCCGCACTATGGCCCGGTGCAGGCACTGGAGCAGACCTATGAGCGCATCATGTTCGAGTGGTTGCCGCACTCGGGCTACAAGGTGGCGGGGGCGGATTTCGAGCGCTATAGCGCGGATTTTGATGGGCGCAAGGGCACGGGCACGGTGGAGATCTGGTTGCCGGTGGAGCCCAAGGCTTGATGCAACACGGCTGAGCTGCCTTGGCAGTTCAGCCGCTAGCGTCACTGGCTGAGCAGGCGCCCGATGAAGGATGCGCGCGAGGTGTGCAGGATACCGCTGCTTTGCAATGTGCTATTGACCGTCACCCACTCCACCCGGTTGATTTCGGTGTGCTCAGGTCTTCCTTGTGGGTCTCGCCACGCATCCGCGATGCCTCCTATACCGAAGGTAGCGTCCGGCTGACTGTTCGGATTGAACCGCAGCAGTCGGACGATGCTGCCATTACCGTAGCGAGCCAATACCACAATTTTCCCATCGGGCTGGACCAGTCCACTGGTGTAGTTACCGTAGCTGGCTTCGCTTTCCAGAGGTTTCCCTTCATTAAATTGTGGATCAAGTTGGCCGCTGGCAAGCAGAACGGCTACGAAGTTCATCCCTCGCGGGATCCCGAAACTGCCACCTATGACAACGATTTGGCCATTCTGGTCCTTGGCAAGCGCATCGACTTTTCTGTCTTCATTGGTCGTAAATGGCAATACGACAACGCCTTGGCTGCCAAAACTGTGGTCCAGTTCGCCGTCGTGCAGAAGCCCTAGAATATGGGCCTTCCTTGCACTGGAACCGGCAAGGACAAAACCGCGGTCGGTAATCAACACCCTATCGAGTCGGGTGTTGGGTGCTTCAATCGGACCCTGATTTCCGAAGTTGCTTTCCTGACCGTTGCTGTTGAGTTGGTAGATGAAGCTGGTTTCAGCATCATTGAATACAACGACGATATGCCCGGTGGCCTGCACTGCAATAGCGCCGGCTATCAACAAATGCGGGTTGAATGAATCGCCCAGTTCAGTTGTACCTTTATCGCCAAACGAAAAGTCCACAGTGCCCTGATCGGCATTGAATCGAGTAACACATGCAGTGTACAGGTCTCCCTGTGCGCTCAATAAGAGGGGCTTGTTATCACGCTGAATGAGCAGGTCCACGAGGACAAAGGTGTTTGGAACGGGGGTCATCCAAACCCCGTAATTCTTATCCAGTTCCCCGGCAAGCGTGTGTTTGCTGACAACGATAACTTTGGTTTTTTCAACAGCCGTCAGGCCCACCGTAATCGTCGAACCGTCGCTAAGTACACGGGACAGTCCGCCCGAAGGCTCTGCGATAACCGTGCCGTCTTTAGGCATTGAGTTGCCAAAGGATAGGTCTGGGTGCCCTGCGGTGTTTCGCCTTTTTTTCGTTGATGGGGTACTCATGGTCGTTCTCCATACCGGAAGTCGCGAGTTTCCACTCCTGCTCGTTGCTAACCATGAGCGACAACGTTGGCATTCCAGTACAGGGCAATGAACAATGTTTGTATAGCTGTGAAATCTGACAGTAGACACCGAGGGCCGGGTATCAGTCAGGCTTCAAGTTTCACTCGGCAAACACCCACCTCAACCTCCGCTCATACCCAATCCGGCCCTTATACGCCTCCCCGCTGTCTACCCATCCTGCGCCCAGATACAACCCCATCGCCGCCACATTGTCCGTGTCCACCGACAACTCCAGCGCCTTGATCTGCGGCCACACCTGCAATGCCGCCGCCGGCAAGGCTTGCAAACAGGCCTTGCCGAATCCACGCCCTTGCTGCAGCCGATCCACCTGCAATGCATGCAGCGTTGCGCTGTGTTCATCGGCCCAGTGGGGCAGGCAGGGTGGGCGTTTAAGCAGGAGGAAGGCCACCGGAGTGTCGTCGGCCAGCAGGGCAAAGCCTTTGACGCCGGGGCTGGGCTTGGCCAGGAGCGAATTGAGGGCGCAGTACATGTCGCCGCAAAACGGCAACTGTTCAGGGTGAACTTCGATGGCGCTGACGTGCTGTTGTTGCACGGCATTCAGCGTCTCGTAGGCGACAAGGCAGGTTTGCATCGGCGTGTCCGAACAGCGGCAAGGAAGGGCGCAGTCTATCGGGTTTGTGCTGGACGACATTATTTTTCAACGGGCTGTCGATTTGCCCGAGGGCCGTTCGACTAAGGGTGTCTTCCGTGATTTTCCAACCCGAAGGAGTATCGCCATGAGTACCGCAATCAACACTCTGATCGAGCAATGGAAGCAAGCCGTGCTTTCCCGGAATATCCATAAGATTGTCAGCTATTACGCCGACGATATCGTCTCGTTCGACGCCGTGACCGCCCTGCAATTCAAAGGCAAGGCTGCCTACCGTGCGCACTGGGAGGCCTGCATGGAGCACTGCCCCGGCCCGGGCATTTTCGAGTTCCACGAACTGCGTATCGTCGAGTCCCAGGACAGCGCATTCGCCCACTGGCTCGCCCACTGCGGCGGCGCCGGGCCGGACGGTGAAGTAAAGGCTTGCTGGATGCGCGTGACCGCTGGTTATCAACGCTTCAACGGCGACTGGAAGGTGGTGCATGAGCACTGGTCGGCGCCGTTCGACATGGCCAGCGGCACAGCACTGTTCGACCTGAAACCTTGAGCGCCGCGAACTATAGTCAATAGTCCGAAGACGGAGACGCACATGAAATACCTCTGCCTGATCTACAGCAACGAGCAGGTGCTGCACACCTCGCCGGACAGCCCCGCAGACCCGGAATGTCTTGCCTACGCGCAGTCCATCCAAAAAAGCGGGCGGATGCTCGCCGCCGAGCCGCTGGAGTCGGTAACCACGGCCACCACGGTGCGCATGCGCAATGGCAAGCTGTCGATCACCGACGGGCCGTTTGCCGAAACCAAGGAACAGCTCGCCGGCTTCTACCTGATCGAAGCCAAGGATTTGAACGACGCGATCCAGGTGGCCGGCGGTATCCCGGCCGCCCGGGTCGGCAGTGTGGAAGTGCGCCCGGTGCGCCAATTGAATCTCTGAACACAACAACCATAACGCTTGAGGAGGTTTAGCCATGCCTACGCAACCTGCCGAATTTGAACTGTCCATCAGCCGCGTGATCGATGCGCCGCGCAGCCGGGTGTTCCGCGCCTGGACCGAACCCGCGTTGTTGCAACAATGGTGGGGCCCCCACGGCATGACCACCCCCGAGTGCGAAATGAACCTGTGGGTCGGCGGGCTGTTTCGCACCCTGATGCGCGCGCCGGATGGCAGCGAGTACCCGACCCAGGGCGTGTTCCTGGAGATTGTCGCCCCTCGGCGCCTGGTGTTTACCGACGCCTATACGCCGGGCTGGATCCCTTCGGGCAAACCGTTCATGACCGCCGAAGTGACGCTGCAGGAAGTCGAGGGTAGCAAGACCCTCTACACCGCCCGCGCGATGCACTGGAGCGCCGAAGACAAGCAGGCCCACGAAGCCATGGGCTTTCACGACGGCTGGGGCCAGAGCCTGGACCGCCTGGTGACGCTGGTGACCCAGGGTATGCGCGATTGACGCCTCCCATTGAGGCGATCTACCGCAGTGAGTCCCGGCGCGTCCTCGCCACCCTGATCCGCCTGCTGGGGGATTTCGACCTCGCCGAAGAAGCCTTGCACGAGGCGTTCTTCGTCGCGGTCGAGCGCTGGCCGCAAGAGGGGGTGCCGGACAACCCACGGGCCTGGCTGGTGTCGACCGGACGCTTCAAGGCCATCGACCGTTTACGCCGCCAGGCCCGCTTTACCCCGTTATTGCAGGCGCAGGCCGATGCACTGGAAGCCGCTGACTGGAGCGTTGAGGACGTGGAAGACGACCGCCTGCGCCTGATCTTCACCTGCTGTCACCCGGCGCTGGCGGCCGACGCCCAGGCGGCGCTGACCTTGCGTGAGATCTGCGATCTCACCACCGAAGAAATCGCCCGCGCCTTTCTGGCCACCCCGACCACCATCGCCCAACGCATCGTGCGCGCCAAGGGCAAGATTCGCGAGGCCAAAATCCCTTATCAAGTGCCGTCGCTGGCCGAGCTGCCCGAGCGCCTGGACAGCGTGCTGCGGGTAATTTACCTGGTGTTCAACGAAGGCTATTCGGCGTCCATGGGCGAGGACCTTACGCGCGAGGACCTGACCCGCGAAGCCATTCGCCTCGGCCGCCTGCTCCTGGAATTGCTGCCGGAGCCGGAAGTGATGGGCCTGCTGGCGCTGATGCTGTTGCACGAATCCCGCCGGGCGGCGCGCACCTCGGCCAGCGGCGAGCTGGTGTTGTTGGATGAACAGGATCGTTCGCGGTGGGACGCGTCGCTGATGGCCGAAGGTTGTGGGCTGGTGGAGCAGGCATTGAGCCGTCGCGGCTTTGGCCCGTACTGCCTGCAAGCGGCGATTGCAGCGGTGCATGCCGAAGCGCCCAGGGCCGGGGAAACGGATTGGCCGCAGATTATCGGGCTCTACGATGTGTTGCTCAGGGCCGTGCCGTCGCCGGTGATCGAGTTGAACCGCGCCGTGGCGGTGGCCATGGGCGAAGGGCCGTTGGCGGGGCTGCAGTTGGTGGAAGGCATTCTGGCGCGCGGGGCGTTGCTGGATTACCACTTGGCACATTCGGCGCGGGGCGAGTTTTGCCGGCAGTTGGGGCGGGTGGAAGAGGCCCGGGCAGCCTACGAAAAAGCCCTGTCGCTGACCCGGCAAATCCCGGAAAAACGCTTCCTCAAACACCGCCTGGCCGAACTCAATCTCCCCAAGCAATGAAGATCAAAAATGTGGGAGGGGGCAAGTCCCCTCCCACATTAATCTCAATTGTCTGAAAAAAATCACTCCAGCATCTTCCCCAACAACCAACTCCCCGCCGGCCCCGGCGGATGGTGCCGAGACCACAGTGCATCCACGGCCACCGAACGCGGCCAACCCCGTGCCTTGAGTTCGATCAACTGCCCGCCACCAAAGCGCTCCACCAGCCAGCGCGGAATCGGTGCCCAGCCAAACCCCAACTGGGCCATCTCCAACAGCATCAGGTAACTGGGGGCCGACCACACACGGCCATTGGCGCGGGTTTCGTTCGGGTTGATGATGCTGGCCAGACGCAATTCGCGGTGCTGTTGCAGGGTGTGCGCGGTGAGGGTACCGACGCCCGCCAGCGGATGTCTGGGTGACACGAACAGGGCAATTTCCGTGCGCTCGTCCACGGGCGCGCGGGTCAGGTCCGGCGGATACTCTTCCTGGTGTTCAATAAACGCAATCTGCGCGCGACCGCTTTGGACCAGGGCGATCAGGTCTTCGCATTCGGCGATCAGGCATTCCAGCTCCAGGTCCGGGTAGCGCTGTTCAAAGGCGCTGAGGGCGACCTCGAAACGGTCGGACTGGTAGGTATCGGACATGGCGATACTCAGCTTCGGCTCCAACCCCTGGGCCAACTGACTCGCCGCCAATTCCAGCCGGCTGCTGGCCTCCAGCACCTGCTCGGCGCGTTGCAGCAACACATGGCCCGCCGGCGTCAGCGTCGGCTTGCGGCTGCTGCGATCGAACAGCACCACATCCAGGTCAATCTCCAGGCTCGCCACGGCCGCGCTGACGGTGGACTGGCTCTTGCCGAGCTTGCGCGCCGCCGCCGAGAACGAGCCTTGGGTGGCCGCCTGCACAAACGCCTGCAGCACTTCGTTAGAGGCCATGACTATCGCCTTGATCGATGGTTATTGGTTATGAAGTATCGAGTCAAAGGCTAATGATGACAACCATCGTCACTCACGGAGCCGGGTCATGAACCCTACCAAGTCGATTACTGAACGTGTTTGCCAGGCCATTGGTTTCGAAGCCCTGGCATTGTTGATCTGCACCCCGTTGCTGGCGTGGATCATGGACAAGCCTGCCCTGGAGATGGGCATGGTCACCCTGGCGATCAGCCTGTTGGCGCTGGCCTGGAACGTGATTTTCAACGGCCTGTTCGACCGCCTCAAGGCGCGCCTGCAACTGGCCAGCAACGGTTGGACCCGCGTGCTGCACGCCTTGATGTTTGAAGGTGGGTTGATCCTGGTGTGTGTACCGCTGATTGCCGCCTGGCTGAACATCAGCCTGGTGCAGGCGTTTATCCTCGACATAGGCGTACTGCTGTTTTTCCTGCCGTACACCTATGTGTATCACTGGGGGTATGACGTACTGCGCGACAAGCTCCTACAGAAACATGCCGCCCGACGCCTCGATACGCTGGCCGGTGATCCAGGCACTACCGTCGGCGAGCAGGCTGGCAATCGCGCCGCCGATATCGTCCGGTAACCCGGCGCGGCCCAAGGCGGTATTGCTGGCGACCATGGCGTTGAGGTTGGCGTTGTCGCGCACGGCACCACCGCCGAAGTCGGTTTCAATGGCGCCGGGGGCCAGGATGTTAACGCTGATGCCACGGCCGCCCAGCTCTTTGGCCTGGTAGCGGGTCAGCACTTCCATCGCGCCCTTCATGGCGGCGTAAGCGGCGTAGCCGGGCAGGCTGAAACGCGCCAGACCGCTGGAAATATTGACGATGCGCCCGCCGTCGTGGATCAACGGCAACAGCTGTTGGGTCAGGAAAAACGGACCCTTGAATTGGATCGCCACCAATTGATCGAACTGCGCTTCGGTGGTCTCGGCGAAGCTGGCGTGAATGCCGATACCGGCGTTGTTGATCAAAAAATCGAAGCGGTCCTGTGCGAAAACGTCCTTGAGTACGCCAGCAATCTCACCGACGAAATCAGCAAATGTCGCGCTCTGGCTCACGTCCAGTTTCAGCATCGCGGCACGGCCGCCCAGCTGTTCGATCTGTGCGACCAATGCCTGCGCTTCATCGGCCTTGCTGTGGTAAGTGCCAATGATGTCGACGCCTTGTGCCGCCAGGTGCAGGGCGGTGTTTTTGCCCAGGCCACGGCTGGCCCCGGTGATCAATGCGATTTTACGGGTCATGGTGCAGTCCTCTGATGTGATCGTGGGAATAAGTGTATTTGTCCGTGGATAACGTGATAAACAGCGCTATACCGGAATCACTGGCCGAATAAGGCGAACAATCCCATGAACAAACTGGAGCTGCTGCGCACCTTTGTGCGCGTCACTGAGCTGTCGAGTTTCACCGGTGCCGGCGAGAGCCTGGGCCTGCCGCGCTCCACGGTGTCGGAACATGTGCAGGCGCTGGAAGAGCTGCTCGGCGCCCGCCTGTTGCAGCGCACCACGCGCAAGGTGCAGGCCACCCAGGATGGCCGCGTGCTGTATGAGCGCAGCAAGGATTTGCTCGCGCACATGGAGGAGTTGGAAGGGCTGTTTCGCCAGGACGAAGCGCAACTGGCCGGGCGGATTCGGGTGGACATGCCCAACATGATGGCGCGGGACTTGATCCTGCCGCGTCTGCCGCAATTCATGGACGCGCATCCGCTGATCGAACTGGAGATCAGCACCACCGACCGCCAGGTCGACCTGCTCGCCGAAGGCTTCGATTGCGTGCTGCGCGTGGGCGCGCAGCCGGACCAGAGCGTGGTGGCGCGGCTGCTGTGCAGCATGCCGATGATCAACTGCGCGAGCGCCACCTACCTGCAACGCTACGGCGTGCCCCGGACACTGGCCGATCTGGCCGACCATCACCTGGTGCATTACGTGCGGCCGTTGGGTTCACGCTCGGCGGGGTTTGAGTACGTGCAGGGCAACAAGGTGCTGCGCATTCCCATGGGCGGGCGGGTCACGGTCAACAGCACCGATGGCTACAAGTCTGCCTGCCTGGGCGGTTTCGGGATTATTCAGGTGCCGGCCCTGGGCATGGGTGACGAATTGGCCAGCGGGGAGCTGGTGGCGGTCCTGCCGGACTATCCGGCCCCGCCGCTGGATGTGTCCCTGCTCTACGCCGGTCAGCGGCATTTGCCGCTGCGGGTGCGGGTGTTCATGGACTGGTTGGCGGCCATTCTGCATTCGCAGCTTTAACGCCGCGCCGACAGCTGTTGCGGCGCGAGGAAGGCGTCGTGGAAGTAATCGCGAAACGCCTGCATTGCCGGGGTAAAGGCGCGCTCGCGGTGCCAGGCCAGGCCGACGCTCATGGGCGTGACGGGGTCGGTGACGGTCAGGGTTTCGATGCGCTTGCCTTCCAGCGACCAGGGCCGGTGCACCAGGTCCGACAGGATCGCCACGCCGCTGCCATTGGCAACCATGCTGCGCACCGCCTCCACCGAACTGGTGCGCAGCCGCACCTTGGGCGTTTGCCCGGCCTGTTCCCAGTACCGCATGGCGCTGTGTTCGGCCTCATCGACGGTGAGCAGGATGTACGGCTCCTGCGCCACATCCGCCAGGCTCACCGCACCGCGTTCGCACAATGGGTGATGGCTGGGCAGCCATAAACGACGTTCCGAGTTGAACAGGATTTCCGAGACGATCGCCGGGTGGGTGAGGTTCGCGGTGAGGACCACGGCCATGTCGAACTGGCCATCGAGCAGACCCTGTTCGATGGCCTGGCGCTCCTGCTCGAACACCTCCAGGGTCACATCCGGGTGCCAGTGCTCCATGCGCTGCAGGTGGTGCGGCAGGAAGTAACCCAGCACCGTGTAGCTGGCCGCCAGCCGCAGCACGCCGCTGGCGCGGTAGTCGGGCAACGGGCTGTTCAGCGCATCGTCGACACTGCGCACAATCACGTAGGCGCGGTTGAGAAAGTGCCGCCCGGCATCGGTCAGGTTCATGCCCTGGGCCGAGCGCACAAACAGTTGCACGCCGAGCAGGGCTTCCAGCTCCTTGATCGCCGTGGTCACGGCAGACTGGGAGATGTTCAGATGAATCGCCGCCTGGGAAATCTGGCCGATTTCGGCGGTGGCCACGAAGTAGCGGATTTGGCGCAAGGTCAGGGACATGGCTTTATCTGATTTTCAGAAGATGAGCCATCTGATAATAGATCTTCCCAAGGGGTCAAGCCGCAGCCTACTTTCGAGCATCACCTTTTGGCGGAGCGTCCCCGATGCAGGCAGTGGATTTCAATTCAGACATGGGCGAAGGCTTCGGTCCCTGGACCATCGGCGACGGCGTCGACGCGGAGCTGATGGCCTATATCAGCTCGGCCAATATCGCCACCGGCTTCCATGCCGGCGACCCCGGCACCATGCGCCGCACCGTCGCGCGGGCCAAGCAATTGGGGGTGGCCATCGGCGCGCATCCTGGCTTTCGCGACCTGGTGGGTTTCGGTCGTCGACATATCCATGCGCCGGCCCAGGAACTGGTGGACGACATGCTCTACCAACTGGGCGCCCTGCGCGAAATCGCCCGCGCCCAGGGCATGACCCTGCAACACATCAAGCCTCATGGCGCGCTCTACATGCACCTGGCCCGCGACGAAGAAGCCGCGCGCCTGCTGGTACAGAACCTGCAAATCATCGAGCCGACGCTGTTGCTGTACTGCATGCCCAACTCGGTGATCTGGCGCGTGGCCAAGGAACTCGGGCAGCCGGTGGTGCGCGAATTCTATGCCGACCGTGAGTACGATCTAACCGGCTCCATTGTGTTTACCCGCAACGTACGTGCGCTGGATCCGGCCACGGTCGCGGCCCGTGTCCTACGGGCGTGTCAGACGGGGCTGGTGCGTACCGTAGAAGGCGAAGACCTGTTTATTGAATTCGACTCCATCTGCCTGCACAGCGATACCCCCGGCGCGCTGGAGTTGGTGGAGGCCACCCGTGAAGCGTTGGACCAGGCCGGCATCACAGTCAAAACCCCCTAATAAGATCGTACGTTTACTTTTTTTGCCTGCCTTTCTATAACGATTCCAAGAGGAACAGACATGGCTGAAACGTCCCCCATCCGCTACAGCTTCGGCGGTGATGAACACCTGTTCGCCGAAGTCAGCGAGAGCATGTCCCTTGAGGCTTTTTTCAAGGGCATGGCCGTGACCCGTGCCGTGGAACGCCTGGCGCTGGAGGGCGTGCTGGATGTGTGCCTGGCCAATGCCTCGTTCCAGATTCGCTTCGACCCCGACCGCATCGCCCCCCATGTGCTGCTCGACGCCGTGCAGAGCGCCGAAGCCCAGGCCGTGGCCGAGCGCACCCTGCACACGCGCATCATCGAAATCCCGGTGCTCTATAACGACCCCTGGACCCATGAAACCCTGATGCGCTTTCGCGACCGCCATCAAGACCCCGGCGCCACCGACCTGGAATACGCCGCGCGCATCAATGGCCTGGCCGATGTCGAAGCGTTTATCGCCGCCCACAGTGGTGCGCCGTGGTTTGTCTCGATGGTGGGTTTTGTCGCGGGCTTGCCGTTCATGTTCCAGATGGTCGAGCGCGAGCGGCAGTTGCAGGTGCCCAAGTACCTGCGCCCGCGCACCGACACGCCGAAGCTGACCCTCGGCCATGGCGGTTGCTTCGGCTGCATCTACTCGGTGCGCGGCGCCGGCGGCTACCAGATGTTTGGCGTGACCCCGGCACCGATCTACGACCCGGCGCAGCAGCTGGCCTACCTCAAGGCGCATATGGTGTTTTTCCGGCCGGGTGACATCGTGCAATTCAAACCCATCGACCGGGACGCCTACGACCTGGCGGTTGCCGAGGTGGAGGCAGGACGTTTCGACCTGCGCATTCGCCCGGTGGATTTTTCCCTCGATGCGTTTCTCGCCGACCCCATCGGCTATCCGAAAACCCTGCAGGAGGCGCTGGCATGATCAAGGTCCTCAAACCCGGCCTCGCCACCTCTGTGCAGGACCTGGGCCGCGAAGGTTATTACCACCTGGGCATTCCGCCATCGGGTGCTTTGGACCAATACGCCCTGAGTGCGGCCAATCATCTGGTGGGTAACCCGGTAGGCGCTGCCGGCCTGGAATGCACCTTGATCGGGCCGGAACTGGAGTTTCAGCGCGATACCCTGGTCGCGCTCAGCGGTGCGTTGATGTCGCCGCGCCTGGACGGTGAAGTGGTGCATCAGGACACCGCGTTCCAGGTACGTGCCGGGCAGGTGCTGCGTTTCGAATTTCCCAAGGCCGGTGCCCGCACTTACCTCGCCGTCGCCGGTGGCATTGATGTGCCGTTGGTGCTTGGCAGCCGTTCCACCTACACCCTCGGCGCCCTTGGTGGTTTCCACGGGCGACGCTTGCAGGCAGGCGATGAGCTGTCCATCGGTGACGCCAGCGGTCTCGGGCGGGCAGGCAACAGTTTGCCGATGGCATTGCGCCGCTCGGTGGGCGGCGATGTCACGTTGCGCGTGGTGCCGGGGCTGTATTACGAGCGCTTGACCGCGGGTGCCAAGCGCAGTTTTTTTGCCGAACCGTGGACGGTCGGCTCCGAGGCGGACCGCATCGGCTACCGCTTCAAGGGCGGCAGTGCGCTGAGCTTTGAACCGCGTGAGCAGCCGTTCGGCGCGGGGTCGGATCCGTCGAATATCGTCGACAGTTGCTACCCCATCGGTTCGATACAGGTACCGGCGGGGCTGGAGCCGATTGTGCTGCATCGGGATGCGGTATCCGGCGGTGGCTACGCGATGATTGGCACGGTGATCAGTGCCGACCTGGACTTGATCGGGCAGATGCAGCCCAACCAGCGGGCGGGGTTTGTGGCGGTGACGTTGGAGGAGGCGCTGGAGGCGCGGCGGGTGTACAAGAAGCGGCTCAAGGCCATGGCGGGACTCTTCAACAACTGACAGGACACACATCCAAATGTGGGGGGGAGCAAGCCCCTCCCACATTTTCAATCTTGGGTTGGTCAGAAGAGTTGGGTGAACAGCCAGTAGAGGCTGCCGGACAGCAGAATCGCCGCCGGCAAGGTGAGCACCCACGCCATCAGCAAATTGCGGATGGTCCGCATCTGCAACCCCCCCCCATTGGCCACCATGGTCCCCGCCACACCCGACGACAACACATGGGTGGTCGACACCGGCAGCCCGAACATATCCGCTGCGCCAATGGTCAGCATCGCCACGGTCTCGGCCGAGGCGCCCTGGGCGTAAGTCAGGTGGGTCTTGCCGATCTTCTCGCCCACGGTGACCACGATGCGCTTCCAACCGACCATGGTGCCAAGCCCCAGGGCGATGGCCACGACAATCTTCACCCACAGCGGAATAAAGCGCGTGGCATCGTCGATCTGTTGCTTGAACAGTTGCAGCTTGCCTTGGGTGTCAGCGTCGAAATTGCCGACCTTGCCTTTGTCCATCAGGCGAATGGTTTCGCTGCTCAGGTACATATCGTTACGCACGTTGCCCACGGCTTCGGCGGGGACTTTGGCCAGGGAACCGTAGCCTTTGACCTGGTCACCGATCTGGCCGGCGAGGGCGGCGAGGGCGGGAATCAACTCGGGCGTGGCTTCCTTGGTGCGCATGTAGGTCGACAGCACCGGCCGAGGGTCACCAGCCAACGCCCGCGGCGCTGTTTTCATCAGCGCCACCTGGGTCACTTCGGCGACTGCGGCGAACTGCAACGACTGTTCGGCCGGCATGGCGCGGTTCAGCGCATAGGCCATCGGCAGGGTACCCACCAGGATCAGCATGATCAGGCCCATGCCTTTTTGCCCATCGTTGGAACCGTGGGCAAAGGACACGCCGGTGCAGGTGGCGATCAGCATGCCGCGAATCCACCAGGGCGGCGGGGTGTCGCCCTTGGGGGCCTTGTACAACGCACGGTTTTTCACAAAGGCGCGCAGGGCCAGCAACAGCAAGGCGGCGAAGGCGAAGCCGATCAGTGGCGAGAGCAGCAGCGCATAACCGATCTTGATCGCCTGGCTCCAATCCACACCGCTGGTGCCGTCACGCCCGTGCATCAAGGCATTGGCCACGCCGACGCCGATGATCGAACCGATCAGGGTGTGGGACGACGAGGCCGGCAAACCCAGCCACCAGGTGCCGAGGTTCCACAGGATCGCGGCGATCAGCAAAGCGAAGATCATCGCGAAGCCGGCCGATGAACCCACCTGCAGAATCAGCTCCACCGGCAGCAAGGCAATGATGCCGAACGCCACCGCGCCGCTGGACAGCAGCACACCGAGGAAATTGAAGAAGCCCGACCACACCACCGCAAACTGCGGCGGCAGCGAGTTGGTGTAGATCACCGTCGCCACCGCGTTGGCAGTGTCGTGGAAACCGTTGACGAACTCGAAACCCAGGGCAATCAACAGCGCCACACCCAGCAGCAGGAACGGCGTCCACGTGGTGAGCTGGGCGCCCATTTCGTGCATGTCGTGCATGAGGCTGTAGGCGGTAAACAACAGGCCCATGGCAAGCACGGCGAAGAAAACGATCACCGTCACCAGGCCGGGTTTCTTGTCCAGGCGCGGTTTTGAGTCGACGGAGGATGAGTGCGTGGAGGCAGTCAGGGAAGGGGTGGCCATGCCGGGGCATCCGTGTGGGGAGGATGCCGCTCATATTCATTGCAGAATGTTACAGCGATGCTGCCGCAAATCATTGTTTAGGTAATTGGATCTGCCACTGGTCTACAAAACACCGTAGTCCTTATGGGGGAGGGGCGGTGCGACGATTCGACCGTTGATTGCATTTCAATTTGAAAACTTGCGAAACGCCCAGCGCCCGGCGATCAGCGTGAAGGTCGCGACCAACGCCACCAGGATCCAGAACCCCTCGGGGTCCTGTGAAAGTGGCACACCGCCCACGTTCATGCCGAAAAAACCGGCGATGATATTGATCGGCAACGCCAGCACCGTCACCACGGTAAGGGTGAACAGCGTGCGGCTGCTTTGCTCGTTGAGGTTGGCGGCGATCTCTTCCTGCAGCAGCTTGATCCGTTCGCCCAGCGCCGTCAGGTCGTTGATGATCAGCGCAAACTCCTCGGTGGATTTGCGCAACTCCTTCACGTCTTCCTTTTGCAGCCATTGCGGCGGGCGGTTGAGCAGGCGCAGCAGTGAACCCGGTTCCAACGCGAGCAGGCGTTGCAGGCGCACCAGCACCCGGCGCGCCGCCCCCAGTTCCGCGCGGTTGGTGGACAGGCGCGAGGACAGCAACTGGTCCTCGATATGGTCGACGCTGATGCTGGTCTTGCGCACGATCTGGGTCAGCACTTCCCCCTGGTCGCGCAGCAGGTGCACCAGCAACTCCAGCGGCGAACGAAAGCGTTCGCCGGCCTTCACCGACGAGCGCAGCTTGTCCACCGAGTGCAAGGGTTGCAGGCGTGCGCTGATCAACAGCCGGCTGCGGGCGCAGACCCACAGCGTGGAAATATCCGACGAAACCATGCTGCTGAAGTTGAACACCACGTCGTTGACCACCGCCAGCAAGGCTGAGTCGACGTGTTCGATACGGGTGGAGCGCGAGCCTTCGTGCAGGGCCTCGAAGAATTCTTCGGGTAAATCCAGGTTGGCCTGCATCCAGCGTTCGCAGGCGGCGTGGGCCAGGTTCAAGTGCAGCCACAGGAACTCTTCCGGGTCGGCGGGTTGCTGCAAGGCCGCGAGGGCCGCGGCCGAATCAATCTGTTCGCCCTTTTCACCGGGACGAAAACGAAAACCGTAAAGCAAGCCAAACAGGTCGGAGTCCTGGTGGCTGTGGTCGAGGCTGTGGTTCATGGAGACTCGCAGAGAAAGCGCCTGTAGGACGTTTCACAGGTTCGCGTGGGCGAATCATTGCAAGGAGGTATGACAGTTATATGACGTTTTAGCGCTGCGCATAAAAAAACGCGCCACCCGGAGGTGGCGCGTTTTTTCGAGGTTCAACTCAAGTGTCTTGCTTGTTTTCCAGCACCGCGCCGGTCTTGGCGTCGAGCTTCACTTCAAAGCGCTTGCCGGCGGTGTCGGTCAGGTCGACTTCGTAGACCAGTACCCCGTTTTTGTGGTCAAGCTCGGTGTCGGTGATGCTGCTACCGGCGTGTGTGGCCACGGCGGCGGCATTGAGTTTCTCGAACGGCATCACGGCGCCGGACTTGAGCAGGCCTTCAATCTGGTCCGGGCGAACATCGGCCTGGGCCAGGCCGGCGGTCAGGGTCAGGGCGGTGGCGGCGAACAGGGCGGTCAGGGTTTTCATGGTGTGTATCCTTCTCTGGTGAGCTGTTTAAGTGGCGCCAGATTAACCGGCGCAACTTAACTCATCCTTAATGGCGCACTGACACCAATGACCGACTCACTCAGTACTTATAGTCGTTCAGCAGGTCTTGCACGCTGGACGACGGCCAGCGCTTGTAGAACTTCAGCAGTTCGGCGGCGCGGTTGGTGAAGATACCGTCGACGCCGGCTTTCATCACTTTGTCGAAATCGACCGGCTCATCCACGGTGTAGACGTGTACCAGCAGGCCCTTGTCGTGGGTCAGCTTGTTCATTTCAGGTTTCACCAGGTCGGTGTAGCTCTGGTCGCCATGGGCGGTCAGCTCAGCCGATGGGCCGGTGCCGATGGCGCCGAGGCTCTTGGCTTCGTCGACCCACTTTTCGAACTCGGCAGCGTCTTTCGGCTCTTGCTTGGCGTAATAGGCGGCCTTGGTCGGTTCGCCGGATTCGGCAAAGGTCTGCGTGGATTTCGGCTCGATGCTGCCCGGGCCAACCCACAACAGCAGGATTTTCGGGGTGTTCGGCATCTCTTTCTGCAGCTCTTTCAAGCTGTCTTTTTCAAACGTCTGCAGCACCACACGACCCTTGCCCTGGCCGACGCCGGTGTTGCTCTTGCCCAGCTTGGAGCCGGCGGAGCTCAACCAGCCTTTATCCAGCAGCTTGTTTTTCAGGTCGGCTTCGATACCCGGGAATTGCTTGGGCTCCTTGGTTTCGATGTACAGGCCGGGTTTGTGCTGCGGGTTGCCTTCGGCGATCTTGATGATGTCGTCCAGGCTCTGGATCTTCAGGCCAACGAAGCCTGGACGCGCACGGTCCGGGTAGGCGGCGTTGAACCAACTGCCGGCGTCGAGGGTTTGCAGTTCTTTCCAGGTGAACTCGTTGGCCGGGGCGTCCTTGCGCTCAGGGAACTTGGTGGCCACGTCGGTGGTGCGCTGCAGGTTGTTGTCGTGCAGGGCGAACAGCACGCCGTCCTTGCTGCGCTGCAGGTCCAGTTCCAGGTAGTCGGCACCCAGGTCGCGCGCGACTTTGTAGGCGGCGGCGGTGGATTCCGGCGCGTCGTAGGACGCGCCACGGTGAGCGATCACGGCGGGGTAGGGAATGCCTTCGTTTGTCGCCAGTTCAGCCGGGCTGATCGGTTCGGCAGCCTGTGCCTGGCCGAGGCCAAGCGCCAGTGCGAGCAGCAGGGCGCTCTTGGAAAACGTGACAGGCATATGCGAAGTCCTTTCGTGGAGGTAGCTTTGAGAAGGCCTCCTTTTTAACAATTGATTGCGAAAGGCGCTATCACCAAACCGACATTAACGTGCGCACGTGCCAATTTTCTCGGTTTTTTTGCGCGGCATTGCAGTACTCTTGCTCGCAGCCGCCCCGCCAGAGGACGGTATTTTCTGCCACGCGTGTAAACCATCTTTCCAGTCCCTGTGGGACTTTTCAGTGAGGTTTACCATGCGCATCACCTCCGAGCTTATCTGCCAGGCCGCCGACCAACTCCACGGTTTTGTTGGCCTCAACCGCAAGACCGGCCAGTACATCGTGCGTTTCAGCGAAGATTCCTTCGGCATGGACGTGGCCGACGACGGCATTATCCCCACCGCTGAATTTGTCTGGCTGCCGGCCCCCGAGCAGACCATGACCCTGTCCCGCGAGCGTATCCAGTTGCTGCTCGACCAGAATATCGACGACCGCATCAACATCAGCGAGCCGCTGCGCGTGTACATGAAACGGGTGGAGATTCCACAGATCAGTGCGCTGCGCAGCCTGGTGAGCTAGGCGGCATAGGCGGTGAGCGAGGGTTCTGTGGCAGGCCGGCTTTTTAGGGCTGCGGGCCTGTTGTGGTGAGCGGGCTTGCCCCGCGCTGGGGCGCGAAGCGGCCCCTGAACCAGACGCTGCGGTTAGTCAGGAGAACCGCGTCAACTGAATTGGGGCTGCTTCGCAGCCCAGCGCGGGGCAAGCCCGCTCACCACAACAGGCCCACTCACCACAGCAGGCCCGCTCACCACAACAGACCCGCTCACCACAAAAGGCCTGCTAGCCACAGAGGGCCAGGCGATACGACGGTTACTGGCCTTGGAATGTGTAGGCCCGCTCCACCTTGCACACCCGTGTCTGAAACGCCGAGTACCAGGTGGCGCGTCCTTGTTCGCGCACCGCCCGGTGCTCGGCCTGCTGCTTCCAGGCCAGGATCGCCGCCTCGCTGCTCCAGTAGGACACGGTAATCCCCAGGCCATCCTCACGCGCCGATTCCACCCCGAGAAACCCCGGTTGATCGCGAGCCAA
Source organism: Pseudomonas sp. NFACC25 (assembly GCF_900100935.1). NCBI lineage: Bacteria > Pseudomonadati > Pseudomonadota > Gammaproteobacteria > Pseudomonadales > Pseudomonadaceae > Pseudomonas > Pseudomonas sp. NFACC25. Next base: position 297,634 of record NZ_FMUC01000009.1, read on the forward strand.
CTCCAGCATGCGGGCGGCGGCCTGGCCGTAGCCTTGATCGCCGTCGGTGCGCAATGAGCTGAAAATCACTGCGTAGTAGGGTGGGGCGGGGGTCTTGGCGATCATGCGTATTGCTCCTGGCACGCCTTGAGCAAGGCAATCGCCAAAGGCGGCGTGACGCCCTTGAGGGCGGTACGTTCAGGCTGGAACAGGGTGGCAACGAAAAATGGATGGTCGAGCAACTCCACCGCGCGCAGATCGCCGGCTGCGTCATGCCCGCTGGGAATCATCTCGCGCTCGAGCAGCGCATCGGCGAATTCGGGGTTGATGCCGTAGCGGCAGCGGTAACCTTCCTCGATGTCAAGACGGCCGTAGGCCTCGGCGATGCGTGTGTAGGGTGTCAGGCGCAGGCTGTCGGTGGCGTCAACCAGTGCGCAGCTCAGGGGGGTGATCACTGCGCGTTCGGCGCCCGGCGCCAGCTCGCCATGTTCGGCATCGGTCCAGCCCAGTACGTTGCGGGCGTATTCCAGCACCGCATGTTGAAAACCACCGCAAGTGCCGAGGAAAGGTCGCCGCTGTTCGCGGGCAAAACGGATCGCCCGCAACGCGCCGTCGGTGTCGCGGTAGGGGCTGGCGGGCACGCACCAGAAACCGTCGAAGTCGTGCAGTGCTGTGGTGGGCGTGAGGGTGTCGGTGTCGAGCCATTGCAGATGAACCTGCAAACCGAGGGTTTCGCCGGCCCGTTGCAGCGCGACGGGAATGGCCTGGTGCGCGATGACATTGGGGTTGTAATCGCCGATCAGGGCGAGGTGCAGGGTGGTGGCGTTCATCGTGTGCGTCCCATGGCTTGTGGTGTCCTGATGCGCACTATAGATTGGCGTGCACGCAATCAATATTGGCGTTTGCCCACATGCTCAATGCAGCCAAGCACTATCAACTCGATTACCCCGACCTGTCGCTGATCCTCGCCCTGGTGCGTGGCGGCACCCTGGCGCGGGCGGCGGCATTGTTGCGGGTGGATGTGTCCACGGTGTTCCGCGCGGTGCGACGGCTGGAGGCCGCATTGGGCCAGACGCTGTTTGAAAAAAGCCGCGCCGGCTACCTGCCCACCAGCCTCGCCAATAGCCTGGCGCAGCAGGCCGAACGTGCCGAACAAGCGCTTGAGGCGGCGCGCATCGGCGTGGAGCAGGGTGGCGAGGTGATCAGCGGCACGGTGCGCCTGACCTGTACCGACTCAGTGCTGCAAGAGCTGCTGCTGCCGGCGCTGGCGCAGTTCATGCCGGACTACCCGGCGCTGACCCTGGAGCTGAGCACGTCGAATGATTTCGCCAACCTCAGCCGCCGCGATGCCGACATCGCCCTGCGCCTGACCAGGACTCCGCCAGCGCATCTGGTCGGCCGTTGCCTGGGGGCCGTGGCGTATCAGGTGTGTGCCAGCCCCACGTATGCGCATCAACACGCTGCACGCTCACTGGCGGACCTGGCCTGGATCGCGCCGGACGACTTCCTGCCCGACCACCCTACCGTGACCTGGCGCCGCGAACACCTGCCCGGTGTACGCCCCAGCTATCGCTGCAACAGCATGTTGTCGGTGACCGCACTGGTGCGGGCCGGGTTGGGGGTGGCGGCGCTGCCGGACTTTCTGCTGGATGATGGCCTGCAACCCCTGGGCCCCGCGTTGGCCGGGCACGACACCGCGTTATGGCTGCTGACGCGCCCCGATTGCCGCGCGTTGCGCTCGGTGGTGACGCTGTTTGATGAGTTGGGCCGGCATGTGCAGATGAAACCCTGACACACCTCCCTCCCACGTGGAGTTCGCGTTGTTATTGAGGTTTTCGCACATAGTGCTCGTGCATTTCGCACGTCAGGGTTTCGATGTGTTCGGTCAGTTGCTTGGTCATTTCCGTCAGCCGGGTGTTTTGCTCCAGCAATTCGAGCAACTGTCTGGTGGTTTGCGCGGCCTGGGCCTGGCGTTCGGTATTGGCGATGGCCAGGGCTTCACGGTGTTGCGCATCGGCGTCGGACTGGGCTTTGTCGCGGGCCGCCTGGCGCGTCTGGGCCAGCAGGATCAGCGGCGCGGCATAGGCGGATTGCAGGCTGAAGGCCAGGTTGAGGAGGATGAACGGGTACACGTCGAAGTGGGTGATGCCGGTTACGTTCAGCGCCACCCACAAGATCACGATCGCGGTTTGCGCACCGAGGAAGGTCGGTGTACCAAAGAAGCGCGCAAAAGCCTCGGCCTTGAGGGCAAAGGTATCGTTGCCGAAGGTCGGGGCCAGGTGGGCGTGGCGGCGGTGAAAACGCAGGTGATCGACGGGGGCGGTTTCGGGCTTGTCGGGGGTCATGGTCGGCTCGGGTCATCAACGTTAAGACAGTGAATCACTATAGTCCTGGCGACCTGTCTTACACATGAATAACCCGTGGCCTACTTAGTGGGCACTCCGCTCATTGGCAAACGCACTCACCGCGTGCACCGCCTCGCTGGTGCCTTCGCGAATCTGCAGGATCACCGTACCGGCCTGGTCGGCCAGTTCCACGCCCTGGGCAGCGCGGTCGCGGGTCGCGTCCATGCTGTCGATGGCTTGGCGGGTTTCAGCCTGGATCACCGCGATCATGCTGGAAATCTCCGTGGTGGACCCGCTGGTGCGCGCCGCCAACTGCCGCACCTCATCGGCCACCACGGCAAAACCACGGCCTTGTTCACCCGCACGCGCCGCTTCGATAGCGGCATTGAGTGCCAGCAGGTTGGTTTGTTCGGCAATGCCGCGAATGGTGTTGACGATGGTAGTGATCTGCTGCGAGCGCTCGCCCAGCTTGGCGATCAGTTGCGAGGAGTTGTCGATGTCCGAGGAAATTTCACGCATGCCGCTGGCTGTTTTCTGGATCACGTCGGCGCCTTTTTCTGCCATGTCCTGGGTGTGCAGCGACAGGTGATAGGCCTGGGCGGCGCTCTGCGCGTCAGCGGCATGTTGTTGCACGCGCGCGGTGATGTCCGAGGCGAACTTCACCACTTTGCGCAGGCGTCCGCTGGCGTCGTACACCGGGTTGTAGCTGGCTTCGAGCCAAACAGGCCGCCCGTTTTTATCCACGCGCTCGAACTGGCCGCTGAACAATTCACCCTGGTTCAGGCGCCGCCAGAACTCGCTGTAGGCTGAGCTCGCGGCGGTCTCTGGGGTGCAGAACAGACGATGATGCTGACCCTGGATCTGCGCCAGGCTGTAGCCCATGCGCTGCAGGAAGTTGGCGTTGGCGGTGATGATCGTGCCGTCGAGGTTGAACTCGATGACGGCCATGGCCCGGCCGATGGCTTCCAACTTGGCGTTGGCCTCGCTTTCGGCCTGCAGGCGCGGGGTAACGTCCAGGGCGTACTTCACCACTTTGATCACGCGGCCCGCGTTATCACGTACCGGGGTATAGCTGGCTTCCAGCCACACCGACTGACCATTGCCGCCCACCCGTTCAAAGGTACCTGACTGGAACTGACCCTTTTGCAGGTTGGCCCAGAGTTGCTGGTACTCGGCGCTGCGGGCGAAGGCGGGCGTGCAGAACATCCGGTGGGATTGGCCTTCGATCTGCTCGGCGCGGTAGCCCAGGGTACTGAGGAAGTTGTCATTGGCCCGCAGCACGAGGCCTTGCGGATCGAATTCGATCACCGCCATGGAGCGTTCGATGGCGTCCAGCAGGCTGGCCTGGTGAGCCACGGTGTGTTGCAGGGTATCGATGGTTTTCTTATGGGCGTTGAATAACATGTTCGGGGGCTCGGGCAAGCACGCGTCTGGGAGGATCCATGTATAGGCGCCTGCCTCCGTAAGGCATTTGCCCTACGGTTGACCTGCTCATTGTCAGCTCCCTTGTGCTGACAGCGGGGGGTGGAACAACGGGTTAAGAGTCATCAGCCTGACAAGAAGTTCGCCCCATGGGCAGGACCATTTTTGGGTAGGCGACCAATGGAGGCATTGTGCTATCTCGTGCGGGGCTGCACGGAGGATCCAGACCTGTGTCGTAGGACAACGTCAGGCGGAACAGGCTATCCGGTCGTCGTTGACACTGACTCGATTACGCCCGGTGTCCTTGGCGGCATAAAGTGCCCGGTCCGCCGCGTTCAGCCACATGGCTGCGTCGGTGAAGCGCGGCTGGAAGTCCGCCAGGCCGATGCTCAGGCTGACGCGCAATTCCGGTAGGTGCGGGGTGCGGTAGTTGCCGAATGTTTCGCGCATCTGCTCCATGATCTGCGCCGCTTGCTCCAGAGGCATTTGCGGAAGAATCACACAGAACTCATCGCCACCGTAACGTCCGGCCAGGTCGTTTTCCCGCAGGTTGCGCCGCAGTTCCAGGCTCAGTTGCCGCAGCACCGTGTCGCCGACGATATGGCCGTGGGTATCGTTGATCTGCTTGAAGTGGTCAATATCGATCAATGCGATGGTGGCGTGGCTTTGCTGCTGCTGGCACTTGTGGAACTTGAGGTGCAGCAGGTCTTTCCACGAGCCGTGGTTGAGCAGGCCGGTGAGGCTGTCGGTGCGGCTCAGGGCACTAAGGGCGCGTTTATGTTCCGAGAGCTTGATCGCCAGTTGATAACAGACCATGCCGATGGCCATGGGGTAGAGGGTCAGCATCGGCAGGCAGGAGTAGACCTGCAGCAGGCTGACGTCGGGGTTGAACTGGATGCCGAACAGCGCCCACGCCACGCCGATCCCCAGCCCCTGGGCGAGCAGTCCACGCAGGAACAGGCGCCGGCCGCCGGCGGCGACGTTGTTCATGGTCATCATCGACAGGATGGTCACGGCTGTCAGCGGCGTGAACTGCGTGGCCGCCGCCCAGAACCCGCCGAGTACCGAGTCATACAGGAAGTTGCGCTGTTCAGCCTGGTAAGGGAACGGCGAGCGGGTGGACAGCTGGTACGCAAGGTGCGCCCAGGCAAACCCATTGAACAGCAGTAATGCCCAGACCCAGCCCGGCATGGCGAGCGGGTACAGGGCGCCGGTGACGCTGATGCTGCCGACACCCAGGCCGATGATCCTTGGCTGGTAGATACGCCGGGCAAATGAGAGCCCTTTGCCTCGTCTGTTTTCCATAAATTCCTGGTTCAGCTGTTTTCCACATTTACCGCGGCGCGCGGTCACCGGATCGACCGTTGATCGGATAAGGCCTGTGAATATTGTCAGTTATTCCCATGGGAATAATCAGTGGCCTTCCAGGCCATTTGCGCAAAACAGAGGGCGAATGCGTCAAAAGCGACCAGGAATGTCGCTCCTGCAACGGTTTTTACTCGGGGCGGGGGGCGCTGACTTCATAGCCGGCCAGGAACAGGTCAATGGCCGAGTCAATGACGCGCGCCTGGTGGGCGGCATCCAGGGTCGGCTGGCCCAACGTGATCTGCGGCCAGAACGCGAAGGCCTTGAGCAGGCTTTGGATCTGGTGGGCGGCAAACGCCGGGTCGGTGCAGGAGAGGCGGCCGTCTTCCTGGGCGGCGCGTACCCACTGGGTAAAGCCTTCTTCGCGCTGGCTCAGGCGGGTGACCATGTCTTGCGCGCGTTCCGGTGAGTGGATGGTGGCGGCGATGGCTACCCGGGCCAGATCGAGGAAATTGGTGTCCGACATCATCTTCATCTTGGCTTCCAGCAAACCACGCAATTGTTCGCGCAGAGGGCGCTCGCTGGTGTAGCTGACGTCGAGTTGGGCGACGCTGCTGGCCCAGAGCTGGTGAAGGATTTCGGCGAACAGTTCTTCCTTGCTGGGGAAATGGTTATACACCGTGCGCTTGGACACCCCAGCGGTGGCGGCGACCTTGTCCATGCTGGTGACCTCGAAGCCGTTATCGCGAAACTCAACGATGGCTGCTGCCACGATGGCTTGGCGTTTGCGGTCGGTGAGGCGTTGAGGGGCAGTCATGGGTGGCGTTCGGCTCTTGAGGGTAAATTACACTGGGTAGTTTACTTGCTGCGGATTTTGTTGCAATCTTGAAACTACACTGTTCAGTGTAACTTATGCGCGGATCGTAGGAGTCACTCGGTAATGGCCACCATCTCAACCCGCCTCAAGTCTTCACCTGCGGCGCCCAAGCCTGCCGAGCAGGACCTGGGGCGCTACAGCAACGAGGCCCCCGTGCAGCACGGTGGCTTTGGCAAGACCTTGCGTATCTTCTGGAACATGCTGTTTAACAAGCCACGCAGCACGCGGCCGGTGGGGCAGATCCCGGTGCAACCGCTGACCCGCGAGCAATTGTTGGCGGCGCCTGATCACAGCGTGTTCCGCCTGGGGCATTCCACCGTGTTGCTGAAAATGCGCGGCAAGTTCTGGCTGACCGACCCGGTGTTCGCCGAGCGTGCCTCGCCATTCAGTTGGGCTGGCCCCAAGCGTTTCCACCAGCCGCCTATCCGTCTTGAAGAGCTGCCGCCCCTGGAGGCGGTGATTCTTTCCCACAACCACTACGATCATCTTGACCATAAGGCTGTGGTCCAACTGGCCGACAAGACCCGTTACTTTCTCGCGCCGCTGGGCGTGGGCGACATCCTGGTCAAGTGGGGTGTCGACGCCAGCAAAGTGCGGCAGCTGGATTGGTGGCAAGGCACCGAGGTGGATGGCATTCGCTTTGTCGCCACGCCGGCGCAGCACTTTTCCGGGCGCGGCCTGTTTGATGCCAACCAGACCCTCTGGTGTTCCTGGGTGATGATCGACGGCACGCGCCGCATCTTTTTCAGCGGTGACACCGGCTACTTCGACGGCTTTAAACGCATCGGCGAACAGTACGGCCCGTTCGATCTGACGTTGATGGAAACCGGTGCTTACAACGTCGACTGGCCCCATGTGCACATGCAGCCGGAGCAAACCCTGCAAGCGCATATCGACCTCAGGGGCCGCTGGCTGCTGCCGATCCACAACGGTACTTTCGACCTGGCGTTCCATGCCTGGCACGAACCTTTCGACCGCATCATGGCGCTGGCGTGGGAGCGCAATGTGTCGATTACCACACCGCCGATGGGCCAGGCGTTCAGCTTGAACCAGCCGGAGCGTGGGTATGCATGGTGGCTGGAAGTGGAAACCCAAGGTGCACAAGAGCACCTTGTGGGCTGAGGGCGCAGAGGTAATGGAAAAGGAGTTTTCAAGCTGTTTCGGGTCTGCGACAGGCGCCGGCGAAGGATGCGATGATCCCTGGAAAGTGTTTTCAGGGGAGGCGTACCGATGGACAGCATATGCAGATGGTTTTTGCGAGCAGATGCGGTTTGCCAGGTTGGCCAGCCGTTGTCTGCGCTCTTGGGCATGACCGATTCGGCATCTCCATGCCGCCGTCCTTCCCCCGATCAAGTGCCCCCCCGCAGTATCGAGTTTGATGTCGATACCCCCCCTCAAACCCACCCCAAGGGTGGCGTCCTGATCCCCGGGTATAACGTACCGGCAATTCCCATCAGACCCATGCCTGATCCCTCGTTGACGCTGATTGCCCTGAGCGGTATCGACCCAGAGGGCCCGGTGATGGTGGAGGTGCCCCTGGTACAGAACAACAGCCGCTTTGCGGCCACGCAAGCGTTGGCCGGCAGGCGCGTGGGGTATGCCGACCGATATGGACGTGGCGATGGGCATGAGCCGATTCAACACCGTGCGCCCTTCATGCGTGCGCTGGACGTACTGCGCCGGGCCGGGGCGCAACTGATACCCGTGCCGGCGCAACGTGTCGACGGCACCCTCACGTTCAACCTGCACACCCATAATGAAATCGATGAAATCGTGAATGAATACCGGCTGGATGCCCTGGTGTCGGACAGTGAAAGTGCTGCGTTCCATGCTGCCTGCTGGAGTGGTTACCCGAAGTTCGCCGAGGCTCTCGATGACGGCGGGACGTTGTGGTTCTACGGTGCGCGATGGTCGAAGGAATCGTTGGCCGCGCTGGCGCAGGGTTATCGCAATGCCAGGGAGGGAAGCCATGGCCTATAGAATTCATATCCTCGGTGCTGCGGGGGCGGGCACTACCACCCTGGGCAGGGCCTTGGCGGAGAGTCTGAACGTCGCTTACTTCGACACCGACTATTTCTACTGGCAGCAAACCGACGCCCCCTTCACCATTGCCCGGCCCAAGGATGAACGCATCCGCCTGCTGCAGGACCAGACTGTCGGCCTGGAAGGCTGGGTGCTGTCCGGTTCACTGTGTGGCTGGGGCGACCCGATGATCGCGCAGTTCACCCACGTGGTGTTCCTGCGCCTCGACCCGCACGTGCGCCTGCACCGTCTGCGCATGAGGGAGGTGCAACGCTACGGTGATGAAATCCTGGAAGGTGGCAGTCGCCACGAGAACAGCGTCGCCTTCCTGGCCTGGGCCGCTCGTTACGACAACGGCAACCACAGCCTACGCAGCCTGCGTCGGCATGAAACCTGGTTGGCGGCACTGACCTGTCCGGTGATCCGCTTGGACTCTACGCACCATTCGGCTGGGGCGTTGGTGAATCAATTGATGCCGCTGTTGAGCCCATCAGCCGCGACATAATGTTTTGTGCTGCGGGTTCGGCAGGGGCGGTGTCAAACCGCCGTACACTCATGCCCCACCCCGGCGCAAACCCCGGGAAAAACACCAGCCCTTGCGCCTCCAACCGAAACGCCAATGCCAGGCGGGTTTCATCACCCACATCGCCCTGGCTTTCGAACTGTTGGATGGCATCCACCGTCACACCCGCCTGGCGGGCCAGCTCGTCGCGGCTCCAGCCCAGCATCGCGCGGGCCTGTACGCTGTGTTTGGCGGTGAATTGGTGCAGGACGATCTGCTGTTCTACGAAAGAGCTCATTGCCAGGGAGGACATGGGGTTTCTCCAGGGTTCGACGGGGGAGGGCAAACTATACTGTGTTTTTGTACAGTTGTTTTGACCGCTCATCAACTGGATGCTTATCGACCCACTATTCCAACCCTGGCGCCTCACGAATGATCAGGTGATCGAGGTTCTCGATATTCGCGCTGAATACCCCGAAGGTCTGCTCGGGGTTCTTCTTGCTGGGCACTTGTTTCAGCTCCGGTGTCACCCCGTAGAAGAAACAATACAACGCCCGCTCACTGTCCGACGCCGCCCTGATCTGCTCCAGGAACGCCTTGCGCTTGCGGTAGTTCTCGATGAGCTTTTTGCTCAGGTAGACGTTGACCGAGTAGGGCTTTTTGTCGAGCCACACCTTCTTTTCGAAGTCGATGCGAAAGCTGCTCGTGTAGTCCTTGATCGCTTTGACCTTGCCCCAGTAGATCAGGCCCTTGTTGTCTTGCAGGTATTCGATCTTCTTGAAAAACGCCGCGTAAGTCGCGGTGTGCTCGCCGATTTTCAGCGGCATGCGTTTGAGTTTTTCCTTGTCGTCGATGTTCGACACAAAACATTCCACCGGGTGGGCGAACACGCTGGTCTTGTCCGGGGTGGTGTCGCTCGAACTGACAGATTCGCCGCTGCGGGGTGAAGGTGTTTTCGCTGAATCTTGTGGGACCAGCCCCTCGGTGCCGGCCACTGCGGTTTTACGCTCGTACGTACGGCGGGTGAGGACAAATTCCGATGGGAAATTGTCCTCACGCTCATCGTCGTTTTCGCCTGCTGCACCCTTGTGGAGGCTGGCATAGCGGCAGCCGTCGATATGCCGGGTGCTCGGTGTGTTTTTGAAATGCGGGGTGCGTTGGTAGTTGACGTTCTTGGCGTTGAACGTGCTCAGCACATTGCCTGCTTCGAAGGCGGCACGACAGGCATCGTTGGGGCACAGGAAACTGTCCTGGTCGGAATCGTAGGCGGCGGTTTCGTCGAAATTCAGGTCTCGTACGTCGTAGATCGACAGCTTGTCATCGAGACTCAGGCTGTAGGCCGTGTCGAATTTCATGGGGCTCGGGTCCGTGAGAGGTTTCGCTATTAATAGCGGGAACCCGCGCAAATATCAGCAAGAACCTGCAACCCGTCGTCCGCTGAGGAAGCACAAGGTCCCGCCTATCGCTGTGAGTGTACCCAAGGCATAGAACATGCTGGCCGGCGCCGCGTTGATCAGCAGATACCCGCATATCACCGGGCTCATTGCCCCGCCGAACGCCGCCAGGTTCTGCGCCCCCCGCATCACCGCTGCAACCGAGCCCGCTTTTTCTTCTTCGCATGAAAATGCCGAAAATGCGCATCCTGCGCCGCCGCCAACAACTCCCGATCCCCACGCGTATCGCCCCAGGCCCGCAGCCGATACTCGCCCAAATCGCCATACACCGCTTCCAGCCGCAGCACCTTATTCTCACACCGGCAGTTATTCCCGGTGAGCTTGCCGGTCAACACCCCGTCGACCACCTCAAGCTCAGTGCCAATCAACTTGATCCCAAGCCGATCGGCAAACGGCTGCAGCACCAACGCCGGCGACGCCGAACACAGCGTCACCACCGCCCCCGAGCCCAACTCCTGCTCCACCGACAACACCCCCGCCGGGCGCATCAACCGTGCCCAATTGCGCTGGCAATACTCCTCGGCCTTCTGCTGCACCCACGTCTTCTCCACCCCGGTCATAAAGGTGCGGATCAACTGCGCCTTCAACTCATCCCGGCTGATCTGCCGCACCAAAAAGCGCAGCCCAGGCACGGCCAGCTTGACCATCCGGCCATAAAACTCGCCGGTGCCAAAGGCAAACTTGAGGAAGGGCACGAAACTGTCGTGGTGGGTCAGGGTGCCGTCGAAGTCAAAGACGGAGAGTACTTTGGCGTCAACGGGGCCGGCTTCGAGCATGTCTGGGTTCACGGGTTGGCCTCGGTCCTATCTAGTATTTTTTTGAGCGTGCATCAGGTGTGACAGCAGGAGTCTACTCCCGTGCCAATCTTCCGACCTTGGCGTAAAGCCCCTCGGTGAAAGCCTCTCGGTCACTCGACCGGTGACAACGCTGATGGCAATTGGGGCACAAGGCTACAGCATTGGTGATGCGATCCGAACCCTTCTGGGCCTGGTGCTTGACGTGATGTACTTCAAGAAATGGCAAACCTTACGGATAGTCCATTTGTTCCAGTCGTTCAAGGGCCTTGTCCAGCGCTGTTCGTTGTTCGTATAACCTCAAGCGCAGGTCGAGACGCTGTTCTTCTTGCTTTGCGATTGTCAGCGCCGTGGGATTATCCCGTAGCTGTAGCGCCTGCTGATGGATCATTTCAATTTTGTTGGCAACGATGTTTACTGCTCTCTTCGCAGAAATTTTGTCTGTTTTGGCCATATGTTGGGCTTTCAACAAAATACCGCTTGCAATCAAACTACCGCCGGCTGCGGCGATGGTGTAGCTGACAAGTGCGGCGGCTAGTTTAAGGTCAGTAAAGTATTTAGCCGCTTCGCCATTAGCAGCGATCTCTTGCAAACTATAGGAAAGATATCCACCCACGAGAGCTAGAACAAAACCTGTGATGTAGAGGACGAACGGATTTCTGAAGACAAATCCACCCAGAAACATCCAGGCAGCCATTCCGAGTATCGTGATAATTAATAGCGTGGCGTAGAGCAGTTCCATTTGCTGATGTGTCCTTCTAAATGCTATTTGCAAAAAAAGAGCTGCCCTTGGGCAGCTCTCTTTGGTGGTACTGACTTTAATCCCAGCTCAGCGCACCGCCGGTCTGATACTCAATAACCCGAGTCTCAAAGAAATTCTTCTCTTTCTTCAAGTCCATGATCTCGCTCATCCATGGGAACGGGTTGGTCGTCCCCGGATACTCTTCCTTCAAGCCGATCTGCGACAGGCGACGGTTAGCGATGAACTTGAGGTAATCCTCCATCATCGCCGCATTCATCCCCAGAACCCCACGCGGCATGGTATCCCGCGCATATTCAATCTCCAGCTGAGTCCCCTGCAGGATCATCTGGGTCGCTTCTTCCTTCATCTCGGCATCCCACAAGTGCGGGTTTTCGATCTTGATCTGGTTGATCACATCGATACCGAAGTTCAGGTGCATCGACTCATCGCGCAGGATGTACTGGAACTGCTCGGCCACGCCGGTCATTTTGTTGCGGCGGCCCATGGACAGGATCTGGGTGAAGCCGCAGTAGAAGAAGATGCCTTCCAGCACGCAGTAGTAGGCGACCAGGTTGCGCAGCAGTTCCTTGTCGGTGTCGACGGTGCCGGTTTCGAACTTCGGATCGGAGATCGAACGGGTGTATTTCAGGCCCCAGGCTGCCTTCTTAGCCACCGATGGAATCTCGTGGTACATGTTGAAGATCTCGCCTTCATCCATGGCCAACGATTCGATGCAGTACTGGTAGGCGTGGGTGTGGATCGCTTCTTCGAAGGCCTGGCGCAGGATGTACTGGCGGCACTCCGGGTTGGTGATCAGGCGGTACACGGCCAGGACCAGGTTATTCGCGACCAACGAATCCGCAGTGGAGAAGAAGCCGAGGTTGCGCATGACGATGCGGCGTTCGTCGTCGGT